>JAKCBQ010000093.1 GCA_021839245.1 Pseudomonadota bacterium
CGGAGGTCGCGCGTGTTGCGCTCGTGACCATGGCCGGAACCGGAGAATGTCCTCCGTGGCTCGCCTCCTGGGCCGAGGGGAGCGTGGGACGCCGGGCCGTGGTATTGCGCGCCCCATCGGCCGCCGCCGCGCGTCCGCTCCTCACGCAAGCCTGGGCCTCTCGTCCTCCACGTTACGTTCTTTTCTGCGACGGACGGACGGAGTCCGGGTCTGAGGCTCTGGCCTGTCTCTACAGCGTGGCGTGCCGACTCGACGCCTGGCAAGCCCCGTGGACCGCTCTCAATATCCGTCCGGCGAATCCGTCCCCGGACGACGATCCCGCTCTCGCCGTCTGTCCGGTGCTCGAGGCGGCGGGAAGCCTCTCCCCCTGGCGCTTGTGGCGGGTCCTGGATCAGGAGGAGAAGGAACTCCCCCTCTTCGAGGGCGATGGGGTCTTGCGCTGGGTCAGCCGCGGGGGGGATGGTCCCCTTTATCGGCTGACGGAACGTGTGCCCGGGCGCGTCTGAGTCCGGTCGGTCACGCCGTTCTATGGGCCTAGCCGGAAGCGATCTTCCTGGGGCTGTTCGCCGGCGATTCGAGTTCGCGTTTCAGGCGTGCGCCGCACTCCGCGAGATCGACGACGCTCACGTCGACGGCGATCAGAATGGTGTCGTCGCCGGCGACGGTGCCCAAAAGACCCTCGATGGCCAGCCGGTCGATCCTGAGCGCCAGCGGCTGGGCAAAGCCCGCGTCCGTGCGTACGAGGAGCAGGTTCGGGGGGCAGGACTGAACGCGGAACGGGGGAAAGGCGGCGTTGCGTTCCTCGAGGCTGACCTTGCGGTAACGGCCGTGGATCTTGCGGATCCCCATGCGGTCGAGCCGTCTCGACAGCGTGGGTTGGGCGATGTGCACGTCGTGTTCGGCCAAACGGGCGAGCAACGCCTTCTGATCAACGATTTCCTCCTTGTCCAGGAGATCCTCGATCAGAGCGTCGACTTCACGGCTGTGGCGTAATCCCATGGCGTGGGCTCGGGGAAATCAATGTGGGATGAATATATGAATGTACATGAAAGAGTATCGAGATTGTCGGGAACCACGATGGCTCGAGAAACGTGCAATATTATAACATTTATGCATGAAATTTAGTGTATAATATCCATACTGACTTAGTCATCAGTGCTTTATTCAAGTGCTATCCAATCCTTCTTCACTTTCGCCTCTTCTCGGACCCGCCCCTCTCTGGCCGTTCGAGATCGTCCGCGGCCGCGGGATGGAGGTCATCGACCGGGAAGGCGGCCGCTACAGCGACTGGTACGGTGGACACTGCGTCGCGATCCTGGGGCACAGCCCGCCGTCTCTCGCTCGCGCGCTCTCGCGGCAGCTTCGCCGTCTCGTCTTCTATTCGACGGCGGTGCGTCTCGGCCTCCGCGAGGAGGCCGCGCGCCGTCTGCTCGCCCGGGCCGGTGTCGAAGGCGGCGGGGTCTTCTTCTGTAACTCCGGTGCCGAAGCAAACGAGAACGCTCTCAAGATTGCGGTCGAGGTGACGGGACGCAAGCGTTTCGTGGCCTTCACAGGGAGTTTTCACGGACGCACGCTCCTCGCGCTTTCGGTGACGGACGACCCGATCCTGCGAGCGCCGTTCACCGATCTCCTCGCGCCGGTGGATTTCCTTCCGTGGGGCGATGAGGGCGCGCTCGGGACGGTCGACTGGACGCGGGTGGCGGCGGTGATCCTCGAGCCCATTCAGTCGATGGCCGGGATCCGCACGGCCCCCGACGGCTGGTACCGGGCCGTGGCCCGTCGCGCCCACGAGGGCGGTGCCCTCGTCGTCGCCGACGAGATCCAGAGCGGTCTCGGGCGGTGCGGGTCCTGGTTCCTCTCCCACACGCTCGGACTCGCGCCCGACGTCCTGACGCTGGCCAAGGGCCTCGCCGGAGGTGTTCCGGCCGCGGCCGTCGTGGTGGGACGCGCGGTTCGTGAGCGTCTCGGTCCGCAGAGTCTCGGATCGACGTTTGGCGGAGGCCCGCTCGCCTCGCGCGCGATCCTCGCGACTCTCAGCGAACTCGAGCGTCTCGATGTCCCCTCGCGCGCCCAGGCGGTCGAAGACGACCTGCGTCGTCGCCTGACCGCGCGTCCCGATCTCGTGCTTCGCGGGCGTGGTCTTCTTTTGGGTCTCGAGGTTCGGGGGCGGGGCGCCGAACTGCGTCGGCATCTTCTCGCGCAGCGCATCCTCACCGGAGGAAGTCGTGATCCGGATGTCGTCCGCCTCATGCCGCCCGTGATCGTCGGACGGCGTGAGGTCGCGCGCCTGGCGCGCGCGCTTCTCGCGTTCCCCCCTCCTGCGGCGGCCGCCGGGGCCTAGGGTCGTGCGTCACTTTCTCCGATTGGCCGACGCCGCCCCGCTCGGTGTGCGTCCGCTTCTCGAGCGGGCCCGCGCCTACCGCGAGGGACACGCCCGGGCCGATTTCCAGGGGCGCATCCTCGGTCTTCTTTTCCTCGCTCCGTCCCTGAGGACCCGCGTGTCTTTCGAATGCGCGCTCCACCGCGCGGGCGGTCATGCGCTCACACTCGACGCCGCCCGCGGCCTCTGGCCGCTCGAGACGCGTCGCGGGGTGCGCATGGACGGGACGGCGGTCGAACACGTCGACGACGCCGTGGGCGTCCTCGGCCGTTATGTCGACGCCCTGGCCGTGCGCGCCTTCGCCCGCCTGGAGGATGACCGCGACGACCACCGCGACGAGCTTTTCGCCGCCCTGCGCGAACGAAGCCCCATCCCGCTCGTCAGCATGGAGTCGGGACGCGAACACCCGTGCCAGGCGCTGGCCGATGTCCTCACGATCGAACGTCATCACGGATCTCTCGCCGGACGCTCGGTTCTTCTCCGCTGGGTGCCTCACGTGAAACCTTTGCCGAAGGCGGTGGCGAACTCCTTTCTTCTGACCGCCGCCAGTCTCGGCGCGCGGGTCACCGTCGCCGCGCCCGCGGAATTCGATCTCGAGGAGGGTGTTTGGGAAGAGGCGCAGACCTACGCCGCCGC
>JAKCBQ010000094.1 GCA_021839245.1 Pseudomonadota bacterium
AAGGGGTCGCCGAGCCTCCAGGAGACGAGCCGCCAGCGCGTGAGCGCTCCCAAGGCGAGGGAACGGTCGTGGGGAGGGAGAACCACGAGTCCGAGATGCCCCGGGAGGCGGGTGAGGAGCGCCCTGAGAGCCTGCGCCTCGCGGCGGCGGGTCCCCGTGTCGCGGCGGGGAACTCCGCCGTCCGCACGCACATGAAACGGCCGGAGGGGCACTTCGTATCGAAGCATCCGCCGGGCCGACTCAGCACACGACACGACGGTCGCGCTCCCCGAGCGGGCAATCACGGTGTCCAAATCTCGCACGCACTCTCTCATTTCGTCTTCGTCGGGGAGGCCAAGGACCTCGATCGGCGCGAGTTCCTCGAGGGTTGAACTCCCGGCGGAGACGACCTCGGACGAACCGCCCCCGGCTTCTTCTCCCGCCGAACGGCGCCCGACTCTATCTTTGCACACTCCCGGCCGCGCCGACGCCCACCGTCCCGCCCCCAGCTTTCGGGGCGTGGCGACAGTTCTCCGGGACGGACGCGGCGCGGACGAGAGCCAGGGGACATGCGGCGCCTACAATGGGTGTCGGGCCCGCCAGTTTTCCCCCCTCTCTGTTTCATGGACACCGACATTGCGGCCGTCCCGGTCCTTCGCGACAACTACGTCTGGATGATCCGCCGGGGCGAGACGGCGATCGCCATCGATCCCGGCGAAGCGGAGCCCGTGCGCCGCTGGCTCGAGGCGCACGTCCTCAGGCTCGCCGGCATCGCCGTCACCCACCATCACGCCGACCACACCGGGGGGGTACGCGCGCTCGCCCCGCTCCTCTCCCCCGAAGGGGTGATCGTGACAAGCGCCGAGGCGGGGATCCCGCACGGGCGTATCGGCCGTGCCGGCGAGATCGTCCGCTTCCCCGGTGGCGTCGAACTCGAGGTCCTCGCCGTTCCCGGACACACGCGCGATCATCTCGCCTACGCCACGGCCGACGGCCATCTGTTTGCGGGCGACACCCTCTTCAGCATCGGTTGCGGCCGGCTGTTCGAGGGAACGGCGGCGGAGATGGTGGCCTCCCTCGCGCGCCTGCAAAAGCGCGATCCGGCCACCCTCGTTTACCCGGCCCACGAATACACGGCCGCCAACCTGGCCTTCGCCCTCGATCTCGAACCCGAGAACGACGCTCTCCTCCGCTACCGTGAGGAGGTGCAGGCTCTCCGCCAGCGGGGGCGGCCGACGCTGCCCGTACGGCTCGGGCGAGAACGGGCACTCAACCCCTTTCTTCGTCTCGAAGACCCCGCGATCCGAAGGGTGGTCCGGGCGCGGGGAGGACCCCCCGCCCACGATCCGGTCGCGATTTTTGCTAATCTGAGATGCTGGAAGGACTGTTTCGTCGTCCGCGTAGAGAACCGGTAAGCCCTGTTCGAGGGAGGAATGACATGAACACACCACCATCCGCGACCCCGGACCGAAGACCCGTACGCGCGGGCGGCGGGCGGCGCGCGCGCCTCGCCGCCACCGTGGCTTTCGTCGCTCTCCTGGCCTCGGCCTGCAGCCTCTTGCCCTCGCGGCATCCTGCGGTCTCCTCACGGTCCGCCGCGTCTCTCCACCGCGGACTCCCGCAGAACGAACCGCTTCCGCCCGAGGCGGGGCTCCACGGCCCCCCGCTGATCCGCTGGCGGGACCTCGTTTACTCCCCGCACTCGCACGTCGCCAACCTGTGGAGCGTCATCCGTCGGGGGTTTCATCCACCCGATCTCCACAACGCCCGCATTCGCGTCGAGCGCGAGTGGTACACAGAGCATCCGGGCTACATGATCCGCACGGCCTACCGGGCCAAGCCTTACCTCTACTACATCGTCCACGCCCTCAAGAAACGGCATATGCCGACCGAGCTCGCTCTTCTTCCCATCGTCGAGAGCGCCTACGATCCCTTCGCTTACTCGTTCGGACGGGCGGCCGGTCTCTGGCAATTCATCCCGGGGACGGCGCGCCTCTTCGGCCTGCGCATGGACTGGTGGTACGACGGACGACGCGACGTCATCGCCTCGACACGCGCCGCCCTGGATTACCTCGGCCAGCTTCACCAACGCTTCGGAAGCTGGCTTCTCGCCCTTGCGGCCTACAATTCGGGAGCCGTCACCGTCCAGCGGGCGATCGATTACAACCGCGAACGAGGTCTCCCAACGGACTACTGGGCGCTCAATCTTCCGCCCGAGACCGAGGGCTACGTTCCCCGCCTCCTCGCTCTCCGCCAGATCGTCGCGCACCCGAAGCGCTACGGCATCAAACTCCCGCCGATCCCGAACCGTCCGTACCTCGCGGTCGTCCACCTGAAGGCACAGATGAGCCTGGGCCTCGCCGCGCACCTTCTCGGGATCAGCCTGCGAAAACTCTACCTCCTCAACCCCGGCTTCAACCGCTGGGCGACGGATCCGGCCGGCCCGAACCGCCTCGTCGTCCCCCGGAAACTCAAGACCGGGTTTGAAACCGCCCTCGCGCACCTCCCACGCCGGCGGATGGTGGCTTGGACCTTCTATCGGGTGCAGCCGGGCAATACGCTCGACGCCATCGCCAACCGCTACGGGATCCCCGTCCCGGTGCTCATGGCCCACAACGGCCTCCGCTCACCGCTCATCCGCATCGGTCAGCTCCTGAGCGTGCCGTCGCCGGGCGACGACTATTACGCCTACACGGTCAACCGCACGCCGGGCGTGGGGTCGATCCGGCGCGATCTCGTCCGCCTGCACCGCCTGATCGCCTACGTGACGCCGGGCGACAGCCTGTGGACCATCGCCCAACGCTACGGGGTCAGCATCACCCAGCTTGCCCGTTGGAACGGCATCAACCCTCAAGCTTTTGTTTATCCGGGCCAGCGGCTCGTCGTCTGGTCGCGTCGCGCCCAGGACGAGATCCCAGAGGGATCCCTCTCGGGCACCCCGCCCGCGGTCTACACCGTCCAGCCTGGAGACAGCCTCTGGACCATCGCTCACCGTTACCGCCTCACCATCGCCGCCATCGCGCGCTGGAACCATCTC
>JAKCBQ010000027.1 GCA_021839245.1 Pseudomonadota bacterium
AAGTGGATGTTGTGGCGGCGCAAGAGCACTTGGGTCTCGACGCGGTCGTTCTCGAGCGCCTCGTGACGGGCGGCGTGGGTATCGACGCTCAGAAGGAAATAGATGCCCCCGCGAAGATCCAGGCCTTCGGGCATCGGCCGAAGGCCGAGCGAGCGCATCCAGCCCGGAAGCAGGGTCACGAGATTGGGCGCCACCGAGTAGTCATCGCCGAGGCGCTTCTTGAGGGAAGTGAGAGCGCGACGCTGCAGCGCCGGGGCACGGAACACCACGACGGCGTCGTGGGCGGCGTGCCGCACCTGGAGGACCGGAAGATGGGCGTCCTTGAGGATGCGTTCGATCCGCGCCAAGGTGCCCGCGGGCAGCGTGTTCGCACCGATCCGGGTCACGTCGAGCGCCGGCGCCTTCGGGTAGATGTTCGGCCAGGCGAAGAAAACGGCAAGGAACGTCACCAGAACGACGGTCAGGTTTTTCCACAGCGGGTAACGATTGAGCATGACGCGGGGGTCCCAGGAGGGGCTCCGAAGCGGAACGAGGAATTAGTTAGAAGGAGATATTGCCCCTGGGGAGGACGGCGACGACGGCGTTGCGCTGGACGGTGAGCTCCGTCCCCTTGCCGATGTCGAGCACCGCCAGCTGATCCGTGAGCCGGAGCACCCGACCGAGAATCCCTCCCTGGGTCACCACTTCGTCACCCACGGCGAGGGCGTCGATGAGCTTCTTGTGTTCTTTCTGCCTCTTCACCTGCGGGCGGATGGCCAGGAAGTAGAAGAAGGCCAGAATGACGACGAAAAAGATGAGGAGTGACCAGGGGCTCTGGCCGTGGGGAGCGGCGCCGGCGGCGGCCCAAGCGTTCGGAACGAGAAAGGACACAACCATCTCCTCGCGGGGCGGGATTCTCAAGGTTGGGCATTATCGCACGGAATGCCGTAGGACGCGAGGGTCCGCGCGGTCTCGAAACCGTCGAGCGCACGGGTGCGAATCGCCGTCCGGAGAGCCTCCATGAGCGCCGTGTAGTAGCCGATGTTGTGCAGGCTGGCCAGGGTCACGAAGAGGGGATCGCCCAAGCGGTCGAGATGCCGAAGATACGCCCGGCTGTGGCGGCAACAGGGCCCGCCGCAGCGTTCGTCGAGCGGCCGAGGATCTTCGGCGTAGCGCGCCTGCCGCAAGCGCAGCACCCCTTCGGCGGTGAAGAGATGGGCGTTACGCGCGTGACGGGTGGGGATCACACAATCGAAAAGGTCAATCCCGTGGCGCACGCCTTCGACGATATCCTCCGGTCGACCGACGCCCATGAGGTAACGGGGGCGCCCCAGCGGGAGATCGGGAACGCAGGCCGCCAGGACCGCACGCCTCTCCTCGGGACTCTCGCCGACGGCGAGGCCGCCCAGGGCGAAGCCCGCGAAGGGGGCCTCGCGAAGACTCTGGGCCTGTCGGCGGCGGAGCTCGGGATCGGCCCCTCCCTGGACGATCGCAAAGAGCGCCCCCGGGTGATCACCGTGGGCCTCAAGACAGCGGCGGGCCCAGCGCAGCGAACGCTCGGCCGCGTCGTGAACCCGCTCCGCCGGGGCGGGGTGCGCGAGGACGTGGTCGAGAACCATGAGGATGTCGCTTCCGGCGGCGTGCTGGACGTCCACGGCCCGTTCGGGGGTGAAGAGGATCTCGTGCCCGTCGACGGGGGAGCGGAAGAGGACCCCCTCCTCGCTCACACGCCGAAGCGCGGCCAGCGACAGCACCTGATAGCCTCCGGAGTCGGTGAGGATGAGTCCGTCCCAACCCATGAACGCGTGAAGCCCTCCGAGGCGCGCCAGGGTTTCGGCTCCGGGACGGAGCGCCAAATGGAGCGCGTTCGCCAGAAGCGCCCGCACCCCCGCCGCGTGGAGGAGACCCACGGGAACGCCCTTGACCGCCCCGTACGTCCCGACGGGGAGGAAGAGAGGAGTCTCGTGGCTCCCGTGCGCTGTCGTGAGCCGCCCCACGCGCGCCTCTCCGTCCCGAGCCAGAACCTCAAAGTGCATGGCGGCCGGTGATGAACATGGCGTCCCCGTAGCTCAGGAACCGGTAGCCGTGATCGAGGGCGTGGCGGTAGGCGGCAAGCATCCGTTCGCGGCCCGCCAAAGCGGCGACAAGAACAAGAAGAGACGAGCGCGGGGCATGGAAATTCGTCACGAGCGCATCCACCAGGGCGAAACGGAATCCCGGGCGGATGTAGAGATCGGTCTCGCCCGCCCAGGGCGCACCCCTCCCACCGGCCGGCGTACGGGCGTAACTCTCGAGCGCGCGGACGACCGTCGTCCCGACGGCGATCACCCGTCGGTCGGCCGCGTGGACGGCGGCGAGTCGCCCGGCGAGCTCCTCCGGGATCGCGTAGGTCTCCGCGTGCATGCGGTGGTCCTCAATGCGTTGCGTGCGCACCGGACTGAAGGTGCCCGCCCCGACGTGTAGGGTGAGCGTCGCCACCTCGACGCCAACCTCGGTCAACCGGCCGAGGAGCGCGGCATCGAAGTGGAGCCCCGCGGTCGGGGCCGCGACCGAACCCGCAACGCGGGCAAAAACCGTCTGGTAATCCACGGTGTCGCTCGGGGCGTCCTCCCGATCGAGATAAGGGGGGATCGGGACATGCCCATGCTGCTCCATCAGTGTCTCCCAAGCGCCCCCGGGATCGCGCAGACACCAGTGCTCCCCTCGCCGCTCGACGGCCTCGACCGTGGCACCCCCTTCAAGCTCGAGCAGCATTCCCGGACGGAGGCGGCGCGCTCCGTGGACGAGGGCGAGGGCCCGCTCGGGGCTTTCAAGCCCGACGAGGAGCATCTCCACGCGCCCCCCACCGGGGCGCCGCGCCCGAAAGCGCGCGTGCCAAACTCGGGTGTCGTTCACCACAACGAGATCGCCCGGTACGAGCCAGCGGATGAGCTCGCCGAAGCGGGCCTCATGGAGCGTGTCCCTCTCGACCACGAGAAGTCGGCAGGCGCTTCGCGGCTGGGTCGGTCGGGCGGCGATCGCCGCCTCGGGGAGCGGGTAGTCAAAAGCCTCGATGTTCACGAGCCTCCCTTCCTCGGTGAAACTCTTGGTAGACTGGGGTGCGATGATGCCTTCCGCTCCCCTTCGCCGCCGCTTCGGGCAGGCGTTCCTTGCACTCGTATTGGGCGCGAGCCTTGCGCCTCTGGCCCACGCCAGCTACGGCTGGCGTTCGCTCCGCCTGCGCCCTCCGGGGTCGAAGCACGCCAAGAAAAAAGAAGGCTGGCAAGGGACCGTTTCCGTGGGCTACCTCGCCTCCACCGGAAGCGTATCCTCGAGCAACTTCAACGGACAGGTGTATCTGGTAAATCACGACGGCGCGTGGACCAACATTCTCGATTTTCACGTCGTTCAAGGCAGCGCCCAGGGCGCGGTCAACACGAGCACACGAACCGGCGACTGGGAGTCCAGCTACGCGCTCACGAAGAGCAATTATGTCTTTTCCCTCCTCGAGTACTACAGCAACCCCTTCAGCGGCTATCTCCACCGCGAAACCGCGGCCCTCGGCTACGGGCGTCGTCTTTTCCACGCGGCGGGCCAGGAACTCGACGCCTCTCTCGGCGTCGGGGCGCGACACAGTGTACTCGTCAACACCACCGCGCGAACCTCCGCCATCGAGCGCGTAGCCCTCGGCTACCGCTGGAAACTGAACCGCCTGAGCCATCTCTCCGAACGCCTGAGCGTAGCGCGAGGCACAGACGACATTTACTCAGAGGCGGTCACGTCGCTCACCGCCCACATCGCCGGGAACCTCGCCATCTCCCTCTCGTACACGCTCGAGCACAACTCGAACGTTCTCCCCGGCCTGGCCAAGACCGACACCTACACGTCGGTCTCTCTCATCTACACGCTTTGACCGCAAGCCGGGGCGTTCCCCCGCGGCCTGAATTCTTATAATGGGCCGTGCACGAACGCCGGGGCCGCTCGTGCCGAGCGCGTCGCGCCGCGAGAGTGACGGAACCGGTAGACGTAGCGGTCTCAAAAGCCGCCGATCGCAAGATCGTGAGGGTTCGAGTCCCTCCTCTCGCACCAGCTCTTCCCGCCGGCCCGGGCGGCGGCACGCCGAGGTGAACCATGCCCCACTGTTTCCTCTGCGGCGAGATCCTCCAGGCGGTCGTCCCTCCGGGCGACAGCCGCGAGCGGCTGGTCTGCCCGGCCTGCGGCCACGTCCACTACGAGAACCCGCGCCTGATCGTCGGGACGCTCCCCGAGGACCCCCGCCGTGGCATCCTTCTCTGCCGGCGGGCCATCGAGCCCCGAAAGGGGCTCTGGACGCTCCCGGCGGGCTTCCTCGAAAACGGCGAAGCGATGGCCATGGGGGCCCGGCGCGAAACCCTCGAGGAAGCCGGCGCGCGCCTGCGGACACTCCACCTCTACACGCTCATCGACATCCCCCACATCCATCAGGTCCACGTCTTTTACCGGGCGCGGATTCATTCGCTCGCCCGCCCCGAGGGAGACGAGACCCTCGAGGTCCGCTTTTTTGCAAACGGCGAAATCCCCTGGGAAGAGCTCGCCTTCCGCAGCGTACGCTACACCCTTGAGCGCTACACGACCGACCGCGCGCGGGGCCGTTTCCCGCTTCACGAGATCACGCTCTCTCCCCTCGCGCCCGCCCCCGCCGACTCGGCGACACAAGGCTTTGTGGCATAATCTCCCCGCCCTTTGCTGCTCTCGCAAGGCGAAACGTCATGACTTTCGTCGTCACGGAAAATTGCATCAAGTGCAAATACACCGACTGCGTCGAAGTCTGCCCCGTGGACTGCTTCCACGAGGGCCCGAACTTCCTCGCCATCGACCCGGACGAGTGCATCGATTGCTCCCTGTGCGAGCCGGAGTGCCCGGCCAAGGCGATCTTTCCCAAGGACGAGGTCCCCGAGGACCAGGCGAATTTCATCGAGCTCAACGCCGAACTCGCCAAGACCTGGCCGACGCTGACACGGCGCAAGGAGCCGCCTCCCGACGCCCAGGAGTGGGACGGGAAACCCGACAAACTTCCTCTTCTCGAACGCTGAACCGACACACACACGCGCCCCATCAGCCGCGCGGATGGTGCCGACGATGGAGTGTCCGGAGTCTCTGCCGCGCCACGTGGGTGTAGATCTCGGTCGTCCCAAGATCGCTGTGCCCAAGGAGGAGTTGTACGACACGGAGATCGGCGCCGCGGTCGACGAGATGCGTGGCGAACGCGTGCCGAAAGACATGGGGGCTCACGCGCTTCTCGAGCCCCGTGCGTAGAGCGTAGGCGCGAAGGATGGTCCACACGCCCTGACGGGTGAGGGGGCCACCGCGGGCGTTCACGAAAAGCCACGGGGACTCGCGCGCCCCGAGAAGGAACGGCCGCGCGGAGCCGAGGTAACGCTCGAGCCACAGTCGGGCTTCCTCCCCCACAGGGACGATGCGCTCCTTGCGCCCTTTGCCCCGGACCCGCACCACGCCTTGGCGGGCGCCATAGGCGGCGGTACGCAACCCCACAAGCTCGCTCACCCGCAGCCCACAGGCATAGAGAATCTCGAGGAGGGCGCGGTCGCGGAGTCCAAGGGCGGTGCCGGTCTCCGGAGCCTCGAGAAGCGCCGCCACCTCCCGCTCGCTCAACGTGCGCGGGAGTGGCCGCCCGAGGCGCGGGCGGGCCAACGCCAGCGTGGGATCATCACGGCGTTTCCCCGATGCGACGAGGAAACGGTAGTAGCGGCGGAGCGCGCTCAACAGGCGGGCCTGGCTGCGCGGAGAGCGACCTTCGGATTGAAGCGCGGCGAGACCGGCAAGCAGGGCGGGCGGGCGGGCCGTCGCCAGACGATCCCCGGCCGCGCGGAGGCGACGGGCAAAGCCACGAAGATCGAAGGCGTAGGAAACCACCGTATTGGCCGAAAGTCCATCGGCGAACCGGCAGGCGTCAAGAAACCGTTCGAGGAGCCGCTCGTCCTCCGCCTCTGCCCCATCGCCCCGGGCCGTCGGGCTCACAGCGCCCGCCGATAACGTCCGCCGACCTCGTAGAAGGCGTGGGTGATCTGGCCGAGAGAACAGCAGCGCACCGCCTCCATGAGCACCGTGAAGGTGTTCTCGCCCCGCCGTGCGGCCGCCTTGAGACGCTCGAGCACGGCGGGGGCCCGCTCGGCGTGGCGGGCATGAAACGCCCGCAGTCCCTCGATCTGCGCCTGCTTTTCCGCCTCGTCGGAGCGGATGAGGGCCACGGCGGGCTCCTCCGCCTCACGCGCCGGTGCGAGAAAGGTGTTCACCCCGACGATCGGCAGCGATCCGTCGTGCTTGCGGCGCTCGTAGAGGAGACTCTCTTCCTGGATCTTGCCGCGCTGGTACATGGACTCCATCGCGCCAAGCACCCCCCCGCGTTCGGCCAGACGGTCGAACTCCCGGTAGACCTCTTCCTCGACCAGGTCGGTCAGGGCGTCGATGACGAAGGACCCCTGGAGCGGATTCTCGTTCTTGTGGAGACCGAGCTCGCGATTGATGATGAGCTGGATCGCGAGCGCCCGGCGTACGGATTCCTCGGTGGGGGTGGTGAGGGCCTCGTCGTAGGCGTTCGTGTGGAGACTCTGGCAGTTGTCGTAGAGGGCGTAGAGGGCCTGCAGCGTCGTGCGAATGTCGTTGAACTGGATCTCCTGCGCGTGGAGACTCCGCCCCGAGGTCTGGATGTGGTACTTCAGCATCTGGCTGCGCGGTCCGGCCCCGTAGACGTCGCGCATCGCCCGCGCCCAGATGCGGCGCGCCACCCGTCCGAGGACCGCGTACTCGGCGTCCATGCCGTTGGAAAAGAAGAAGCTGAAGTTGGGCGCGAAATCATCGACGCGCATGCCGCGCGCGCGGTAATACTCGACGAGCGCGAAGCCGTTGGCCAGGGTGAAGGCTAGCTGCGTGATGGGGTTGGCTCCCGCCTCGGCGATGTGGTAACCGCTCACCGACACGCTGTAGAAGTTGCGCACGCCGTGATCGATGAAATACTGCTGGACGTCGCCCATGAGACGAAGGGCAAACTCGGTCGAGAAAATGCAGGTGTTCTGGGCCTGGTCTTCTTTGAGAATGTCGGCCTGAACGGTCCCGCGCACGACGGCCAGGGCTTCGTCGGCCCGACGCGCGTACTCCTCGGGATCCAAGAGATCCGCTCCGCTCAGACCGAGAAGGGCGAGTCCTCCCCCGTCGTGACCTTCAGGGAGCGCCCCGCGATAGACGGGTTCGGGGCCCGCACGGCGGGCGCGGGCCAAGGCGTCGTCGAGCCGACCCTCGGCGCGGAGCACCGTCTCGATATGCCGGTCGATCGCCGTATTGAGGAAGAGAGCCAGAAGTACGGGCGCCGGTCCGTTGATCGTCATCGAAACCGAGGTGCTCGACGCCAGGAGATCAAAGCCCGAATAAAGACGTTTCATGTCGTCGAGCGTGGCGATCGACACCCCGGAGTTCCCGATCCGCCCGTAGATGTCGGGGCGTGGATCGGGGTCTTCCCCGTAGAGCGTGGCGGAATCAAAGGCGGTGGAAAGGCGGACAGCTTTCTGAGCCCGAGCGAGATAGTGAAAGCGGCGGTTGGTCCGCTCGGGGGTCCCCTCACCCGCGAACATCCGGGTCGGATCCTCCTCCGTCCGACGGTAGGGGTACACCCCCGCCGTGAACGGGAAGGCTCCCGGGAGGTTTTCGCGCCCGAGAAAATCAACCCGCTCCGCCCACGAGGTGAAACGCGGGAGCGCGACCTTGGGGACGTTGAGCCCGGAAAGGGTCTGCGTGTAGTTGTCGCCTTCGATCGGCCGTCCGCGCACCGTGTAGCGGTAGCGCGGACGCCGACGTTCCTCGAGCAGCGTCTCCCAACCACGAAGCGCCTCCCGTGCCTCCTCACCCAAGCCGTCGAGCGCCTCGTTGTAGGCGCGGCGTAGCCCTCCGCGATCACCGGACTCGGCGAGGGCCTCGGCCGGGTAGCGCTCGAGCGGGGGCGGACGCAGGGGATCACCGAGTACGCCGAGCGCCTCGTAGCAGTGCTGCGCCCGGGCGGCCGCTTGAGCGCGGGCGTCGTGGCGGTGGGCCTCGTTGCGGCCCCGCTCGGCAATTTCGGCGAGGTGCGTGCGACGGCTCTCGGGAATGAGACCCCGGCGGTCGGGAAGACCCGTGGGCCAATCGACGCTTTCGCGCCAGCGATCGGGACCGTGAGTGTCCTTGCGGACGAGGGTTGCGCAGATGCCGCGGAAGAGACGGTTCACCCCGGGATCCTGGACACGGGCGGCCAGCGTGGCGTAGACAGGGACGTCGTCGTCGGGCAGGGTAAAAGCCTCGTGGTTGCGGCGCCACTGCTTGGCCACGTCGCGCAGTGCGTCTTGCGAGCCGCTCTTCTCGAACTTGTTGAGCGCGACCCAATCGGCGTGATCGAGCATGGCGAGCTTCTCGAGCTGAAGAACCCCACCGTACTCCGCCGTCATCACGTAAAGCGTCGCGTCGGCGAGCTTGGAGACGGCCGTGTCGGCCTGACCCGAACCGGCCGTCTCGACCCAGAGGAGATCGAAATCCTGCGTACGCAGGAAATCGATCATCTCGCCAAGACGTTCGGTCGTCGCCGAAGCCCCACCGCGGGTCGCCACCGAATGCATGAAGATCGCCCCGTCGTTCAGGCTGTTCATGCGGATGCGGTCGCCGAGGAGAGCGCCGCCCGTCCGTTCGCGGGTCGGATCGATCGCGAGCACCCCCTGGCGGAGATGAGGGAAGGCGAGCGTGAAGCGGAGGAGAAGCTCGTCGACGAGGCTGCTCTTGCCCGCTCCGCCCGGCCCGGTGACTCCGAGGACCAGAGCCGTGCCCCGCCGCCGGCGCCAGGCCGCGAGCAGGCGGGCGTGCTCCTCGGGGGCGGGCGTGCCGTTGAGCCATTCGAGAATCTGGCCGAGCCGCCGCGGATCATTCGGGCTGATCTTCTCGTCCCTCCCCGGGGGACGCGGGCTGCGACCGACAGCCCGGACGCGCGAAAACATGTCCTCGATCATGCCCTTGAGACCGAGCCGCATGCCGTCGGCGGGACTGTAGACTTTCGCCACCCCCTGGGCCTCGAGCGTGGCGCGCTCCTCGGCGCTGATCGTCCCGCCTCCGCCCACGAAGAGGAGAATATCCGAGGCCTGAGCGTCCCGAAGACGCTCGAGCATATAGCGGAAGTACTCCATGTGCCCGCCCTGATAGGAACTGACCGCAATGGCGTCGGCATCCTCGCAAAGCGCCGCGTGCACGATCTCGGCCACCGAGCGGTTGTGGCCCAGGTGAATCACCTCGGCCCCTTGGGCGATCAGGAGACGGCGGATGAGATTGATGGCCGCGTCGTGTCCGTCGAAGAGCGAGGCCGCGGTGACGAAGCGCAGCGGTCGCCCCCCCGCCGGATCGGGGCGGATCCGAGACTCGGCCATGGCGCCCATTCGACAGCCTCCGACACGATCGCTACCTCGTTACATTCTATAGAGATCACGTCCCCTCTTCCCTCCGTCGCGGGGCGGCCCGGCTCGAGAAGCCGAGCGGGAGCCGTATAATTCGTGTTTGTGCACGTTGCACCACTTCTGCCCCCCTTCGATCGCGACGGGGGGATCGTGTTGCAGCGTGTGTCCCCGATCTCCTCAAGGAGCTGTCATGAGTCTTTTCGATCACCGCGAGTTTGTCGAGCACGAGCAGATTTCGTACTTCCACGACCCGGTCAGCGGCCTCAAGTCCATCATCGCCATCCACGACACGACGCTCGGCCCCGCGCTCGGCGGCTGTCGGCTCTGGCCCTACGCCTCGGATGAAGAAGCCCTCACCGACGTCCTGCGTCTCTCGCGCGGGATGACCTACAAGGCGGCGATCGCCGGGCTCAACCTCGGGGGGGGCAAGTCCGTCATCATCGCCAAGCCCGGCGACAAGGGCGAGGCGCTCTTCCGCGCTTTCGGCCGCTGTGTGGCGGCGCTCGGCGGGCGCTACATCACGGCCGAGGACGTCAACACCACGGTGGACGACATGGAGTTCATCCACCAGGAAACCGACGAGGTCGTGGGCCTCCGCACCGAGCAGGGCGGAAGCGGCGATCCCTCACCGTTCACGGCCTGGGGCGCCTTCCAGGGACTCAAGGCCGCACTCGTGCGGGTCTTCGGCACTCCGGATCTCCAGGGACGCCGCGTCGCCGTTCAGGGCGTCGGGCACGTCGGCCAGCACCTGGCACGCATGATCCGCGACGAGGGCGCTCACGTGACGGCCACCGACGTTGATTCCGAACGACTCGCGCAGGCGAAAGAGATCGTCCCGGATCTCGAGATCGTCAAGCCGGAAGAGATCTACGATGTCAAGGCCGACGTCTTCGCCCCCTGCGCCCTCGGCGCCAGCATCAACGAAAAGACGGTCCCGCGTCTTCGCTGCCGCATCGTCGCCGGAAGCGCCAACAACCAGCTCGCCACGACGGAGTGCGGCACGGAACTTGGGCGGAAGAACATTCTTTACGCGCCCGATTATGCGATCAACGCCGGCGGGCTCATCAACGTCGCCTACGAACTCGAGGGCTACGAACGCTCGCGTGCCGAGCGTCACGTCGGGCGGATCTACGACATCATGACCCGCATTTTCAACTACGCTCAGGAGCAGTCCATTCCGACCTGGCTCGCAGCCGATCGCCTGGCCGAAGCGCGGATCACCGCGCTGCGCGGATTGCGCCCGCGGCACCTTCCCGAACACGCCCGGCCGGTCCGCGTGCGCCGCCCGTTCCCGCTGGGATCGAACGAGCGGCCGAGCTTCCTCTGAGCCGCTCCGGGAGATCGGGCACCGTGGCCGTTCTCGCGCGTGAGGATCTCGAGCTCCTGCGCTCCACCGTCGCACGCTTTGCTGCGGAGGAAATCGCCCCACACGCCGACGCTTTCGACCGCGCGGGCGAATTCCCGCGCGCGCTCTGGCGACGCATGGGAGAGCTCGGGTTGCTTGGACCCACCGTGCCCTCCGAAGACGGAGGCGCAGGTTTGGGCTACCTGGCGCACCTCGTCGTCATGGAAGAGATCTCGCGCGCGTCCGCCTCGGTGGGCCTCTCCTACGGCGCCCACTCGAATCTCTGTGTCAACAATCTCACCCTGAACGGAAACACCGAACAGAAGCGCCGCTATCTGCCGCGGCTCTTGAGTGGCGAATGGGTCGGGGCGCTCGCCATGTCCGAGCCGGGCGCGGGCTCCGACATCGTCGGCTCGCTCCAGACCCGCGCGCGTCCGGACGGCGACGGTTGGCGCCTCGACGGTACCAAGATGTGGATCACGAACGGCCCCGACGCTGACCTCTTTATCGTCTACGCCCGCAGCGACGATCCCAAGACCGCGGGCAGCCGTTCCATCACCGCCTTCCTCGTCGAGCGCGGGACCCCGGGCTTCCACACCGCACAGAAGCTCGACAAGCTCGGGATGCGCGCCTCGGGCACCTGCGAGTTGGTCTTTGACGGCTGCCGCCTCGGGCCCGGGCAGATCCTCGGTCGCGTCCACGAGGGTGTCTATGTTCTCATGCGCGGACTCGACAGCGAACGGCTCGTCCTGAGCGGGGGACCGCTCGGGATTCTCCAGGCCTGCCTCGACACGGCGCTGCCGTATCTGCGCGAACGACGGCAGTTCGGCCGTCCGATTGGTGACTTCGAGCTCATGCAGGCCAAACTCGCCGATCTCTATACGGGCCTGAGCGCCGCGCGCGCCCTCGCCTACCGGGTCGCCGAAGCCTTCGACGAAGGCCGGCCGTCGCGGGTCGACGCCGCCGCCGCCCTGCTTTTTGCTTCCGAGCACGCGGTGCGCGGCGCGCTCGAGACCATCCAGTGCCTCGGCGGCAACGGCTACATCAACGATTACCCTGCCGCCCGTCTCCTGCGCGACGCCAAGCTCTACGACATCGGCGCCGGCACCAACGAGATCCGCCGCATGCTCATCGGCCGCGAGCTGCAGCGCACCGCCACACCGCCGGGAGGTCCGTCATCGTGAGCCACGAATCCGACATCGTCATCGTCGCCGCCCGGCGGACCCCCATCGGCTCATTCCTCGGAGCGCTCTCACCACTTGCCGCCCCGGAGCTCGCCGCCACACTTGTCCGTGTCCTCGCAAGCGACGAGCCCGTACGGGTCGAACGTCTCGACGAAGCGATCATCGGTTGCGTCCTGCCCGCCGGCCTCGGACAGGCGCCCGCGCGCCAGGCCGTCCTCTTGGGGGGGCTCCCCCCCCGCATCGGAGCGACGACCGTGAACAAAGTCTGCGGCTCCGGCATGAAAAGTCTCATGCTCGCCCACGACCTTCTCCGCGCCGGCTCCGCCCACCTCGTTCTGGCCGGCGGCATGGAGTCGATGAGCAACGCCCCTTATCTTCTGCCTCGGGTCCGCGGCGGCTGGCGCATGGGGCATCAGCAAGCCCTTGACCACATGTTCTTCGACGGGCTCGAAAATGCCGCCGATCACCTGAGCATGGGGGTGTTCGCCGAGCGCACGGCCGCCCGCTACGGATTCACCCGCGAGGCCCAGGACGCCTTCGCCACCGCTTCGGTCGAGCGCGCCCGCGCCGCCCAGAGGGAAGGCGCCTTCGCCGCCGAGATCGTCCCCGTCACGTTTCGGGACCGCAAGGGCAAGGAGACCACCATCGTCGAGGACGAAGAGCCCGGACGCAGCAATCCGGCCAAGATCCCCGAGCTCAAGCCCGCGTTCCAGAAAGACGGGACCGTGACGGCCGCGAGTTCTTCCTCGATTTCCGACGGAGCCGCCCTTCTCCTGCTCGCACGCGCGGACGACGCACGGCGCTGGGGCCTGAGACCCCTCGCCCGGATCCTCGCCCACACCACCCACAGTCAGGAACCCGAGTGGTTCACCACCGCCCCTGTCGGGGCCATCCGCCGTCTGGCCGAGGGTCTCGGCTGGCGCCTCGCCGACGTCGACCTCTTCGAGATCAACGAGGCGTTCGCGGTCGTGACTCTGGCCGCCATGAAGGAGCTCGACCTCCCGCACGAGAAGGTCAATGTCCACGGCGGGGCCTGCGCCCTCGGCCACCCGATCGGGGCCAGCGGCGCCCGCATCGTGGTCACCCTCCTCCACGCCCTCGCCCGTCGCGGGCTCCGGCGGGGCATCGCCTCACTCTGCATCGGGGGGGGCGAGGCCACCGCCCTGGCCGTCGAGCGTCTCGACTGACACGCTCCATGGCCTCTCTCGCCAGCCGCGTCAACCCCGAAGACGAGGAATTCCGGGCCAACGCCCGCCACCACCACACTCTGGCCGAGACGCTCCGCAACGAGCTGGTCCAGGCACGGCTCGGCGGGGGCGAACGCGCCCGAAGGCTTCACAAGGACCGCGGGCGGCTTCTCGTCGAAGAGCGTCTCGAGCGTCTCCTTGATCCGGGCTCACCCTTTCTCGAGATCGCCCCTCTCGCAGCCCACGGGCTCTACGGAGGGGACGCCCCACGCGCGGGCCTCGTCACCGGCGTCGGCCGCATCTGCGGACGGACGGTGGTTGTGGTGGCCAACGACCCGACGGTCAAGGGAGGAACCTATTTCCCCATCACCGTCCGCAAGCACCTCCGGGCCCAGGAGATCGCCGAAGAAAACCGCCTTCCGTGCGTCTATCTCGTCGACTCGGGCGGGGCGTTTCTCCCGCTTCAGGCCGAAGTCTTCCCCGACCGGGATCACTTCGGGCGCATCTTCTACAACCAGGCCCGACTCTCGGCCGCCGGCCTCGCCCAGATCGCCGTGGTTCTTGGACCGTGCACGGCAGGAGGCGCCTACGTGCCCGCCATGTGCGACGAGGCGGTCATCGTCGCCGGCCAAGGGACGATCTACCTGGGCGGCCCCCCCCTCGTGAAGGCGGCGACGGGCGAGGTGGTGGACGCCGAGACACTCGGCGGCGGAGACGTGCACGCCCGAACCTCGGGGGTTGTCGACCATCTCGCGGCCGACGAGGACGAGGCCCTTGCGCTCGCGCGCGAGATTTTCGCGCACGTTCCCGACCCCGAGGCCGCCCGCGCCCGCCCGCCGTTTCCGTCCGTGCCGCCACGCTATCCGAGTGAAGAGCTCTACGGCGTTCTCCCCCGCGACCTCCGCACTCCTTACGACGTGCACGAACTCCTCGCCCGCCTCCTCGACGGCTCCGAGTTCCACGAATTCAAGCCCCTCTACGGGACCACACTCGTCTGCGGTTTCGGCCGGCTCGAGGGCTACCCTCTCGGCATCCTCGCCAACCAGGGGATCCTCTTCTCCGAATCGGCTCTCAAGGGCACCCATTTCATCGAGCTCTGCGAACAGCGGGGGCTCCCGTTGCTCTTCCTCCAGAACATCACCGGCTTCATGGTGGGGAGCCGCTACGAGCACGGCGGGATCGCCAAGGACGGTGCGAAGATGGTCAACGCTGTCGCCACCGCGCGCGTCCCCAAGCTCACCGTGCTCGTGGGCGGCTCGTTCGGAGCCGGCAACTACGCCATGTGCGGACGGGCCTACGGCGGCCGCTTTCTCTGGAGCTGGCCGAACGCACGGATCTCGGTCATGGGTGGCGAACAGGCCGCTTCGGTCCTCACCGAGATCCGCGCGGAAGCCCACGCGAAGCGTGGAGAGACTTGGCCCGAGGCCGAGCGCGAAGCCTACGCGCGGGAGATCCGCGCGCGCTACGAGGCCGAAGGTGATCCCTACCACGCCAGCGCGCGCCTCTGGGACGACGGGATCCTCGATCCGGTGGAGACCCGCCGCGTGTTGGGTCTGGCCTTGGGTGTCGTCATGCGCACCGACCCCGAGGCGAGCGCGCGCGGGCACTACGGCGTCTTCCGGATGTAGCCGTGCTGCGCCTCGAATACCCCTACGGCCCCGACATCCAGGTCCTCGTCCTCGACCGGCCCCGTGCCCGAAACGCCCTCGACGGTCCGCTCGTCCGCCGCCTGCACGAGGCGCTCCTCGCCGCCGCGCGGGTGCCCACCCTCCGCGCCGTGGTCCTGCGCGGGGCGGAGGGCGTCTTTTGCGCCGGGGCTGATCTCGGCTGGATGCGGCGGATGGCCGAATCCGACCAAGAGACGAACCAGAAGGACGCCGAAGAGCTCGCCGCACTCCTCGAGACTCTCGCCTCCTGTCCGGTTCCGACCGTCGCTCTCGCAGAAACCGTGGCCTACGGCGGCGGTCTCGGCCTTCTCGCCGCCTGCGACATTGCGCTCGCCGACGACGGCTGCCGGTTTGCGTTTTCGGAAGTCCGCCTGGGCCTCGTCCCGGCGGTGATCGCCCCCTACGTGATCCGCGCCTGCGGACACGCACGCCCGCTCGCGCCCTGGATCTACACGGGCGGCGTCTTCGATGCCCCGCAAGCGCAACGTCTCGGACTGATCCACGCCCACCATCCCCAAGGCGAGCTCGAAGCGGCTCTCAATACGCTCCTCGAGGGCTGTCGGTCGGCCGCCCCGAGGGCGGTCCGCGCCGCCAAAGCCCTTCTCGCGTCCTGCGACACCCGGCCCGGCGGCCGTGTCCCGGGCGAACACGCACACGAAACCTCCGCCCTCATCGCCCGCCTGCGCGCCGCGTCCGAAGGACAGGAAGGCCTCAACGCCTTCCTCGAAAAACGCCCTCCGCGCTGGCCGGAGTTTCCGTCGTGAGCACGCGCCGCACACTCACGGGACCGTCATTTCCCCCGCGCGCGACACCGCCGCACCCCTTCCGCCGTGTGCTCGTCGCCAACCG
>JAKCBQ010000095.1 GCA_021839245.1 Pseudomonadota bacterium
GCGGGTTTCGTCCCGTTGTCGGGCATTGTGTAGGCGAGAGGACCCGAGAAGGTGACGGTCACGGATCCCGGGGCGGTGTTTGTCTCGGTTCCGGGCGCGAAGGAGGCGGCGGCGGAATCGACGGTGACACCGAGGTTGGCGGGGGCGTTCGGGTCGCTGTAGGTCGGGCTGATCTCGGGGAGTTTCCACCAGTCGTTGCCCGTCCCGTAGTCGCTGTAGTTCTGTGTCGTCTGTCCCTGGGCATTCACCGCGGTGATGGTGACGACCGGGGGTGTGGCGTAGTTCATGGGCTCGCCGAGATAAGTGAAGTTGGCACCGCAGCCGGAATCGAACGTGGGGTTGTTCACGCTCACGGTGAAGGCGTCGGGAGTGAAGCGCCCGACCGGAGAACTGAGCCCCTCAACGACGGGAGTGGCTCCGTACTGGGAGGCGTCAAGATAATCGCTTGCCTGAGCGTCGAGGCTCACGCTTCCCACCTCCGAATAGGCGAGGTCGTTGGCGGTGGCCGCACCGCGCCGGAAACCTGCCTGGGCGAGAGGTCCCCCGCTGAGCGTTCCGAGGACGCCTTGGCTCGGGGTGTAGGGTCCGGCGGAAGCAAGGTCCGTGGTCCAGGCGTAGCTGGGAGCCGCCGTGTGTGTCGCAAGGTCGATCGGGCCGGAAGGGACGCCGTCGGCAGGATCGCCCTGGGCCCAGAGAACGGCCGTCACGGTGGCCGAAAAGGGGCTTCCGGCCTGGGTAAAGATCCCGCCGGTGGGCGTCGTTGACCCGGGATTTGGGGTCCCGCCCGCGGTGATGGCGCTCCATGCGAAGCCGAAGGGGCGGACGGTGAGGACCCCGCTTGCGCCTGTGATCGTCCGCGCCTGGTCGGCGAGATTGAGCGCGTAGCCGCTCGTGTTGTCCTCAAGGTTGATACTCCACTGACCGACGTCGCTCGTCTGGAGCGTGAAGGTGGCCACCCCGTTCGTGAAGGTGATCGGGAGATTGTTTTGCGGTGGTGCGGCGTTGGGAAGGGCGACGCCGTTGGCCGTCGGGGCGGCGCCGCCGGGATCCTGGGCCGTGCGGCTAATCCAGGCCTTGAGCGATGTTGCGTCGTATCCGGGTGCGGGACCGCAGCTACCCGTGACCGGGTCGCGATCGATCATCTCGGCCTGGAAGGTCTCGGGCCGTCCGGCGACGACGACGAGCGGTCCGTCGGCCGGCGGGTTCTCCGGCGTGAGCAGGAAGACGTTGTCACGATATTCGATCGTCGGACTTGAGCCCGAAATCGCGGTCACGGTGTCGGTTGCAGTGGCCGTCAGGTCATCGGCGTGGGTGTCGGAGAGGGCGAAAACGGCCTGGCCTTGATCCAAGGGAGAAAAGGAATAGGTTGCCGTGCCGCTGTCCGGAGCGCCGGGGGTGAACGTCCCCTGTCCCCGGACGAGCGACCAGTTGCCGTGCCCGCTTGAGGTCGTGAGGGTGATGGTCCCGCCGTAGGTCGTCAGCGTGTTCCCGGCCGCATCGAGGGCGGTCACGGTGATGTCGTCCGCGACACAGGTGCTTGCGGCTGTCGTTGCGGGCTGCACGGAAAAGCCCGCGAGGCCTCCGGTATTCGAAACGATCACCGTGAACGAGGCCTGATTCGTGTCGAGGATCGTTGTGTCGTCACCGGTTCCGTAGTAGTAGAGATAGTAGTAGTAGATTCCTATGGATTCGAAAGGACAGTTTTGGGCCGTGGGGTGATTGGGGCAGGGGAAATATTGGTCGCTGTCGTACGCGCTGTACCCATACCAGACGGTATAGACGCCCGGAGTATTGAACGTGTAAGTCACCGGAGATGTCGGGGCTTGGCAGGGAGGGGTTCCCCCAAGATCGAACCCGTCAAGGGCGCCTTTGAGATTTCCCTTGTTGTAACGGTTCTGGTTGTTGGTAAAGAGCCAGCCGTTGTTCGCGGTGAGCCACTCGTTCGGCGGGTCCTGCGGCTGGGCGGTGAGTGAAGATCCGAGATTCCAGACATCGAACCAGCCGAGATCAGAGGGCTGTGGCGGGCAGCCCGTGACCGTGACAGTGAAAGTCACAGTCGTCCCCGGTGTGACGGTCAGAGGTGAGCTTTGCCCGTTACCCAGAATGGTGATCGAGGCCGCTTGTGCGTTGACGATCCCCGCAAACGCAACGACGAGGACGAGGACGGGCAAGAGGATGCCCTTGCGCATCTTCGGAGGTTCAGGCGGGAGGGACATCACTTACGGTGCCCCGGACGGTGCGGCTGACATAGGTGAGGGTCTCGCCGTACGTTCCGGTCCCGGCGGTCGAGACGAGGGCGAAGACGTCGATGGTCGCGCCGTTCTCGATGTGGGTGGTCTCGGTGCAGGTGACGGTGGCAGAAAAATCCTCGAGACCCGGTGCAGTGAAGTTGAGGGTTGCCTGCGGCGGGCAGGCGTTGGCCGCGAGCGCCTGGGCGGCCCCCCAGGAAAACCCGCTCCGGGCGGCGTCGAGCGCCCGCGCCTCGAGAAGTGTGAGGGTCGGTGTGGCCGAGGAGACGGCCGTGACGCCGGTGAGAAAGACCGCGAGAGCCGCGAGCACCACGATGATGAAGAGGGCGACGAGGATGCTGAAGCCGCCCGCCCGGGGCCGTGAGGGGGATAGAGGAGCTCCCTTAGGACGCATTGAGCACCTGCATCTCGCGCACGAGTGTGATGGTCTCCCCGTTCTCGCTCAGGCTCAGGGTCACGGTGAGGAGGCCGTTCCTCTGGGCAGTTCCGGGGTCGTAGTCGAAACTGCACGCGCTCACGTGGTCCGCCTCGAGTGTGCCCGCGCTGCTGCTCACCGGTTCCGTTGCCTGGATCGGGTAGCCCGAGTCCCGCCGCAGGGTCCCAAGCGCGGGATCGCAGAACCAGGAGACCGGACCCGAGACGAGATAGACGCGGTCGTCGGGGGAAGGGTAGGCAAAACGGAAGGCCGGATTGATGGCGACATGGTCCTCGGGGGTGCCCGCCGTGATCGGGATGGT
>JAKCBQ010000096.1 GCA_021839245.1 Pseudomonadota bacterium
GGGGTTCGCGGTCACGCTCACTTTCGGCATCATCACCTCGCTCTACACGGCGGTGATGACGAGCCGTGCGATCACCAACTGGCTCTTCGGCGGGCGTCGGCTGACGCGCCTGCCCGTCTGAGTCTGCTTTTCGGTCCCCGACGATGGAATTCTTCAAGAACGTCCCGCACATCAACTTCCTTGCCGCCCGACGCTATGCGCTCGTGCTCTCTTCGGTCCTGATCCTCGCGACCCTCGTGTCTTTGGCGATCCAGGGACTCCATCTCGGCCTCGATTTCACCGGGGGAGCGACCGTGCAGCTCCAGTTCCCGAAACCCACCCCGCTGGCGCCCTGGCGGGCACTTCTCCACGCCCGCGGCTTCCGCGGGGCGCGCGTCCGTTATTTCGGTGGGAAAACGAACCTCCTCATCCGCCTGCGTCCCGAACGTGGGGTGACTCTGACCGCGCTCGGGCAGCGGGTCGTCGCTCTGGTGCGCCAACACGATCCCTCGGTTGTCGTGGCCGGCATCGAGGCCGTCGGACCCCAGGTCGGGGGGTCGCTTCGCATCAAGGGCCTCGAGGCCATGCTCGGGGCGCTCATCCTCATTGTGATGTACGTCGCCTACCGCTTCGAGTACCGCTTTGCGCTCGGTGCCATGGCCGCCACGGTTCACGACGTGCTCCTCACGATCGGGTTCTTCTCGCTCACGCGGATGACCTTCAATCTCGACGTGCTCGCGGCGGTGCTCGCCATCATGGGCTATTCGCTCAACGACACGGTGGTCGTCTTCGACCGCATCCGTGAGGATTTCCGCAAGGCCCGTCGGGGCACTCCGATCGAGATCATGGACCGGGCGATCAACGAGACGCTCTCGCGGACGGTCATGACGGCGCTCATGACGCTTCTCGTGGTCGTCGCCCTCATGATCGTGGGCGGACCGGTGCTCCGCGGATTCTCGGTCGCCCTCTTCGTCGGCATTCTGATCGGGACCTATTCCTCGATCTTCATCGCCTCGGCGACCGCGCTCTCGCTCGGGGTGACGCGGGAGAACCTTCTCCCGAAGCCTCCGCCCGAGGCGGTGGACGACCGGCCTTAGGAGCGGCGGGCTTCCACGCCGCTCGGCGTTTCCGCTTCCAGGTGCTGGAGCAGACGGAGAAGCGCCGGGAAGACCCCGGGTGCGGCGGCGACGATGTCGCCCGTCTCAAGCCAGCGGTCCGCCCCTTCGGTGTCGCCGACGAGGCCGCCGGCCTCGACCACGATGAGACCTCCCGCAGCCACGTCCCAAGGCTTGAGTCCGAGTTCCCAATAGCCGTCGAGGCGTCCTGAGGCCACATACGCGAGGTCGAGGGAGGCCGCCCCGCCGCGGCGCACCCCGTCGGTCTCGGCGAGGACGCCGCGGAGAGCGCGGAGGATCTTCTGGCGACGTCGGCGGTCGCCGGGGGGGAAGCCGGTCGCGACGAGCGCCCGCTCGAGCCCGCGGGCGCGGCTCGCGCGGATCCTCCGGTCGTTGAGGTAAGCACCCTCGCCGCGGGCGGCGGTGAAGGTTTCGGTGCGGAGCGGGTCGTAGACGACGGCGGTCTCGAGACGGCCGCGGTGGGCGTGGGCGATGGAGACGGCAAAGACCGGGTAGCCATGGACGAAATTCGTCGTCCCGTCGAGGGGGTCAACGTACCAGACGTCCTCGGCGTCGGAGGGGGCCGGGGGGTTGCCTTCTTCGGCCACGATGCGGTGTCCGGGGTAGGCGCGGGCCAGCTCACCGACGATCGCGGCCTGGGCCTCGCGGTCGGCGAGCGTCACGTAGTCGTGGAGTCCCTTGCGGCCGATCCCGCGTTCGTCGAGGCGCTCGAAGCGGCGAAGCAGAATCTCGCCCGCCTGGCGGGACGCGCGGAGGGCAATGGTGAGGGTTGGCGTCATGACGCGGGGGCGGCGGATCTCAAGGCAAGGCCTCAGCATACCCGATCGCGGGACCGAGCCACGTTTCCCCGCCGTATAATCACCTGATGCCTTCCGCGCCGATCTATCTCGATTACGCCGCCACCACGCCTGTGGATCCCGCGGTCGCTCGGGTCATGAGCACCTGCCTCACGAGCGAGGGCACCTTCGCCAATCCCGCCTCGGTCACCCACCGGCCCGGGCGTGCGGCGCGTGCGCGGGTCGAGGAAGCGCGGGCCCGGGTGGCGGAGCTCCTCCACGCCGATCCCGAAGAGATCGTCTTCACCTCCGGGGCGACCGAGGCGAACAACCTCGCCCTCACGGGCATCTTTCGTGCGCTCCGTCCGGAGCGCACCCGGATCGTTGTCTCCGCGATCGAGCATCCCTCGGTGCTCGACACCGCCCATGCGCTGGCCGAGGAGGGGGCGGACGTGGTGGTCGTCGGTGTGGATCCCGAGGGGCGGGTCGATCCTGTGGCACTCGAGCCGCTCCTCGACGAGCGGACGGCCCTCTGCTCGGTCATGCACGTCAACAACGAACTCGGAACCGTCCAGGACATCGCACGCATCGGCGCGCTCTGCCGTTCTCGGGGCGTGCTCTTCCACACGGATGCGGTGCAGAGTGCGGGGAAGATCCCCCTCGACGTGCACGCGCTTGCGGTCGATCTTCTTTCGCTCTCCGCCCACAAGCTCTACGGGCCCAAGGGGGTCGGTGCACTCTACGTTCGCCGCGATCTCCCGGTGGGGATCGTCCCCCTGATCCACGGGGGAGGGCACGAGCGCGGGCGGCGCTCGGGAACGCTCGCCACACACCAGATCGTCGGCATGGGGGAGGCCTACCGGCTCGCCGTCGAGCGGCTTTCAGGGGATCCCCCACGCGTTGCGGCGCTCCGCGACCGTCTCGTCGAGCTTCTCACCGCCGATGGGTTCGGGCGGCTCAACGCCCGCCGGGGGGAGAGGGTCTGCGGCATTGCGAGCCTCACCTTCCCCGGCGTCGTTGGCGAGAGTCTCCTCTATTTTCTCGGGGACTTGGCGGTCTCGCAGGGTTCGGCCTGCGGGGCTGCGCGCGG
>JAKCBQ010000028.1 GCA_021839245.1 Pseudomonadota bacterium
TCGGATCGCTCGCGCTCGAACCTCTGGTGCTCCATCGCAATTTCCGTGCGGCCCCGGCGCTTGTCGCGTGGGTGAACCGTTTTGCGCGCGCCTTCCCCCGGAGCGACGATCCCGATCGGGGCGAGGTGCGTTTCGTTCGTGCCGTGGCCGCCCGTGCGGACGAGCCGGGGGCGGGCGTGCATTTCCACGCCGTGGCTCCGGAGGACGAGGCCTCGGCGCTCGCCGCTCTTCTCGCCGATCCCGGGGCGCCCTGCGGGCGGCGGGCGATTCTCCTGCGCAGCCGTCTTCCGTCCCTCGAGATCGTCGCGGCGCTGCGCGCCCGGGGAATCCGCCCGAGGCTCGTCGACATTGTGGCCCTCGGCGCCGTCCCCGCCGTCGGGGATCTTCTCGCGCTCAGCGAGGCCTTGCTTCATCCCGCCGACCGCCGCGCGTGGTTGGCGGTGCTTCGCGCCCCTTGGTGTGGCCTCGGCAACGCCGCGCTCGCCGCGCTCACCGCGGCGGCTGGCGATTTCCCCCCCGGCGTCCGTCTCCTCGCGGAGGGGCTCCCGCCCGTGGGCCTCGGCGAGGAGACGGACGCGCTTCTCGCCGCGGCCGCCAGGCACCTCGCCCGCGGGGTCGACCTCGTCGCTCGGTACGGACTCCGTCGCGGCGTCGAGGCCACATGGGTGGCGTTGGGCGGTCCCGCGCTCCTCGACACCGAGGCCGATCTTCGCGCGGCCGAACGCTACCTCGGGTTTCTCGACGAGCCCGGCATCGTTGAGCTCTGGCGGCTCGATCCGGCCCGCTTTGAGGAACGTGTGCGCACGCTCTACGCTCCGGAGGAGGCGGCCGGCGAGGATGCCCCCGAGATCCTCACGATCCATGGGGCGAAGGGACTCGAATGGGACGAGGTGTTCCTGCCCAGCCTTTCCCATCGCCCGCGTTCTCACGAGAGCGACCTTCTCGCCTGGCAGGACGTCCTGGGTGAGAGGGGGCGGCGCCTCCTGCTCCTCGCGCACCGTCCCTCTTCGACAGCCCGTCGCACCTCTCCTCCCTCGACCTACAAGTACCTCGGCGCTCTTGAACGAGACCGCGATCAGGCCGAGAACGTCCGCCTCGCCTACGTGGCCGCCACCCGCGCCCGCATGCGGCTCCATCTCTTCCTGCCCCCCGAGCCTCCCGAGCAAGGCGGTACGGTGCGCCGCGGAACCCTCGCCGAGGTCTTCGTGCCGCTCGTGGAGGAGTGGCCGCGGCCGTCGTCCTTGGCGTCGTCCGCGCCTCGGCCACCGACGGGGATGCGCCCTGTCCGCACGCGCCTCGTCCGTCCGTTTGCCCTGCCGTTCTCTCTGTCGCAAGGAGGGGAGGACGACCGCGTTGTCGAGGAGGCGGCCGAGGAGGGTGAGGAGGCTCGCCCCGAGACACGTGCCGCCGGCCGTGTTCTTCACGCGTTCCTCGCGCGCCTGGCCGGGAGGTCCCTTCCGCCGCCGGGGGGGGAGCCGCCCCCCGGCTTGGGATCCGACGCCATCCGCGCGGCGCTACGGGCGGAAGGGCTCGCCGGGGAGGGACTCACGGAGGCGGAGCGGATCGTCCGCACCGCCCTCGTGTACACCTGGACCGACCGACGGGGGCGGTGGATCCTCGCTCCGCACGCCGAGGGGTGCTGCGAGTGGAACCTCGAGTGGCTCGATCCCGCGGGGGAGATCCGCCGCTTGCGCATCGACCGGACGTTCCGCGATCGGCGGGGACGGCGTTGGATCGTCGACTACAAGCTCGGGCGCCACGAAGGTGGCGGGACGCAGAGATTTCTCGAGGAGGCCAGCGCACGCCACCGTCTCCAGCTCGAGACCTACGCGCGGGCGCTGCGCGGCCTCGGTGAACGCGGACCGATCTTTCTCGGGTTATATTTCCCCCTCCTTCGCGCGTGGCGCGCCTGGCGCGCGGCGGAGGACCCGCCTTCCTGTGACGAGAATGCCTGATGCCCCCGCGTCCCCGCCGCCCCCGTCCGAGCGCGCCTGCTCTCACAGCTGAGGTTGTCGAAGAGCCGCTCGGTTCGTACGCCGAGCGTGCCTATCTCGACTACGCGATGGCGGTGGTTCTCGACCGGGCGCTCCCGCACCTCGCCGATGGCCTCAAACCCGTCCAGCGGCGCATCGTTTACGCGATGCACGAACTCGGGCTTCATGGGGGCGCCAAGCCCAAAAAATCGGCACGCACCGTGGGCGATGTCATCGGCAAGTACCATCCGCACGGCGATCAGGCCGCCTACGAAGCCATGGTGCTCATGGCGCAACCGTTCTCGTTCCGCTACCCGCTTGTCGACGGTCAGGGCAATTTCGGTTCTCTCGACGATCCGGGATCGTTCGCGGCCATGCGCTACACCGAGGCCCGCCTCGCGCCTTTCGCCGAGATCCTTCTCGCCGAACTCGACCAGGGCACGGTGGACTGGACCGAAAACTTCGACGGGACGTTGCGCGAGCCCCGGCTCTTTCCTGCACGCCTTCCCCACGTCCTTCTCAACGGGGCGAGCGGTATCGCCGTCGGCATGGCGACCGACATCCCGCCGCACAATCTCGGGGAGATCGCCGATGCCCTCGTGCTCTTGCTTGAGCGGCCGCGGGCGGGACTCGAGGAGGTCCTTGCCCGTGTGCGTGGCCCCGACTACCCGACCGACGCTCCGCTCCTCATCGAGCCGGAGGAACTTCGTCGTCTCTACGCCGAGGGGGCGGGCACACTGCGGCAGCGCGCCGCCTGGCACGCCGAGGACCACGCGCTCGTCCTCGATGCTCTGCCGTACCAGACAAGTCTGAGCACGGTCCTCGAGGGGTTGGCCCGCGCGGTCGAGGCGAGGCGTCTTCCGTGGATCGAGGATGTGCGCGACGAATCCGATCGCGAACACCCCGTCCGACTCGTCCTCGCGCTTCGCGGACGGGCCGACCCGGCCGCGGTCTTTGCCGAGGCGCGGGCGATCGTCCCAGGACTCGAGCGTACGCTTCGCGCCAACTTCAACATGATCGGGCTCGACGGCCGTCCGGCGGTCAAGCCGCTCTTGGGGCTCCTCCACGAGTGGCTCGAATTCCGCCGCGCCACCGTTCGCCGGCGTCTCGAGTGGCGGGCGGCGCGCATCGCCGAGCGGCTCGAGATTCTTGAGGCGTACCGCCGCGCCCTTGCGCGGCTCGAGGAAGTGATTGCGATCCTGCGCCGTGAGGACGATCCGCGTCCGTCGCTCGCGGCCTTCCTGGATCTCACGCCCCGCCAGGTCGACGCGCTGCTCGAGATCCGTCTGCGTCAGCTCGCCCGGCTCGAGGAACGTCGTCTGGGGGAAGAGCGCACCGCCCTCGCCGCCGAGCGGGACGGGATCGAGACGCTTCTCGCCGCCCCACGCCGCATCGACCGCCTGTTGCGCGAGGAGATTCTGGCTGATCGGGCACGTCACGCCGACGCGCGCCGGACCCCGCTTCTCGACGCCCGCGAAGAGCGCGCGCAGGCCCCCGCCCGCCCGCCGCCCGCGGCGAGCGAGCCCGTGACCGTGGTTCTCTCCGAAATGGGCTGGATTCGTGTCGGCAAAGGCCACGGCCTCGAGCCGCGGAGCCTGTCGTTCCGCACCGGCGATCGCCTTCTCGCTGCCGCCCGTGGGCGGAGCCGCGACCGGCTCGTTCTCCTCGACGACGGTGGACGCGTCTACAACCTGCCCGTGGAAGCTCTCCCGTCGGCCCGCGGAGACGGCGAGCCCGTCACCCGCAGGCTCGAACTTCCCCCCGGTGCCCGGACGGTGGGGCTTGCGCTTCTCCCCGACGGGGGCGAGGCCCTTCTGGTCACGGCCGACGGCTACGGGTTCGTGGCGGGGGCCGACGAACTGACCGTGCGCCTGCGGGCCGGACGCCGGGTACTTGGCGCCCGCGCCGCCGCCCGCATGCTCCTCGGTCTCGAGCCGCAGCACGTGCAGTTGGCGTTTCTGACTGCCGACGGACGTCTTCTTGTTCTGGCTCGTGAGGAAGTACCGCGCCGCGCCCGCGGTCGGGGCGTCAAGCTCGTCGTCCCCGCCAAGGGGAGTGAGTTTCTCCGCGCGGCGCCTCTGGCCGCCGGGGAGCGCCTCGGTCTCATCGACGGCGAGGATCAACTCGTTCTCGATCCGGCGGCGCTCGGGCGCTACCGCGGGCGACGGGGGACACGCGGACGGCCGCTTCCCGCCCTCTGGTCAGCGCGGGCTTCGACGCTCCGGCTTGCCGTCCTTACCGACTGAGAGCGGCCCCGGCTCCGCCGCGCCCGACTTCAGCCCGACGGTGGCAGGAGTTCCGGGGTGCTGCCGAGAACGTAGCTCATGCCGAGGTCGTGGGCGAGCTTGAGTTCCTCAATGGTCTGGCCCGCCATGGCGAGCGGGATGTTCTCGGCGCGGCAGGTCTCGAGGAGGACGCCGAGAGGCCCGGCCGTCGCTCGTTTCTGCGGGGCCAGGGCGGCCAGCTCCGCAAACTGCGAACCGAGCTGGGGATCGAGGATCACGAGCGTCGGGCGGATGTAGCGCAGGAGGCCTGCGGCCTGGGGGCCCGAGCCAAATTCGCTCAATCCGATGGTGATTCCCAAAGGGTGGGCGGCCTGGGCGAAGGCCTGTAGCCCCCGGAGCCGGCCGGCGGCCGAGCGTTCGCTCACCAAGAAGAGGAGCTTGCCCCGGACGGCTTCTCCCGCCTGCTTCTCGAACCAGGGCAGGAATTCTTGATCGTCCAGGGTCTCGCCGGAGACACGCACGGCCAGAAGGGACGCCGAGCCGCGGGCGAGGAGGGCCGCGCCTCGCGCGAGTGCTTGGGCGACCAGCCAGCGGTCGTGTGCGCGCAGGAGTCCCGCCCGTTTGACGATCTTGAAGAGGTCCGCGCGGGCAAGCTGGTTCAAGGGTTCGTCCGGGGCGCTGTCGACGATGACGGGTTTGGAAGACGGGCCGGTGCGCACCGCCTGCAGGGTGGTGACGCTGAGTCCGAGACGGTGCTCTTCGAGAAGGCGGCGAAAGATGGCGGCCGTCTGCTCGGCGTTTTCGATTCCGGCCACGCTAGGGATGTGGCGGCTCACCGGTTCCTGACCACCGCGGAGGTAGGCGTTGTGGGCGGCGCGGACAAGATCCCAGACCCCACGACACTGGTGGCGATCCGCCCAGCCCGCCCGGGTCACGATGGTGAGGGAGTATTCCCCGGATTCGTAGACATGGCTGTTGAGGTGCCCCACCAGGCCTTGGGCGAAGAGCTCGACACCTTCGCCGCGTGGGCGCTGCAGCCAGAGGTAGTGGTCGCGACCGAGACGGGTGGCGAATTCGAGCGGGAGCAGTTCGCGCACGAGGCGCTGCTCGACCTGCTTGAGAACCGATTCGCCCACGAGCGGCCCGTAGTTGTCGACGAGACGGACGTAGTCGTCGACCCCGACCATCAGGAGGGCCTGGTCCGTTTTTTTGGGCGGGCTCGAGCGCAGGTACTCTTCGATGCGCGCGACGAAACGGGCCGGTGTCTCAAGCGCCGGGACTCCGGCGCTTGTGTTCGCGACCTGCGCGGCTTCGCTCTTCTCTTCCCGAGCCGGTTCCGACGGCGGTGGCGGGGCCGCGAGAGGCTGGAAGAACGCGAGGACGACGGGCACGCCCTCGCGCATTTCGGGCCACAGGAGCAGCCGCACCACACCGCCCTTGGGATCGTCGGGATGGGCCACGCTGATCTCAAGGGCGGCCTGATTGCCGCCGGCACGCACGGCCGCGCGTAGCGCCTTCTTGAGGGTCTCGTGCTCGCTTTTCGGGAAGAGCCCGAGAAAGGGCGTGTCGTCCAGGTCTTCCTTGTGGAAGAACGCCCGGTAGGCGTCGTTGACGAAAACGTGCGTTCCGTCCTGGAGAAGCGCCACGGGGAAGGGGAGGGCGTGGAGGGTCGTTTCCCAATTCGTGCGCAACTCGAGGCAGGTCTCGTTCAGGCGACGGCGTTCGCTGCGGGCGCCGGCCACCTTGAGTTCGCGGCGGACGATGGCGCCCAGGTGTTCGGGCGCATCGAGGGCGATGACGTCGCGGGCGCCTTCCTCGGCCAGGGGGGCGAGGCGGGCGGGTTCGAGTGCCGGCAGCAGCGCCAGAAGAGGGGGATCAAGATGGCGGGCGGCGAGGCGGGCGGCGATCTCGCGCAGCGCCCAAGGGCTTCGGGCGTCCCAGACGACAATATCTTCACTCTGGATCGGATGCGTGTCGAGATCTTCGGGTGAGGCGAGATGCTCGACTCCGACGCCAAGCTTCTGGCCGCGCAGCCGTGAGGTAAGGGCGGCCGCGGCCTCGGGTTCCTCGCTCACGACGATGAGGTTGGCGGTCCGGGCGGTGTCGGGTGTGTCCACGGGGCAGAAATAAGGTTAGGCGGGAATTTTGGCGTCCGCGCCCGGTTCTTCCCGGACGTAACGGGGGACGAGGTAGCCGGGGAGGCGGGCCGCGAGCGCGTGGACGATGGCGTGCGCACGATCGTCCATCACCGCGAAATGGGCGGCGCCGACGACCGGATCCAGACGGTGGAGATAGTAGGGCTGCACGCCCGCCTCCCACAACGTCCAGGAGAGATCGGCAAGAACGTGCGGGTCGTCGTTCACCCCGGCCAGGAGGACGCTCTGGTTGAGAAGCCGGGCGCCCGCCGCGGAGAGACGGGCGAGGGCCTGGGTGACCTCGGCGTCGATTTCCCGCGGGTGGTTGGCGTGCACGACGAGCACGGGCCGCCACGGAAGCGTCTGGATCCAGGTGAGAAGCGCGGTGTCGACCCGGGCGGGCAGCACGATCGGAAGACGCGTGTGCAGGCGAAGCGTGCGCAGGCCGGGGAGATCCGCGAGCGCTTGGGACCACTCGCTCAGGCGGCGTGTGGAGAGCGTGAGCGGATCGCCGCCGCTCAGGATGACTTCGCGGAGTTCAGGCAGCGCCCGCAGGCGCGCGAGCACCGCCGGGTCGGGTCCCCGCGGACGGGGAGGGTAGGGGAAATGGCGGCGGAAACAGTAGCGGCAGTGCACCGCGCAGAGTCCTGTGGTGACGACGAGGGCCCGCGCCTGGTATTTGGCCAGGACCCCTTCACCGCCGGGAAGAAGGGTTTCCCCGAGAGGATCGGGAACGTAGCCCGGGGGAGGGGGGGCGAGTTCTTCGACAAGCGGGAGCACCTGGCGGAGAAGGGGATCGGTCGGATCAGCGCGGCGGATGCGCTCAAGATAGGGCTCGGGAACGAGGAGACCGAAGTCGTAGGCCGCGCGTCGGGCGGGCTCGAGCCAGCGTTCACGGTCAAGGCCGAGGCGGTCGAGAAGTTCACCCGGATCGCGGACCGCCCGCGCGAGGACCTGCCGCCACGGCGCGCGGTCCTCGCCGTCGGCGGGGGTCTCGGCGTCGTGCGGGTCTGCGAGCGCGGGAGCCGCTATCATAAGCGTCGCCCGATCATCCCCGGCGTCGTCGCGACGGCGCACGCGGGGACTTTGCCCGAGGGGGATGTCTGCGTCATGGGGACCTATACTACCAGCGAATTCAAGAGTGGACTCAAGGTCCTTCTCGACCGCGAACCCTGCACCATCGTCGAGAACGAGTTCGTCAAGCCGGGCAAAGGCCAGGCGTTCAACCGTGTGCGCCTGCGCAACCTCCGAACGGGGCGGATCGTCGAGCGCACGTTCAAATCCGGCGATGCACTCGAGGCCGCCGACATCGTCGACGTCGAGATGCGCTATCTCTACCAGGACGGGACGCACTGGCATTTCATGCACCCCGAGACCTTTGAGCAGTATCAAGCCGACGCCGTCGCCATGGCGGGCGCCGAGCAGTGGCTCAAGGGCGAGGAAGTCTGCGTCCTCACCCTGTGGGACAACCGACCGCTGGCTGTGACGCCGCCGCACACCGTCGTGTTGCGTGTCGTCGAGACCGACCCGGGGGTGCGCGGGGACACCTCCGGGGGCGGAGGCAAGCCCGCCCGGCTCGAGACCGGAGCGAGTGTCCGTGTGCCGCTCTTCGTTCAGGAGGGCGAACTCATCAAAGTGAACACACGAAGCGGCGAGTACGTGGCTCGCGCCAAGGAATGAACGCTTGGGCCCCGTGCGCAACGCGGGCGACGGCTCAGGCCCGCGCCCGTCTTTACGCCGCGACCCGGGCCTTCTTCGACGCGCGGGGTCTCCTCGAGGTCGATCCGCCGCTCCTCGCCCGGGCCGCCCCCCCGGATCCGCATCTCGCCGCGTTGCGTGTCCACGGCCGCTTTGGCCACCGTTATCTTCCGACCTCGCCCGAGTACGGTCTCAAGCGCCTCCTCGCCGCCGGCTACGGGGATCTCTACGCCCTCGGTCCGGTGTTTCGTGACGAAGAGTCTGGACGCTGGCACCTTCCCGAGTTCCGTCTCCTCGAATGGTACCGCTTGGGCTACGATGATCGCCGCCTGATCGAAGAAGTGCACGAGTACTTCGCGGCGATGCTCGGCCGGCGCGACCCGCTGCGTACGGTCGCCTACGACACACTCTTCGCCGAAGTCTTCGGCGTGGCTCTCGAAGAAGCGGATGACGAGACCCTCCGTACCCTCTGCCGAGAGCGGGGCATCCGTCTGCATCAGGGCGAAGAGCGGACGGTTCTCCTCGACGCCCTGATGAGCGCCCAGGTTTTTCCCGGACTGGGTGAGGACGGGCCCGTGTTCGTCGTGGATTTCCCGCCGGAACAGGCTGCCCTTGCTCGTCTTCGCCCGGGTCCACCGCCGCGTGCGGCACGGTTCGAACTTTTTTTCCGCGGCATCGAGCTCGCAAACGGATTCTGGGAACTCACCGAGCCCGACGAGCAACGCCGCCGGTTCGCCGACGAGACCCGTCGCCGCCGTCGTCTCGGACTCGAGGTCCCGCCGTGGGACGAGGCCTTTCTTGCCGCGCTCGAGGCGGGGCTTCCCGATTGCGCCGGCGTCGCCCTTGGACTCGATCGGCTTCTTGCGTTGGCGCTCGGCTTCGATGGTCTCGAGGCCGTCGTCCCCTTCCACCCCTGGCGTGAGGAGGGACCGTGAGCGAAGTCGTGGCTCCGATTTGGGACGCGGGACACCCGGAGGAAAGCTACACGCTTCTCGCTCGACAAATCGCGGCTCTCGCTGCCGGCGAGGAGGATCTCCTCGCCGCCGTCGCCAACGGGGTCGCGCTCCTCGCCCGCGTGCTGCCGGAGGTCAACTGGGTTGGTGTCTACCGCGCCGCGGAGGGGACGCTTCATCTCGGTCCCTTCCAGGGGGCTCCGGCCTGCACGCGCATCCCTTTCGGCCGCGGGGTCTGCGGCGACGCCGCTCTCGGGCGCCGCACCCTCCTCGTTCCGGACGTCGATGACTACCCGGGACACATCGTCTGTGATCCCGGTGCCCGCAGCGAGATTGTCCTTCCCCTGGTTCGCGGGGACAGGCTCCTCGGCGTGCTCGATCTCGACGCCCCGCGCCCTGGACGCTTCACCGAGGTCGATCAGCATGGACTCGAAGGGGTCTGCCGCGCCTGGCTCGACGCCCTCGCACCTCTCCTGCGCCCGGATCGGGCCCGCGCCCTCTTCCCCGTGTTGGGATCCTGAGGCGGTTCCGCACCCCGTTACGGAGCTTTCGCGAAGGGCTCGCCGGCGCGGACCGAGCGCGGAACGTCACTCAGGAGCGGGGGTGAAAAGCCCGGCGGTGTGATGACGAAGACCGTCGATCCCAAATGAAAGCAGCCGATTTCCGTTCCGGCTTCAAGTCGCTCGTGGGGATCGCACGGGGCGAGCACACGCCGTCCGCCACGGAACTCCGGCGGATCGAAGGCCGTCTCGATGTCGCTCACCCCAAAGGCGGCGACGAGCACGAGGATGAGCCGACCGGCCGCGGTCTCGAACGCCAGCACCACCCGTTCGTTGCGGGCGTTGAGATCGGGGACGGCGACGAGCCAGCGTGGCGCGACCGAGAGAAGCCGTCCGGGGAGGTGTCGGCGGTCGACGAAGCGGCCGGCTGCAGGCAGATACACCCGGTGATGGTGGCGCGGAGAGAGATAGAAGTGAAAGACCTGTCCGCCCGGGGGGAGCGCGAGTTCGGAGCACGCCGGTCCGAGAAGGGCACGGAGGCTCGTGCGGATGCCTTTGACCTCGAGCACCGTCTCCGGACCGTCGATGGGTGTGTGGCCGAGGAGTGTCCCGTCGACGGGAGACCCGAGGGCGCCCGCCCGCAGCCAGCGGCGATGGCCCGGCTGCAGCGGGCGTGTGAAGAATGTGTCGAGGTCCGGGTAAAGACGCGGATCGGGGGGATCGGAGTCGGCGAGATCGGGCCTGACGAGACGGACGTAGAGACGGATGAGCAGGCGCTGAAAGGGCCCCCAGCGCCAGGTGAGCACCGTCCCCACAAGACGCGAGCCCAGGCGCGTCGGCCACAGGTGGGCAAAGACCCGCCGCAGCCGGTGTGGAGAGGAGCGGGGGTGGGGGCGGGCTGACACCGGCGCATTGTAGCGGCCGCTGCGGGCTGGACGGGGCTGAGGCGCTATGATGCGCGCCATGGACGATCCTCTCGCGACTCTTCTCACCGTGGGCGACTGGGTGCGCTATGCCGCGAGCCGCTTCGCGGAGGCCGATCTCGGCTACGGCCACGGGACGGAGGATCCCCTCGACGAGGCCTACGCCCTCGTTGTCTCCGCCCTCGGGCTCGGCCCGGAACTGCCCGCCGCGCACCACGCCTCGCGCCTCCTCCTCGGGGAGAAGCAGCGCCTTCAGAAATTGATTGAGGAACGGATCGAGACGCGCCGGCCGGTTCCGTACCTCACGCACGAGGCGTACTTCGCCGGTCTTCGTTTCTACGTCGACGAGCGCGTTCTCATTCCCCGCTCCCCGCTCGCCGAGCTCATCGCCGCTCGCTTCGAGCCGTGGCTCGAGCCTCTCGCTGTGCGTCGCATCCTTGATCTTGGGACCGGAAGCGGGGCGTTGGCCGTCGCCTGCGCTTTCGCCTTTCCCGACGCCTCGCTCGTGGCCACCGACATCTCCGCGGACGCGCTCGAGGTGGCACGGATCAACCTCTGTCGCCACGGGCTCGAGACGCGGATCGAACTCCGGTGGGGTGATCTTTACGGCGCGCTCTCGCGTCCAACCGCCCCTTTCGATCTCATCGTCTCCAACCCCCCGTACGTCCCTCTCGCGCTTCGTCGGACGTTTCCCCCCGAGCACCGGCACGAGCCGGATCTCGCGTTCTGGGCCGGGGACGATGGCCTCAACGTGCTCCGACCTCTCCTGGCGGAGGCCCACGCCCACCTCCATCCGCAACACGGGCTTCTCGCCGTCGAATGCGGAGATGCGGCCCCGGCGCTCTGGGAGCAGCTCTCGGGTGAGGGGTTCGTCTGGCCCGATCTCGAGAGCGGGCGCCGCGACGTTCTGCTGGCCAGTGTCGCGGCTTTACGCTCGTGGGTCGAGGAGAGAGTCCATGCCCGGTGACAGCTTGGGCCAGGTGTTTCGTGTGACCACCTTTGGGGAGAGCCACGGAGCCGCGCTCGGGGCCATCGTCGAGGGCTGTCCCCCGGGTTTGCCTCTGACGGAAGAGGATCTTCAAGTCGATCTCGATCGTCGACGTCCCGGGACAGGACGCCACGTTTCCCAGCGACGCGAATCGGACCGCGTGCGGATTCTTTCCGGGGTCTACGAGGGGCACACGACCGGAACGGCCATCGGCCTTCTCGTGGCCAACGAGGACGCCCGCCCGGCGGACTACGGGGCGCTCGCCGAGGTCTTCCGTCCCGGACACGCCGATTACACGTACTTGATGAAATACGGCCGTCGCGATCCGCGGGGCGGCGGGCGGGCCAGCGCGCGGGAAACGGTGATGCGTGTGGCCGCCGGCGGCATCGCCCGCCGTCTCCTCGAGACGCTGTGCGGGGTGCGCATCACGGGCTGGCTTGCCGAACTCGGTCCGTGGCGTCACGAGGGTCCTCCTCCCGAGCGCACCCCGGAGAACCTCTTTTTTGTGGCCGACGACTCGGCCTGCCCCCCTCTCGAGACTTATCTCGACGAGGTACGCCGGGCCCGTGACTCGGTCGGCGCGAGGGTGGGTGTCTGCGCCCGTGGCGTACCGCCGGGCTGGGGCGATCCGGTCTTCGACAAGCTCGACGCCCTCATCGCCCACGCCCTCATGAGCATCGGGGCGGTCAAGGCCGTCGAGATCGGCGACGGTGTGGGTGTCGTCCGTCAGCGCGGCAGCGAGCACCGCGACGCCATGAGCCCCGCGGGCTTCGCGAGCAACCACGCGGGCGGCATCCTCGGAGGGATCTCGAGTGGGCAGGACATCGTCGCTCATCTCGCATTCAAACCGACGTCGAGCATTCCCCAGGAGGTCGCCACCCTTGACGTCCACGGGCGGGCGACGACGGTTGCCGTCCACGGACGCCACGACCCCTGTGTCGGGGTGCGCGGCGTCCCCGTGGCCGAGGCGATGCTGGCCCTCGTCCTCGCGGACACGTTTCTCCGTCAGCGCGCCCAGTGCGCGGGCCTCGACCCGCCGCTTGCACCCTTGCCTCGCACATGAGTGCGCGCCTCGCGGTCGTTGGGGCCAGCGGGCTCGTCGGCGCCACGGTCCTGACCGTGCTTGCCGGGCGGCGCCTTGGCGCCCGCCCTCTTGACCTCGTCGTCCACCGGCGCGAACCCACGGAGATTCCTTCCGGTCTCGAGACCCGCGTGTGTCTCCTCGACGACTACGATTTCGCCGGGGTCGAACTGGCCTTCTTCTGCCTCGACGAGCAGGGGGCGGAACGCCACATTCCACGCGCGCTCGCAGCTGGGGCTTGGGTGGTCGACAACAGCAGTCTCCACCGACTGGCGCCCGACGTGCCTCTGGTCGTGCCCGGTGTCAGCGACACGGATTGGCACACCTGCGCCCCGCGGCGGATCGTCGCCAACCCCAACTGTTCAACGATTCAGCTTGTCCACGTGCTCGCGCCGCTCGAGGAGCGTTGGGGTCTGAGCGAAGTGGCGGTCGCGACCTATCAGGCCGTCTCCGGGGCGGGACGTGAGGCTCTCGAAGATTTTCGCCGCTCATGCGTGTGCCCAGCCGAGGCGCTCCCGCCGCCGATTCGCGGCGTGGCCCGTCCGCTCCTCCACGACGTGGTGGCCGAAATCGGCCCGCTTGACGAAGAGGGCTGGAGCCGCGAGGAACGCAAGATCGTCCGCGAAACGCGCCGCATCCTCGGCCGTCCTGACCTGACGGTGCGGGCCACGGCGGTGCGTGTGCCGGTTGCGGTGGGGCACGGGGAGGCGGTTTTCGTTCGTCTCGACCGTCCGGCGGACGTGAGCGAGGTGCGCACAACGTTGGCTGCCCGTCCCCCGCTTCGGGTCTACGATGACCTGGCCGCGGGACGTGCCCCGAGCCCCAGGGTCGAGGCCGCCGGAAAGGACGAGGTCGCTGTCGGGCGTCTTCGCCTTGGGCCGGACGATCCTCGTCTCTTGTCCTTTTGGATCGTCGCCGACAACCTGCGGCGGGGGGCGGCGACCAACGCGGTCGAGATCGCCGAGGGTCTCTTGGCTGCGGCGCAAGGCGCGAAGTCCCGGTCAGGATAGGCTATAGTTCCCAAGGGGAACCGAAGGCAGGAATCCCCGAACCCGAAGGCCCGGGAGGCCACCGTGATGAGAACACCGCAAGCCCAACTCGCCCTGTCCGCCCTCGCCACGTTGGCTCTTGCGTTCGGAGCAGCTCCTGCCGCTCGCGCCGTGGGTCTTGGATCGATCCACAGCCGAAGCCGCATCGGTGAGTATTTTTCTGCCACCATCCCCATTTTGGGTGTGCGCCCCTCGGATCTTCGGGGTCTCAGAGTCCGTCTTGCCTCCCGACACCGTTTTGCCGCCTTGGGTCTCGTCAAGAGCTCCGTTCTCTACGGTCTCGAGTTCCGTGTCCTTCCGGTTCCGCACCACCGTCACCGGGGGGTCATCGTCGTGCGCAGCCTGCGGCCACTTCGGGTGCCGTTTCTGAGCTTTGTGCTCCATGTGCGTTGGCCGAGCGGTGTGCTCTTGCGCAGCTACACGGTGCTTCTCCGCCCGCCGCTCACGATCGCGCGTTCCACTCCGGCGGCCCTCGCGAGTCCGGCCGCGCCCGCGCCGACACCCTCTCCCTCGCGGTCTGCGGCCCCTCCTCCGGCGCCCGTGTCGTCCTCGACCGTCGTCGGCCTCCCTCCGCTCCGGCACGTCTACGGACCCGTCCGTCCCGGTCAGAGCCTCTGGGGGATTGCTCGGCGGCTGCGTCCCCAGGGGGTCACGACCGACCGCATGATGGAGGCGCTCTACAAGACCAACCCGCACGCCTTCATCGGCAACATCAACCTTCTCCGCACCGGTTACGTCTTGCGTCTGCCCTCGGCGCGGGTGATCGCCGCCGTGGGGCGGCGGCAGGCGGTGGACTTCGTCCTGCGTGAGGACCGCCTGTGGGCGCATGCGCCGCACGCGGTCGCCCCCCGCCGGGGACTCGAGCTTCTCACCCCGACCGTCGTTTCTTCCCGCACGGCGCCCGCCGCGGTGGCCCGCCTGCGCCAGCGCCTGCGGACGACCCAGACCCGCCTCGCGAAGAGCCGGGCCGCCCTCGCCCGCGCCCGCAAGACCATCGCCGCGCTTCGTCACCGCCTGGTGGTTCAGAACGCCGAAGCCTCCCGGCTCGCACACAAACCCGCCGCGAAGCCCCTCCCGTCCCCCCCCGTGCATCCCCGCCCCACCTCGTCGTTCCCGTGGGTGCCCGTGATCATCGGCTTTTTCCTCATCCTGCTCATCGTCACCCTGGTTCTCCGGCGCCGCTCCGCCCGCGCCGAGAAACCCCTCGCAGGGAATGGCGGGAAACGTGACGATTTCACTCGAGCTCCCACGCTGGTGGAGCGCTCCCTTGCCGAGCACACGGAACCCGACGAAGAAGCATCCTCCGGGTCCGAGCCCCCGGCCGCGGAGCCGCCTCCCGCACCTCGACCCGCGGTCGAGCCAAAACCGGCTGCCGCTACGGGCCAACGCGTCGCGCTTCTCGCGGAAGTCGACTTCTCGCTGGCTTACGGTCTTCAGGGTCAGGCGGTCGATAACCTGCGTTCGTACCTCGAGCAGAACCCGGGCGACGAGGAAGTGCACGCCAAGCTGGTCGAGGTCTATGCCAATTCCCGTGAGACGGAAGCGTTCCTCGAGGCCGCCGAGGCGCACCGGGCGTCGTTCGGTCCCGACGCCCACGGCACCGAGATCGCCCGCTGGGCGGAGAGTCTGGGGGTCGCGGATCGCCTGAAGGCTTCCCGCCCCGAGCCGGCCCAGGATGCCCACACTTCCACCGAAGTGGGGACGGTCTTCGACGAGCTTCTCTCCCCGCCCGCGCTCGAATCGCCCGGCACCGCGAGCCTCGACGACAGTCGTCTCTTCTCGCGCGAAGCCACGATCGGAACCGCGACGGAAACCGCCCTCGAATTCGATATCGACCTGGCGTCGTTCGAAACGCCCCCGCCCCCGCCTACGGCGGGCGG
>JAKCBQ010000097.1 GCA_021839245.1 Pseudomonadota bacterium
TCCAGGCGGTAGGACCCCGGCATCGGATTCTCCACGTCAAGGAGCGCGCTCACAGCGCCGCTCACGTGCTCGCAATCGTCGAGCCCCACACCCCGTGGGCTGTCGATGTAGAGGCGCACGAGACCGCCGCGGCGGTGCTGCAGGCACTCGAGTTCGACGAGCTCGTAGCCCATCCGCATGACCTCCGGTTCGAGGAGGCCGAGAAGACGCTCGCGCATGGTCCCAGACACGACCCAACATCTCCGATGACGACCGACAGATGAAGCGAAAAAAACGGGGCATCCGCCCCGTTCACCCGCGAAGAAATCCCGCCGCCGTCCGCACCGCCCCCACGGCGGCCGACGCCGGAGAGACGTGGATCATCGTGTGCGCGAGGCAGAGACCACGGCTTTCTCACCATCACCGTTGTCAAGATTCTAGCCGGAAAGAGCTTGGGAATCAACCCTCGCGGCCCCGTCCTTCGGGTCCGCCCCCGGGATCGGTCACTTAGGACCGGCCCGAGACGGGGGGGACGAAACGGAACGGAACCCTCAAGGCGAGCCGGGGCCCTTGACGGAAGGAGGGAGCGTCTCTCCGCTGAGCGGAGCGATCCGATCAGGATCCCAGGGCGATCCGGTCCGGGCCTCGATGAACTCGCGAATCATCCGCCGCACGACCTGAGAGGGCGTCATGTCCTCACGTCGGCACAGAGCTTCGAAAACCGCTTTCTTTCGTGGGTCGATGAGGACGGTCAGACGGGCCACACGTTGCTCGGGCATGGGGGTATCCTCGACGGATCGATCGATTATCATTATATTAACATATAAAAAATGTTTTATTTGTCTTAGAATAGTATCCAGAGCGTTTTAAACGCTCATCCTGGCGACATACCCTGCAAGGTTCCCGTACCTTTCCATGACAAGCCTCGCCCTCATCGTGGCGACCCTCTGGCTCGTTCTCGGCGTTCTCGCTCTCCTGCGCCCCCACAGCATGAGGTTGGCACGTGCGGTGCACGTTCCGGGGGCCTTGGGGGGGCTGGTCCTCTCCCTGGCGGCCATAGATTCCGCCCTCCACCCGCTGCCCCCCGCGATCATCCACCTCCCGGGCCCGGCCGGATTCGACCTTCTGTTTCGCGCCGGACCTCTCGCCGGCGTGTTCCTTGCGCTGCTCGGCGTGGCGGTCTTCGGGATCTCCATTTTCGCCCGCGGCTATTTCCGCCCGGGGGAGGGCACTCCCCCCGGCGTCCTCAGTTTTGCCTACCACCTTTTCCTCGCTTCGCTCACCGTGGTCCTTCTGGCCCACGACGCGCTCACGTTCATGGCGTCCTGGGAGCTCATGACCCTCGGATCCTACGCCCTCGTCTTGAGCGAACACGACCGCGAAGACATCCGCCGGGCCGCCCTGATCTACCTGGTCATGGCCCAGGTGAGTGCTCTGCTTCTTTTGATCGCCTTCGGCATCCTCTCCCACGGAGGGACGATCCTCGACTTCACCGCGATGCGCCGCGATCCCCCGGGGGCTCTAGGGACGAGCCTCGTTTTTCTCTGCGCGTTGGGGGGATTCGGGGCCAAGGCCGGCCTCCTGCCCGCCCACGTGTGGCTGCCCGAAGCTCATCCCGCCGCTCCCTCGCCCGTCTCGGCCCTCATGAGCGGGGTGATGCTCGAGGTCGCCCTCTACGGCCTCATGCGTGTCGTCGTCATTCTGCGTCCTGAACTCGCGCCCTGGTGGGGGGCGACCATCCTCGCTCTCGGAACGGCAAGCGGTCTTTACGGCGCCCTTTACGCCACGGCCCAGAGCGACGTCAAACGCCTGCTCGCCTACTCGTCGATCGAGAACATCGGGCTCATCGCGACCGCCTTCGGCCTCGCGCTGCTCTTTGCGAGCGCTCAAGAGACGATTCTCGCCGCCTTCGCCTTCACGGCATGTCTCTACCTCTGTCTCAATCACACGGCCGGGAAAAGCCTGCTTTTCCTCGCGACGGGGTCGGTGCTTCACGCAACGGGCGAGCGCAATCTCGGACAGCTCGGAGGTCTTCTGCCGCGCATGCCGTGGGTCGGCATCCCGGCCCTCGTCGGCGCCGCCGCGCTCGCCGGCATCCCTCCCCTGGGGGGGTTCGTCGCCGAATGGATGCTTCTCCAAAGCTGGCTCACGACGCCCCGCTTCTTCGCCACGCCTCTCGACCTCCTCCTGCCCCTCGCCGCAGCGATCTTCGTGCTCACCGCCGCTCTTGCCGCCTACGTCATGATCAAGTTCTACACCGTGGCGTTTCTCGGGCGACCGCGCGAGAGTCGGCTCCTCAGTGCCCACGACGCGGGTCCAAGCGAGCGGATGGGACTCGTGTCTCTCGCCCTGGCGGCCCTCGCCCTCGGCCTCCTTCCGGGAGCGGTCGCCGGGTTTTTATCGGGCGCGGTCGCGCGCCTGTTCGGCCCCCTTCCGCCCGGCGCGACCGCCGCGCCCGGGGTGGCGGTCTTCCTGCCGAGCGGAGCGGCCTACGCCCCTCTTCCTCTCGTGCTGGGCGCGGGGGCCCTCCTCGCCCTCTTCACCCTCGGCCGACGACTCCGTCCGACACAGCGGACCGCGACCAGAGCGGCCCTCTGGTCTTGCGGGGAAGCCCCCGCCGGGCCACGCGCCCAGGACACGAGCGCCGGGTTCGGAGAGCCGATCCGTCGTGTCTTCGCCTTCGTCTTCGCCGTCGAAGAACAGCTTCCCCGTCCTGCGGATCCGTATCCGCACTACCGGATCCGGTTGCGGGACCGCATCGAGGTCCTCCTCTACGCTCCGCTTCCCGCTCTCGTCGGACGCCTCTCGGCGCCGGCCGCGCGTCTTCAGCGGGGGCGACTCGCCGTCTACCTCGCGATCACCTTCGTCACCCTCGCCCTCATCCTGATCGGCCTTCGCTGGACATGACCGCACCTCTCGTCCGCCTTGCCCTCGGGATCGTCGAGACGGCCGTCCCCGTCGCC
>JAKCBQ010000098.1 GCA_021839245.1 Pseudomonadota bacterium
GCCCTCGGGGTGCTGATCTACGCCGTTTGCGAGGGGAGTTTTGGCAGCTGGGCCGATGTGTTGATGACCGTGGACCGTCACCTGCCCGCGGCCTCCGGCGCCCTGGCCTTGTCGCTCTTTTGGGGCGGGATGACGCTCGCGCGTTTCGTTTTGGGCGCGCTGCCCAATGATTGGTTGCCTCGTCGCCTCACTTTTCTTTTGGCGCCGGTGGGGATGGCCGCCTGCTTCCTGGCGATTCCGCAACTCGTCTCTGCCACCGCCCTGATCCTGGTGTTCACCCTCGCCGGTGTTTCGTGTGGGATTTACTATCCCTACAGCATGTCCTACGGTATTGCGGCGCACCCCCGGGAGGGGACACAGATGGCCGGACTCCTGGTGGGGGCTCTCATGGTGGGGGAGGGGCTCGGCTCCTCGGGTCTGGGTCCCCTGCAGTCCTGGCTGCCCCTGGATCAGATCTATCGTTTCTCCGCCCTTTGGGCCATCCCCCTGGTTTATTTCGCCTGGCGCAACAGCCGACCGGCTCGCCCTTCAAACGTTCGAGGGCAATCGTGACCGTCGACGGACCTGCAACACGATGATTCATGCTTTGGGGAAAGCCGAGTCGAATTGATGGGCAACCCTTGCCGGTCGTGCCGCGTGGGCACCGTGGGCACAGAGGCGTCAGGGGAAAGCCGCGATCCACAAGGAGACAGAAAGTCTGAGCCAATCGACACGGTAGAATGCTCGCGGTTTCTCCTCGGTCGTGGGAGAAAAGGATGGACATCACGTCACGTCGTCTCAACGAGGGACCCCAAGCGAGCGATGGGGTGCGTGTCCTTGTCGACCGTCTCTGGCCGAGCGGCCTCCGATCCAGGACGGCGCGGATCGACTTCGGGTGGAAGGCGTTCGTTCCGAGCGATATGCCGCGCTGTGGGTTGACCCACGATCCCTCGCGCCGGGGAGAGTCCCGTCGCCGTCACGCCGCCGAGCTCCGACGCCTGCGGCGAGGACTTCGTGGCGGTTCGCCCGGGTCTCGCCGAGGCCTGTGGTCTCACGCTTCTTTTTGGCGCTTGTGACGAAGAACGCAACACCACCATCGCCCTTCGGGACTGTCTGCCCCGTGCCCGGAAAGAATAAGGGAGCGCGCGCGGTGGGTCGAGTGCCGGCGTATGTGCTCGCCCTCGCCGTGAGCCTGTTGAGCGCGATGTCCGTCGCCCGCGCGCACGAGACCGGACACGACATCTTCTCACGCATCCTGCGCCGAAGCCGCAAGGCGCTCCGCTGGCGCACCCATCTCACGTTCGAGCCTCTCGCGGATGTGGCCGGGGGGCGTCGGCGGGGGGTGACGTGGGTCGCGGCCGCCGCGGCGGGTGCCGAACTCCGAACGGGACCCTTCGGCGGCTGGCAGGGAGGGAAAATCGACCTTCAGGTGATGGGTCTCCTGCGCGGGCTTCCCCGCGAGTCACATCTCGTCGGTGACGCGCAGGGGGCGAGCAATCTCTACAACTCGTTCTCGTTCCTGCGACTCATCACGCTCTCCTACCGCCAGCGGATCGCCGGTCATCTTTTGGCCCGCGGCGGCATCATGGACGTGAACAGCTACTTCGACACGAGCGCCCCCGCCTCCGATCTCGTCAACTCCTCTTTCGGCATGACGCCGACACTCACGGTGAACGTCCCGCTCACGCCGACCGCCCCCTACACCGGCTGGGGGGGTATCGTTCGCGGCGGGCCGTCTTCCGGACGCTGGCGGGTCGGGCTCTTCGCCGGCGATCCCCCAGCCCACGGGACCGTCACCCATCAGGGGTTTTTTGCGATCGCCGAGTGGCAATCGCGGACGGCTCGACACCAGAGGCTCAAGATCGGCGCCTGGGCCTACCACAACCCGGAGGGTCCCGCCCAGGGCGGTCTCGCCTCGCCGCGCAGCACGAACGGTCTTTACGGGATCTGGGAAAGCCATCATCGGCGTTTGCGCCCGCAGCATCTTCGCTGGGGCTGGTTCGTTGAGACGGGTCTCAATTTGGGTCAGGTCAATCCCATCCTGTACTACGTCGGGGTCGGTTTTCGACTGCGGGGATTTCCCGGTCTGGCTCCGCGCACGTCTCTCACCGCGGGCGTTGCCCACGCGGGTCTTCGCGAACATCCCGCCGAGACCGCCTGGGAAGTGGCTTGGGACGATCATCTCCCCCGCGGGTTGATCGTCGAGCCGGACATCCAGTACATCATGCACCCGAGCGGCATCTACGCCAACGCCGTCGTGCTCCTCCTTCGTCTTCGCAAGAATTTCTGATCGAGCGTGCGACGGGGCGGAGACGGAGGAAGACGCCGGGAGGGGGAGCCTCGGGGGGGGGGTGATCCTTCGGGCAAGGACGGTCGTCTCTCGGGCGGGCTGGCGCGTGCCGGGGGTCTCCCGGAGGCGGGAGCAGAGGACGAACGGTTCTCTTCCCGCCTCGCAAAAAAAACGGGCGGCACGTGGCCGCCCGAGGAAGGGCCCCGCGGGGGCCCAGGGGATCTTTGGGTTTAGGGCAGCAGCACGCCGTTGATGACCTGGATCACGCCGTTCGATTGAGCGACGTCGTAGGTGGTGATTTGCACGGGCGCATCCTTGAGGCCTTTCACCTCGAGATTGTGCCGACCGTTGCGGATGATCCACACATCCTGCCCCTCAAGGGTTTTGAGGGCCGCCCGTCCGTGATGGCGATCGACGAGTCGAAGGAGGCGACCGTAGGTCCAGCGTCCCGCGACCACGTGGTAGAGGAGGATCTTGCGGAGCAGAGGACGGTTCGCGGGCTTGAGAAGGTTGGCCACCGTTCCCCGGGGGAGCTTCCCAAAAGCCGTGTTCGTCGGGGCAAAGACCGTGAACGGCCCCGGGCCTTCGAGGGCCTTGACGAGTCCTGCGGTCACGACGGCTTTGACGAGGATCG
>JAKCBQ010000029.1 GCA_021839245.1 Pseudomonadota bacterium
ACGGGGGCCAAACCCACGAACACCGAGCTGTAATCGTGCCGATCGTAACGGCCGTCACGGACGATGTACGACGTCCCCGTCTTCCCGGCCACCTCGTAGCCGGGGATCTGCGCGAGGAACCCGGTTCCTTCCGGCGAGACCACGGATGTCAGCATCCGGCAGAGCTCGTGGGCCACGCGCGGCGGGACGATGGCGCGTCCCGACGGGGGGCGCGGGCGGCGCACAAACGTCAGGGGAAGAAGAACGCCGTGGTTGGCCAGCGCCGCGTAACCCCGGGCCAGCTGAAGCAGGGTGACGGCCACCCCGTAGCCGTAACTGATCGAGGCGTGCATCGACATCGACCAGTGCGTCCAGACGTGCAGCAGACCCGGCGATTCCCCGGGAAAGCCGCTGCCGGTCAGGCGTCCGAACCCGAAAGCGTTGTAGGCTCTCCAGAGGTAGCGCCGCGGCAGGGACAGGGCCACGAGTGAGGCCCCGACGTTGCTCGACTTCTCGAGAAGTGTCGTGAGATTGATCCGCCCCCAGGCGGCGTCGTCGCGGATGATATACCCCCCCACCGAAAGAAGACCCTGCCCTGTATTGACGACACTCCCGGGGGTGTAACGACCGCTCGCGAGAGCCGCGGCGATCGTGAAAGGCTTGAAGACCGAACCGGGCTCGAACATGTCGGTCGCCGCCCGCGCCCGCATCCGCGCGGGAATGTAGTCGGACCGTGTGTTGGGATTGAACGAAGGCACGGTGCTCATCGCGAGCACTTCCCCCGTATGGGGATCGACGACGACGACCGAGCCGGCCTGCGCGTGTTCGAGGCGGATCTCCTTCCGCAACGCCGCGTAGGCGACGTACTGAAGACGCATGTCGAGACTGCTGACAAGGCTGTGCCCGGGTCGCGGACGGCGCACGAGACGGACCGCACTCGCCGACTGACCGAGCCCGTTCACGACGACCTCAAGACGTCCCGAGCGGCCGGCCAGGACGCGGTTGTAGGCGAGCTCGAGCCCTCCTTCACCACGGTCGCCGATGGTGGTGTAGCCGACCACCTGGGCGGCGGCCGCGCCTTCCGGGTAGTAACGGCGGAACTGGGGCACCAGAAAGACCCCGGGCAGACCGCGGGCGATGATTTCCCGGGCGTGGAACGGGTCCATCCCGCGCCGGAGATACATGAACGCGTAGGCGCGCTGGGTGCGGACGGCCTGTGCGAGAGCCGGAAGCGACCAGCCGGCGAGACGTGCAAGCTCGGGCCACTCGCCCGGACGATGGATGAGGACCCGTGGGTCGGCGCAGAGATCCTCGACGAGAGTGCTCACCGCAAGCGGCGTGCCGAAGCGGTCCACGATCATGCCGCGGTGGGCTGGGAGGACCAGCTGACGCGTCTCGCGAAGACGCGCCTGGGCCAGAAGCCGCGGGCGCCCGACGGTCTCGAGATCAACGACACGCGCCGCAAGACCGAGCGTGCCCAAGGCCAGCGGGACGGCCAGAACGAGCAGGCGGGTGCGGGCCAGAGAGGAACTCATCGCGTGCGCACCACGACGATGTGGATGCGGCGCGGCGGAGCCATGCCGAGGCGGCGGTGGGCCAAGCGGGCGAGGCGGGCGTGGCTCTCGAGGGTCCCCTGCTCGAGAAGGAGCTGTGACCAACGGGCGTTGAGGACTTCGATGCGGTTCTCGAGCCGCATCTCGTGAGCGAAGAGTGTCCGGTGCCGGTAGCTGGTCCAGACGGCGGCGAGGCTGCTGGCGAGCACAAGAGCCGCCAGGGCGAGGAGTATCAGGCGCCGGGACACGCGTCGGTCTCCCGGAGTTTTTCGGCCACGCGCAGGCGGGCGCTGCGCGCGCGCGGATTGCGTCTCCGCTCCTCGGGCTCGGGGGCGAGCGAGGCGAGGGGAAGAAGTCCCTCGCGTGTGGCTTCCCCGCGTCGGGGAGAACGGAAGAAATGCTTGACGATCCGGTCCTCGAGCGAGTGGAAACTCAGCACGAGAAGCCGTCCGGAGAGTTCCAGGACCCGCGCCGCCTGCGGCAGGACGGCTTCGAGCTCGTCGAGCTCACCGTTGACAACGATGCGCAGCGCCTGGAACGTCCGCGTCGCGGGGTGCCGGCGCAACCCGCTTCGGGGCACGGCGCCGGCCACGACCGTCGCGAGCTCTCGGGTCGTGCTCAGGCATCCGCGACGGCGGGCCTCGAGCACCGCCCGCGCGATCGGGCGGGCGTGCCGTTCTTCGCCGTAGCGCTCGAGCACGTCCACGAGGCGCCGCTCGTCAACCCCGGCAAGCCATGTCGCCAGGCTTGACCCGTGCTCCGGATCCATCCGCATGTCGAGCGGTCCCTCGCGCGTGAAGGAGAAACCGCGGCGGGCATCCTCGAGCTGGGGGCTCGAGACACCGAGATCGAGAAGCACCCCACGCACCCGCCCCACCACCGACCAGTGTGCGGCCAGCTCGCCCAGGCGGGAGAAAGGGCCGGCGGCCACCACCACGCGCTCGTCGCCGGCAAAACGGCTGCGCGCGTGCGCAACGGCGTCGGGATCTCGGTCGACGAGGTAAAGACGCCCTTCTGGCCCGAGACGCTCGAGAAGAGCACGGCTGTGGCCACCCCGACCGTAGGTGGCGTCCACGTAGACGCCGTCGTCGCCACGGAACCAGAAACGCAAGACCGTCTCGAGCATGACCGGCTCGTGCGTTGCCAGGCGGGCGTCCATGCTCAGATCCTCAGGTTGCCGAGAGGGCCACTCGTGCCGCTCTCGAATCGCGCCTGTTCGGTGATCCACTGGTCGCGGTTGCCCCGCCAGAGCGCGGCGTCCCAAAGCTCGAACTTCTCGCCCTGACCGACAAGGACCGCGTCGTGATCGAGGCGGGCGAAATCGCGCAGAGGGCCCGGAACCAGCAGTCGGCCGTGACCGTCCATCGTGACCTCGGTCGCATGGCCGAGCAGCAGTCGCTGAAGACGGCGGGCATGCGCGTCGAGATTGGGCAGACGGACAAGTTCGCTTTCAAGCCGTTCCCACACCGGGAGCGGATAAAGAAGGAGGCAACTCTCCCGATCGATGGTGAAAACCAGAGACCCCGAACAGAGCGCAAAGATTTCCTGGCGGTAGCGAGTCGGCATCGCCAACCGCCCTTTGCCGTCGAGTGCTATCTCGTTGACACCTCGAAACACCTAAACACGCTCCAGCCACCGTGCCCCAGTTTTTACCACTTTTTACCACTCGTCAACCATGCTGTCGCCACTTCCTTACCACTCCGACCCTCAAAGGAAGGCTCGAAGGCGGGCCTATGACCTCGAAATAGTCTTTTTTTATTTTATAATATATTGTATTACATAAATATTATTTTTATCAATCCCGGCTCGAGCCATGATCCTTGTCGGTGGGAGGCCCTCCGGACAAAGAAGAATCAACGGCCCCCGTCCGACCCACGCAAAGGGCCAAATCGGTCCCATTTTGCGCAAATCCCACCGTCATCGCGGAGCGAGCCCACCGCGCAATCCGTGGAGTAGCCGAGTGGATCGATAAGCCGGGTTCTGTCGAGGGCAATCATGCCTCTGGGCGCCGTGTCGCCACGGCGCTCAAGCGACCTACCCGGGGGCCATGCGGACCGCATGTGACCACCGAAGTGGTCCGCCCCCCTATTTGGTCTTGCTCCGAGTGGGGTTTGCCCTGCCACGACTGTTGCCAGCCGCGCGGTGCGCTCTTACCGCACCTTTTCACCCTTGCCGTGCCCGAGGGGACAAAGTCCCGACGAACGTTGGCGGTATGTTTTCTGTGGCACTTTCCGTAGACTCGCGTCTCCCAGGTGTTACCTGGCACTCTGGTCCGTGGAGCCCGGACTTTCCTCCCCCGCCGAGGCGGAGGCGATTGCCTGGTCCACTCGGTACTCCTCGGCCACGATAACCCAAAGCCAACCGTAGCGCAAGCGTATGTATGCGTCCACCAACCTTTGGCACTGGGGTTGATGTTGCAGGAGGAAGGATGACGGGGGTTTCTGTCCGGGTCGATGGTGGGGCCGTTCGGCGTTGTAAAAGATCAGCCACTCGGCGAGTTTTGGTTGAAGCGGGCGAGGTCGGTCAAGAGCAGGTCTTCGTGGTCGTCGACAAAGGCTCCCTGGATGGTGCGACTAACGAGACCGCCATCGCAATCATGGCTCTCCGTGATCATATTCCCAGCCGGGTCTTTCTCCCCGCTGGGTGGCGAATATGCGAGGCGACATTGTTCTTGGAGGTCTCGCCACTCTCGGGCACAGCCCACCTTTGGGTAGGGATGGGAAACGGCTCTACCCGTCACGCGTCACGCGTCACGCGTCACGCCATGACAGCAGCAAGGTTCGCTCTGACGTGACACCACACCGCGCTTGCAAAAAAACGGTGCGATCCTGCTGCCCATCGAGGCGATCCCAGAGGTGAGCACACAGGTGCGCCTGTCCACGAACATACAGGACACTGATCGGCGATGAGCTCGAGCAGTGTCCTGTATATCACGTTGCTGTACACCACGGCGTCTGCTTGACCGATCAGTTGCTCGTGTGCGGAAGGAGCCGCGCCGCACGCGGGGAAGGATCATCCTGACAGGGAAGCACCCCCGGAGCAGCTCCGAAACACGGGAGAGCTCATACCGTGTTGTCTGCCGGAAGAGACAGAAGCACGCAACTACTGCGAGCCGGCTGGGTCCAGCCGATCTCGGTGACGCTGTGGAATCAATAGCAATCGATGGATGGGCTCGAATACCATCCAACCGTATTTGTGTAATGCCATTCATATCCCACAGTGCTGCTACCCTCATTTTCAAACGTCACGTAGAAATCCCCGTTCCACTTGGGTGTCCAGTTAAGAATGCAATTTGAAGTAATGGTGGTGGTGCATTGATAGGAGATTACTCGATTGCGCCCGTAATCGTAGACGGAAACGAGCAAAAGTACGGGATCCGGATCATAAGTCTCCACTTTCAGCCATGCCGTTTTTCCGCCCTCTGCCCAGAGGCCGGTGAACGTTGCCACATAGTGGGCCTTCAGTAGCTGCCCATCGCAGTGAAAACTGATTCCGTCCCAGAAGCCGTTCGCGTACGACAGTGGACTGTAACAGGCAAAAAGCAGTATCCCAAAAACGAAGGCAAGTCGGTTGCGCATAGGGGTGTAGTTCTCCCTTAAATCAACCCGACGCGGCAATTTTAGCGTAGTAACCCTCACTCCACCAATGTGTAGTGCGACCGGACTTCGAAGCGAAGTCGCTACACCGTCGCCATTTCACGGTGCCGAGCCGTCACGACGAACCCTACCCTTATCTTATTCTCGATGCCGGCGACGAGAAGGTGCGTGAAGGGGGTGTCATCCGGTCCCAGGCGGTCTTGATCGCGATCGGTATCCATGAGGGCGGACGCCGGGAAGTCCTGGGCGTCGATCTCGCCCCGCGCGAGAGCCAGTCGTCCTGGAAAGACTTCCTTGTCCACTTGAAGGACCGGGGTCTCCACGGCGTTGAGTTCGTCTCCGACGATCATGCGGGGCTCAAAAAAGCCCTCACCGAGGTGTTGACCGATGCCGCCTGGCAACGGTGCTACGTCCACGTCCTCCGTAATGCGCTGGATTACCTGCCTCGTAAGGCCGACGACGACTGTCTCCAGGAGCTGCGCTGGCTGTACGACCGGCGGGATCTCGCGGAGGCCCAACGAGACCTGGCGGCGTGGCTGACGAAGTGGTCGACGAAAGACCCCAAGCTCACGGACTGGGTCGAGGACCATATCGGTGAGACGCTGACCTTTTACCGTCTCCCCCGGGCCCACCACAAGCCTCTGAAGAGCACGAACATGCTGGAGCGTTTGAACGAGGAGATCAAGCGCCGAACGCGGGTGGTACGGATCTTCCCCCATGCCGAGTCCTGCCTGCGTCTGGTGCGGGCTCTCTGTGTCGAGACCCATGAGGCCTGGCTTGAGGACAATCGCTATCTCAACAGGAATCTCTTGAAAGAGCAGCGCCGCGAGCGGCTCCCGGCGGCGGCCTAATGAAAACCTCCCTCATGCCCCAAAGGAATTTGCACAACTTGACGGACACAACCTGAAAAGCCTAACCTAATCTGAAAAGCCTAGAGGGCTGGCTTGACGTAGAGAAAAGAGCCAGCCAGGCGTTTGGATCACCCAACAAGTACCTGAGAGCTGATGATTGTCATATTCGCCAGGCTCAAGCCAACCTGACATCGCTTCAGACGGTTATCTTAATGAGCATCGTACAGCGCGCTCACCATGATGCCGAGGAGTGTGTGGCCATGAAGAAGTCTTACAAACTGCTGGCAGGCATGCTTGCGGCTGTCTGCCTGTTATCTGTTCCTGTCCCGAAAGCGAAGGCAGGGTTCTTGGTTGGGATCAGTGGGACAAATGTTGCCTTCAACATTAATAGTGGACAGTTCGTTTACCAGGCACCCACCTACGGCTATGTGTATTACCCCAATGGATTCTGTTATCGCTTGGGGTATGGTTGGTACTACGCACCTTGGGGCGGGGGACCTTGGATGCAGGCTCCTGCCGGATTCCTTCTTCCACCACCCCTCGTTTATGGGTCTTCATCACCGCCCGTTGTCATCTCCTCACACCGCTCCCGTCATCCACCACCTCTCCTTTATGGGCATCCACCTCCTCTGGTAGACGGTTACCGTCCGTATTTCCTATGGGGGCGTGGCTATGTGGGACCCTGGTACGCCATACATCAACCCGTATGGTGGCGAGAAAATCACCGCTACATCGAGCATTACACAGTTTGGAGAACACACGTGGGGCGCGTCTACGGTCCATGCATATCGCCAGCCGTACGGACACAACCCCGGGCTTTAAGTACGCGACCGAGGTTCTTTCCGCCCGGACATCCCGATGCCCTACATTGGGCCCAACGTCAATGGGGCCGGAACCGGCCTGACCTTTACGGACACACCGTCGTTAGGTCTTTCTATCGGCAACACCCGATGCTTGCTCGTTGGCTTGGCCGGTATCGTAACGGTGCAAGGATGGGACACCCTTATCGCTACGGGAGACCGTATGGCTACCGTGGAAACTTCACCGGTCGTCCGCAACATGGCATCATCCATCGGCTTGGCTATACACCGGGAAGTCCACACCCAGCATTTCGACCAGGACCCGGCTATCGGCCACTCGGTCTTCAGCCTCACAGTCCGGTGCATCTCAATCGAGACCCAAGAGGCCAGCGAGGCCCCTAATATGGGCGTCGATGCCGCAACCCACGCTGCTGCTTCACAATGCTTTAAAGGGAGATGATCTGCGAGCCGCCACAACAAAGGGTGGCTCGTTCTGGGATAGTCTAAGGAAGGTCTGATTTATTCATCAAGTATGATGGACAAGATGAATAAATCAGCCCTTCCCTAAGGGGTTCACATGGCACTATGATGGCTACGTTGTATCAACGCAAAGCCGCCTCAGTACCCGTCAGCAAAGCAAGCTAATCGAGCATTTTGTGGCTGGAAGCACGGGGCCCGCTGAGATCGTCGGCGTTCACAACCCAACACCACGATCCGCTTCTTCGTGCCCCTGCGCCAGCTGCCCGTCCGCAAGCTCCCGAGCTATCAGCTCTGTGGCGAAGGGGAGGCGGATGAGAGTGGCTTCGGGGATGTGCGCAAGGGCAAGCGAGACCGCGGCGCAGCAGGCAAAGTCGTCGTCTTCGGGCTTTGAAAGCGGGGCAGGAAGGGTTATACCGCCATCATCGCCAACGCCCGAACCGAGACGTTGCGGCCTATCCTTCAGGAGAAGGCCGAGCCCGACAGCATCGTTTATACCGATGCACTCGGCGCCTTCAATGTGCTCGATGCATCCGCTTTGCATCATCGGCGAATCAATCGCAAGCCCCGACCACGAAACCGTTTACTCCCCGTTCGCACTCGGGTCGGGACTCACGGACGGAGCCCCCGGCACCCCCGGCGGGATCGCCACCGACACGCTCACCGTCGTCGAATCCGACGCATACCCGTCACCCACCGTGAGCTCGAAGACATAGGTCCCGTTCACGGCCAGAGAGACCATCGCCACCGCACCCGTCGCAGATGTGTTGTTCAGCGATCCATATAGATGGGCTGGGGATTTGATCTCGGGCGACAGCGTTGTGCAAACTTCTCCGCCACCTTCAGATGGATGGGAATGTTTTGTTGTCGATACGCCTGCTTCAGCAAACGCAACATCGGGATGGCATTCGCTTCCGGGTCTACACGTTGCATACATAGCGCCAAGGCGATGAGGGGCGCGTAATGCTTAACGTGATGCTCACCATATGAAAAACTCTGTACCCTAGCGCCGTGCCGGATCAAATAACGCGCAAGAATAATCTGGTTGCTCATGACCGCATCTTCTAATGCTGAAAAGCCTTCCATCTTGGCGTTTACCGGTTTGCCCAGCTTGAGCAATTCCCTGATCCACACGATCGCTCGCCGCTGGCTGCTTGCATGCAACACATTGTCGTCCACCGAACTAGCAGAGCTTACGTAGGCAATAATATCGTTTGATGAATCACGCAACTTGTCCTGTCCCCACGGCGTATCCAACAGATAAAACTGCAGAATCGAGCGTGACACAGTCCGGTCTGAACGGTCAAAGACCGAAACAAGCAAATATTCTGTGGGAATCCTGGAGCAGATCCATACGAAACCGGCCCCCCAAACTACAATGAGAATCAACACAACGATTATGCTTCGTACAGCTACCTTGCGAAGATTCATTGACTTTCGCCCTTAGTGCTTGATGAAGCTCTCATCGTAGTCACCTAATCCACTCCGTAGCAAAAACGCAAAGTCCCGCTTCCTGCGCAGTTCTGGTTCTCGGCTCCCAGCCGCGCATTCCCGGCTCCCCGCTCGCTCACCGGGCGGCGCTTGCCGTCGTTGACGAACCCCGATCCCTCACGGGATCGTCGGATCCCGAACATTGAGGAACGATCAATCGTCCGCATGCAAATCCGCCATCAGGCCATCGACACTGGCGAAGCGCTTGCCTCTCCCGGACTCCAGCTCGGCAATGGCCCGCTTCGTGGGTACGTTGGGTACCTTCACGTCGAAGGGCAGGCGCTGTTCCTCGGCAATGCGCAGCATCAGCAAGCGGATGGCGTCAGAGATCGACAGTCCCATCGCTTCGAGCGCATCGGCGGCGTGCTCCTTGGTCTGGGTGTCAATGCGGGCACGGACATAAGTATCGGCGGTTCTCATGGCAATTCTCACAAACCGTTCAGATACCCATATTGTAGCCACAATGGGACTACACAACGAGGTCATATCGTACAGCGGACTTCTGAGCAGTACCGACCACTCGCGGCGTTTCGTGCATAAGCCAGAGGGAACTCGGGGGCGCGCACCGCCCCGTCGGCCGCGGCCTCAGTCCTCGGCGGGGATGGACGTCGCTTCCCCGGGGAGAAGGCCGGACAGCACGGCCGCGCGGAGAAGCTCGGCGGGATTGCCAGCACCGAGCTTCTGCGAGAGACGGTGGCGGTAGGTGCGCACCGTGGTGGGGCTCAGGTGGAGCCGCTCGGCGATCTCCTGCGTCCCCACTCCCTGACCCCAGAGTTCGAGAACCTGGATCTCGCGGTGGCTGAGCCGCGGCGGAGCGCCACCGCGACGCTGACGGCTCGTGCCCACGTAGAGGCGGGCGACGTCGGCGCTGAGGTAAAGGTCATCGCACAGCACGGCGTGGATCGCGCCGACGACCTCGTCGACCGCACAGTCCTTGCTGAGAAACCCGTGGGCCCCGGCCTCGAGGACGGCGCTCAGGTACGGCTCCTGATACGAGACGGAGAGGACGATGATGCGCACGCCGGGACAGCGGCGCCGCAGACGCCTCACGGTCTCGAGCCCCCCGAGCCCCGGCATGTGGAGATCGAGAAGGACGACATCGGCGGGGACACGGCCCAAAAGCGCAAGGGCTTCCTCACCGTTCGCGGCTTCCGCCACGACCTCGATGCCGGAATCCTGCGCCAGAATCTTGCGGAGCCCGGCGCGGAGAAGGTTGTGGTCGTCGACCACGACGACACGGATGGAGCCCGCCACCCCCGGGGGTTGCACACAGGAATCAGCGGCCACGGACATGCACACGCCCTCCCACGCCCGAGAGTCCCCGAGCCACGCTCGTCAAGATCCCTAGTCTAGCCCCCTCCGGACGGCCGGGCGCGACTCCCCCGGACCCCTGTCCCGGCCCGGCACGGCCTCCTTCTCACCGGGCCAGACCCGTCCCAAAAATTTTGGACCCCCCTGCCCTTCGGCGGACGGGCTTCTCGAACATCCTCGCCTGTAGAGGCTCTCGCCCCTTCCCACCAAACCCCCCTGCGGGCGGCCGGGATCCCGAGCGAGGACCCCGATCGATGGGGCCGGTTCGCGGTTGAAGACGGGCGTCCCGAAGAGCTCAACTGTGGCGAATGCGGCCGCGTGGTGCGGCGGAGTGCTCACTTGTCTCCGGGAGGGGCCGTCGCCTCCCCGGGCAGGGTTCCCGCAACGACCGCCACCCGCAGAAGCTCGGCGGTGCTCCGGGTCCCAAACTTCTGGCACGGGCGGTGACGTAGGTCCGGACGGGGATCGTGCTCACGTGAAGCCGCTCCGCGATCTCCTGGGGGCCTACCCCCTGGCCCCAGAGCTCAAACACCTGGAGCTCACGGTGACTCAGGCGGGGGGAGCTTCCCGGTGCGGACGACGACCCCCGACGTAGTGATACGCCACGTCCGGGCTCAGATCGAGCCGGTCCTCGAGCACCGCATGGACAGCCCGGGGAACCTCGTCGGCCGCACCGTCCTTGCTGAGCAAGCCGTGAGCCCCAGCCTCGAGGACCGTGCCGAGGTACGGCTCCGGACAAGAGACGGAGATCACGATGACGCGGACGTCGGGGTCCTGGTCGGGAATCCGCCGGAGCCCCACACGGAAGAGATTACGGTCGTCCACCACGAGGACCCGGACGGGCCCCTTGGGCAGAAGAAACCCCACCGAACGGTCGGCACTCGCGGGCCTCGACGTTGCTCGTCTCAGAGCCCGTTGCGGGGCGCAGGACCCGGGATTCACCGGCAGCCGCGCACGCCTGCGGATTCAAGGGGATACCGAAAAAGTTGGCAACAGTCTCTCGGAAACAGCCCCTCGCTCCACAGCGATCCACCGTCCTTCCGGGCCGAGGCCCGGGAGCCCTCCCCCACATGCCGGGCCGATCATTCGCGAGTCTTGAGGAGTGTCCTCGCCTGCCGACAGGCCTATCATGATGGGGGCTCGGCTTTGGCCGCTGCGTGGGCGGTGACTTCGACTCACGCCGGGCACCATCATTCGCCCTGCAGAAACGATGGACCATTTTCAGCTTCCGGACCGAGAACGGGCTTCTGCAAACCGGAGACCCAGCCACCCGTCGGCAGCTTTTGACGGACGACTTGGAAACACCATCGGAGAAGACGCATGGTCAGGATCCGCAACAAGAAACGCCTCGCCCTGCTGATTCTGCTTCTGGCACTGGGCATCGGCCTGCTCGCTTGGTGGGCGTATCGCCCCACGGGCACACTCAACACCTTGACCCTCTACGGGAACGTCGACATCCGCCAGGTGCAGTCGGCCTTCAACGACAACGGTCGGGTGCAAAGGCTCCTGGTGCAGGAAGGGGACCGTGTGACCCGGGGGCAATTGCTGGCGGAGCTGGATCCCAGCCGTTTTCGGGATGCCGTCGATCGTGACCGGGCGAGGGTGGCCGCCCAGGAGCAGGTCCTGGCGCGTCTCCTGGCCGGTTCCCGCCCGGAGAAGATCGCCGAGGCCCGGGCCCGGGTGACCGCCGCCCGGGCGAAGCTGGAAAATGCCGAGATCATCTGGAAGCGGCAGAAGGTTCTGGCCGCCGAGCAGGATGTCACGAGACAGAGCCTGGACGACGCCACCGCCGCTCTCAAGACGGCCCGGGCCGATCTGGATCGTGGCCAAGAGGCCCTCATCATCGCCCTCAAAGGGCCACGCCGGGAGGATATTGCGGCGGCCCGAGCCCAACTGCAGGCGGATCGGGCGGCGTTGGCTCTGGCCCGAAGGGAGTTGCAGGACACCAAACTCTACGCGCCGGAAAACGCCGTCGTGGAGGACCGTATCGTCGAACCCGGAGACATGGTTTCCCCCGACACACCGGTCTTGACCCTGGCTCTCGACAATCCCGTCTGGGTCCGCGCCTACCTGCCGGAAACGGCGCTCGGGAAGGTGCGGCTGGGCATGCGTGCGGACATCGAGAGCGATTCCTTCCCCGGCAAGCGTTTCGCGGGCTGGGTCGGTTTCATCTCGCCGACGGCCGAGTTTACCCCGAAGACCGTCGAGACCACCGCCCTGCGGACGGAACTCGTCTACCGGGCTCGCGTGTACGCCTGCAACCCCCGGCACGAACTGCGCCTGGGCATGCCGGTGACGGTGCGGATTGCCTTGCGGGACAACCCGCCTCAAACCCTCGCCGAGCATCCCTGTGGTCGCTGAGACCGCCCTCACGAGCCCCCTGCGCCTGGAGGGCGTGCACAAGCGTTTCCAGCGCGGCAAGGAGTCGGTCCTGGCTCTGGACGGCCTGGATCTGGATCTGGCTCCCGGACAGGTGACGGGACTCCTGGGCCCGGACGGGGCCGGCAAGACCACCCTCCTCCGCCTCGCCGCGGGACTCCTGCGCCCGAGTGAAGGGCGGGTGTTTCTTTTTGGCAGGGAGGGCGGCGCCGAAGACAAAGACCTTCAGGTCAGGATCGGTTACATGCCCCAACGCTTTGGTCTCTATGAAGACTTGACGGTGCAGGAGAACCTGGATCTCTACAGCGATCTGCAAGGGCTCGACCCGGGGCGGGCGCGACACCGTCAGGACGAGCTCCTGGCACTCACCGCCCTCGGGCCCTTTGGCAAGCGCCGCGCCGGGGCTCTCTCGGGGGGCATGAAACAGAAGCTGGGTCTGGCCTGCGCCCTTCTCCGCGCGCCGCCGCTCCTGCTCCTGGACGAGCCCACGGTGGGGGTGGACCCCATCGCCCGACGGGAACTCTGGGAGATCGTCCAGGGCCTGCGCGCGGCGGGAACGACGGTGCTCATGAGTACCGCCTATTTCGACGAGGCCGAGCACTGCGACAGCCTCGTCCTCCTCCACCAGGGCCGACTGCTCCGGCAAGGAAGTCCGGAACATTTCACGGAGCCCCTGCGAGGGCGTTGCTATCGCGTGCGTCACGCCGACGAGCGGCGACGGGCGTTGCGCGAGTCCCTGCAGCAGCGCCCCGGGGTGCGGGATGCACGGATCGTCGCCGACGGTGTTCGGGTCCTCACCGGCCCCGAACCCGTGACTCCCGAGGCCGGAGAGCGGTGGGAGCCCATGCCGCCGACTTTTGAAGACGCCTTTGTGGACCTCTTGGGATCGGGAGGGGCGGGATCCGCCGCCACGGCGGCCGCGGCGTCCCCCGTGACCACGGGCGATGCGGCGGCCGAGACGGTCGTGGAAGTGAAGGAACTGCGGAAATGCTTCGGTCGCTACGAGGCGGTGAAAAGCAGCACCTTTACCGTGCGCCGCGGTGAGATCTTCGGTCTCCTGGGGGCCAACGGGGCCGGCAAGACCACGACCTTTCGCATGCTCTGCGGTCTTTTGCCTCCTTCGGGCGGCAGCCTGCGGGTGGCCGGCGTCGACATGCGTCGGGCCGGCAGCACGGCCCGCGCCCGCCTCGGCTACGTGGCGCAGAAATTCGCCCTCTACGGGAACCTCAGCGTCGACCAGAATCTCGCCTTCTTCGCCGCCGCCTACGATCTCGGAGGCCCGGCCCGGCGCGCGGCCATGGCCCGCGCCCGGGAAGAATTTCAGCTCGCCCCCTACGGCGCCGTCAACGCCGACGACCTGCCTCTCGGCATCAAACAGCGCCTGGCCCTCGCCTGCGCCTTGCTCCACGAACCGCCCATTCTCTTTCTGGACGAGCCCACCTCCGGGGTGGATCCCTTGACGCGCCGGGAGTTCTGGCAGCGCATCAACGCCCTGGCGGCGCAGGGGGTGACGGTGCTCATCACCACCCACTTCATGGACGAGGCGGAATACTGCGATCGCCTGGTCCTGATGTCCCGGGGGGCGGTTCTCGCCCAGGGCAGCCCCACCGAACTGAGGACGCTGGCCCAAAGCCCGGACCGTCCCGACCCGAGCATGGAAGAGGCCTTCATCCAGCTCATTGAAGCCCACGAGAGCCCCCTCCGGCAGGCCTCATGAATCTCCGGCGCCTGCGCGCGCTCGTCCGCAAGGAGTTCCTGCAGATCCTGCGGGATCCTTCGGCCATCGCCATCGCGTTTTTCATGCCGGTCTTTCTCCTCCTTCTCTTTGGCTACGGCGTTTCCCTCGACGCCCGCCACATTCCCCTGGCGGTGGTCGTGGACCGGCCGACGGCGGAGACCGCCTCCTTCGTGGGCGGCCTCGAGCGGTCGCCGTATTTTGCGCCGAGGTTCTTTCCTGGCATGCGGCAAGCCCGGAGGGCCCTCGGGAAACGGCGGGTGGACGGGATCGTCTGGCTGCGTTCCCGTTTCAGTCGCCGGATCCTGCGGGGCGAGACGGCCTCCATCGGGGTCTTCGTCAACGGGGTGGACGCCAACAACGCCCGGATCGTCGAGGGCTATCTCGAAGGGGTCTGGCAGAATTGGCTCGAACAGCGCGCCCGGACGGAGGGAAAGCCTCGGATCGTCCCGGTGGAGGCCAAAGACCGGATCTGGTTCAACCCCGCCGTGCGCAGCCGGGATTACCTGGTCCCGGGACTGATCGCGGTGATCATGACCCTGATCGGGGCTCTGCTCACGGCCCTCGTGGTCGCCCGGGAGTGGGAGCGGGGCACCATGGAGGCGCTGATGGCGACCCCGGCGCAGATGACCGAGATCCTCCTCGGCAAACTGATCCCGTATTACGTCATGGGCATGGGCGGCATGCTGCTCTCGGTGGCGATGGCGGTCGGACTCTTTGACGTTCCGTTGCGCGGAAGCTTCGGGATCCTGCTGCTGGCCTCGACCCTCTTTCTCCTGGTCGCCCTGGGCATGGGGCTTCTCATCTCCAGTGTGGCGCGCAATCAATTCGTGGCCGGCCAGATCGCCATCG
>JAKCBQ010000007.1 GCA_021839245.1 Pseudomonadota bacterium
TGTGGTGGTTGCGGTCAGCCGGCACACGAAAGGGACGGGCCCGTCGTGTTCCGCCGCAATCTGCATCGCCGCTCCGAAACGACCGCTGGCGACACGCCCGGTGTGGAGATGCTCGAGGCGTTCACGCAGCCTCTCAAAGAGCTCACGGGCGCGGCCAGCGGGAGCGGCGGCGCCAAAATCGAGTCGTCCGCTCGCCGCCGCCTCGGCCGTGAGAACGAAGGCCGGAACGAGCAGGATCTCCGCCGCGCTCTCGGCACAAGCGGAGGCCAGGCGTCCGCTCCTGTCGGGGAAGACCCGAAGGGTCAGCAGGCGGCATGCGCCCTCTCCCACGAGCACGTCTGTGTCTTCACGGACGAACCCCACCTGGACCAAAAGCCCCGGGCCGATGGCGCCGAGCGTTTCGCTCCCACAGCGGACCGCGGCCGCGCGCACGCGCTCGACGAGAAAAATCATGAGCACCCTCCGCGGCCGCAGATAACCTTTTGAGGATAACATCCTCACCCGAAGCGCAATCCCAACGCTTTCACGTTCCTCCGCAACGCCGCAGCGTCGTCGCCGATCCCACCCCGACAGCTTGACGGGGGAGCCTCCGTCCGATCCCTGAGTGCCACGAAGGCCGCCCGAGCCTCTCGTACAATGGGCTTTTCCGAACCCTCGTCCGAGCTCCGATGGCGACCCCGGATCCCCCTTCGCCCTCGCGCGGTCGGCTCGTACTCGCTTTCGCCGTTGCCTACCTGATCTGGGGGACGACCTACGCCGCCATCCGGATCGGCGTCCTTGCCTGGCCACCTTTTCTCTTCGTCGGTCTGCGCTTCACCCTCGCGGGCATCGTCCTTCTCGGTTTTGCCCGCTTGCGCGGCGAGAGACTCCTCCTGCCGCGCGCCTCGTGGCCTCCGATCCTGATCTTGGCCGTGCTCCTCATCGCCGTCTCGAACGGCTTGGCCTCGTGGAGCGAGGTCAGTGTCCCGTCGGACGAAACGGCGCTTCTCGGCGCGACGACCGCACTGTGGATCACCGGTCTTGGGGCGCTCGGACCGCACGGAACCCGCCTCAAACGTCGAGGCATTGTGGCTCTGCTTCTGGGTCTCGTCGGCTCTGTCCTCTTGCTTGCGCCACGGAACGGGTGGCACGCCGCACCGCTCGCCGGCTACGTTGCGATCATGCTTTCGAATCTCACCTGGGCGGCGGGAGTCCTTTACGGGCGCCGCCCTCGGGCGACCGCCCTTCCTCTGCTCACCGGAGCCGGCTGGCAGATGCTCATGGGAGGCGCTCTCCTCCTCGTGGCCGGATGGGCTCTCGGGGAAAACCATACGTTTTCCTGGTCGCTTCCGGGATTTCTCACCATGCTCTATCTTGCGCTGGCGGCCTCCACCCTCACCTACACCGCCTATCTCTGGCTGGTCCCCCGGGTCAGCCCCCTCGCGCTCGGGAGTGTCAACTACATCAATCCCCTGGTCGCCGTGGTCTGCGGCTGGTGGCTTCTCGGCGAACGGCTCGATGGGCTTGAGATCGTGGGCGGTGCCGTCGTGCTTCTCTCCGTTGTGCTCGCCATCCCGAACCAACGAAAATCCCGGCAAGGACCACAGCCGCCCACGCCCGGCCCCTCTCCCCTGACGGGGGAGGCCGTTCTTGGAACGTCCATCTTGGGAGAGGGCGGGCCCTGAAGCGGCTCAATCCGTGTCGAAGCGATCGAGCCAGCTGCGTGGTGGAGGGGACGGAGTCGTCGGTGCCGACATCCCTACGGCCGGTGGCAGGATCTCATAGAGAGTCAAGCCTCCCTGAGCCGGGATGGTAAACAGAGGACGAAACCACGGGGATTGCGGCGCGGGGACAAGTTCAAGAGATGAGGGTGGATGATTCGCCGCCGGGAGCAGGGCATCGGGAACGAGCAGATAGGTTCCGGCGGCAAAGCGTTTCTCGTGAAGATCCCGGTAGAGGGCACGGGCCGAGCGCACCCACGGGAAGGGTCCGCCCGTGATCGGCTCGAGCTCGTAGACCGTGGGCGGCTGGGGCCAGGTGTAACTCACAAGCCGCCCCGGGTGGGCTTGGATCCAGGCGCGAACCCGCGGAAGACCGCGGAAGGTCTCGGGTGTCGGCACCACAAGCCACGGGCGAGTGAGCCCGCTCAAAACGAAGACGAAGACGAGAGCGATCAGGGTGAGGACCACCACCGAAAGTCCCCGAAAGACGCGGTCCACGAATGTGGAAATCCGCCCCGGAAGCTCGCTCAGGGAAAGAAGAGCCAGGGCGGCCAGCGCCGGTGCCGCCGGGAGGAGGTATTTGCTCTGCTTGGAGACGGCGAGCGAAAAGAAGACGATCGTCCAAAGTGCCCAGACTCCAAGAATCCTCCACGCCGGCTCACGGCGATGACGCCAGAGGAGAAAAAACGCCCAGGGGAGAAGGAGGGACCAGGGAGCAAAGTCACCCCAGATCGTGTGCGTATAAAAGAGGGCCCCGTGGAAGTGGTCGATCCCCTGTGTGTAGCGGGTGAAATTCTGGTAGACGAACGTCGCCCGGTCGAACGCCCAGCCGACCTTCAGGCCGCAGGCCACCGCCCAGAGAGCGAGGGGTGTGAGCGCAAGAATCACCCCCCGAAAGGGGCGAAGGGGGGCGAGTTCGCTCCAAAGTGCCCGCCACCACGCCGGAGACCAGGGGCGAAATGAGCCCATATCGCCGAGGAGATCGAGACCCATCGCCGGCAGTGTGATCGCGAGACCCACCGGCCCCTTGGCCAGGGTGGCCACCGCCGTCCCCGCCCACAGCTCCCAGGGGAACCCGTGCACCGAGCCTCGACGCAGGCGCACATACCCCGTGTAGGCGACGAGCACTCCGAGCGAGAGCCAGCTGTCGGTGTGCGCGAGAAAAAAATTGTAGAGAGCGATCGGAAGCGCCCCGAGAACGACGGGGAAAAGGGTGATGAAGCGCTCTGGAAGAGCAAGACTCCGGGACAAACGTCGGGCGAAAAACAGCCAGAGAAAGTAGGCGGCCATACCGGGAACGCGAACCGCGGCCACCAACGGGAGGCCCGTCGTGCGTGCGAGAGCGGCAAGCCAGTAGTAGAGCGGCGGGTACTCGACGTAGGGAACCCCGTTGATCGTGGGGACGAGAAAATTTCCACGCGCGAACATCTCGCGCACGATCTCGGCGAAACGCGGCTCAGTTGCAGGAATCGGCCCGTAACCAAAAAGCCCGATCGCCCAGGCGAGCGCGAAGAGGACGAGCGCCGCGTCGACGAAGCGGCGGAGACGACGGTCGGCTTCGGTGGGAGTCGCGTCGGACACGTGCAAGGACGAGGAAAGCGGCCTTTCAGGATAACCGAGCCGCCTCCCGTGGAGCTATGCTGCATCCATGGTCAACTACCGCCACCGCCACCACGCCGGCTCGGCGCACGATCTCGTCAAACATCTGGTGCTCGTGACCTTGCTCCGGCGCCTCAACGAACGGACGTCGCCCTGGTGCTTTCTCGACACGCACGCCGGCGAAGGCTGGTACGAGCTCGCGGGTTCGGAGACAAGCGAAGCCGAAGAGGGCATCGGGTGCTTTCTGGCCCGCGAACGGGCGATCCGTCACCCGCTCCTCCACACATTTGCGGAACTGCTACGCGCCTTCGCCGGTCCGGGAAATCCGCCCGCACGCTATCCGGGATCGCCGGCGTTGGCCGCGCTCCTCGCACGCCCCTCCGACCGATTGGTCCTCGTGGATACGACCGTTACGCCGCGACTGCCGTTTCCCGCCCCAGCGGGTGGTGCGCGCGTACACGTCCACCGGCGCGACGGCTTCGAGGCCCTCGAAGGCCTCCTCCCACCGGCCGAGGGCCGCGGTCTTGTCCTCGTCGACCCGCCCTACGAGAAGCGCGACGAAAGCTCCCGCCTCGCCGACGGTCTGGCCCGTGCCGTCCGTCGTTTCCCCGCGGGCCGATTCCTGGCTTGGTATCCGCTGAGCCCCCGCGTCGTCCCGCCGCGTCTCCGCGGCGGGACGGAGGCGGCCGAGATCCTGCATCTCGAGGCTGTCTGGGACGCCCGCGCCGCGGTGCGAGGCACCGGCCTGATCATCGTGCGTCCGAGCGAGGAGTGCCGCGGGGCGCTTCTCGAGGCCTGTCAAGAACTCCTCACCCTTCTCGGGCGGCCCGCCCACCTCACGGTGCGTTTCGAGGGGGGCGGCACGGAACGTCGCGCGCACGCCCACCGACACCCGGGGACACGGTGATCGATCGTGCGGCCGTCCTTCTCGTGCTCGCGGTGCACCTTGCCATCATCGTTTTCAATGTGGCCGGGCTCATCCTCATCCCGTTGGGCGCAAGGCGCGGCTGGCGGTTCGTCCGGCGACGGGACCTCCGGCTCCTCCACCTGCTCTCCCTCACGGTGGTTGCGCTCCAAGCGGTCCTCGGTCGCGCGTGTTTCCTCACGATCCTTCAATCGCGGCTCGAGGGACGCGTGGGCCGCACGCCGCCTCTTCTGGCACATTGGATCGACCGGGTGATCTATTGGCCTCTACCGCTCGCGTTTTTCACCGTTCTTTACGTGGCCGTGTGGATTTACGTCCTCGCGCTCTGGCGCTTCGTGCCGCCGAGGAGGTCGGGCGCAAAGGGCTCTCCTTGAGCAGCCGGCGGAGCGTCCGCTCAATGTCCTCTTCGCGCACGAGGACATGGTCGGCGGCGGGGCCGAGCGGAATGTAGACATCCTCTCCCGTGAGCCTCTCCTTCGGCCCCTTGTAACCGGCCTCGTCAAGGAGCGTGAAGATCTCTTCAGCCACGCCGCCTGTCCGCCGCCCCTCGTCGACAACGAGAACCGCTGCACGGCCCGCACTCTCGCGCACCAGCACCTCGGCGTTGAGGGGCTTGAGCCAAAGGAGATCGACGATGCGGATGGCCGGGGCTCCCGCCCGGCGCAGACGTTCGGCGGCGCGCAGCGTGAAGTACGTTCCGTTGCCGTAGGTGAAGACGACGAGCGACGCATGGTCCGGCCCGTAGACCCGCGGGCTTCCCACGGCCTGGGCCTCCCCGGGGGTGGGGTAGGCAGCGAGCCAGCCGCCGTCCCTTTCCTCGTAGAGATCCTTCGTCATGTAAAGCGCAATGGGTTCGAGGAAGACCGCTACACGTCCGTCGACCCGCGCGAGAGCGAACAGGGTGCGGAGGACACGCACCGCATCGTCCCCACGTCCGGCGGTCGCCACAACGAGACCCGGAATGTCGCGCAGCGCGGCGATGGAGTTGTCGTTGTGGAAATGCCCGCCGAAACCCTTTTGATAGGCCAGCCCCGGAAGGCGGAGAACAAAACCATTGCGGAACTTCCCCGCGGAAAAATACTGCAAAGAACAGGCTTCCCCGCGGATCTGGTCGCAGGCGTTGTGAAAATAGGCGAGGTATTGGATCTCGGGAACCGGCAGGAGGCCGAGATGGGCGGCTCCCTGGGCAAGTCCGAGGATGGTCGTCTCGTCCAGGAGGGTGTTGAAGACACGTGCGGGCCCGAAACGGGCATGCAGTCCTGCGGTCACGGTGTAGACCCCACCCTTGCGGGCCACATCCTCACCGAAGGCCAGGGCTTCGGGGTGCTGGGCCAAGAGATCAAACAGAGCCGCGTTGATCTGCCGCGCAAGATGACGGGGCGGTTGCTTCTCGGGAAGAGCCGCCTCTCCGCCGAAGACTTCCACCCGCCTCTCGGGGGCGGCCACCCGCGTCGCCTCGCGCATCACTTCCTCCGCGTGGTAAGGTGCGAGAGGCGCAATCACCTCCGCGGCCGAGGCCAGTTTCGGCCGCCCGAGAACGTCTTCCGCGCAGGTCTCGATCTCGCGGCGAATCGCCTCGTAACGATCGAGAAGCCACGCCGGATCGACCGCCCCGAGGGCGCAGGCGCGCGCCGCGCCGACGAGAAGAGGATCGCGCTGCTCGTCCGCTTCGATGTCCGCCAGGCCACGGTAATCGGTCTCGGTATCGGTCCCGGCATGACCGAGGAGCCGTACGACCCGAAGACGGAGGAAGACCGGCCTGCGACTGCTCCGACAGAGATCGAGCGCACGGCGGCTCGCCTCATAGGCGGCGACGGGGTCGAGTCCGTCGGCCTCCACGTAGGCGGTCGCGGGGCGAGCGCTCATCCCCGCCCGCACCCAGTCCTGCGGGGTCGGGACCGAGATGCCGTAGCCGTTGTCCTCGCAAACCCAGAGCACCGGGCAGGGGAGCCCCTGATACGCCGTCCAAGAGGCCGCGTTGATCGCCGTCTGGGCGCTCGCGTGGTTGACGCTCGCGTCGCCGAAACTCACCATCACGACCGCATCGGGCGCCCCTCCCGCAACACCGACCCGGTACGCGTGCGCGAGGAGAGCGGCGGTTCCGAAGCCCTTCGGTAGATGGCTGGCGATCGTGCTCGTCTGCGGAGGCACACCGAGCTCCGCACTCCCCCAGACCTTGTGCCGACCCCCACTCACGGGGTCCTCGGAGCTCGCGACCAGTCCCAGAAGCACTTCCCGCACGAGGTCGATCCCCGGCTTCTTGCGCGCCCGCTCGAACATGAGGGCCCCGCTCCGGTAGTGGAGGAACACCCGGTCGTCCAGTCGCAGCAGGCGCCCCAGCACCGCGTTGCCCTCGTGTCCCGCGCCCCCGATGGTGTAGTAGCCGACCTGGCGGAGGCGGAGCTCGCGGGCCACGTAGTCGAGTCGACGTGCGCGCATCTGGGACTCGAGAATCTCACGCAAGGCCCCGGCGGTGAGTGTCCCCTCGTCCCCGACGAGCGCCTCCTCGCTCAAGAGCGGTCGGCCGGGTGACGGCCACGAGCGCACCGTCTCGGTGAACAGGCTGTCGACCACCCGGTGGCGGTGGAGAAGACGTGTTGCGCTCTTGAGCAGGGCGGCCGCGGGCCGCGGCGAATCAGAAGGCACTGACACCGGTAATCTCGCGACCGACGGCGAGCTCGTGGATCGTCTCCGTCCCCTCGTAGGTGATCACCGACTCGAGATTGAGGCTGTGACGGATCGGCGGGAACTCAAGCGTGATCCCCGCCCCGCCGAGAAGATCCCGGGCGTCACGCGCTATCTCGAGGGCGCTGCGCACGTTGTTCCATTTGGCAAGAGACACCTGCGCGGGGCGGAGTGTCCCCGCCCGCTTGAGAACACCCAGACGGTGGGCAAGGAGCTGCGCGGTCGCGAGCCCCCGGACCATACGCGCGAGGCGTTGCTGGACGATCTGTTTTTCGGCAAGCGCTCCACCAAAGAGCCGTCGCTCTGCGGTGTAGGTGCGCGCCGTCTCGAGACACGCCCGAGCCGCTCCACAGGCCCCCCATGCAATGCCGTAACGCGCCTGGGTGAGGCAGCTCAAGGGCGCCTTGAGACCCCGCGCCTCGGGAAGCCGTTGGCGTTCGGGCACGCGAACCCCGTCGAGATAGAGTGCCGAAGTGACCGAGGCTCGTAGCGAGGCCTTGTGTTCGATATCGGTGGCTGCAAAGCCCGCCGTTCCCTTCTCCACGAGAAACCCGAGGACGCCCTCCTCGGCCTGCGCCCAGACGACCGCCACATCGGCGATCGATCCGTTCGTGATCCACATCTTGGCCCCGTCCAGGATCCAGTCGCCGCCGCTGCGCCGGGCCCGCGTGCGCATGGCAGCGGGGTCCGATCCTCCGTGGGGTTCGGTGAGTCCGAAGCAACCGAGAGCTTCGGCACGCGCCAAGCGCGGAAGCCAGGTTTTCTTCTGCTCTTCGCTGCCGAAGGCGTGGATCGGATACATCACGAGGCTCGATTGCACAGAGACAAAGCTCCTGAGTCCGCTGTCGGCGCGCTCGAATTCTTCACACACAAGCCCGTAGGCGACGGGGCCGAGGCCCGGGCAGCCGTAGCCTTCGAGACTCGTCCCGAGGACGCCGAGGGCTCCGATCTCCGGCACGATCTCGCGGGGGAAGCGCCCCTCCTCGAATGCGGCCGGGACGAGCGGGAGCGCACGTTCGTCGACGAAGCGGGCCACCGTGGACCGCACCAGTTCTTCCTCAGGCGAGAGTGTCGTGAGGAGATCAAGAAAATCTTCCGGCGTAGGCATAGCGGTTTTGTCCCGAAGAACGGGCATGCGCCCGGAGGGTGTGACTTGTGGGGGGACGCCCCCCGGAACGATGGGCCGGGAGGCGCGGACTCAGAACGGTTGGACGCGCGCCACTCCGTCCTGGCTAATCAGGACTTCCACCTGCTCGCCCAAGCGCCAGTTGGTGCGGCCGACCTGCTGGGTGACGGCGATAAGACGGCCGTTGTTGAGGCGAACGGTGAGCTGTACGCCGTTCGCGGCGCCCACACCGCTTCCGATGGCATGGCCAGCCAGGGCCCCAAGAACGATCCCGCCGACCGTGGCGAGAGCCCGCCCGTTACCCGACCCGAAGCTGTTGCCCGCAATCCCTCCGGCCACGGCTCCGACGGCGGTTCCCGCCTCACCGGAGCTGATTCCGCCCCGCGCGGTCCCGCCCTTGATCTTGACGAAATGGACGGCGACGAGTGTCCCGAGTTCGACACGCTGGAGACTGCGTGTCTCGTTGCGATAATAGGACGAACCGCCGAGGTTGCTGGCGCAGCCCGACAGAGCGAGGAACCCTGCGCAAACCAAGAGCACAGAGAGCTTCTTCATCGTTAGAGAACCTCCAAAACGACCAGATCGGGCGAATCCGCGCCCCTTGGGCGGTCGCCCGTCCGTGTAACATTCTAACGCCGGAACGATCTCCAGGAGGACACCACACATCGAAGCCGGCGCGGCGGCGAGAAGAGACTTTCATATCACTGTCACATTTAGGAAAGAAGATTGTCGCACTCCTGTCGCCTTGTGGGTATCCCGTGCGTCATCCGCTCCGCTCCACCCTCGCCTGCCTCATCCTGGCCACGGTCCTGGTCGGCCGGGCCTGGGCCCACGCTTCTGCCGCCTGTCCGCGCCGAGATCGGCTTCCCCACCGTTGGGCGTGCCTGCGGGGACTTCTGCGCGTCTACGATTTTGCGCGTCTCTACAGCGGGTCGACGGCCCCATCCAACCAACACGCACTCTCCGTAGGGGGGATGCTCGATCTCGAGACCCACCCTTTCCTCGACCCTCATCTCGGCGCACGGGTCACATTCTGGGATGCCCAGGGACTCCCCGGCCTCGAGAATCACGCCCAAGACAACACGCATTTTGATCCGACGCTCTACGGTCTTCGCCCCATCCGTGCGCTCACCCAAGCGTATCTCTCCTGGCGCGCGGGGCCGTGGCACATCGACGTCGGTGACCGGATTCTCGACACGCCCTGGATGTCGGGCTCCGACTCACGCATGGTGCCGGCTTCCTACCAAGGCGCGAGCCTGGAGACACAGTTCGGTGGCTGGGATTTCGAACTGCTGCGCGTGACGCGCTGGAAGAGCCGAACTTCGAGCGACTACTCGGCCACAACGCTCTACAACAGCCCGGGCACGGCCGGTATCGAAGGCGGAGATCCCGTCACTGCCGTGGGTTCTCGCCGCACTCCCGGTGCGTTCGCTCTCGGCCTTCATGCTCCCGCAGGCGCCCTCCGCGTCGGCCTGTGGTACTACGATTTCGACGAATACGCCCGACTGACCTACGGGACCCTCACGGGACCGACGCTGTCTTTCTCCCCCTGGCGCCCGGGCTGGAAAATCCAGGCGCTTCGGGAATGGAGCTCGGGCCCCAACCTCCTCGGAAGCCCCGTCGATGCCATCGGGGCAGGCGCCGAACTCCTCGTCCCAACTTTTATTCGTCCTCTCGTCTTCACGCTCGCCTTTGACCGGATCGCTCCCCACAGCGGGGAATTCGCCACGGGCGGCATCGTCTCGCCATACACGGCCGGCTACGCCACCGACCCCCTGTTCACCACCTCCATGATCGCCGGCCTCGTCGAGAAGGGACCGGGCTCGGCCGTCCGCCTAGCGCTCACGGACCGTCCTCCGGGAGGGACAACGCGGATCATCGTGTCCTGGGCCCGCTACGACACCGCCCCGCGCCTGCCCAACACGAGCGAAACCGATCTGGACGTCACCTGGTGGCCTCGGGCAGCATCGGGCCGTCTCTCACTCCGCAATCGTCTCGGCATTCTCACAGGACTGACGCCCCCTTCACCTCTGGGGGTCTTTGTCTACGAACGCCTCATGTTGGCCCTCCGTTTCTGACGCCAGCGGGGCCGCTCCTTGACAGACGGCAGGGGCTCGCTTACGCTGGCCACGTCCCGGCCGTCTGTCCGACCGTCGCCACCCATGGCCTCCCCGCCCGAACCCGCTCTCCCGTCGCCGCCTCCCGAAGGCCGGAGCGAGGATCCGCTCGCCGCAGCGTTTCTCGCCTGCCGACGGCAGGATCCACGTGGACTCGAGAAACTCTACGAACTTCTCGCCCCGCAACTCTTCGGGTTCCTGCGACGTATGCTCCCGAGGAAAGACCTTGCGGAGGAAGCATTGCAGGACACGTTTGTCAACATCTGGCGAAGGATCGAGGGCTACGACGGCGCCCGCGGCGAAATCCGCACATGGATTTTCGCCATCGCGCACCACCGGGCCGTTGACATCCTGCGCCGTGAGCGTCGCCTCGTGCCGACACCGGATACGGACCTCGAGTCTCTGCTCGCGACCGCACCGCCCGAGACGGCGCACGAACCGCTCGCCCAGCTCGAGGAAACGCGCTTGCGCGACTGCCTCGGGCGCCTGTCCCAGGACCAGCGCCGGGTTCTTTTCCTGGCTTACTACCACGACCGGACTCAAGAGGAAATCGCCCGCAGGCTCGGATCCCCCTTGGGCACGGTCAAGAGCTGGATGCGCCGCGGGCTTCTCGGCTTGCGCCGCTGCCTCGAAACGCCATGAACCTGCCTGCAGGCGAAACGCGCGAACTCCTGGCCGCCGAGTACGTCCTCGGCACACTCCCCCCCACCGCCCGCCGACGTGTTGAGCGTTGGATCCTCCTCCACCCGGAGCTGGCGGAGAGCGTCCGTCGCTGGGAACACGATTTCGCCCGCTTGGCTGCTCTCGCCACCCCCGAACCGCCGCCCGCGCGTTGCCGCCGCCGACTCGAGAACTTCCTCAAGAACGAGCGACCCCGTCGGCGTCTCACGCTGATCGCCGCAAGCTTCTGGCGTTACGCTGCACCCCTCGCCGTCGCCGCTTCCCTCTTCCTCGTGGTAGTCCTGGTCGAGCGGGTCCGCACGGTCGAGCGCCCACCGGCCGGAATTGCCGTCCTCGTCGGCCGGCACGGCCACGCGCGCTGGGTGCTGACGATGGGTCACGACCGGATGCACGTCGTGGTCGTGGGGCGCATCGCCCTACCACCGCACAAGAGCTACGAACTCTGGTTTGAGCCCCGAGCCGGCGCCCCCATGATCCCCGTCGGGCTCTTGCCCAACCGGGGGCTCATGACCGCGCGTCTTCCGGCCGCTGTGTACGTGCGCTTGGCCCACGCGCATCTGCTTGCAGTGAGCCTCGAGCCCGCGGGCGGTTCCCCCACCGGACGGCCGACCGGACCGGTTCTCGCCACGGCCACGCCCCAAGCGGTCTGATTCATCCTCGCCCGCGGCTCCGGGCACCCCAAAGCTACAATGTGCGCCCCCAGGCGTCGGTCGTGATCATTGGACCAATCTCCTCCCTCCCTCGTCCGTCGCCTGGGCGCTTTCAGTGGCGCCATGGTCGTCGTCGGCATCGTCATCGGGACGGGGCTCTACCGTGTGCCTCCGGTCGTGGCTGCCGCCTTCTCCACCCCGTTCGGTCCCCTCGCCCTCTGGGCGGTGGGCGGGGTCATCGCGCTCTCGGGAGCGCTCGCCGTTGCCGAACTCGCCGCCATGTTCCCTGACGCGGGAGGTCTCTACGTTTACATCCGGGAGGCTTTTGGTCCCGCCGCCGCGTTCCTCTTCGGCTGGATGTGGCTCCTCACCGACCCGATCTCCTGGGCCGCGCAGGCGCTGGTCTTTTCCGAGTACTTCGGAAGTCTTCTTGGACTCGCGCCTCTCGCCGAGCACCTCACGGCCGCCCTGTTGATCGTGGCGCTCGCCCTCATCCAGACACGCTCGGTCGGAGCGGCTTCGTGGGTCCAGAACATCTTCACGAGCCTGAAAATTCTGACGCTCCTCGCCCTCGCCGTCGCTCTCGCCGCCGCCGTTCGTCAACCTCAAGCGGCTTCCGTGTCCGTGCACAGCGGTCACGGGGTGGGGGGAATCGTGCTCGCACTCCTCGCCGTCCTCTGGGCCTACGACGGCTGGGAAAACCTCACGGCCCTGGCTGGCGAGGTCCGTGATCCGGGGCGGAATCTCCCGCGTGCACTCTTCGGCGGGACGCTCCTCGTCCTCCTCCTGTACATCGGAGTCAACGCCGGCTATCTCCACGTCCTGGGAACGGCGGGAGTAGCCGCCAGCCGCTCGGTGGCGGTCGACGCCCTGCGCGGGACGGCGGGTGGGGCCACCCTCACTCTGGTCGCTCTCATGGTCATGATCTCGGTGCTGGGCTCGCTCAACGGCAGCATGCTCTCCGATCCGAGGGTGTTCTACGCCCTGGCTCGAGACGGCCTTTTTTTCCGGGCGGTCGGACGCGTCCACCCCCGTCACCACACGCCCTACGTGGCCACGTTCCTCGGGACGTTCCTTGCCGCGGCCTTCGTCCTCACGCGCTCCTTCACCGATCTCGCGGCCGCGTATGTTCTTGGCATCTGGCCTTTCCTCATGCTCGCCGTCCTCGCGCTCTTCCGCTTGCGCCGCACCCAGGCCAGCCGACCCCGCCCTTACCGGACCTGGGGATACCCGGCCGTTCCGATCCTCTTTCTCGCGGCTTCGGCGTTGGTCCTTCTCGGCGCGTTGTGGCAAGAGCCGCGACGTGTCGCTCTGAGCCTTGCACTCACCGCCGCCGGCTTGCCGCTCTACTACTTCTGGAAATCGAGGGGCGCCGGCGGTCCGCCGACGCCGCAGGACCAGCCTCCGCGCAAAGATCCCGCGGGATCGTAAGCCCGGGCTTCCCACTCGAGGGCAATCCCCGGACCCTGCCCGAAAGGTTCGGCCCCCGCATCAAAATCCCCCGCGATGCGCAGCTCGAGCCGCTCTCCCGGAAGAAGCTCAAGAGGCTCGGGAAGCGGCAAGTAGACCTGCTCCCAGTGCGTCGGCGGATCGGCCGGAGATGTCGTGAGGATCTGGCCGGCAAAACGCGCCCGCCAATAATGCGCAAAACCATGGACAGCCGCCGCAACGGGCGCCTCCCAGACGGCAACACCCGCTCGCGGTTGCGGGCCGTCACGCAGGAAATCGTATTTCGTCCAGATCCGCTCCGGCGAAGGCCAAGCGACGAGTTCTGTACGGGCAAGGCGCCGCACGTACGCGTTGCCGAGCGCGAGATCGCGGATTTTCGTGACGTCGAGGGGAAGATCCGCCTCCGCGACCCAGCCCGCGATTTCGTGATGTAGAGCGGCGGACGACACGGGCGCGAGAACGAGCTCGAGGCTCTCTGGGAGCATCCGCCCACCCGGGCGGAGATACCTCCGTCGGGCGTCGTCGAGGAGAGCGACGATGCCCTCGTCCGGCCCCAGATTCCCAAGCGTCTCGGAAACGACAATGTCGGCCGGCTCCGGATCGAGCACATAGCGAACATCCTCGGGATAAATGCTGATGCGGTCGGCCAGCCCCCGAAGGGCCACGAATTCTTCCGCCCACGCGGCCGCCAGCGGTTCACGCTCGTAGAGAACGACACGGCGGGCGCCCGCGAGGGCGGCGAGGACGCCAAGCAACCCGGTGCCCGCACCGATGTCGGCCACCACGCTTTGGCCGGCCACAACGACCTCGGAGAGCGCTCGCCGCAAGACCTCGCATCTTCGCCGGTCGCTCAGAAGACGGCGATGATAATCGGCCAGGGTCGCGGGATCCGTCACAGCCCCCCACCTCCCTCGTCGAGAGCGCGGAGTGCCGCGTACGAACGCCGCGAAAGTCGAGGGGCGGCCGCCGCGGCCAACAGGAGAAAGAGCGCGGCGGCGGCCAACGCCGCGGGAAGCATCCAGACCAGGGAGGGCTCCGGCAGGTGGAGAAAGGATGCGAGTGCGTGTCTTGTCACCAGGATCCCCCCGATGCCACCGACCAGACCCGCTGCGAACCCCAGGAGACCGGCCTCCTCGAGTGCCAGTCTCCGAAGGCGCTTCGGTCCGAGACCCCAGAGGGTGAGAAGTGCCCTTTCTTCACGCCGCTCCGCGGCGCTTTCCTCAAGGGCCGACACGGCGAGAAGAAGAGCAGCCAGGAACAGGCTCACGGCCTCGAGAAGGACGAGACTCCGAGCCGCCGCAAGCGCTCGGTGCACGAGACGCAAAAGCGCCGTGACATCAACGGCGCTCACCCCAGGGATCCGGCGCAGGACGTGGGCGAGACGGGCCACGTCCGACGGCGGCACGACAAGCGAAGTCAGGTAACTCCGCGGAAGCCCGCGGAGGGACGGCGGCGAGGCGAGAACGAAGAAGTTCGGGCGGAAACTCCACCAGTCGACGCGGCGGATCGATGTGACCGTCAGGGTGACCGACCGTCCGGCCACCCGGTAGGTGAGGGTCGAGCCGACCCCGAGGTGCAGAAGATGGGCGAAACGCCGGGAGAGCGAGGCCTCCGCCGGTGCCCGAGCGGACGGCCAGAAGTGTCCGGCAAGAAGTTCGTTGCCGGGCGGGAGACGACGGCTCGTGCTGAGATTCTGATCGTGCCGGAGGAGCCAGGCCGCTCGGCGGTAACGGGGAGAAGAGGCACGGACGGGATGGCCGTCGATGCGGGTCAGCCGGGCGGTGACGAGTGGAGCGTAGGGTGGGCGACCCAACCCAGCGCGGGCGAGCGCACGCGCAAGCGGGGCGCGGGCGTCGGGTGTGATGCCGTAGAGGAACCAGTTCGGGTGGCCTCGCACAAGACCGTGTTCGAGGTCGTGAACGATGCCGTGCTCAACCCCGACGGCCGCGAGCGCGAGGCCGATGGCGAAGGCGAGGGCGCTCGCCTCGAGCGCCGATGCCCAACCGCGTCGCGCGAGGGCGTTGGCGGTCCACCAGAGTCCTACGGAACGTCCGCGCACGAAACGCGCCAAAAGCGTAAAGCCGATGCGGAAGACAACAGGCAGCACCACGGCGCCGAGTGCCAGGCCGACAAGAAGCCACGGATCCCTCCCCCCGACGCTGGGAACGAGGAGGGCGCCCAAGAGGAGAAGAGCGAGTGCGAGGAAGGGACCGTTGGTGCGTCGCGGCGGTAGGCGCGCGGTGCGGAGCGCCGCGGCGGGGCTCCCGCTGGCCAGCCCCCCGAGGACTCCGGCCCACAGGGCAAAGGCGAGGGCAGCGATGGCAACGGCGGCGGCCAGAAGCGCCACGAAAACGGGCACCGGAGTCCACGCAAGCGGCAGCTTGCCCCGAAAAAGAGATGCGACAAGCGCGACGTAGAGGAGTGCCAGAGGCACACCCAGAAAAGCCGTGGCGAGAAGAGGCCGTGCGAGAGCGGAGAGCAGGCAGCGACGCAGGCGTCGTCTCCCGACCCCTTGGGCGATCAGGTACGCCGCCACAGGGGCAAGACGGCGAACCGCAGCACGCGCGGTCAGCCCGAGCGCGAAGACGGCGAGAGCGACGATCGCGAGCACCACGAGCGCGGCGTAACGGGTAAGACGGCGGCTTGTGCGACGCAAAGCGCGCACAACCTGACGGCGCCGCCGTACGGTGGGCCGGGGCCGAAGGGTTCGGACCCAGGCCAGGTAGGATGCCAACGCCGCCCGGGGTCCGTCCAGACTGAGACCGTAGTCGACCCGGCTCTGGGGCACGACGAGCCGTGTGGCGCGCAGAGTCGCGAGGCTCATGACGAGAGGCGGGGCGAAGAGCGACGCCCGCCACCCGATCCCGGGCGCGCTTTCGAGAAGGCCGGCGACGCGCAGACGCGCGACCCCAACAGCGATGCGTCCGCCCACGTGGGTCTTGAGAAATGCGGCCAAGGCCGGGGCCACCCACACACGGCCCGCTGCGGGAGGCAAGCGGCTTCGGGTCGGGCGTGCACTCTTCCCGATCCTCACGTGGAAGCTCCCGCGCAAGGGATAACCGGGGCCGACGGCAAGAACGGTCGCGAGCGCGACTCTGGAGCCGTGAACCGCCGCCGTCGGGAAACGGACCCAGGAGGCGGAGCGCAACCCCTCTTTCTGGGCCCGTCTCGCAAACGCGGGGGGAAGAGGGCGCGCAAGTGCCAAGGTGGCTCTCCCTCCCAGAAGATCGGCGTCCCGTCGCGCGAGCCCCGCCAAGAGAGCTCCGCGCAGCACAAGGAAAGCGCCGAGCGCGCCGGTGGCGAGAACGACCGCCGCGCGCGCCCGCCAACCGAAGGCACGGCCAACGGCGCGGCCGAGAGGGGAGTTTGGCACCCTCAGGCGGCCCTCAGGTGTCCGGCCTCAAGCCGGTAACGGCTGTCGCAACGGGCGACGAGGGCCTCGTCGTGGGTGGCGACGAGGAGGGCTGTGCCTTGTTCGCGCCCGAGCTCCGTCAAGAGTTCCCAGACCGCCCGGGCGTTGTCTCGGTCGAGCCGCGCCGTAGGCTCGTCGGCGAAAAGCAGCAGAGGCCTCAGAGCGAACGCGCGAGCCACGGCGACACGTTGCTGCTCGCCGCCCGAAAGCGCGCTCGGTCGCGCCCTCATGCGACGCGCGAGCCCCACGGCTTCAAGAGCTTCGCGGGCCCGCTCCTCGGCGTCCGCGTCCCCACGGAATGCCAGCGGAAGACGTACGTTTTCGAAAACGTCGAGAAGCGGGAAGAGCTGGATGTCCTGAAAGACGAATCCGAAATGAGCCAGACGCAAAGAAGCGCGCTTGTTCTCCTCAAGAGCGTAGAGATCTTCCCCGCGAAACAGCACCCGCCCTTGCCGCGGCGGCTCGAGACCGGCGGCCAGCGCGAGAAGAGTCGTCTTGCCCGAGCCCGAAACGCCGAGCAGGGCCGTTCGTGCGCCCCGCTCGAGGGTCAAGTTCACGCTATCTAGAATGGACGATGTCCCCTCGCTGCCGGAGTAAGCGTGAGACACATGCTCAAGACTGAGGAGAGGGCCGGAACCGGCGTTCATCGCGTGGCGGAGAGGGCCTGGGCGCGGGTGGCCGTCGCCGTGAGTATAGCCTTCGTTCCGTTTCTCCCGAGCGTGTGGGCCGGCACGCCCCCCCCGCGCACGATCCTTGTTCTCGGCGACAGCCTGAGCGCCGGCTACGGTCTCCCGCGCGGGGCCTCCTGGGTCGATCTTCTTCGCCGACGCCTCGCCCGTCGCGATCCCCGAATCCGGGTCATCAACGCCAGTGTGAGCGGTGAGACTTCGGACGAAGGACGCTCGCGCCTGCCCGAACTCCTCGCCCACTGGCACCCCTTTCTGCTCATTCTCGAGCTCGGCGGTAACGACGGCCTGCGCGCGTTGCCCCCCTCCGTTCTCGCGACCAACCTGAGCGCGATGATCGCACGTGCGCGGCGTTCCCGCGCCTGTGTTCTTCTTCTCGGTGTGCGTCTTCCCCCCAACTACGGAGCACGCTACGAGCAGGCTTTTGCCAATGCGTTCCGGCGGGCGGCCCGTTCGGCCCGGATCCCGTGGATCCCGTTTTTCCTTGCCGGTGTGGCGACCCATCGCCGCGACATGCAGTCCGACGGGCTCCACCCCAACGTCCGTGCCCAGCCTGTCATTCTGGCCCGGATCTGGAAGAGCCTGGCTCCCCTCTTGCGCCCGGGCGCCTCTTGTCGCTAATATCGACCGTCGCCCCCACCCGGAAGTCCTCCCCAATGGAAAAGATCTGGCTTAAGCACTACCCGGCGGGTGTCCCGCACGAAATCGATCCGAGCGTCTGCCCCACACTCCGCTCGCTCCTCGAGGACAGCGTGGGACGTTACCCCGAGCGGAGCGCGTTCGAAGCCCTAGGCGTCTCCCTGAACTACGCGCGCCTCGACGTTCTCAGCCAGCGCTTTGCCTCCTACCTCCAGAACCAGGCCGGACTCACCAAGGGCGACCGCGTGGCCCTCGTCCTCCCGAACCTTCTCTCGTATCCCGTCGCCCTCTTCGGCATCCTGCGCGGGGGGTTCGTCGCCGTCAATTGCAACCCCATGTACACGCCCACGGAGCTCACCTTCCAGCTCAAGGACTCTGGGGCCCGGGCCGTCATCATCCTTGAGAATTTCGCGGCCACGCTCGAACAGGCCCTTCCCGGAACAGCGGTGCGCACGGTCGTTCTGACGCGCCTCGGAGACCTTCTGGGTCTCCGAGGGCCGCTCGTCACCGCCGTCGCCCGTCACGTCAAGAGGCTCGTTCCCCCCCACGGTCTTCGGTCCACGGTCGCGTTCCACCGCGCGCTCCGCCTCGGGGCGACAACACCGATGACAGATGTCCTCGTCGACCCCGACGACGTCGCCTTCCTCCAGTACACGGGAGGGACGACCGGCGTACCGAAAGCGGCGGTCCTCCGTCACCGCCACGTCGCAGCAAACGTCCTGCAGATCAGCGCCAATCTCGGCGAGGATCTCCTCACGCAGCCGCAGGTCGCACTCACCGCGCTCCCTCTCTACCACATCTTCGCCCTCACCGTCAACGCCTTCCTCATCACCCGCTTGGGCGGCACGAACGTCCTCGTGCCGGACCCCCGCAACCTGAACGCCCTAGCCGAGCTCATGCGTCGACGGCGCTTCACCTTCGTGAGTGGAGTCAACACACTGTTCAACGGACTGCTTCATACCCCGGCATTTCGCTCGGCGGACTTCTCCGCCCTCCGCTATACCGTGGGCGGCGGGGCGGCGGTGCAGGGCGCCGTGGCTCGCCGCTGGAAAGAAGTCACGGGCTGCCCGGTGATTGAGGGCTACGGACTCACCGAGGCCTCACCGGTCGTCAGCACCAACCCCATCGACACGACCGAACACGACGGCTCGGTGGGTTTCCCCGTGCCCTCCACCGAGATCTCGGTCCGGGGGGAGGACGGACAGGAGCTTGGGATCGACGAAGTCGGGGAGTTGTGCGTCCGTGGACCTCAGGTCATGGACGGCTACTGGCAGAAACCCGAAGAGACGCGCAAAGTCATGACCGATGATGGATTCCTCCGCACGGGGGATCTCGCACGCATCGACGAGCGCGGCCGGATCTTCATCGTCGATCGCAAGAAGGATCTCATCCTCGTCTCGGGATTCAACGTCTACCCGAACGAAATCGAAGCCGAGCTGGCCGAGCTCGAGGACGTGAAGGAGGCCGCCGCCGTCGGCATCCCGGACGAAAAATCGGGGGAGTCCGTGATGCTCTTCATCGTCCCCTCGAACCCCCGGCTGACCAAGGAACGGGTCATGGAGTTTTGCCGCGAGCGTTTTACCGCCTATAAACGACCGCACGACCTCTCACGCATCGAGTTCCGCGAGAGTCTTCCCAAATCGAACATCGGCAAAATCCTCCGGCGCAATCTCCGCGAGGAATACATGTCCCGCAACTCAAGCCCGTCGTCGCCCGCCTGAGAGGGCGACGATCGTCGACGGCGCTCCACGAACGCGGCTGGCGCCCCGCCCGAGCCCCCCGCTTCTCAGATCAGGCTGCCGATGAGATCGTCGGCCAAGCCGAAGCCGGCGCCCATCGCCAGGCCCGAGGTGAGGTTGGAAAGAAACCCGCCGCCCCCGCCCCACCCTCGGGGCTGCACGTTCGTCGTGGGGTGTGTATTGAGCTCGCCCTCAAGCGTCTGGATGTACTGACCCAACTGCTGAAGGACCGTCATTGCCTGCTGCTGCTCCTGCTGGACTCCGAGGGCCACTTCGCGCAAATCCATCACGAGGTCGCGGGCGGTGTTCTTGTCGGAGATATTGGCCCCGATTTTTTGGGCTAGGGCCTGGATTTTGGAGACAGTGTCCTGCGCCTGCTGCTGGACCTGCTGAATCTGCTGAACGGCGGTTTGGTAATCCATGGATGGGGCAACCTCCTCATAACGAAAGATGGAGAACCTGGGGACGAGCCGGCGTCTCGTGGGGGAGCCCACGAACGGCGGTTTCGTTATCCTATCATTTTGGTTTGGGCGTCCCGCTCTGGATCGGGGCGCTCGACCGAACCGCCTCACCTTGAGAGTTCTTGCCATGCCATCACATTTCCCCCGCCGCGTTGGTATCTACGGTGCCATCCGAATCCCCTTCGCCCGTGCCTACAGTGCCTACTCGGGCGACACCAACCTCTCGTTGCTTGCGGCGGCTCTCCGCGCCCTCGTGGAGCGGACGGGCCTCAAAGGCGAGCGTCTCGGGGAGGTGGTGGCCGGCGCCACCATGGTCGATCCGCGCGAGTGGAATCTCGCCCGCGAGGCTCTTCTTGAGTCCGGCCTGGCCCCAGAAACTCCGGGGATCGATCTCGCACGGGCTTGCGGCACGAGCGCGGAAGCGGCCGTGGCGGTCGCCAACAAGATTGCCCTCAACCAGATCGACGTCGGCATCGCCGCCGGAGTCGACTCGATCAGCGGGCTGCCCCTCCTTTACCCACGTCGCTTTGCCACCCTCGCCGTGCGCAGCGCCCAGGGACGAAGCACCGGTGCACGCCTCAAACCCTGGTTGGGTCTGCGCCTGCGTGATCTCAAGCCCGAGCCCCCGCGCGTCAAGGAACGGATGACCGGACTCACCATGGGCGAATCCTGCGAGCTCATGGCCAAGACCTGGAGCATCGGCCGCGACGAGCAGGACCGTCTTGCCCTGGAAAGCCACCAGAAGGCCGCGCGCGCCTGGAAGGAAGGCTTTTATAACGATCTCGTCGTCGGCCATAGCGGGCTTGAACGCGACAACAACGTGCGACCCGATACGAGCCTCGAGAAACTCGCCACCCTGCGTCCAGCTTTTGATCGTAGCCCCGCGGGGACTCTGACCGCAGGCAACAGCACGCCTCTCACCGACGGCGCCGCGGCTGTCCTGCTGGCCAGCGAGGAGTGGGGTCGCGCACACGGGCTCGAACCCTGGTCGTTCCTCATCGATGCCCAAGCGGGCGCCGTCGATTTCTTTGGTCCCCAGAGGGAGGGACTCCTCATGGCTCCTGCCTACACCGTTCCGCGCCTTCTCGACCGCAACGGACTTGCGCTCGGAGACTTGGACTATTACGAGATCCACGAGGCGTTTGCCGCCCAGGTCTTGTGCACGCTCAAGGCGTGGGAATCGGCGGATTTCTGTCGCACCCGACTCGGGCGCGACGAGCCGCTCGGAGCCATCGACCGCGCACGGCTCAACGTCAAGGGCGGAAGCATCGCCCTCGGTCACCCGTTCGGAGCCACCGGCGCCCGGATTGTCGGAGGGCTCGCCAAGCTTCTGCGTGAGAAGGGACGGGGCCGCGGTCTCGTCTCGATTTGCACCGGTGGCGGAATGGGTGTCACGCTGATCCTCGAGCGTTGACCCCCGTCGCCCGCAGGGGGCTCCTCCTCGTCAACCTCGGTACCCCGGACGTCCCCACCCCGAAAGCCCTGCGTCGCTACCTTGCGGAGTTCTTGGCCGATCGGCGCGTGATCGGACTGCCGGCTGTCCTCTGGCAGCCGATTCTGCACGGCCTCGTGCTGCGAACACGCCCGCGGCGATCCGCCGCCCTCTACCGATCGATCTGGACCGCCGAGGGCTCGCCCCTCGCCGTCTACACCCGCCGGCTCGCCGCCGGAGTGGCCCGCGCGCTCAACGCTGCTGCCTCACCCACGGTCGTCGCTTACGCCATGCGCTACGGACGGCCGGACGTCGAGGGCGTGGTTCGTGAACTCCTTGAACGACATGCGATCGAGCGGCTCGTGGTCCTGCCTCTCTACCCGCAATACGCCGCCTCCTCGAGCGGCAGCGCCTTTGATGCTCTCGGCGCGAGCCTCCGCAAGGTGACACGTATCCCGCACATCGACTGGATCGCCCACTACCACGAACAACCGTCCTACGTTGACACCCTTGCGGCTCATCTACGCCGTCAGCGTGCAGGTGGCTCCCCGGATCGTTACCTTCTCTTTTCCTTTCACGGCCTTCCACGCTCAAGCCACAACCGGGGCGACCCCTACTACACCCAGTGCCTTGCCACGGCCGAGCGACTGGCCACCGCTCTCGAACTTCCTCCCGGGACCTGGAGTCTCGCTTTCCAGTCGCGGTTCGGACCGGCGGCGTGGCTTCCCCCGTACACCATCGAGGAGGTTCGCCGACTCGCGCGCAACGGCATCCGACGTCTCGACGTAGCCTGTCCGGGTTTTGCCTGTGATTGTCTCGAGACGCTCGAGGAGATAGCTCGCACCAACGCAGAGGCCTTCCTTGAAGCGGGCGGAGAAGACTTTCGCTATCTTCCCGCTCTCAACGACGACACGCTCCACGTGGCCCTCATCTGCGATCTCGTGGCCCCTTTCTTCGAAGCTCTGCCGTCGTGACTTTTTCGGAGAGCGGGGCGCGTGCGTATGAGAGGATAATCAACGCATCCGTGGGCCTGTAGCTCAGCCGGTTAGAGCAGGGGACTCATAATCCCTCGGTCCCAGGTTCGAATCCTGGCGGGCCCACCAATCAAACCAATCTTAAAATTTGGCAAGAGCCATGCGTCTTTACAATCGCACGCTCCGGCAAGAGTCGTGACTCGTTGAAGCCGATTGATTCGGCAGACGTTTGCGGCTGCAGCTGATTCAAGAATTCGATTCCGGCAGCCCGTTCGGTGATCTCTGGTGACATGCTCCCTTCCGGTCCTCAGAGCTCGCCGAGCCGACTGGCTTGAATCGCCATACGATCAATCGTTATCTGTGCGCTTTGCGCGAGCGCATCGCCGCGTTCTGCGAGGCCGGCACACTGTATATCTCGGTAGCGGATAGGGGCGGGTGAGAGCACCACGCCCCTGTTCAATCCAGAGCGCACACAAGATCCAGACCCCCCCGAAGCCGGGCGTAAACGTAGTCTCGCCGGATCAATGAGGCAAGGCACACCCTCGGATTTCAGCGCACCAGTCCCCCAATGAGAGCCAGAAACTCTCCAGGCGAGGCGACTCATGACTATAAAAATCAATGTTTTTCATGTTGTTACATATCACCCCAGGACAGACCCTGGGAGTAGCTTGCAGGCCGAGTGGAAACCGTATATACAAGGCGCGCCGTGCGGCTTTCCCGGACCCGAGCACGGGGTGCCGGAGAAGGTTTGGGCACGGTCTTTCCCTTTTCTGGACCCGGAGTCCTCCCAATGCGTGATCTCGCCCTCTCCGACGACGTCGAACCTCCCGGAAGTAGCCTCGAAGCCGCTTCGGCCACCGCCTACGATCTCTTCCCGGGAATTGCCCCGGCACCGCTCCGATCCCCCCACCGCCTCACCCAGCCCAGCCTCCCCCGCGACCCCGCACCAAAAAAGAAAAAAAATCATCACTACGTTCCTTCCTTCGTCATCAGTGAACGCTCCGACAGCTACCGTCGACGCTTCCATCCCGAGACCAGCATCCGGGAATGGAACGATTGGCGGTGGCAACAGCGACACCGCCTGCGGAGCTTGGACGACCTCGAACGCGTCCTGACCTTGACGGACGACGAACGGGAAGCCATCGCCCGCCACTCGGGACCGCTTCCTTTCGGGATCACGCCCTACTACGCCTCCCTTCTCGATCCCGAGAACGCCAACCAGGGACTGCGCCGCACAGCCGTCCCCACCCTGGGCGAGTTTGTGCGCACCGCCGGCGAGGAGCTCGACCCGCTTGGCGAAGACAGCACCAGCCCGGTTCCGGGGCTCGTCCACCGCTACCCCGACCGGGTTCTCTTCCTCGTCACCGGGCTCTGCGCGGTTTACTGCCGCTACTGCACACGCGCCCGCCTCGTCGGTGCCACCGGAGAGGGCAGTCTCAAAAAACACCAGATCGAGGACGCCCTCGCTTACATCGCCGCGACCCCATCGATCCGCGACGTCCTGATCTCGGGCGGCGATCCTCTGAGCCTCGACGACGAGCGCCTCGACTGGATTCTCGGGCGTCTGCGCGCGATGCCGCACGTCGAGTTCATCCGCATCGGCACGAAGAATCCGGCCGTGCTCCCGCAGCGCATCACCCCGGCTCTCGTACGGATCCTCAAAAAACACGGATCGCCCTGGATGAGCATCCACTTTACGCATCCCGATGAACTCACCCCGGAGGTGGCTCAGGCCTGCGCCCGACTCGCCGACGCCGGCGTCCCTCTCGGCAGCCAAACGGTCCTCCTCCGCGGGGTCAACGATGACGTCCCGACGATGCGGCGACTCGTTCACGGACTCCTCAAAATCCGGGTCAAGCCTTACTATCTCTACCAATGCGACCCGATCGCCGGTTCGTCCCATTTCCGGACGCCCGTGGCGCGTGGGCTCGAAATCATCGAGGGCCTGCGCGGACACACGACGGGTTATGCCGTGCCAACCTATGTGATCGACGCCCCAGGAGGCGGTGGGAAAATCCCGCTCCTGCCCAACTATGTCGTGGGGCGAGACGGGAACGACATCGTGCTGCGGAACTACGCCGGACGACACTTCCGCTATCCGGATCCCGAAGGTGCACGGCAAGATCCGACCGCAAACCCATGCGCGTCGGCCTGACGTACGACCTCCGAACCGGCGCGCACAACGATAGAGAAGCCGAGTACGACGCCCCGGAGACGATCGACGCCCTCTCTCAGGCGATCACCGCCCTGGGCCACGAAGTCGTGCGGATCGGGGGACTCGATGCCCTCCTCGCCGCCCTCGTCGGCGGTGAACGCTGGGACCTCGTCTTCAACATCGCCGAGGGTCGCGGAGGATTCGGCCGTGAAGCACAGGTTCCAGCGGTGCTGGACGCATACGCCGTGCCGTACACGTTTTCCGATCCGCTGACGCTATCTCTTGCCCTCCACAAGGGGATGGCCAAGCGCCTCGTTCGTGACGGCGGTGTGGCCACGGCCGACTTCGCGGTCGTAGAAGAGCTCTCGTCGCTCGAAGCTCTCGAGCTGCCGTTCCCTCTTTTCGTGAAGCCGGTCGCCGAGGGATCGGGCATCGGGGTTTCCGATCGGGGCCGAGTCGCCAATCGAACCGCGCTCCACCAGACCGTGCAAGCGCTTCTCGAGCGCCACCGTCAACCGGTTCTCGTCGAGCGCTATCTCGGAGGGCGCGAATATACCGTGGGCATCTTGGGAACCGGTGGCTCGTCCCGGGCCATCGGCACCCTCGCCGTCGAACCCCTTGGAGGTGCCACGGGCGCGCTCCCCGCCTACGGGCTTGAGGAAAAGGAACGCTACGAGCAACACGTCCGCTACCGCCTCGTCGAAGGTGCAGAAGCCCATCCTATCGAGGCTCTGGCCATCGCTGCCCACCGCACGCTCGGTTGCCGTGACCTCTCGCGGGTGGACGTGCGTTGTGACGATGTGCAGACGCCACATTTCCTCGAAATCAATCCTCTCCCCGGTCTCCACCCGGTCCGCTCCGACATCGTCATCCTGGCCCGCGCCTGCGGGCTCACGTACGACGGACTCATCGCCGCAGTCCTCGAAGAGACTCTCCGGCGCCCGAACGTCTATGCCGTCTGACCGCGCGACGATCGCGATCCTTTACGATCGTCCACTACCGGGAGCCGACGCCGACGAGCGGGAACGGCTCGAGGTCGTCGCCGCCGTCCGCACGGCGCTCGCGACACGCGGACTCACCGCCGTTCCTGTTGTACTCGGCGCGAGCCCTCAGACCTGTCTCACGCGCCTGCGTGCCCTTCACCCGAAAGCCGCCGTGAATCTCGTCGAGGGATGGAAAGGAGATGCTGTGTACGAGGTCCTCGGGCCACTGCTCTGCCGTGCCGCGGGGATCCCCTGCAGCGGGAACCCCGCCCACGTGCTTGCGCTCGCCGGGGCGAAAACACAGCTGAAAGAGCACCTCCTCTGGCGCGGGCTGCCGACACCGCCGTGGATCCACAGTCTTGAGGACTGGCGCCCCGACGACGCTCCGTATCTCATCAAGTCGATCGAGGCCCACGGTTCCCTTGGACTCGACCGTCACGCACTGGTCCGGAGTCCGGCCGAAGCCAAGGCACGCCTACGAGCCCTGCGCAGGCGCCACGGGGGAAGCTGGTTTCTCGAACGCTACGTGGAAGGCCGGGAGTTTCATGTCTCTCTCCTCGGCGACCCCGCGCAGCCAGACAAGCCCCCCCGTGTTCTCCCGGTGGCCGAGACGGTCTTCGCCGACTGGCCAGAGCACGAACCACGAATTGTCGATTACCGGGCCAAATGGCGGCCGGCAAGCCGGGCTTACCATAAGACCCAAAGACGCTTCCTCGACCACTCCAAGGACGCCCCTCTTTGCACCGCCCTCGCCCATCTCGGTCGACGCGTGTGGAACGCCATCGGCCTCGAGAGCTATGCCCGGCTCGACATCCGCGAAGGGCGGGACGACCGGCTCGAAATCATCGACGTCAACCCGAACCCCTCTCTGCATCCGCAGGCCGGCTTCGTCGCGGCAGCCAACGCCGCCGGCATCGACTACGCACGGCTGCTGGTCACTCTTCTGCCGTGTACGGCAAGCGACTCTTGATCGGGAAGTTGGCTGACTGGCGCCTCCGGCCCCTTACGGGGGCCGATTGCGCCCCCCTCCTTCGCCTCACGGCCGATCTCGCTGCGTTCTTCTCGCCGGAGGAAGTCGCCGTCGCCGGAGAACTCATGACCGAGCGTCTGCTTCGCGGAGCTGCCTCGGGCTACGAGTTTCTCGTCGCGGAACACGACCGAACTCCCGTCGCCTACACCTGCTACGGGGCCATCCCCGCGACCGAAGGTCGGTTCGATCTCTACTGGATCGTGGTTTCGCCACGGTTGCGCGGGCAAGGTCTCGGGCGCGGACTCCTCCGGGCGACCGAAGAGGACATCCGCACGAGACTAGGTGGGCTCCGCCTTTATGCCCAGACATCTTCACGCGCGGCCTACGCCGACACCCATGCTTTCTACCACGCGATGGGCTACCGTCTCGTGGCCACGCTCGAAGATTACTATCGGACGGGAGATGGTCAGCGCATCTATGTCCGTGACCTTGATCAGGCTCCGGGTAGATCCGCCGAATCCTCTTCCGGGAGGGTATAATCCTCCGTTCCCGTCCAGACGCCCCAAGGGAGGCCGCCTCGCATCATGCCCATCGTACGTGTCAAGGACAACGAAAGTTTCGACGCCGCTCTCCGGCGCTTCAAACGAACCTGCGAAAAAGCCGGTGTGCTCACCGAGATTCGCCGCCGGGAGTATTACGAGAAGCCCACCCAAGAGCGCAAACGCGAGCGGGCGGCGGCCATCAAGCGGCACACCAAGAAAATGGCGCGGGACAACACCCGCATGAGCCGCAACTACTGACACGGTCGATGACGCTCAAGGAGCGACTCGCCGCGGAGACCACGGCCGCGCTCAAGGCCGGCCGCAAGGACGAGGTCGCCCAACTGCGCTACATCGCCGCCGCCATCAAGCAACGGGAAGTCGACGAGCGACGCACGCTCGAAGACAACGATGTCGTTGCAGTCCTCGGCAAGCTTCTCAAGCAGCACGAGGAATCGCTGACACAATTCCGTGCGGCCGGCCGCGCGGAGCTCGTCCAGCGTGAAGAGGAAGAGATCCGCCTCTTGCGACGCTACCTGCCGGCCCCACTCACGGACGACGAGATCGCCCGCCTCGTTGAGGAGACGATCAGCGCCCTCGGGGGAGTCGGGACGGCCCGGATGGGCGACGTCATGAGCGTTCTGCGCGGCAAACTGGCGGGGCGCGCCGACCTGCGTGAGGTAAGCGCCCGCGTCAAGACCCGTCTCGGCACTTAACCCCAACACCGGCGGCAGGACGCCGTGTCCCCACCCATCCCCCAGGACTACATCGACGATCTCCTGGCCCGCAGTGACCTCGTCGCTCTCGTGGGTGCACGTGTCGAACTCCGGCGAAGCGGGCACGAGTACATCGGCCGCTGTCCCTTCCACGAGGAGCGAACCCCCTCTTTCACGGTGAGCCCACAGAAAGGGTTCTACCATTGCTTCGGCTGCGGGGCACACGGTTCGGCGCTGGGGTTCCTCATGGCGTTTGAACGGCTCGAGTTTCCCGAAGCCGTCCGCCGTCTGGCCGAAATGACAGGGGCTCCACCGCCGCCGGGAGGAGCCGTAGCCTCGCCGAAATACCAGCCTCTCTACGATCTCTTGGACGAGGCCGCCTCACTTTACCGCCGTGCACTCGCCGACAGCCCGCTCGCCCTGGCTTATCTACGGCGCCGCGGCGTCCGGGGCGAAACCACTGCGCGGTACGCGCTCGGCTACGCACCCGCGGCAGGAGCCCTCGGACCCCTCCTGACCGATACGGGCCCCCGCTTACACCTTCTCGAGGAGGCCGGCCTCATCCGTCGTCGTGGCCGGGAAACGGTCGATCTCTTCCGGCACCGTCTCCTCTTCCCGATCCGGGACACACGGGGGCGAACCGTCGGCTTCGGCGGGCGGGCCCTCGATCCTGATCAAAAGCCCAAGTACCTCAATTCCCCAGAAGGTCTGCTCTTTCACAAAGGTCGCCTCCTCTACGGCGAGCACGAGGCACGCCTCGCCGCACGCCAAGCGGGCCCTCTCATCGTCGTCGAAGGCTACATGGACGTCCTCGCCCTCGCGCAGGCCGGGTTCGATCCTGTGGTGGCCTGCCTTGGGACGGCACTCACCGACATCCAAGCCGAACGGCTTTTCCGTATTGATCCCCGTGTCGTCTTCTGCTTTGACGGTGACGAGGCCGGACGACGGGCAGCGGGCCGCAGTCTCGAAAAACTCTTGCCCCTCTACAGACCCGAATGGCGGCCGGCCTATCTCGAGTTGCCCGAGGGTGAAGATCCCGACACGCTCCTTGCGGGAGAAAGTGCAGAAGGCTTCGCCCGCCGCCTCGAGAGCGCTCTGCCTCTGAGTGATTTCTTCTTTGTTCACCTTGAACGGCGCTGTGGACCTCTCACCACCATCGAGGCGCGTGCCCGCTACGCCTCTGAAGCGCGACGGCTTCTGGCGAACGTCCGGGATCCGGTCTTTCGCGACCTTCTCGGGCAGGAATTGGGCAAGAAAATCGGCCTCACGCGCCCAGCACCGTCTTCCGGCCCACGGCCAACGGCACGCCCGGGACGCCCTCCCGCCCCCGACGCCATGCGCCGTCTCCTTCACCTTCTCGTCCACCATCCCGAGCTCGCAGGCGAACTCCCGCAAGAAGACGAACTCGCATCTTGGACGTTCCGTGGAACGGAATTTCTCAAGCTCCTTCGCCGACTGCTCCGCGAGCAGGAAGATCCCCCGACGACAAGCGAAATTCTTTCACATTTCCCACCCGGCGGGCGTGAGCACACCTTCCTCAATCGCCTTGCGGCTCAAGAGACCCTCCTCCCCCCTGACAGCGTCCGACTCGAGATCAGGGCCACAGTCGAACTTCTCCGCCGGCGGCACAGCCGGGCAGCCAAATCGCCGCGGTAAATAAATGAAGGGTCATGACTAGAACAGGAGCATCAATGCGCCATCCCTTCCTCTACCGCGGCGTGCACTACGGACTCGCGGGCCCTCTGGCCCGCCCCGGCCGCGCCGCGGGGAGAGTCCTCTCTCTCACCGTCCGCGTGTCTCGGACGCGTTCTGTGCGGTGCTCGAAATCGAATGGGACGGGCCCGCGTCCCCAGGATCCGTCCCCGTCGATCGGTCCCCGAACGGAGCACGAGCAAACCTCCCCCTCAGCCGTGCGAGACGCCGATTGTGATCACGACATCACCATTCTTTCCGTTTTGAGCCCCCGGGTCCTGGATCTGCCCGCCACGACCGCCGGCTATCATGCCAGCCCCTGGTCGAACCACGGCCGGGTCGAGTCCCATCCCACCCCGTCCTCCTCCACAGGGACCGTTCTCACCATACGGATGCCTCCACGTCCCGGAAGGGGCCCCCTCTCCGATGAAGCCCCCACCAGCTCCCCCGTGTTCATAGCAGCTCTCGCCGCCGAGGGTCCCGGCGCCGCCGCCACCCCCGTAGGCCCCGCTGCCACCCATCCCCCCGGGCCGATCCCAGACACAGGCGGCCCCGCCACCCCCACCTCCATCGTAGCGGCCGCCCGACCCTCCCGCACCTCCGCAGCGTGCACCGCCCGAGCCCCCCGGCCCGCCGTAGCCGAATCCTCCCTTCCCGGGCGTGTTCCCCGAGGCTCCTCCTCCGCCCCCTCCGACGAAGATGGTGAGAACCTCACCGTCGTGGAGGCAATGCGGCCGGCAGTCGGCCCAGAGCCGACGACTGGAGACAACGGAGAAAAAAACCGGCGGGATGACCTCGGCAGCACTCCCCCCGTTGCCTCCGGCACCACCGGCGATGTCGTCACCGAAAAGACTTCCGCCTCCACCTCCGCCCCCGGGAGCCAAGACGAGAGGCGAGCCCGCCGCCAGGACGGCCGAAGCTCCACCACCACCTCCACCCGCACCAAAGCACTTGGATTCGTTCTCGCAGGTGTAGGCCATACCCACTCCCGGCGCCCGTACCCACCCCGAGTTGCCTCCTCCGCCCGACCCCCCGTACGCCGCGATCTCGATGAAACCGGCCCCGGTTGGAACAACCCATTTGTAGACGCCCGGCTTGTTCCAACTCTTGAGAGAACCGGATCCGGGGATTGGGTTGGGAACGGTCCCAGGTACCGGCGGCATGTGGGCTTCCAAGGCCTTGAGACGGGCCATGTCTCGAGCGATCTTGGCCTGATTGCCGGCGATCTTGGCCTGGATCGCGGAGAGGGATGTCGCGGAATCCGCTCCCGAGGCGGACGGGGTCGTCTGGGCTCGGACCTGGCGAGTGCTTCCACAGGCAGCGAGAGCAAGGACGAGACCGCTCAGAAGCACCAGCGAGGAAAAGCGACGGGGATCGACCGCGCAGGTGGCCAACCCTGTTCTTCCCGGCAACTTGGACATGTTGGATTCTCCGTTTTCAGAACATCAAGCAAGGGCGGGGCGAGTTTGATGACAAGCGTCCGTCCTGCAAGTTAGAGTACAGGGGCCTTCCCCCAGCTCGCAAGCTCCGGATCTCGCGCCGTCCTGAGGAGGGAGGAGCCACTGCATGATGTGCCGGGGTGCTCTCGCGAAACGAGAACGTTGCCATCAGGGCGCGTGAACGATGGACCGGAGGCGCGTGTCAAGCGACACGAAGATTTAACCCCCTGACGACATCTGGAATTGACCCCCAGGATTAATCAACTCTCCGACGTGATCGGGGTGGGGGCAGCGGCCTTCTGCAGAAGGCCGCTGCGGCGCTTGTCGCGTCGCCGGTAGCTGTCGCCCCGGATCGTGACGACCTGTCTATGGTTCAGCCATCGATCGAGGATGGCGGTGGCGGCGACCGCGTCGTCGAACACCTGCCCCCATTCGCCGACTGGGCCGTTGCTGGCGATCAACATGACATAGAGTGTGGGGTTCGGTTCAACGATCAACGATCGCCTGGGAAGCCTGTCCCAGACGCTGCTGAGGTTGTAGCGGGATGGCCCGCTGTTCAAACCATGAAAATAAATAAAATCAATAATATAGTGTTATCCATCTGATGCTGAAGAGTAAGATCTTGTGCAATCTGCCCTGAACGGCCATATAATTCGTGGTTCAGTTTCCCTCCCAGCCGCAGCGATTGAGCTGGCAATTCAGCCGGGAGGCGAGGTTTACTCCATGAGCGATGACCGCAACACCCATCTTCTCCATCTCATCGCCAAAGGACGAGAGCAGGGGTATCTGACGTTCTCGGATATCAACGACTATCTCCCGAGCGAGGTCAACGACCCCGAGCAGTTTGACGAAATCATCAGCGTCATCACGGAGATGGGGATCCCGGTCCACGAGACGGCTCCCGAGGATGAAGCCCTGATCCTCAATTCGGGCTTCTCGATCCCGACCGACGAAGAAGTGGTCGAAGAGGCCGCTGCCACTCTGGCCAGCGTCGAGGCCGATTTCGGGCGCACCACCGACCCGGTACGCATGTACATGCGCGAGATGGGTCAAGTCGAACTCCTCACGCGCGAAGGTGAGATTCGGATCGCCAAGCGGATTGAGGAAGGCCTCAACAAAATGTACGTCGCACTCAGTACGTTTCCCGGCGCGCTCGCGCGGCTCTTGGCGGAGTACGAACGGGTCGGCCGAGGAGAACTTAAGCTGACCGAAGTCATCCTCGGGTTCCGCGACCCCACCACGGGAGTGAGCGTCGAAGCCAACGGACAGCCGACCGTAGCGCGGAGCGCGACGGCGAACGCGGACGTGAAAGACGCGGCTGACGCGAGCGGCGGCGAAGACGACGACGATCTCGAAGTCGACGATGAGGGCTCCGCACCGGGGGAGACCGGACCCGACGCCGAAGCTGTCACCGCACGCATGCGTGCGTTACATCGCTCCTACCAGCGAGCCATGCGGGCGCTGGCCAAGACGCCGGGGAAGATGCAGGCGTTCCGGGCTCTCAAATCCGCGGCCGAGACCATGCGGACGCTGCGTCTCTCTCCGCGTGCCCAGGAACTCCTCACCCGTGAACTCCTTCAGACCATCGAGGAGATTCGCCGGATCGAACGGGCAGTTCACGAAATTTGCGTTGTTCGCGCGGGTATGCCACGCGAGGATTTTCTTCGTACCTTCCCGCCTTCGTGCACCGATCCCCACTGGCTCGATCGTCACATCCGCGCCAAGCGCAAGTGGTCTTCGGCCCTCCGCGCGGGACGAAACGACGTGGTTGCACTCCAAGCCCGTCTCTCGGAGATCGAGGCGCTTCACCACCTCACGATCGCCGACATCAAGGAAATTCACCGTCAGCTCCTGCGCGGAGAGAGCCAAGCCAAACGGGCCAAGAAAGAGATGGTTGAGGCCAACCTACGTCTCGTCATTTCCATCGCCAAAAAATACACGAACCGTGGTCTTCAGTTCCTAGACCTCATCCAAGAAGGGAACATCGGTCTCATGAAGGCGGTCGACAAGTTCGAGTACCGACGCGGCTACAAGTTCTCGACCTACGCCACATGGTGGATTCGTCAAGCCATCACCCGTTCGATTGCCGACCAGGCGCGGACGATCCGCATCCCGGTTCATATGATTGAAACGATCAACAAACTCAACAGTGTCTCCCGCCAGCTTCTTCAGGAGCTCGGCCGCGAGCCCACGGCCTCGGAGGTCGCGGCACGCATGGAGATGCCGGAAGACAAAGTGCGCAAGGTCATGCGGATCGCCAAGGAACCGGTGTCAATGGAAAACCCCGTCGGCGAGGACGAGGATTCCCATATCGGTGATTTTCTTGTCGACGAGGCGAGCGTGAGCCCGGTCGAGTCAACGACCTCGGAAAGCCTCACCACCACCACGCAGGACGTCCTCAATTCCCTCTCGCCCCGCGAGGCGAAAGTGGTCCGCATGCGCTTCGGCATCGGTATGAGCACAGAACACACCTTGGAAGAGGTCGGCAAGGAGTTCGAGGTCACCCGGGAACGAATCCGGCAGATCGAGTCGAAAGCCCTGCGTAAGCTTCGCCACCCCTCCCGAGCCGAACGTCTGAAAAGTTTTCTCGACGAGAGCTGAAACCGCTCAGGTTTCCGCCCAAAGACGAATGAGGTTGGCGTGAATCTTGTCACGAGGCGTGCCTCGTCGCTCTGCGGGGCCACGTCCTGAACCCAACGCATGAGCCGCACGAGGTCGGCCACGAGATCCCGCTTGGGCTCCTCGCGAATCGCGCTCTGGACGGTTGTGATGGCCGCAAGCCGCGACCCCCGACGCACGGGCTCAACGCGGTGAATGTAGTAGGCCGGATACACCACCGCGGCTCCTGAGGGTAACTTGACCGTCTGGTCCCCGTAGCCAGTTCCGATCACGAGTTCCCCCCCGTCGTATTCTTCCGGTGCGGAAAGAAAGAGCGCGACGGACAAATCGGCACGCATGGGTGGCGGTGGCCCAAGAAGTGGGAAATCGACATGATCCTGGTAGTACATTCCGACGTCGTAGCGATTGAACATCGGGGCCATGATCCGTTGCGGGAGAACAAGAAACTGGAACAGCTGATGACGCAGGAGTGCATCGCGGACGAACCCGCGGACGGCCTGTGTACGCTCGTCGTCGGCCAGCTGGAGATTGTTTTCCCGGCTCCGTGAACCAGGACCCGCCGTTTTTGCACCGTCCGCAAAATCGAGGACTTCGATCTGGGTTCGAACGGTGTGCACTTCCTCGACGGTGAGAACGTTGTCGAAGGCAAGAAGCATATCGGGCATGGCCGGTTTCGTCTCCACCATTCCAAGTCGGACCGCTCGCTGCTGCGGCGCACGTGAGAGAATGGCAACACCTGCTAGAATTTCACCAGCTCCACGAGGATCACCCCATGACCAAACCCGTCCGCATCGCCGTCACTGGTGCCGCCGGCAACATCGGCTACGCCCTCGTCTTCCGTCTCGCGGCGGGAGATCTCCTTGGGCCGGATCAGCCCGTCGTCCTGCAACTTCTCGAAATCCCCCAAGCGGCCCAAGCTCTCTCGGGCGTCGTCATGGAACTTGAGGACGGGGCGTTCCCTCTCCTCCACGACGTCGTGGCCAGTGACCGGGCGGAGGTCGCGTTCCGCGACGCCGACCTGGCGTTCCTCGTCGGCTCCCGTCCGCGCACCGCCGGAATGGAACGCAAGGACCTTCTCCGCGTGAACGCGGAGATCTTTGCCAACCAAGGGCGCGCACTCGATCGGCAAGCCGCCCGCGATGTGCGTGTTCTCGTCGTCGGTAACCCGGCCAACACCAACGCCCTGATTGCCGCGAGCAACGCCCCCTCGCTCTCCACCCATCAGTTCAGCTCGATGATGCGCCTCGACCACAACCGTGCGGTCTCTGCGCTGGCGCGAAAGGCGGGGGCCATGATCCGCGACGTCGCTGGGATCGTCGTTTTCGGCAACCACTCGAGCACACAATTCCCCTGCATTGACCACGCGACGGTACGGGGTCGAGCGGCGCTCGAGCTCGTCGAGCGAAGCTGGTACGAGAAGGAATTCATCCCCACCATTCAGCAACGCGGAGCCGCAGTCATCAAGACAAGGGGCGCCTCCTCGGCAGCGTCGGCAGCCTCCGCCGCTCTCGATCACATGCGGACATGGATCCGGGGCACGGAGGGGTCCTCCTGGACCAGCATGGGGGTCGCGGCCGATGGGAGCTACGGTGTGGCCCCCGGCATTTTCTTCGGCTACCCGGTACGGACATCCGAGGGAAGCTACCGAGTGACCCAGGATCTCAAGCTCGATGAGTTTCAAAGGGCTCGGATCGCCGCCAGCGAGAAGGAACTTCGCGAGGAACGCGACGGGATCACCGATCTTCTCCCCCGCTAGAGCCTAACCGACACGAAAACAGCCTCCGGCCAAGGAAGGCTGAGGCGACATCTCCATGATCCGGGTCTCTCGAGTCAACCCGAGCTTACTCTCTGGCCCAAACAGGACAGGACTCGCTTCTGCGCCTGGGAGGCCATCAATTTCCTTCTATTTCCCAAGGGCCGCACGGCGACCTTCGTCCCCTCTACCTAGTCGCTAGGATCCGTACTCAAAATGCCACGAATGACCTTCAGTGGATCCTATTTGACAAAGGGGTGAATAGGTGTTATAGTAAAGTACATGTCTATATGACAATTATTTAATCTAATGTTTTCATTCATTTTCATTGGAATGCCCCATTTTGACAGACTGGTTCCCTGACTCCCCGATCTACCTCCAGGTCCGAGAACGACTTGCCGACATGATCCTTGACAGTCCGCTCCACGACGGCGACCCCCTTCCTTCGGTCCGCACGATCGCGAGCGACTATCGGCTCAACCCTCTGACCGTCCTCAGAGCCTTCCAGATGCTCGAGGATGAAGGGGTCATCGAAAAAAGGCGCGGCATCGGCATGTTCGTCCGCCAAGGCGGGCGTGAGCGGCTTCTCGCCCTCGAGCGTGAAGTATTCCGCACGCGTCACTGGCCCAAGATTCTCCGCACGATCAGCCGCCTCGGTCTCGACCCCACAACACTGCTCAACTCTCCTCCGAATGAGGACAAAACGCCATGAACGATCCCATTGCCGCCGCGGGCCTTCGCAAAAACTACGGGGAGATTCGCGCTCTCGACGGAATCGATTTCCACGTTCCCCAAGGGGCTTTTGTGCTGCTTGTGGGACGCAACGGAGCCGGAAAGAGCACGTTGCTCCGCGCGCTCTCCGGCCAAACCTTCGCGGAGGGCACCCTCCTCGTCCTCGGTTCGGATCCACGACGGCATCCGGGGCAACCCAACGCCCGCCTGGCGTACAGGGGGGAACGCCCCACCCTACCTGCCCGCTTCCGCATCCGTGACGTCCTCGACCTCTACAGCCGCGTCCATCCCCGCTTCGATCGGCGTTGCGCCGAGCACCATCTTGTACGGGCCGACATCCGAAACCTTGATCTTCGTCTGGACGCGCTCTCGCAAGGGACTCTGGCCAGAGTCGAAGCGGCGTTTCTTCTCGCCTCGGACGCTGAATTGATCCTCCTCGACGAGCCTCTCGCCGGCCTTGATCCGCTCTACCGTGACCTTTTCTGGCGCGAGTTCCTTGCCGAGTATGTCGAAGGTCGGACGGTGGTGCTCGTGACCCACCGCCCCGAGGACGTGGCCCAGCTCTTCACCCACCTCGCCGTGTTCGACTCCGGTCGCCTGACGTTATTCGAGGAAGCCGAGCAGCTGCGTCGGCGCTATCGGGCGGTTCTCGTCTCTGCGGAGCGCAAGGCCGAGGCCGCCGCACTTCACCCTCTCTTCGTGCGTCCACATTGGGGGCGCGACATTTGCCTCTTCCGTGATCCCCCCGAGGATCTTGCGTCGCATCTGGGCGAAGAGATCCCTCTAGAAATCCCCGAGCTCGTCCAAGCCCTCATGACACCGTCTTCATCAGCTGGAGCCCAACCATGAACCCTGCCCATATCGAATCGGTTCTTCTCAAAGAATTCGCCGCGAGACGTCGCAAGTTCTGGACCGTTCCCGTAATGCTCAGCTTGCTTCCGGCCTTGTTTGTGGCGTTCCTGTCCGTGGTTGGCGCGCTCGTCAACGCGGCGGGGATCCCGCTCGACTGGATCCGCGGCGTCCGCAACATCCATTATCTCCCGATCAATTTCCACCGTCTTGACGCCATCGCAAGCGTGAGTGGAAACGCATTTAACATCGCGCTACAGATCGTCGTCCTCTTTTACCTCTGCCGGTCGCTCCACGACAGGGATGGGCGTGACGAGGCCCTCTTCTGGAAAGGGATCGGGCTCACGCCGGGGGAGGTGATCACGGTTCGTGTGCTTCTGTGCACCGTTGTCCTCCCCCTCCTGGCCGCGGTCTTGACGGCGCTGGTCCCGACGAGCCTCGGCCTCGTCGATCTGATCGGGCAGTTCGTGACGGGGGGGGGCGCCCTTGCAAGTGCCACCAGTCTCCTCGTCGAGACCCCCACTCTCGTGCTCCTTGCCTTCACGGCGTTTCTCGCCCAAGCCCTTTGGCTTTTCCCGTTCTACAGCTATCTCCTCGTTGTCTCAGGGGCCAGCAAGGGTCGAGGGCATCCGGTCGCCTTCGCCCTGTTGGGAGGGCTGACTCTCATGATCGTGGGTGATTTTGTGCCTCCCCTCGGTCACTGGCTTTCGCTCCTCCTGAGGGAAGACCCGTTCACATCGGTGCTCCATTTCAAGCCCCACGAGCTCCACGTCCCGATGCTCCTCTTCAACACGGCGCTGGGGCTTGTGCTCCTCCCCCTGGCCACGCGGCTCTACGCGCGTCTGGAACACTGACCTTCTGCATCACCCGGAGTCCCTGCCCATGTCCTCTCACCACCCTTCTTCTTCCGTGCCGCCACCCGTGATTGCCCGTCGCGTTTTTGTGGCCCTCGCTCTCTGCGGGATCCTCGCGCTCGAAGCATCGGCCGTCGCGGGTGTCATCCTCAAGCGCCCGATCCCCACAACCGGTATCGACCGTCTCGTCCTGCACAACCGCGTCGGAATGATCCGGATCACGCCGGCTACAACGATAACCGCTCCCGCCGTGAAGGTCCGCGTCCGCTGTCGGCACGGATCATCCGGCTTCAGCCTCTTTGGTCTCTTCCGTTGGGGAGCAAGTTCGTGCACCCGGGTTCCTCACGGACTCAGGGTTGTCGCAGCACGGCAAGGAAGCAGCCTGCGCCTCGGTCTCGTGAACGCCGACGGTGTCGCCCCCCGTCATGTCCGTGCGGACTGGACGCTGGTCCTTCCACCGCGCTTCGGGGTACGCATCCACGATGGCGTCGGAAAGGTGCAAATTACGGGCCTGAGAGGAGGGATTGTTCTCCACGTGGGCGTGGGTGCGGTCACGCTCAGGCGTGAGCGCACCCGTCTTCTCAAGGTGCACGACGGCGTCGGCACAATCAATGTTGAACACTTTGAACTACCGGCTGTCGCGGGGCTCGTACGCCTCCATAGCGGGGTGGGCAATGTTGTGCTTCGTCTGGCGCCGATCCCGTTTCGGCCCCACGGCCGGATCGACGTGCAGACCGGCGTGGGGCACATCGCGGTTCAGGGGCTCCCCTGCCGACTCGCCCGATTGAGAGCTCGTGCGGGTGTGGGCCACGTCAATACGTCCGCACTCCCCGCAGGGTTTCATTTCCACGGCGGGATGGTGGGAGAGGCCCTGTCCGGCGGAAGCGGCCCAGGGCTCGACGTGCGGCTCGCCAGTGGGACAGGCTTGATCAGCATTGGCTTCGCGGATCGCCACTGCCGCTGAACGAGAAGCTCCGAGCACGAACGGTCCTCGTGCCTCTCGTCCTTGTAGAGAGGAGACCGGCCGCGTACCGTCGGCCGGGAGATCCCGGGCGTGCAACCCCGGACGAGGGTGGCGCGAATCGGGGGCTGAGCCCCCCGATCGTCACAGCTTTTTGCAGGAGGGGGGCCGACGTTCTGAGCTAACGGTGCCCCTCCTGACGGGCTGAACACGAACGCGCCACCATCGGCCCCACTCCGTTGCCGAATCTCAAAGAAATCCAGCCCGATCGTACGTTCGTCCCCGAGGCAAACCGGCGCGAACTCGCAAATCCGCGACGATAAGCCGCAAGTGCGTGCAGGACGACCACCGCGCCCGGAGGCGGCCCTACGACGCGCAGCGCGTTTCGTTTGCGCTCTTCACGTCCTCTCAGCCGTTCTCGGCGATGCGGCCGACCTCAGGATGACCCCGAGCGAACAGGCGCCCCCGCCGCAAGGTGGCTGTGGCGCACGGAGTAGCCCGCATAGACGCCGAGGCCGACCGCGAGCCAGATAAAGAAGGCGTGCCACGTCAGCGCCGGGAGATTCAGCATGAGGTAGAAGCAGATCAAGGCTCCCAACGCGGGGAAGAGGGGTGAAAACGGCGTGCGGAAGGGCCGCTCGAGCTCCGGTCGATTGGCGCGCAACCAAATCACGCCGAGGCAGACGACCGTGAAAGCGGCGAGCGTTCCCATGTTCACAAGTTTGGCAAGATCTGTGATCGGGGTGAAGCCGGCCACGATAGCCATGAGAACACCGAGTCCCAGAATCACGGGCACCGGCGTTCCGGTCTTCGGGTGCACACGGCCAAAGACCGGGGGCAAAAGCCCGTCCCGGCCCATCGACATCAGAATGCGCGAGAGACCAAAATAGAGAACGAGCATCACCGTCGTGAGTCCGGCAATCGCTCCGACGGCGACCGCCGCCGCCCCCCAGTGATAGCCGATGTGGATCAAAGCCGAAGCCACAGGGGAAGGAACGTTGAGTGTCTGGTAGGGCACGATGCCCGTGAGAAGAGCGGCGACGACCATATAAAGCAGCGTGCAGATGAACAAAGAAGCCAGGATGCCGATCGGGGCGTCCCTCTGCGGGTTCTTCGTTTCTTCAACCGCTGTCGAAACGGCATCGAACCCGATGTAGGCAAAAAAGATCAGTGAGGCTCCCTCGACCACGCCCTGCCAGCCAAAGTGGTGATTTGTCCGCGGAGGAATGAAGGGATGCCAGAGGTGAACATTAAAGTGCGGCAGCGCCAGAACAATGAAGAGCCCGAGCGCGAGGAGTTTGACCACAACCATGATCGCGTTGAATCGTGCGCTCAACTTGGCGCCAAGTGCGAGGAGAAGCGCAAGGACCAGGATGATGCCGGCCGCAAGAACGTTGAAGTCGCCGTGGCCCGCGTGGTGCGGAAGGGCCTGGAAAGGACCAGCCGTGAGAACCGCCGGGACACGGACCCCCACGGCGCTCAGCGCATTCGTGACGTAGCCCGACCAGCCGACGGCCACGGTGCAGACCCCGACCCCGTACTCCAGGATGAGATCCCAGCCGATGATCCAGGCGACGATCTCCCCCAGCGTGGCGTAACCGTAACTGTACGCACTGCCCGCTCCGCCGATGGTCGAGGCAAGCTCGGCGTAGGAGAGCGCCGTGAAGGCGCAGGCCACGCCCGCAAGCACGAAAGAAAGGACGATCGCTGGGCCCGCCGAAGTCGCTGCCGCCACGCCGGTGAGCACAAAGATGCCCGCACCCACAATGCAACCGATGCCCATGAGCGTGAGGTCGACCGGGCCGAGAACTTTCTTCAGGGCAGATGGCGGAGCCACCTCCGCGATGTCTTTGCGGCGAAAGAGATTCATGCAAGGACTCCAAGGCCGGGGGTCCGGCGCGACGCGTGACCCCGGCATCCTAACTGATGCCGCGCCGGCTGACAAGCCCGGGGGGGGGGGGACTGGATCCACGCGTCGACTTACAATGAGCGAGATCCGCCGGGGCTGTCCGCCATGATCCGCACCGAACCCATCGTCCTCGAGGGACCTGCGGGACGCCTCGAAGCCGCTGTCACGACTCCCTCCGACCCCGTCGCCAAAGCCCTCCTCCTCCACCCTCATCCCCTTTACCAGGGCACGATGAACAACAAGGTCGTGACCACCCTCGCTCGGGCCGCGGGCCGCCTGGGTGCCTTGAGCCTGCGCTTCAATTTCCGTGGCGTCGGCACAAGCGCGGGGCACTACGACGGCGGGCGCGGAGAAAAAGATGACGCGCGGGCCGCGGCGTCCTGGCTTCAGGCCCGCTACCCGAGCCTGCCCCTGTGGATCATGGGATTTTCCTTCGGTGCCGCTCTCGCTTTCGATCTCGCGGCTGAGCTCCGAAGCGTTTTTCTGGTCACGGTCGCTCCTCCCGTAGCCATGATCACCAACCCTGCCGCCCCGCCCTGCCCCTGGCTCCTCATTCAGGGGGACGCCGACGAGGTCGTCGACACCAAAGCCGTGCGTGCCTGGGCTGCGTCGATCTCCCCCCCGCCCAATCTCATCTCCGTTCCCGGAGCCAGCCATTTCTTCCACGGTCGCCTCGGAGAGATTATTGCTGCCGTCGTAGAGACAGCCCGGCATCACGGTCTCGGCCATGCACCCCCGAGGTCTGAGGGGTGGTCCACCGTATAATTCCAGGCCGCTTCAGTTCCGCTCCGATTCCTTAAACGTGTCTCGTCTCAGCCTGTTTGCCCGCGCCCACCCCTGGCTGCTCGCCGCCCTTGGTATCGTCCTGTTTCTTCTCGCCGCAGACGAGATCGACCGGCGCCGCCGCGGCTTCCAGCCGCTCGATCCTCACGAGACCGTGAGACGCATCAACGCTGGAGCCCTCGTCCTCGACTTACGTTCGCGCTCGGCCTACGAATCCGGGCACATTGCCCACGCTCTTCACATCCCGTCCGCCGAACTCGACGACCGGCTGCCCGGACTGCTCAAGAAATCCCCACCGGGCCTCGTTCTTTACGGGCCGGACGCCACGCGAATCGCACGACGGCTGCGCGCCCGTCATCCTGAACTCACCCTCGGCGTCCTCGTCCATGAACTTGCGGAATGGAAAGCCGAGCATCTGCCTCTCGTCCGTGGGAAAGATCCGCTTTGAACACCGTGACCGCCCGCTTCACCCTCTACACCACCGTCTCCTGCCCCTACTGCCAACGAGCGAAGGATCTGCTTGACCGGCGTGGCTGGGCTTACCAGGAAATCGACCTCACCCACAACGCCGAGGCACGCGCGGCTCTTGTCGCCCGCACCGGCATGCGAACCGTGCCCCAGATCTTTCTCGATGGGACGCTCATCGGCGGATACGACGAGCTACACGAACTGGACCATTCGGGGGAACTCGCACGGCGCTTCGATGCCCCCTCCTGATTCTCCCTGACCACCTGGACCGACGCATGAGCACAGCCAACCCCACCCCTTCCGCCAACGGCGATCTACCCGAGCGCCTGTTCGGTCTGGAGAGGATCTATCTCAAGGATTGCTCCTTCGAATCGCCCCGAGCTCCGGCCTCCCTGGCCAGCCCCCCTCCGTCGGTGGAACTCAATATCCAGAACACCGTCAACCTCGTGCCGGGCAGCGAAGACCTACGCGAGGTCGTCCTTACCCTGACCCTGACCGGCAAGGACGCCGAGGCCATCGTCTTCGTGGCCGAAGTCCAGCAGGCCGGACTTTTCCTGGTGCGCGGGTTCCCCCAGGAAGAGCTTGAGGCCATCCTCAACATCTACGCTCCCGGGCAGCTCTACCCCTACGCCCGCGAAAGCATTTCGAACCTCGTTCTGCACGGAGGCTTCCCACCTTTTGTCCTCCAGCCCATCAATTTCGAAGACGTCTACCGCCACCGACAAGGCGCTCCCGCCAGCCCCCCCCCACTCTGAGGCGATTGTGAGATCACCGCGCAGAATGGCTGTTCTGGGCGCCGGTTCCTGGGGAACAGCTCTTGCGGTGCATCTGGCCTCGGGTGGACACACCACCCGTCTGTGGACCCGCCGCGGAGAGCACGCGCGACTCTGCCAAGAGCACGGTGAAAATTCGCGTTATCTACCCGGAATTCCTTGGCCTTCGGGGCTCACGATCGGAACGGACCTTGCGGAGATCGTCACCGGAGCGAACACGATCGTACTCGCTGTTCCTTCCTCCGCACTGCGCGCCACGCTCACCCGCGTCGTCCGCGACCTTCACCCCGAGGTCCCCGTCCTTCTCGCCTGCAAGGGAATCGAGTGGCCGGGAGGGGCCTTGCCGCACGAGATCGCCGCGGAAGTCCTCGGCGATTCGCACCCACTGGCTGTGTTGGCCGGGCCGAGCTTTGCGCGCGAAATGGCACGCGGCGACCCGACCGCGGTCGTCGTGGCTTCACGCGACCGGACCCGACGCACCTTCCAGAAAATCTTGCACCGCGGAACGCTCCGTGTCTACGTATCGGGGGACGTTGTCGGAGCCGAAATCGGCGGCGCGGTCAAGAATGTCGTAGCCATCGGTGCCGGGCTCGGCGACGGCCTCGGCATGGGAGCCAACGCCCGCGCCGCACTGATCACCCGCGGGCTGGCCGAGATCATCCGTCTCGGGACGGCGCTCGGGGGGCGGCGCGCCACCTTCATGGGGCTCTCGGGTCTGGGCGATCTCGTTCTCACCGCCACCGACGACGCCTCACGCAACCACCGGCTGGGGCGTCTCCTGGCCGGCGGGAAGTCTTTGGCCGCGGCGCAAGCCGAGATCGGGCAGACGGCCGAGGGGGTGCTGAGCAGTCGGGCCGTGAGCGAGCGGGCCGCACAGATCGGTGTGGAGATGCCGATCTGCAGCGTCGTCAACCGCATCCTGCACGAAGGGCTCGATCCGCAGCATGCGGTACAACTGTTGCTCGGGCGGGAGGCAAAACACGAGTGACGAGCCCCGATCCCCGCCTCGCTGTCGTGTTCTGCGGTCTACGCTTGACCTCACCCGTTGTGCTTCTTTCGGGCTGTGTGGGTTTTGGGCACGAGTACACGCGGGTCGAGGGCTTTTCCTACCGCGAAATCGGTGCCGTCGTCCTCAAGGGCACCACCCTCGCCCCCCGCACGGGCAATCCCCCGCACCGCCTCTGTGAAACCCCGGCGGGGATGCTCAACGCCATCGGTCTTCAAAACCCCGGCGTCGAATACGTCGTTCGCGAAATTCTTCCAACGCTGAATTTCAACGACACGCGGTTCATCGCCAACGTTTCGGGATCGACCATCGAAGAATACGTCGCCGTCACACGCCGCTTCGACGACAGTCCAATCGACGCCATTGAACTCAACATCTCGTGCCCCAACGTCCGGGCCGGAGGAATCCAATTCGGCAACGACCCGGACATGTCCGCCCGTGTGGCGGAGGCCTGTCGGTCCGCGACCGCAAAACCCCTCATCGCGAAACTTTCCCCCAACCAGACCGACATCCGCGAGAACGCGCGCCGCCTGCTCGAGGCTGGGGTGGACGCGTTCGCGGCAGTGAACACCTTTACCGGCATGGAGATCGACGTCGAGACAAGGCGTCCTCGCCTCGCCTACGGACGAGGGGGACTTTCCGGGCCGGCCATTCGCCCTCTCGCCCTCCTCCGCGTCCGAGAGGTCTACGAAGTCGCCCGCCCCCACGGCGTCCCCATCATCGGTCAAGGAGGCATCACCACGGCCGAGGATGCTCTCGCCTTTCTCATCGCCGGTGCCCATGCCGTCGGACTGGGCACCGCCCTTTTCTACGATCCTCTCGCCGCCGGGAAGATCAACGCCGGCATCCTCGATTACCTCACGCGTCACGGGCTCGATCTCGAGAGACTCACGGGAAGCCTCGAGGTGCCGCCCGCTCCCGGAGCCTGCACCGACGGGGGATAGCCGAGGGGCCAGGCTGGGAGAAGCCCGCACGCGAGCGGCCTACGATAGGCCTTCCCCTAAGATATGCTGATATGCTTGGGGAGCGTATCCTCTTCAAGCGCCCGAGCTTCAAAGCCGTAAACGGATCCACAGCACAACAAGTGATGAAGAAGTGAAGAAGCCTGTCTTTCACCGCCGTAGGGGCGCCCGCCGCATCGCTCGAGCCTGGATCGGGGACCGAATCGTGACCGCCGTCGCCTCCCCGGCATTCCGGGCTCCGTTGACGCTCGAAGGCTGGAACTCCCTCGAGACGGCGGACGCGGACGGCGCGGTCCGTGCGCTCCGGAGCCAAGGCTCACGCCGCGACCGTCTCCACGTTGTGCTGCCCTGGGATAGCTTCAGCCTTTTCCTTCTCGAGCGCCCCGAGGTCCCACCGTCCGAAATCAGGGGGGCACTGCGCTGGAAAATCCGCGAACTCATCGACTATCACCCGGACGACGCCACCCTTGACGCCTTTGAAGTTCCGGTCGAAACACGCCCCGGAAGCCCGCGGATGATCTACGTCGCCGCCGCGCCGACCGCCCGGCTACGCGCCGTGATCGAAGACGTGGCGGCCTCACCGGCCGCGCTCTCGGTGATCGACATCCCCGAACTGTGCCTGCGCAATCTCGTGACCACACACCCGGCAGAGGCCGAGGGTGTCGTCGCGGTCTACTGCGAGGCCCGCCAGGGCTGCCTTCTGATCTGCCGTGGACGCACCGTCTATCTGGCCCGCCGTCTGGACTTCGGTCAACCCGCGGATGCGGCGGATCGTGAGACTTTTTGCGAAAGAGTCGCGCTCGAGATCCAACGCTCGCTCGACTACGTCGATCGGCACTACCGTCTTCCCCTTCCGAAAAGCGTCGTGTTTCTCCCTCTGCCCACACCCGACCCCGCTCTCCCGGACGCGGTCGGAGCACGCCTCGGGCTGGCGTGCACAACCTTTTCTTTGATCGGCGTGCTCGGGGAGATGCGCCCTCCTGTTCGCCCGGAGGACGAAAACGGTCTCTGTCTTGCCGTAGGCGCGCTTCTCCGTGACGAGGACGGAACGTGATTCAGAACGTCAATCTCTATCAGCCCCTCCTGCGAACGGCTTCGATACCTCTCGGCCCGCGCACGATCGTCCGTCTCTGGCTCCTCTTCGTGCTCGCCCTCGCCGCCGTCTATGGCGCCGGATGGTGGGCCAAAGCGCAGACGTCCGCCGAGCTCCACCGACTCGAGATCGACACTCGGATCGTCGGCGGTCACCTCCGCTCGCTCGAAGCTCGGGCACGCGCCCACCGGCCGAGCCCCCTCTTGCTTTCGGAAATCGCCCGCGCCCGCGCGCGACTCACCGCCCGCCGAGCGGCGCTCGCCGTGCTCGCCAGCCACCGTTACGGGAACCGCCACGGGTTCTCACCGGTTCTCGTCGCGCTCGGCCGCGCGGTCGTTCCAGGACTCTGGCTGACGCGCATTGCCATCCGTCGCGGCGGGGAGCGCGTGCTTCTCGCCGGGCGCGCCGTTCGCGCCGAGGCCGTTCCCGCGTACGTCGCCCGCCTGCTCCTGCTCTTGCACCGTGCGGACGATCCCGTCCCGCGCTTCCATGTTCTCTTCCTCCGACGGATGAAGAAGACGCCTGGCCTTTTCCGCTTCCTGGTCTCCAGTGTGGCTCCACCCAAGGCCCACGCCCGACCATGACCATACGTTTCTCACGTGTGACTTCCGCCCTTGAGCGTTTGAGCGCCCGAGAGCGGGTGCTGCTCCTCCTCACCTTGCTCGCTGTCACCTACGCCCTCGCCCAAGTCCTCCTCCTCGGTCCGCTCGCACGTCACGAACACCACCTCGGCCTCGAGGTTACCCACACCCGTCACGAACTTGCGAACCTCGACCACGCCGTCTCCCTCCTCGCCCGCTCGGCGCTCCTGCACCCCAACGTCCGCCTGCGCCTCGAGCTTGCGCGTCTCAGGGCCGAGCGCCGCGACGTTGACCGCCACCTGGACGCACGCACAAGTGGCTTGATTCCGGCCCGTCTCATGCCGCGTGTTCTCGAACGGATTCTGTCCACCGAGGCGTCGCTCTCCGTGGTCGCCTTGAAGACGCCGCCCGTTCGGCCGCTCGTGACACAGGGGAACGCAACGCCTGGCGCCCCCGCGCCCCTTCACGAGGCTCTCTACGTCCACACCCTCGCTCTCGTCTTCCGGGGGCGGTACGGAGCCACGTTGCGCTACTTGAGAGCGATCGAACATCTGCCCTGGCGGTTTTACTGGGATCGCCTGAGCCTGCATATGCGCCGTTACCCCGCCGCACGGGTCCGACTCGTCGTCCATACCTTGGGGCTTCGCCGTGTCCTGTTCGCACCCTGACCTCCTCCGCACCGTCGCTTTGACCCTCCTCGGCCTTCTGCTCGCCGTCGGGGCCTCAGCGGGTGTTCCCAACCCGATGCGCCCGCCCGAGGCAGCTTCGTCGAAATCCCCCGGGGCACCGATCTGGAAACTCGAGGCCATCCTGCGCAGTCACAATCGCCGCCTCGCCGTGATCGACGGGCACCTGCTGCGCATGGGGGCTGTCCTCCACGGCGCCCAAATTCTGCATATCGGCCGCTCGTCCGTGACCTTGCGCCAAGGACGACGGATCTTCGTTCTCCACATCCTCCCGGCGGCAGCCGCCGCTTTTCGCCCGCTCGCTCCTGGAGCCCTTGTCCGATGAGCCGCATGCGCCTGTTTGTTCTCCTTCTCGTCCCAGCTCCTCTCGTCCTGGCGGGATGTGCCACCGCCCCTCCACGTCCCGCCGCACCGACCCGGCTCCCGTCGACGGCACACAAGGCGCCCCCCGCACGGGCGGCTGTTCCTGCCCCAGTGCGGGCCGCGCTCCTTCCCCATCTTCAGGCGCCCCGACCGCGGCGTTTCGACATTGTCGTGCACGACATTCCGGCACGAACCTTTTTTGCCACCCTCGTTCGCAACACCCCTTACAACGTGGTTCTCGCTCCCGGCATCCGCGGGCGTCTCACGTTGCGCCTCGACCATGTGACGGTGCCGGAGGTCCTGGCTCTCGTCCGCCGCGCCTACGGATACCGCATCGTACATACGAACGCTGGCTACATCGTCTTCCCCAAGGGGCTTGAAACCCGCGTCTTTCACATCAACTACATCGATGTCACCCGCAAAGGTCTCTCGCGCACGATTGTGACATCCGGCGAGAGCACCGAAGTTCCCCAGGAGAACAACGGCCTCTACGGTTACGGCGGTCAGTACGGGGGCTACGGCGGATCCCCCATGGGCATGGCGGGAATGGCCAACACGTCAAACACGCTGATCCTACCCTCAGGGCAAGAAGCCAGCAGCGACATCACCACCAAGTTCAACTCCGAATTCTGGAAACACCTGACAGCGGCGTTGCGCTTCCTGATCGGCAGCGGTCACGGGCAAAGCCTTGTCCTGAGCCCGGCGACCGGCGTCGTCGTGGTTCACGCCAAGCCGCGAGCGGTCGACGCCGTGCGCCGCTACCTCCAAACCATCCAGCGCAGCCTCAACCGCGAGGTGATCATCGAGGCCAAGATCCTCGAGGTCACGCTCAACCACCAGTTCCAAAGCGGCATCAACTGGGCGGCCCTGGCCCACGCCGGAACGGGGAACAGCGTCCTCGGCGGCGAGGTCGGGGGCGCCAACCTCTTCAACACAGGGACCTCCTCCCTAGCCAACCAGTCGGTCACGCTGACTCCGGGGACACTCCCCGTTTCGAGTCTCCCGACATCCGCGTTCGGGGGCACTTTTGCACTGGCCCTCAACGCCGGGAATTTCAGCAGTTTCATCGAACTCTTGAGCACTCAGGGGAAGGTCAACGTGCTCTCGAGCCCGCGCATCGCCACGGTCAATAACCAGCAGGCGATTATCAAGGTCGGCAACGACGAGTACTTTGTGACCGGCATCAACAGCAATGTTGTCACCTCGACCGCAGTGGCCACGGCCAACAACGTCCAGCTCACTCCTTTCTTCTCGGGCATCTCCCTCGACGTCACCCCCGAGATCTCGGGCCGTGGCGCTGTCGTTCTCGAAATCCACCCGACGGTCAGCAAGGTCACCACCCAGATCAGCACCTTCACCGTCTCGGGGCAGACGAGCACCATCCCACTCGCCTTCAGCCAGATCCGCGAGTCCGACACCGTCGTCCGCGCGCTGAGCGGTCAGGTGGTCGTGATCGGGGGGCTCATGAAGACAGAGACTTCCAACACGGTCTACCGTGTGCCGCTCCTCGGTCACATCCCGTTTCTCGGCCAACTCTTCACCGAGCACCAGCAGATCCGCAAAAAGACGGAGCTCGTCATTCTCCTCCGCCCGGTGGTGGTGGGTGCGCGCCGCACGTGGTCGCGCTACCTCGCCCATCTCCTGACCCATGCCCGGAGTCTGCAGCGGACCATGAGCGCACACGGCGACCTTCCACAAGACTGAGGACCGGTTTCGTGGATCATCTGCGCCACTTCGATCTCCATCGGGAACCCTTCGGTCTCACGCCGGACACCGCGTGCTTTTTCGCCACGCCCACGCATCAGGAAGCCCTGAACGTCGTTCTTCTAGGCCTCCGTCTCGGGTCGGGATTCATCAAGATCACGGGGGAAATCGGCCTCGGGAAGACGTTGCTCTGCCGGCGCCTCCTGAATGCTCTCGGTCTGGACTATGTCACCGCCTACCTTCCCCATCCCGAGATCAGCCCGGCCGAGCTGCGCCGCAGCCTGGCCCGTGAGCTCGGTGCCCCGGAGCGTCTTGTCGGGCGCACGGACACAGCCGCCCTTCAGAACCTCCTCCTCCATCACGCACGGCAGGGACGCAGCGCCGTCCTGTTCGTCGATGAGGCCCAGCGCGCCCCGCGCGAGACCTTCGAATACATTCGCCTCCTGACCAACCTCGAAACGGAGACGACCAAGCTTCTCCAGGTCGTTCTCTTCGGCCAACCCGAACTCGACCGACGCCTGCGGCGAGCGGATCTTCGTCAGCTGGCCCAGAGAGTCATTCACGCCTACCGTCTGCGCCCGCTTAATCACGCCGAGGCCGAAGCTTACCTCGTTCACCGCCTCGCTCAGGCCGGCGGCGATGAGGGACTCTTCCCGACCGCCGCGCGGCACGCGGTGACCGTTTCCGCACGCGGTGTGCCCCGGCTGATCAACGTGTGCGCACACAAGGCCTTGCTTGCCGCCTACGGTGCCGGTGCGCGGCGCGTTTCACTCTCTCACGTGCGCGCTGCCGTCCGCGACACCGAAACCCTGAGCCCGCCGGGCTGGTGGGCACGTTGGCGGAGCGTGTGGTCGTGAGCCTCCTCAATGACGTCTTACGGGATCTCGCCGCGCGGAGCGTCCCCGAAACGGTTCCCGCCGTTCGCCCGGTGGGACGGTTCACCGCCTCCCGCCGCCATCGCTGGTTCCTCCCCGCAGGACTGGGAATCACCCTGGCGCTTACCGGAGGATGGCTCGCGGAGCGCTTCGTCCTCCGGCACGTACCGCTCCATCCGCGGATCGTGCTCACGCCCGCCGTCCGCCCCGTAGCTCCTCCCACCACGGCGATCACCCCCCGTTCTCAGGCGCTGGTCGCTCCCGAGTCTTCACGCCCACGGAGCCCCCGTCTCACGCCGACGCGAACGGTTGCCCACGCCTCGACTCACACGATTACCCTGAGAACCCAAGCGATGCCGCCCTTGGGAGATACCGAAAAGCACGACGCCACCACCCCGGCACCGTCCGCGGTACGCCCCGCAAAAACCGAGGGGTCGATTCTCCCTTCCGTTTCCTCGGACTTGCGGGTCGAGCGGAGAATCCTCCAGTGGATCCATGCCGGTGATCCTGCACAAGCTTGGTCGCTCGCCCAGAGTGCCGCTCCGACACACCCAGGGCGTCACCCTCGCTACCTCCGCCTCTACGCCGCCGTCGCCGCCACCACCGCGCATTGGCAATCGGCCGTCCGACTCTACGGACGGCTCTGTCGCCTGACCCCGGGCTCGGCAAGCGCATGGAGCGGTTGGAGTGTGAGTCTGCTTGCCGCCGGCCACCGTCGGCAGGCCCGCGTCGCCATCCGTCACGCCCTTGCTCTCGGCGTGTCAAACCCCACCCTCCGCCGCTACCTCCGGCGCGAGCAACGCCGCCTTCGCACCCTCAGTCCGAGCCGATGAACGTCCCCGTCTTTGACCCTCACCGCCAACGCCTCCGGCTCGGGGAACTCCTCATCCAGGCGCGCCTCATCTCCCAGGCGGCACTCGAGGAGGCCCTGGCCGAACAGCGACGCAGCGGGCACAAGCTCGGGCGCATCCTCGTCGATCTCGGCTTCGTGGACGAGAACGAACTCCTGAAATTTCTTTCCGGGCAGCTGCGGTTGCCCCTGGTCGATCTCCGTCAACTGCGGATCCGGACCGATCTCACTCCGCTGCTGCCAGAAGGTCTGGCCCGCCGTCACCGGGCGCTTGTGCTCGACGAGACCTCCGCCGGCGGTCTGCGTGTCGCGTTCGCGGACCCGACGGATCTTCAGGCCTATGATGCCGTACGCCAGCAACTCCGTCGGGACATCGAACCCGTCCTGGTACGCGAAAGCGATCTTCTCCGCACTTTGGATCTCGTCTACCGGCATACAGACGAAATCAGCACTCTGGCCGAGCAGCTCGGGGCCGAACTGGGAGGAGGAGACTTCGATCTCGCTCAGCTCGGCGAGGAAACGCTTGGTGACGCGCCCGTCGCCCGTCTGCTTCAAACCCTTTTCGAGGACGCCGTGCAGATGCGCGCCTCCGACATCCATATCGAACCCGAAGAGGCTCTGCTACGGATCCGCCAGCGGGTCGACGGTGTGCTCCACGAGCAGATTCTCGAAGGCCGCCGTGTCGCCACAGCCGTCGTGACCCGCCTCAAACTCATGGCGGGCGTCGACATTTCCGAAAAACGTCTGCCCCAGGATGGACGCTTCAGCATCCGGGTCCAGGACCGACTTCTCGACGTCCGGCTCGCCACCCTGCCGACACAAAACGGCGAGACCGTCGTCCTGCGTATCCTCGACCCGGTACACGACCTTCATCCGCTCGAGGACCTCGGCATGCCGGAAGGTCTGCGCATGCGCCTCGCGCGCCACATCCAGAGCCCTCACGGGCTCATCGTCGTCACCGGCCCGACGGGAGGAGGCAAGTCGACGACACTCTATTCGATCTTACAAAAAATCAACCGTCCCGAGGTCAAGATCATCACCGTCGAAGACCCGGTTGAATATCGTCTTGCCCGGGTGAGTCAGATCCAGGTCAATCCGCGTATCGAGCTCGGATTCGCGCGCGTACTGCGCACCGCGCTGCGTCAAGACCCCGATGTCCTCATGGTCGGCGAGATTCGCGACGAAGAGACCATGGAAGTGGCGTTGCGCGCGGCCCTCATGGGCCATCTCGTCCTCTCGACCCTGCACACGAACGACGCCCCGGCCACCCTCGAGCGCCTGCTCTCGATGGGGGCACGGGGCTATCTCCTGGCGGCGGCCCTGCGGGCCGTCCTTGCGCAGCGTCTTCTGCGTCGCGTCTGCGAGGGGTGCCGTGTCCCGGATGAACCGAATCCCGCCCTCCGGGCCTGGCTCGAGGCCCACCACGTACCAGCCGATGCCACTTTCGTGCGTGGGCGCGGGTGCGCGCTCTGCGCCAACAGCGGACATCGTGGCCGGATCGGCGTCTTCGAGTACCTCGAAATCGACGAGGGCCTGGCGGAAGCCTTGCGTGAGGAGCGGGCCACCGAGTTCCGCGTGTGCGCCGGGCGTCAGCCCTGGTACCGCCCCCTCCTCCAAGCCGGCCTCGATCTTGCCCGGGAGGGACAGATCACCCTCGCGGAAGTCCTGGGTCTTTCGGGCGAGACCGAACTCGCACTCCGGGACGTCTGAGGCCCCCCGTGCCCCGCTACGACTTTCGAGGACGAGATCGACGAGGGGGGCTCGTGCGCGGCATACGCGAAGCCGAAAGCGCCGAAGTGGTGGCCGCCGAGCTCATGGCGGTCGACATCATCCCGGTCACCATCACACCCGAACAGACGCGGACGGATTGGTCGCGTCTTTTTGCCGCTCTGCGCGGTCGTCGCTTCACCACCGATCAGCTCATCCTCTTCAGTCGGCAGATGCACGGGCTCACCCGCGCCGGGGTACCGCTCAGCCGCGGTCTCGAATGCCTCCTCGAATCGCTACCCCCCGGCCGCTTCCGCGAAGCCCTCGCGGAAATCCAAACGGCCCTTGAAGAAGGACGCGATCTTGCCGGTGCGATGGCGCGCCGACCCGATGTCTTCCCGCCCCTCTACGTGAGCATCGTTCGTGTGGGCGAGCAGCTCGGCAAGCTTGACGAGGCTTTCGCGCGCCTTCATACCTACCTCGAGCGCGACAAAACCACCCGCCAGCAGATCGTGGCCGCGTTACGGTATCCCACCATCGTGCTCGTTGCCATCGCCGTCGCCGTCTGGGTCATCACCGTCAAGGTCATCCCGGTCTTCGCCCACGTCTACGCGCATTTCCGTGCCCGTCTTCCCTGGGCCACGCGCCTCATCCTGGCTGTCTCCGACTTTGCCTCCCGCTATTGGCTCGTGGTGACTCTTCTCGTCGTCGCCGCGATTGTCGCCGCCCGGCTCTACCTCCGCACCCCACGCGGACGCTACCTTTGGGACCGCACCAAACTCCGTTTCCCGGTGGTGGGCGGCATCACCCTCAAGGGGTCTCTCGCCCGCTTCGCCCGCGCATTCGCGATGAGCTACCGCGCGGGCCTGCCCATCGTTCAGGCCCTTGGTCTGATCGCCCGTGGCGTCGGCAACGAGTTTGTCGCTGAACGCATCCTCGCCATGCGCGGAGGCATCGAACGGGGGGAAAGCATCTCACGCACCGCCCGTGCCGTCGGACTCTTCACCCCGGTCGTGCTCCAGATGCTGCGGATCGGCGACGAGACCGGCGCCATCGACGACATGATGGACGAGGTCGCCACGTTCTACGAGGACGAAGTCGCCTACGAGGTGCGCAACCTGAGCACCCTGATCGAGCCCTTCCTCGTCGTCGCCCTGGGCGTCATGGTTCTCATCCTGGCGCTCGGTGTCTTCCTGCCAATGTGGGACCTCATCCAGGTCGTGCAGCACTGATCCCGTGCCCCGCCGCGGCCTTCGCACCCTCCCCGCCCGGTCGTCGACACCACCGGTAGCGCTCGTCTGGCTCCGCCGTCTCGAAAATGTGGTCGTCGTGGCTCTCGTGGTCATCTTGATCGCGACGGTCGCCGATCGTGTGGAACGGCTGCGTGTCGCCGCCGAGGCCGTAGCCGTCGCCCGCGTGACCTCGGCCGTGCGGGCAGGACTTGCGAACGCCCTCTTCCACGCGGCCGTCCGCGGGGGGCCCTCCCGGTGGCAACGTCTTCTCGCACGCAACCCCATGAGCTTCCTCGTCTTCCCGACGGCGCACTACGCGGGGACTTTTCTCCACCTGCCACCGCATCTTCGCCCCGGCTGGTGGTACTACGACCAAACGCATCGTCTCCTCGTCTATGCCGTCCGCGCACGCCATCATTTTGTCACCTCACTCCCTCCCCCCCCGCGCATCGAATGGCGCCTCGCGCCCGTCTACGACGCCAGAACCCACATCCCCTCCAACATCGTCGGAGTGGCGTTGCGCAGCGTAGCTCCCTACCACTGGACAGGCGTGGCCCGACGGGTGGCCGGAATCCACGGAAGGCGGTAGATTAGGGGCACGGTCACACCGGCTTGAGGGGCCCCGGCTCCAGGAGGTTGCCGTGAACCGTTCTCTCCCCCTCTTCCTTGCCCTCGTCGTTCTTGGAGGCTGTGCCCACCATCCCCAGGCGCTGCTCCCTGCCACCTTTCTCGCCCGGGCACGACGTCAAGACGCTCCCGTCGTAATCTACAGACTTGATGTCCCCGGAGTCCACACGCCGGCTGGGGGCGGGGTCGTCAGTCCGGTCGACGTTGATTTCCTCGTCACCGCCCACCGACCCCTCAGCCGGCTCCGACTCGTTCTCGAGGGCTACGACGGCCTCGGACTGCCTGTCGTTCATCGCCCGGGGCACCCGCTCGCTCTCGTGCTGACGCTCCCCGGCCCGTTTCTTCCCGGTGACAACTACGAAGCGACCTCGAGTCCCCAGGGGTTCCCCGGAGCGGGGGTGAGCTGCGTGCGTCTTGTGCGTCTGGTCGCCTGGGGAGCAAACCACAGCCCACGGCACTGGCAAGAGCGAACTGTCTCGGGGCTTCTGGCTCCCGTTGTTCTCCGCCGCTGTCCCGACCTCGGGCCGACAGTCATGATTTACGGGACCTCTCACCCCTAAGTGGCAGCCCGCGGCAGGAGCCCCCTCCTCACCGCGGGCGGTGTTCTGCCACCTCGGGCTCCGGGGGCGGCCACACCCCCGCCCGCGAAGAGCCCCGGGGGAATCGGGCGCGTCCGGGGGGCGATCAGCCCTTGGCGGCGGGCGCCTCGTTCATCGCCGCAAGGATTTTGTCCGTCAGGTCATAGCCCCCGCTCGCCACGACGGCCCCGGCCTGTGAGCCATCGAGGATGAGCCCATAACCGTGGGTCTTGGCGTAGTTTTGGATCACCCCGAGAAGCTGCTTTTCGACCGGCTGGAAGAGCGTGCTGTGTTTTGCGTAGAGTGCGGCACGGATCTTCACGAACTTCTTGCGCAGCATTTCTTCCCCGTTCGTGAAGGCCTTGATGTCGCGCGCACGGGCCTTTTGGCTTTCTTTCGGGAGCCGCGCACGAAGGGCCTTTTGTTCCTGCGCGAGCCGTGACTCCTGGATACGAAACCTCTTCTCAAGACGGGCGCGGTAAGCCTCGAAAATCTTCTCGGCCGCCAGGCCCGCCTTGCTGTGGGCCAGGACATAGCGGAGGTGAACGATGCCGATCTTGCCCTGGGCGTGGGCACGAGGGACCACGAGGACACAACAAATGAGCGCGGCCGCGAGAGCGAAGGCGGTGAAGGAGACGAGTCGGGCGACCGGATTCCGGTTCATGGGAAGTCCTCATTGCAAGGCTGAGATCGAACGTGCGTTGGCGCACTGCTCTAGCATATACCATCGTGAACCATCCCTTTCTTGAGGGAGATCCCGAAGGGGACCCTCACCCCGCGTCCCGTGCTCCGAATCGCCACCTGGAACGTCAACTCGCTGCGTGTACGCCTTCCCGCTCTTCTCGGGTGGATGGAGGAGGCCCGACCCGACATCCTGGCACTCCAAGAGACGAAAGTCACCGATGCCCTCTTCCCTGCCGGCCCCCTGGCCACAGCCGGCTACGGTGAGCTTCTCCGACGTGGCGAACGAGCCTACAACGGCGTGGCCCTTCTGGCCCGCGACAAACCTTTCCACGGGGCCTCCTTCCGCCTCGATGACGAAGCGGAGGAGGAAACCCGGTTCCTCGCCGCCACGTTGCCGGGCGGACTTCGTGTGATCACGGTCTACGTCCCAAACGGACGAACCGTCGACTCCCCGCATTTCGCACGCAAGACGGCCTGGCTCAAGACGCTTCGCGAACGTCTCGCCCAGGAACTCGACCACCATCCGCGCCTTGTGGTCCTCGGTGACTTCAACGTCGCCCCCGAGGAGCGCGATGTCGCCCGCCCAGCCGACTGGGCGGACTCTGTCCTCACACACGAAGCGGTCCGTCGCGCGTGGCGCGCGCTCCTCGACCTCGGACTTCACGACGCCTACCGGCACCGGTATCCCGAAGGGCGGGACTATACTTGGTGGGATTACCGCCGAGGGGCGTTCGCCCGTGACGATGGACTGCGCATCGACCACATCCTCCTCAGCACGACGCTCGCCGAACACCTGGGCGAGGTCCGGGTGGCGCGCGCGCTTCGCGCGGGGCCACGACCCTCAGACCACGCGCCCCTCGTCGTCGATCTGCGTTGGGACTGAGCACCCGTGCGTCTCGTGAGTGTGCGCGTGCGCGCTTGCGGGCACCGTCTTGCGCTGCATTTCGACGACGGTTCGAAGCCGGAGCTTGAGGCGGCTTACCTGAGGGTGTTCTCGCCGTCCGCGGAGGGCGGCAGCGGCCCCGCGCGGCTTCTCCCCACAGGCAAGGACGAGGTCCGCATCGTGCGGATCGAGAATGTGGGTCGCTACGCCCTCCGCCTGATCTTTGACGACGGCCACGACAGTGGTCTTTACACGCACGAGACGCTTCACCGTCTTGCGATCGAGGCCCCCGAGCGCTGGGCGGCCTACCGCGCGCGCCAAGCGCGGGCGGGTGGCGCGCAAAAGGATCACCCATGACCGACGACCCAAAGCGCACGGACGTCGATTTCGGCTTTGCCCGTGTCTCCGCAGAAGAAAAGACGCGTCGCGTCCAAGCCGTCTTCACCTCGGTCGCGTCACGCTACGACCTCATGAACGACCTCATGTCGGGCGGACTCCACCGTCTGTGGAAGCGCTTCGCCATCGCAGCGCTGGCCCTTCCCCCCCACGCCCGCGTGCTCGATCTCGCCTGCGGGACCGGCGACCTCACCCTCCGTCTGGCCCGCCGACAAGAAACCGCACGCCTCGTCGCCTGCGACCGCAACCCCGCCATGCTCCGTTTGGCCCGTGCGAAACTCGAGGACGACGGCCACCTGGGAGTCCGCCCCGTCTGCGCCGACGCTGAAGCCCTTCCCTTCCCAGACGCGAGTTTCGATGCGGTGATCATCGGTTTCGGCCTGCGCAACGTCACCCACCCCGAACAGGCATTGGCCGAGATGCACCGTGTGCTCGCTCCGTCCGGCCGAGCCGTTGTTCTCGAGTTCTCCCGTCTTCGTCCCCGCATTCTGACCCCGCTCTACGATTTCTACTCGTTTCGTGTCCTTCCCCGTCTCGGGGCCGTCGTGGCGGGGGACGCCGCCAGTTACCGTTACCTGGCCGAATCGATCCGCCGCCACCCCGATCAGGAGACACTGGCCGCATGGATGCGCGCAAGCGGATTCGCCGATGTCCGCTACTACGATCTCCACGGGGGCCTCGTCGCGGTCCACCGGGGGATTCGCCCGTGAAGGGAGACGCCCGTCGGGTCCCCGGGTTCCTCGCCGTTCTTCTCCGCCGTCTTGGTGAGGAGCATGGTGAGCTCGGTGCGCTCTCGGCTCCACTCGCGGGACGCCGTCTCGCCCTCGAAGGGCTTCTGCCCCACGGCCGGAGACTCGTTGTGACCTGGGGGCCAGACGGCCCGTCGGTTGCGACGGGGGGGGACGACCCGGCCGATCTCACCCTGAGCGGGCCGCCGGGAGCCTTTCTCGATCTCCTCCTCCGTGGGGCGAGCCGGCGCTTGAGTCTCAGCGGCCGGCTTGATCTGGCACACGATCTCAGCCGTTACCTGAACGAGCTCATCGCCACCCGGCGCGAAGCCCTCGCGGTCGTCTTGGGCGATCCGCTTCTCGGTCTTTTCGAACGGGGCGCGGAGCGCCTGGGTGCCTTTCTCGTGGAGTTCATCCGCCAGGGACATGGCCCCGCCAACCTTCTCGTGACCCGCGACCAATGGACGGATCTCGCCGAGGACGCCCGGGGGCTCCGCACCCGTCTCGAAACTCTCGTCTCCCATCCGCTCCTGCGCCCGTGAGCCGTCTGCGTTCAGCCCTCCGGCTTGCCCGCATCCAGTGGATACTCGTGCGCCACGGACTCGACGAGCTCGTCGTCCTCACCCCGTTTCTCCGTCCTCTCCGGGGGCTCATTCCTCTCCTCCCCTGGCACTGGATTCGCCGTGAGACCCCGCTGCCGGTGCGACTGCGTCTCGCCCTCGAAGCCCTCGGGCCGATTTACATCAAATTCGGCCAGACCCTCTCGACCCGCCGTGATCTTCTCCCGGAAGCGTATGCCGATGAGCTCGCGCGACTTCAGGACCGCGTCCCGCCCTTTCCCGGAGAGCAGGCTCGGAGGATCATTTCCGCCGAGCTCGGGCGACCGCCCGAGGCCCTTTTCGCCCGCTTCGAGGACCGCCCGCTGGCCTCGGCTTCCCTCGCCCAAGTGCACGCCGCGCGTCTGCCCGGAGGCGAGGACGTGGTCGTCAAAATCCTCCGCCCCGGGATCGAAAAGGTGATCCGACGAGATCTCGATCTCCTGGCTCTTCTCGCCGGACTCGTCGAACGCTACCATCCGTACGGACGACGTTTGCGGCCACGGGAGATCGTCGCCGAATTCGACCGCACACTCAGCCGTGAACTTGACCTCACGCTCGAAGCGGCGAACGCCGTGGTCCTGCGCCGCAACGCCCGACCGGAACTCCGTCTTCATGTGCCCCGCGTCTTTTGGGAGTACACCCGCACGCGGGTCCTGGTCCTCGAACGGGTCGGGGGGATCCCGATCGGGGATCAGGGCCGACTGCGCGCGCTTGGTGTCAACCGCCGGGCTCTCGCCGCACTTGGCGTCCGCATCTTCTTCACGCAGGTCTTCGTGGATAACTTCTTCCACGCGGACATGCATCCGGGGAATCTCTTCGTCGACGCCCGCGACCCCCACCGACCCGCCATCGCCGTGGTCGACTTCGGCATCGTCGGGACGCTGAGCGCCGAAGACCGCTATTACCTCGCCGCCAATGTCCACGCCTTCTTCAACCGCGACTTTCGGCGCATCGCCGACCTCCACATCCGTTCAGGCTGGGTTCCTCCGGGAACTTCCCCCGAGGAACTCGAAAGCGCTGTCCGTTCGGTCTGTGAACCCATTTTTGGCCGCCCCCTCCACGAGATTTCGCTCGGCCTTGTCCTGACACGACTCCTCTCGATTGCGCGCCGCTTTGACGTCACGATCAAACCCGAGCTTCTCCTTCTCCAGAAAACGCTCATCGCCGTCGAGGGTCTTGGGCGCGAGCTCGATCCCGACCTCGACCTCTGGCGCACGGCCAAGCCTCTCATCACCCGCTGGATGCGCCGCAACGTCTGGCCGACACCGGAACTTCGTCGGCTGGTCCGCGAGCTGCCCACGCTCGTCGAACGGCTTCCCGCTCTCCTCCGCCGTCTCGAAGAGACGCCCGTCACGAACCTTCCAGTCCCTCGTCGTTTTCCCTGGCTCGAGACCGCCGCAGCACTGACCGCCGGTGGGGCGCTTGCTCTCCTGGCCGTCGGCTCCGCGCACCGCACCCTCGACCTTGGGCTTGCATTCCTTGGGCTCGGCGTCCTCTTCATTCGCGCCCTTCGTCCGCCCCCCCATCCGTGAGGCATCTCTCGTGGCAAGCCGAGGAGGGGCCGTTGTTCGTCGCGGCCGAGCTCCCGCCACTGACCCCTGAGGAGACCGCACGGGTGACGGCCATGCGCCGCCATCTGCACGCACTCGTGCAAGCGTCGGGTGGTCTTCTTCCTTTCGCGCGTTTCATGGAAGAAGCCCTCTACGCCCCCGGTCTCGGTTACTACGCCGCCGGCCGTCGCGTCTTCGGACCCGGAGGCGACTACACGACGGCGAGCAGCGAAAGTGACGCTTACGCCGCCCTCTTCGCGCACAAGGCGGCGGGGCTCATGCACGCGGGCCTGCCGCCCGAGGTTCTCGAGATCGGACCGGGGACGGGCCGTTTTGCCGCCGATTTCCTGGGTGAGCTTCACCGACGGGGCGTCGCTCTCAAAGCCTACCACCTCCTCGAACCGCACCTTCCGCAAGAGCAAGAACAGCGTTCGCGACTCGGCAACGGGGGGGAACAGGCGTTTCACTGGTGCCGGCGTGCGCCCGCGGGCTTCCGCGGCCTCGTCCTCGCGCACGAGGTCTTCGACGCTCAACCATGCTCGCGCTTTACGTGGGACGGCCGTAGCCTCCACGGTTGGGGACTTGTGACGGAGGGCGACCGCCTGGGCTGGCGCCTTGGGCCCGCGGAGCCCGATCTCGCCGCAGAGATCGCCGTCATCGGAGCCGAGCTCGATGCGCCGCTGCCTGTTCCTTATGTCTCGGAGGTCGCCGCGGACTACGGCCGTGTCTTCACCCTCCTCGAGGAGATTCCCGAAGCTCTTTTTCTCATCGTCGATTACGGCCACCCCCGCCGGGAGTTTTACCACCGCGATCGGTGCTCGGGGACCCTTCGCTGCCACTACCGTCAGCGGGTGCACGACGACCCGCTCCACGCCCCCGGAGCGGAGGACATCACGGCGCATGTCGATTTCAGCCGCCTCGCCAGCCTGGCGGACACGGTGGGTTGGACGGTCGAAGGGTTTACCTCTCTCGCCGGCTTTGCGGTGGCTCAGGGGAGCCTTGAGGCTGTGGCGATTTCGCAGGAGCGGCGGCGTGCGCTCGCCCGTCTCGTCGACCCCTCGGTGATGGGAGAAGTCTTCAAAGTCCTCGTCCTCGTGCGCGGGGAAAATCTCCCCCTCCCTGACCTCGAGAGAGGCGATCGGCTCGCAAGCCTCTGAGAGGTCGATTCAGGGCGGCAGGGATCGGACCATGAGAAGCGGTCGGTAGTGGTGCTCGGCCAGGATGCGGCGGATCCGGTTGAGGCGTGGGAGATCGGTGATGGGCCCGATGCGCACGCGATGCCAAACCACGCCGTTCGGGAGTTGGGCGCGGTCGATGCGGGCGCCGAGCCCGAGAAGGCCGAGCTCAGCAACGACCTTCTTCGCGCGCGCACGACGCCGGAACGATGCGACCTGGAGAACATAGCGTCCCGGACGCAGCACAGGGCGGCGATCGCGATCGAGGGTGACGTGCCGATCGCGGGTGGTGTTGATCACCTCCGGATGACGGAGACGCGCGCCACCGACCTCGCGAAGGACGTAATAGAAGGTGTAGGTATGGGCCTCCCGAAGCACCTTCTGAGGAACGGGTTGGGGACGGTAGACGGGCGACGCCGGCGGGGGAGGAGGGGCGTTCGCCACTCGCGCGACACGGCGCACCGCCCAGACGGCAGCCGCCACGAGGAGGATGAGGAGAGCGGCGTACGCGAGAGTGTGCGATCTTCCCTTCCTGGAGGAGGGAGGAGGGCGGCGGCGTGGACGCGGGGAGGGGCGTCGCCGCACGGTGGAAGGCGAACGGCGTTTCACATCCGCTCCGGAGCCGAGACGCCGATCAGGGCGAGCCCGTGTCGGAGCACCGTCCCGACCCCCGCGGCCAACGCGAGCCTTGGGGTGCGCAGCCCACCTTCGGCGTCAAGCACCGGGGTGTGGGCGTACCAGTTGTGGAACTCCCCGGCCAGATCGCGCAGGTACTGGGCGAGGATGTGCGGAGCGCGCTGGGCCGCGGCCTCGTGAAGCGCTTCCGCGTACGCAGCCAGACGCACGAGGAGACGTCTTTCGGCCTCTTCCGTGAGGCGCTCCAGTTCCTGAACCTCGAGGGTGTCTGCTCCAGCTTTGCGCAGAAGCCCGCACACACGGGTGTGGGCGTACTGAACGTAGTAAACGGGATTGTCCGGGCTCTGACGGACGGCAAGGTCGAGGTCGAAGTCAAGCGGCTGCGGGTGCGAACGCAGCACGTAAAAGAAGCGGGCGGCATCGCGACCGACTTCCTCGCGAAGCTGACGCAACGTGACGAAATCGCCGGCGCGCGTCGACATGCGCGCCCGTTCTCCCCCACGCCAGAGGGTGACGAACTGAACGAGTACAACCTCGAGCCGCTCGGGCGGCTCGATCCCGAGCGCGTGAAGTCCTGCGTGAAGGCGTGGTGCGTAGCCGTGATGATCGGCCCCAAAGACGTCGATGAAACGATCGTAGCCGCGATCGGCCTTCTCGACGTGATAGGCCAGATCGGGTGTGAAGTACGTGTACGTCCCCGCAGAACGGACGAGGACACGGTCCTTCTCGTCACCGTACGCGGTGGCCCGGAGCCAGAGCGCTCCCTCATTTTCGTAAACCGCCTGCCGCCCGCGCAGCCGGTCGAGGAGGGACTCGATCACGCCTGCCGAACGAAGCTCACGCTCCGAAGTCCAGCGATCGAAGCGGACTCCAAAGGCCGCCAGATCCTCGCGGATCTCTTCCCGCATGGCCTCGAGAGCCTCGTCGAACACCTTCCGGTAGTCCTCTTCACCGAGGGCCGCGCGGGCGGC
>JAKCBQ010000030.1 GCA_021839245.1 Pseudomonadota bacterium
GGCCAGTGTCGGGGCGGTTCTCGCCTACCCGGCTCCGGGCCGCTCCGCCTACGTGACCCTCGCCGCCGGCTTCTAAGAGACGGGTCCCCCAGGGGGCGCGCGCTTCCGGCGCGCGCCCCTTTTTTTGTCTGGGCCGGCCGTAATTCGAGAGCAGGGCTTTTCATCCGCATCCGGGCTTCTCGGGGCGTTCACGCCGTGTTCACCGATTCGTCAAGGATTTGTTGCCTTCGAGGCGTACCGTTGTCCACGCTCGCGCTTCCCGCGCGTCCCCACGCACGTTCCGTCTCCCTGGAGGTTCACGTTCCATGTTTCCGACCCCCCCGCGACCGCCTCGGCGCCGGCCTTCCCGCCGGACGCTCGGCCTCTGCGCTCTCCTCCTTGGTCTTGCGGCCCTCTCGGGTCCGAGCCGGGCCGCCCCCGTCTACGCCGGCTCGGTGAGCAAAAAAGCCAAAGCCAAGGCCCTGGAAAAGCTGCGCAAAAAGAAACACGCCACCTTCACCCAAAGCACCATCGGCAAGACGACCATCCGTGAGGCTCCGCCCTCTGTCAACATCGTCAACATCCTGAGCCGCACGCCGAGCGTCAACGCCTACAGCGAGGGGCCGAACGGGATGCGGAGCGAGATCCAGCTCCGCGGCTTCAACGGCTATCAGATCTCCGAGACCTTCGACGGGATCCCGCTCAACGATCTCTTCAACGCCGGCGGCTTCAACTACGCCTCGACCCGCAACTCCCTCCCGCTCTCCCTCGAGGACATCTCGGGCGTGAGCGTCTACCGCGGGATCAACAACCCGAGCGTCAATTCCCTGAACTCGCTCGGCGGCACGATCAACTACGAGCCGCGCCAACCCTCGCCCTTCCCGGGGGCCCAGCTCACCCTCGGCGGCGGAAGTTTCGACACCCTGCGCTACGGGGCGCTCGCCAACACCGGCTCCCTCGACGGCTTCCGCACGCTCGTGAGCTTCACCCACGACCACGCGCACGGCTGGGTGCAGAACACGCACGACACGAACAACAACTTCTACCTCGCCACCACCAAACGCTACAACCAGGGTCTCTCGAAGTTCTCCGCCTACCTCATCGTGAACGAGAACGAAGGGGCGACACCGCACACGGTGCCGGTGGCGCTCATCGAGAAGTACGGCCGGGACTACCAGTGGCCCCTCAACTGGACGAACAGCCAGAATTTCGATCATCACGTCCTCGCGCTCGTGAGTCTCGAGAACGCGATCGCCTCGAACGCCGAGATCGTGACGAAGATGTACTACCTCGCGAACAGCTACAACCGCACCTCGTACACCAACCCCGCCGAGATCCCGGAGCTCAACCCGAACCAGCCGTATTACCTCCCGAACGAGCCCGAGAGCTACGCCACGTACAACCCCCCCGACAACTACTACAACCCGGTGGCGCTCTTCGGGTCGAGTTACGCCGGGACGGCCTACCATCTCTACATCAACAACACCTCCACCCTGGGCGTCCAGCCCTCGGTGCGGGTCGCCCTCCCGCACAACCGGCTCGTCGTCGGTCTCGACGGCATCTACGGGGTGCTCCACTCGGCCGAGTATTGGTACGGGAACGCCGACGTGCCGCAAGACGTCCTCTACAACGACGCCTGGAACGAACGCGACCAGCGGAGCTACCTCGACAGCTTCGTTCAGGACACGATTCACTTCTTCGGGAACCGTCTCCTGGTGACGCCGGGCCTCAAGTACACCGAGGTCAACACCACCGACGCCGACAACCCGGGCTACTTCTACAGTTTCGGCGGCACCGTGAGCAACAAACTCCACGACACCTCGCCGAGTCTCGGGGTGAGCTATCAGGTGATCAAACCCCTCGTGGTCTACGCCTCGTGGGGGCGCACGTTCAAGGCGCCCGAGATCGGGGCCTACTACAGCTCCATCGGTGCGAGCAACAGCCAGGGCCAGGACGTCATCCCCCCGGTCACGGTCCGCCCCGAGTACGTCCGTGATCTCGAGGCGGGTGTGCGTTACTTCACGCCCAGCCTCGAGGCCTCGCTTGCGCTTTACCGTGAGGACTTCCGCAACAAGTTCCAGTCCTACAGTCCGGTGAGCGGACCCTACGCCGGGCTCTCCCTCGACTTCAACGGAGGGACGGCCCGCTACCAGGGGATCGAACTCGCGCTCCGCAAAGACTGGTCCCACTGGTACGCGTTCGGCAACTATTCGGTGAACGAGGCCTACTACGGGGCGTTCGTCAACCCCTTCACGAACCAACTCGAACCCTCCGCGGCGGTCCCGGACGTCCCGAACCACATGCTCAACGTCGGTGTGGGCTGGCGCGGCGGCCCGTGGAAGGCGGACGCCTATCTCAAGTACACCGGACCGCGTTACGCGGGCTATGCGAGCTACTCGGGGATCAGCACGAACTACAAGATCCCGGGTTACACCACCACCAACCTTTATCTCGGTTACCGCCCGATCCGTCTCCTGGGCCTGAGTCTGAGCGTCTACAACCTCTTCAACAAGGACTACTACGCCTACGCGTTCATCAACACGGCCTACCAGAACAAGATCCCGCCGTTCGCCCAGGCGCTCGTGGGCGAGCCGCGCGCCGTCTTTGCGCAGGCGCGGGTCTATTTTTGAGCACAAGGTCGCGGATTTTCCCGCACCGTCCGGGGGAGCGCAAGCTCCCCCTTTTTTGGGGGGGAGCCTGCGGACCTCTGTGCTAGTCTTGGTCGGACATCCGCTTGAGAGGACGGGCGCTCGTGGCTTGGTGGGAGGCTCTCTCTCTTTTCCTTGCGGGCGCGCTCATCGGGGCGGCCCTCGCCGGCCTCTTCGTCCGCCTCGGGCGCCGCCGGGCGAGCGAGGAGACGCGCCGTCTCGCCGAGGACGGCGTACGCCGCGAGGAGGAACTCGTGAGTCTTCGTGCGGAGGTGCAACGCCGCGCGGAGGAGGCCGCCCGTCTCGACGAGAGGGCGCGTCTCACCGAGCGCGCACTCGAGGAGCAGCGGACCTTCCTCACCCAGATGGAACAGAAGCTCACCGAGACCTTCCGTCAACTCTCCGCCGGGGTCGTCGGTGAACAGACCCAGCGGTTCCTCGAACTCGCCGATCATCGTATGCGGGCGGAGCTCGAACAGCGCGAGACCCGGCTCGGGCAACTCTTCCGACCGCTTCAGGAGAGCTTTGGCCGCTTCGACCAGAAGATCGACGAACTCGAGAAGATGCGGACCCAGGAGGAGGCCACCCTGCGCGAGCAGATCCGGGCGCTCGCCGAAGTTCACCTCCCGCGGCTCGAGCAGCAGACCGAAGACCTCACCCGCGCGCTCTCCCAACCCGGCGCCCGCGGCCGCTGGGGGGAACTCCAACTCCGCCGCGTCGTCGAGCTCGCGGGTCTCGTCGAGCACGTCGACTTCGATCTTCAGGCGGTGCACGCCCAGGACGGGCGCACCCTCCGGCCGGACGCGGTGGTTCGTCTTCCCGGCGGGCGGAATCTCGTCGTCGACGCGAAAACCCCCATCGACGCCTACCTTGCGGCCCTCGCCGCCCCGGCCGGGGAAGCGCCCGAGCATCTGCGTCGCCACGCCCGCCAGATCCGCGGGCACATCGACGAACTCGCCCGCCGGTCCTACGCCGACGTTGTCGAGGCCTCGCCCGACTTCACGGTGCTCTTTCTTCCCGGGGAGATGATGTTCCGCGCGGCGGCCGAGGCCGACCCCGAGCTCGTCGAGTATGCGATCGGCCGCAATGTTCTCCTCACGACGCCGCTCACGCTCGTCGCCCTGCTCAAGGCGGTCGCCTACGGTTGGCGCCAGGAGACGACAGCCCGCAATCTCGCCGCCGTCGTCGGCCAGGCGCGCGAGCTCCGCGTGCGGCTCGGCAAGTTCGTCAAGGACTGGAGCCGGGTCGGCGAGCGGCTCGACCAGGCCGTGCGCGCCTATAACGACGCCCTCGGGAGCTACCAGCGCCGCGTTCTCGTCACGCTTCGCCGCTTTGAGGAGTTCGGCGGGGGAGGCGAGGCGGGCGAGCCGCTCGAGCCTCCCGCCGCACTGGCCGATCGGACGCTTCCGCTCCTCGGAACGACGGGGGACGAGGGGGCGGCCGACGGGGAGATCCCGTGAGCGCCCGGGCCCTGTCCTATACTCGAACACAGGCGAGATGAGGTTCTCCGGATGAGCCCACGCGCAGGCACGCTCTTTGGTACGCACGACGAGATCCGTCGCGCCGTGGCCGATCTCCACGACACGATGGTGGCCTGGCGGCGTCATCTCCACCAGCACCCCGAACTCTCCTTCGAGGAACACGAGACGAGCCGTTTCGTCGCCCGCGTCCTCGCCGAAACGGAGGGCCTCGACGTCACGCCCTGCGCGGGCACGAGCCTCGTCGCCCGGCTGCGCGGGACGGGCTCGGGACACACGATCGCGCTTCGCGCGGACATGGACGCCCTGCCCGTCGAGGAGGAGAACGACACCCCCTACCGCTCACGGATCCCCGGGGTGATGCACGCCTGCGGCCACGACGGCCACGTCGCGATGCTTCTCGGAGCCGCCCGTGTGCTCGCCGCGCGGCGCAAGCATCTCCGCGGGGAGATCCGCTTTTTGTTCCAGCACGCCGAGGAGAAACTGCCGGGCGGAGCGGAGGCGATGGTGGCCGCCGGCGCGATGGACGGCGTCGACGCCGTCGCGGGCACGCACCTCTGGAGCGACCTCGACGTCGGACGGATCGCCGTCACCTACGGTCCGATGATGGCGGCGCCCGACACTTTCCGGATCGTCGTCGAGGGCCGGGGCGGGCACGCTTCGCGCCCGCACCAGACCGTGGACAGCCTCGCCGTGGCCGCGCAGATCGTCACGAACCTCCAGCACATCGTCTCCCGCGAGATCGACCCCATGACCTCGTTTGTCGTGAGCGTCTGCTCCTTTCACGCGGGACGCACCCACAACGTCATCGGCGGTGAGGCCCGGCTCGAGGGCACCGTGCGCTCCTACGATCCGGCCCAGCGCGCGTTGGCCGCCCGCCGCATCGAGGAGATCGCGCGCGGGGTCGCCGCCGCCCACCGTGCCGCCTGCCGCATCGAGTACGAGCACGGCTACCGCCCGGTGGTGAACCCCGAGGGTCTCACGCGTCTTTTCGACCGGACGGCGCAGGACCTCTTCGGGGCGGAGGCCGTCGACCACGATCAGCGCAACATGGGGGGGGAGGATTTCTCGGCCTTCCAGGCGCGCGCGCCCGGGACGTTCTACTACGTCGGTTGCCGGAACCGCGCGCGCGGTATCGTGCATCCCAATCACCACCCGCGCTTCGACATCGACGAGGCTGCGCTCGCGCAGGGCGCGATCCTTCACTGCGCTTTTGCTGAACGTCTTCTCGATGCGGAGTCCTTTGACGAACGCGCGTAAGCGCGCGGCGGTGGCCCTGACGCTGGTTCCTCCGGCGTCGTTCCTCGCCCTCGTTTTCGCGGGCGACCGCGTGCACCCCCTTCTGGCGGGTGTCCCCTTCTTCCCGGCCGCCCTGGTCCTCTGGACCCTCGTCGCCGCCTTGTGCCTCGCCCTCGCCGCCCGTCTTCTGGGCCCGGGACGATGACCGCCGGGGTCCTCGCCCCTCTTCTCGCCTGGCTCGTGGCCCTCGGGCTCGGACTCGCCGCCCGGCGGGGGCTCCTCATGGACTACGAGCAGTGGGTGGTCGGGAAAAGAGCCCTCGGGGGCGTCTTCGTCTTCGTGCTTCTCGCCGGCGAGCTCTACACCACCTTCACGCTCCTCGGTGCGAGCGGCTGGGCCGAGCGCTACGGGGCGCCCGCCTTCTACATCATCGCCTACGGGACGCTCGCCTACGTCCTGGGTTTCTGGTTCCTCCCCCCGCTTTGGCGTTACGGTCGACGGCACGGACTCGTGAGCGAGCGGGATTTCTTTGCCCACCGCTACCGGAGCCCGTCGCTCGGCCGTCTCGTGGCGGCGGTGGGTCTTCTCGCGATGTTTCCCTACCTCGTCCTGCAGCTCCGCGCGCTTGGGCTCGTCGTTTCGCTCACGTCTTCGGGGGCGATCGGCGCCCGGACGGCCATCGTGCTCTCCGGGGGGGCGGTCGTGATCTACGTCACCGCCTCGGGACTGCGCTCGTCGACCTGGACGGCGCTCGTCAAGGACGTTCTTCTCCTCGGGCTCGTCGCCACGCTCGCCGTCGTCCTTCCTCTGCGTCTCGTCGGAGGCGTCGGGCCGCTCTTCGGAACGCTGCTCGCCCGCGACCCCCACCTCTTTGTGCTGCCCGCCCACGGCTATACGAGCGGCTGGTTCGTGACGACGGTCGCGCTCTCCGCCCTCGGGTTTTTTCTCTGGCCGCACACGTTTCCCGCGATCTTCTCCGCCCGTGGGGAGGGGGCCCTCCGCCGCAGCACGACGGTGCTCCCGCTCTACCAGCTGCTCCTCGTCGCCGTCTTCCTCCTCGGCTTCACCGCCCGGGCGGTCGATCCCCATCTGCGCCGACACGATCGGGCCCTTCTCACGCTCGTGATGCAGCACACACCGAGCTGGACGGGGGCGCTTCTCGGCGCCGCGGGGGTGCTCACCGCGCTCGTGCCCTCGGCGCTCCTCCTTCTCACCATGGGATCGATCGTCGCCGGCGAGTTCCCGTCCTCCGGCGGGGGCGCCCCCGGTGGTGACGTGCGCCGGGCGCGGATCGGTGTGCTGGTCCTGACCGTCCTCGCCGTCGGGGTGGCGCTCCGTTCACTCCACGGCATCGTCTTTCTTCTCCTCCTCGGCTACTCCTACGTCACCCAACTCTTTCCGGCGGCGGTCTCGGGCCTGCGCGAACGCCCCTGGTTCGGGACCGCCGGGGTGACGGCGGGGATCCTCACCGGGGTGACGGTCGTGAGCTTCGCGCTCCTCGCCCCGAGACTCTGGAAGGAGGGGATCTCGACCGTCCTGCCCGCGCTCCATTCGTGGAATGTCGGTTTCGTGGCGCTTCTCCTCAACATCGTCGTGGCTCTTGTGGTCGGCCGTCTCACGGGCGACGCCCGCCGTCTCGCGCCTCTCGCGCCGGAGCCGTCGTGATGGCCCGCTCGCTCGTCTACGCCGAGCGGGGGGCGGTCGCGACCTCGCAGCCCCTCGCCGCCTCGGCCGGCCTCTGGGCGCTCGGGCGGGGCGGGACGGCGGTCGATGCGGCTCTTGCGGCCGCTCTCGTCCTCACCGTCGTCGAGCCCACCTCGAACGGGTTCGGCGCGGACGCCTTCGCCCTCGTCCTCGAGGAGGGTGTGGCTTACGGCTACAACGGCTCGGGCGCCGCCCCTCTGGCGGCGGATGTCGACGCGGTGCGGGCGCGAAGCCGTGAGGGGCGTGTACCGGAACGCGGGTGGGTCCCCGTGACCGTTCCCGGCGCCCCCGCCGCCTGGGCGGACCTCCACGCCCGTTTCGGGAAACTGCCCTGGGACGAACTCTTCCTCCCGGCCCGCCGCTACGCCCGCGACGGCTACCCGCTGGCTCCGCGCACGGCGGAACAGTGGGGGCGTGCGGCGGAGATCTTCCGCGGTGAGGCCTTCGCCGACTGGCGTGCGCTCTTCCTTCCTCAGGGATTCACCCCCCGGGCCGGCGCCCGCTGGTCGAGTCCCGATCACGAAGGCACGCTCGCCTGCCTGGCCCGAGAAGGGGCGGCGGCGTTCTACCGGGGGGCTCTCGCCGAGCGCCTCGCGGAGGCCGCCCGTCACGGCGGCGGATGGCTCGACGAGAACGATCTTGCGGCGCACGAGGGTCTCTGGGTCGAACCTCTCACAGCGGTCCACGACGGCTGGGGGCTCTGCACGCTTCCTCCGAACAGCCAAGGCCTCGTTCTCCTCGAGACCCTGCTCGTGCTCGAGGCCCACCGCCGCCGCGGGGGGGGTGCCGACGATCACGAGTCGATCGAAGCCGCCAAGAGGGCCTTCGCCGACGCCCTCGAATGCCTGGGGGATCCGGCCGACGCCGAGGAGGCGGTGACGCGCATGCTCGATGCGCCGGCACACCACGACGCTCTCGCCGCGACGCTTTCCGATCCGGCTTCGGACTACGATCCTCCGGATCCCTACCACGGGGGGACGGTGTATGTCGCCGCGGCCGACGGCGAGGGTCGCCTCGTGAGTTACATCCAGTCGAACTACATGGGGTTCGGAAGCGGCGTCGTCGTCCCCGGGACCGGGATCGCCCTTCAGAACCGTGGGGCCTGTTTCACCCTCCGGCCGGGTCGGGTGAACACCTGGGGTCCCGGTCGCCGCCCTTACCACACGCTCGTCCCCTCACTCGCCGTCGCGCCCGACGGGACACGGATCGCCCTGGGCGTCGTCGGCGGTTTCTTCCAACCCCAGGGACAGCTTCAGATCCTCGAGCACCTCCGCGCACGGGGGCTCGATGCCCTCCAGGAGGCGCTCGACGGGCCGCGCTGGTCCTGGCGTGGCGGACGGCGTGTGTCCGTCGAGGCCGGCTTCGATCCGAAGCGGGCCGCAAGACTCGAACACCGGGGGCACGACGTCGTCTGTGAGCCGCCGGGCGTGACGTTCGGGCGCGCCCAAGCGGTGGCCCGTCGTCAAAACGGCACCCTTCTTGCAGCTTCCGATCCGCGCGCCGACGGCCTGGCTCTCGGGTTCTAGCCGCTGACGGAACGTTTGCCCCATCGAGCCCCCCTGCGCATCCGATCCTCTACAATCCCCTATCGCCTGACGTGGGATCCCTTGCCGTGCGTCGCCTGCCCTTTGTTTTTCTGATCCTCGTCGGAGGCGGGCTCGCCGCCGCCGTCCTGGCGGCTCCCCGGGCGGAGGCGCCCACCGCTCGCGTCCCCGCCGCGACCCCCGCGGTGCTCGCGCACGCGAACGGGGTGCATGTCCTCCGCCTCTTCCCCGCCGCGGGCGGTCTCGAGGGCTACGTCCTCCAGGTGGGCGCGCGACGTTCGATCGCCTTCGGACTCGATCACGGCCGTTACCTCGTCCTCGGCCGCCTCCTCGACGCCTCCGGTCACGATCTCACCAAACGCTACGCCGCCCGCTATCTCCTCGCGGGCGGGGTCTGGAACGCTCTCGGCAAGGCGGACTGGATCGCACGCGGGCCGCGTCATCCGCGCGCGATCGTCTACGCCTTCGTCGATCCCAATTGCCCCTACTGCCACGTCTTCTGGCAGGAGGCTCGCGCGCTCTACGCCCGGGGGCTCGAGGTCCGCTACCTTCTCGTCGCCGTCATCCGCCCCTCGAGCGTCAACAAAGCCGCGTGGATTTTCGCCGGCAAAAACCTTCTCTCGCGCCTGCGCGTCCAGGAACACGACTACGGGCGGCCGAACGCCCCGCGGATCGCTCACCCGAGCGCGGCGGAACTCGCGGTTCTCAGGCGCAACACGCGGGCGATGCTCGCGCTCGGGCTCACCGGGACCCCGGGATTCGTCTACCGTCTGCGCGGCAACGGATCGGTTCGTTTCCTCGACGGGCTTCCGGCCCCGCGCGATCTCGCACCGCTCTTTCTCCCGCCGTCGGGCTGAGCGCTCCTTCCGTTCGCCCCGAGGGCGGTCGCGCGCCTTAGCCGACGATGAACGGCGAGAGCGCGAGGAGCGTTTCGAGGGGCGGGCGTTCGGGCGTGAAGGGCGTCGGGCCCACGAGGGTCGTGTGGGCGACTTTGCGGCCGGGGCGTGGGGCTTTCCGGTAGTCGTGGAACTGCGCGCCGGGAAGCGCGAGAACGGCGTTCGGGTCGGGGAGGGCGCCCACACAGTTGACCATCGCCACGGCCTCGGGCGTGCGTGTCGACCCGAGCGGGTGACCCGCGAGAGCACGGATGTGATTGGCGAACTGGCTCGTCGCCGCCCCGTCGATCGTCCAGTGTCCGCTGTTGTGGACGCGCGGGGCGGTCTCGTTCGCGAGCAGGCCGCGCTCGGTCACGAAGAACTCGACGGTGAGTGTGCCGACGTACGCGTAGTGTTCCGCGAGGCGGCGGAGGTAGTCCTCCGCCGTCGCGGCGAGCGCGGCGGCCCCGGGGACGTCGGCCGGTGCACGGCTGAGGCGGAGGATGCCGTGCTCGTGACGGTTCTCGGTGAGCGGGTAGAAGACCATCGTGCCGTCGCGACCACGGGTGGCGACGAGCGAGACCTCGGCGAGAAAGGGGATCCACGCCTCGGCGATCAGGGGGACGCCCCCGAGTATGCGCCAAGCCTCGCGAATCTCGCTCTCGTCGGCGATCCGCCGCTGTCCGCGACCGTCGTAGCCGAGCCGTCGCGTCTTCAAGACGAGCCGTTCGCCGAGCTCGTCGCGCGCGCGCCGGAGATCCGCCAGCGAATCGACTGCCCGGTGGGGGGCGACGGGGATCCCGAGGTCGCTGAGCGCCTGTTTCTCGAGAAGACGGTCCTGGCTCAGGGCGAGAAAGCGGGGCGAGGGATCGAACGCCCGCCCCCGCTCGGCGATCTCTTCGAGGACCCTCGCCGGGATGTTCTCGAATTCGTAGGTGAGAATGTCGACCCCGTCGGCGAAGGTCGCCAGTGCCCGCGGGTCGTCGAAGGATCCGCGGTGTAGCCGGGCGACGTCCCGGGCCGATGGGTCGGGGCCGGGATCGTAGGCGTGGGGTTCGTGTCCCAGGCTGTGGGCCGCAAGGGCGAGCATGCGGCCGAGCTGGCCGCCTCCGACGATGCCGATGCGCAACGCTCAGGCTCCGGGCACGTCGGATGTTTCCGGGTCGGGGTGCGCCAGGACCTCCTCCGTCTGCCGTTCTCGCCAGGCCGCGAGACGCGCGGCGAGGGCTTTGTCCTCGAGGGCGAGGATCGAAGCGGCGAGGAGGGCGGCGTTGATCGCCCCCGAGCGGCCGATCGCAAGCGTCCCGACCGGGACGCCGGCCGGCATCTGCACGATCGAGAGGAGGGAGTCGAGACCGCTCAACTGACTGCCGGGAACGGGGATCCCGAGGACGGGAAGGGTGGTCTTGGCGGCCGTCATCCCCGGAAGGTGGGCGGCACCGCCGGCGGCGGCGATGAGCACACGAAGGCCGCGTCCGCGAGCCTCTTCGGCGTAGCGGAAGAGGAGGTCCGGGGTGCGGTGCGCCGAGACGATGCGCTTTTCGTGGGACACGTCGAGGGCGCGGAGTGTCTCCGCCGCGTGCGAGACCACCGCCCAGTCGGAGCGTGATCCCATGATGAGGCCGACGAGTGGCTGCGCCATACACCATTTTAAGGGCACGGCGATCCTCCCGTGCGGTGGCTACGGGGCGGATGCGGTCTTCGGACCGGACGGCCGGACGGGGTGGCCCGGACGGGCTCGATCGGTCGAAGAACACCGGCGGGCCGCATTTTTTGTCATCACCCGTGAGGTGAGTGGTCGCAGCGACGAAGAAGATGTCCAGTTTGATCGCGACGAGTCAGCAGCCCCTCGAGCGAGCTTGGAATGATTCTTCCCGATCCCCATGTGATTCCGGAGCCTGAGCGCCAGACTCCGAATGCCGATTTTCGTCATGAGTCTTGCCGTTTGATAGGACTTGCCGAAACGCGTTCGCCAGGCGGCTGACCGTGTTCCTTTCTGTCGGTGCGGCCGCCGCACTCGCCCATGGCTCGATTCTCGAGACACCAACCCTTTCCGGGCTGCGGTCTCGATCTCATCGACCCCTGCCTGAGGGAGGCGTTGAATTTAGAGAGCATGGCCTGGGGTTCGATCAGCAGCCGCCCACCAAGGGAGATTCATCCGGGTACGGAAACCCCAAAGCGGGCCAAAAACGTCTGGCGCAACAGTCTCATCGACCAGGGGTGAACCCTTTTTTCGTCTGGGACGCAAACATTAAACATTATTCTATGGTATAAAGATCATGCTTTCTGAATCAGGACGGGGAGGACGCGATGAATGAATGGCTCACCATCGGGGCGCTCGCGCGCGGCGAGCGGCTGGCACCGGAGACCCTGCGCCACTACGAGCGGCTCGGCCTGATCGAGCCCAGCCGGAGGACACCCTCGAACTACCGGCTCTACGGGCCGGAAGCGGCGCGCCGGCTGCGCTTCATTCGCCGCGCGCAGGCTCTCGGCTTTTCGCTGGCGGAGATCCGCGAGCTCCTCTCGCTTCACGCCCGCTCCGAAGAGGACATGGGAAGCGTCAAAACCATCGTCGAACGCCGGGTCGCCGACATCGAAGAGAGGATCCGGGATCTCGAACAGTTGAGGGCCGGTCTACGGGCGTTGAGTGATCTCTGTCCCGGGCACGGGCCGCTCGGCGAATGCCCGATTCTCGCGGCGCTCCTGGAGAACGACACATGACGGAGGCCGCCTCGTTGCGGGAACTCAAGATCGACGTGGAGGGCATGACCTGCGCCTCGTGCAGTACCCGCGTCGAGCGTGGGTTGAAAAAACTCCCCGGTGTCGTCGCGGCCGACGTGAATCTCGCCGCCGAGCGTGCGGAGCTGCGCTTTGATCCCGAGCGGATCGATCCCCGACGCATCGTGGAGGCGATTGCTGAAACGGGCTACACGCCGGTTGAGGCCGAGATGGATCTCGCGGTGGAAGGCATGACCTGCGCTTCCTGTGTGGGGCGCGTTGAACGTGCTCTTGCCCGCACGCCCGGGGTGCTCGACGTGGCGGTGAATCCGGCGAGCGGACGCGCGCACGTGCGCTATCTCCCGGCGATGGCCGACCCCGACACGCTCGCCGCCGCGGTGGCTCAGGCCGGCTACGCGGCCCGGCCGGCGACGGAGAGCGGAGCGGAAGGGGTGGACGAGCACCATCGTGCGCGGGTCGCGATGCGTCGCGATGTCGTCGTGGCTGCGGGTTTGGCGGCGGTCGTTCTTTTGCTGTCTCTAGGGAAGACCTTCGTTCCCTTCGTCGGCCGCACGCTCGAGGCGGCGCGGCCGTTCGGGGGGTTCTGGGACTGGGTGCAGTGTGTCGCGGCCGCGGTCGTGCTTTTCGGTCCGGGCCGGCGCTTTTTCCGTCCCGGCTGGATCGCCTACCGTCACCTTGCGCCGGACATGAACTCGCTCGTGGCCACCGGGACCGGTGCCGCCTGGGCTTACAGCACACTCGTGCTGCTCGCCCCGGGGCTCTTCCCCGCCCTCGCGCGGCACGTCTATTTCGATTCGGCCGCCGTGGTCGTCGCGGCGGTGCTCTTCGGGAAGTATCTCGAGGAACTCGCCAAGGGGCGCGCGTCCTCGGCGGTGCGCGGGCTGATCGGGCTCCAGGCCAAGACCGCCCGCCGGCTGGAGGCCGACGGTTCCGAAACGGAGACGCCGACGGCGCAGCTTCGCGTCGGCGATCGGGTCGCGGTGCGTCCGGGCGAGCGCATTGCGGTCGACGGGCGGGTCGTCGAGGGCCGCGCCCATGTGGACGAATCGATGCTGAGCGGTGAACCCCTGCCGGTTCTCAAGGAGCCGGGTGACACGGTGGTCGGCGCCACGGTCGATCAGGACGGCCGCCTCGTCGTCGAGGCCACGTCGGTCGGACGCGACACCGTGCTCGCGCGGATCGTCGCGCTGGTCGAGAGCGCCCAGAGCGGCAAACTCCCGATCCAGCGCCTGGCCGATCGTGTGGTGCGTGTCTTCTCGCCGGCGGTCCTCGCCGTCGCGCTCATGGCGTTTGCGGCCTGGCTCATTCTCGGCGCCCCGATCGACGTCGCTCTCACGGCGGCCGTGGCGGTGCTCGTGGTCGCTTGTCCCTGCGCCATGGGGTTGGCGACCCCGGCGGCGATCATGGTCGGGACCGGACGGGCGGCGGAGCTTGGTGTGCTCTTTCGCAAGGGCGAGGCGCTCGAGACACTCGCGCACGTCGATACCGTGCTCTTCGACAAGACCGGCACCCTGACCGAGGGGCGTCCCACCCTCGTGGCGGTCGAGGGCCCGCAGGCCGACCAGGCCCTCCGTCTCGCCGCCGCGCTCGAAGCCTCCTCCGAGCATCCTCTCGGGCGGGCCATCGTCGAGGCGGCGGAGAAGGCCGGAGGCGCTCGTCCCGCCGTCGAGGATTTCCGGGCGCGACCCGGTTACGGTGTCGAAGGTCGGGTGGAGGGCCGGCGGGTGTGGGTCGGCGCACGGCGCTTTCTCGAGCGCGAGGGCGTCGTGGGTGCGGAAGGGGAGGGTGGGCTCAGCGCGCGGGCGTCTGCACTCGAGTCGGAAGGCGCCACCGTGGTGTTTGTGGCCGCCGATGGTCGTCCGCTCGGGATTCTCGCGATTGCCGACCGCATCAAACCCGAAACTCCGGCGCTGGTGCACGCCCTCAAAACCCACGGATTGCACGTGGCCTTGGTGACCGGGGATGCGCGTCGCACCGCCGCTTCCGTGGCCGCCACGATCGGCATCGAAGAGGTGCACGCCGAGGTCTTGCCGGAGGACAAGGCGCGGCTGGTGCACGAGCTCCAACGAGTTGGGCGTCGCGTGGCCTTCGTGGGCGACGGCATCAACGACGCCCCGGCGCTCGCGCAGGCCGATGTCGGGATCGCCTTGGCCGGGGGCACCGACATCGCCGTGGAAGCGGCGGACGTGACGCTCACCCGGGGGCGACTCGGCGAGGTGCTCA
>JAKCBQ010000031.1 GCA_021839245.1 Pseudomonadota bacterium
GGGCTCGGAACCATCGGAGATGAACAGACCGGGTCCCGACCTGGGGCGGAACGGGCGTGCACTCCTGAGGCTGTGGCAGGATGTTTGGGGAGTTGTCAAGGAGACTGACAGCGCGTCGAGCTTTCCTCGGACAGATTCCCCGGACGATCGGCCTGCCGACGAGGCCCCCACGATCGCCTGCAGGTACAATGACCATGGCTCTTCCGTTCCGTCCGCCGGCCGGCAGGCCTGCGGTTCGGTTCCGAGCGTGTCGCATGAACGAGTCGGTTCCTCCGAGGATCTACATTCAGGTCGCGGATCGAGAGCGTGTCCCGTATTTTCGAGAGCCACCTCTGACCGCGGGCGGGCGCACGGGCCTGTACGACTTTGAGCATCGGACAGTCGAAGCCGGTAGCCTCGCTGCGCACACTTTCGACGCAGACGTGCTGATGCTTCCCGTGGGACGCCGGGCGGTGCCCTTTTGCAGTCGGCTGAATGGGCGCCGGTTGCGCGGCTTGATCGAGCCGGGACGCTTCCGCTTCCTGGCGCGCGGCGACACTCTCTCGACCGCTTGGGATGCGCCGGTGCAGGGACTGTTCCTGACGCTCACTCCGACACTGTTGAGTCTGTCATTGGGAGACGACATTGACGGACGCCCGATGGAGTTGGTGTCGAACATAATGCCGCATCGCGATTTGATTCTTGCTCATCTGGTGAAGGCCATAGCCGCGCATCTTGCGGCACCGCACCCGGGGGGATTCCTTTTTGAGCAATCGTTACTGGTCGCGACCGCGGTCCATGTGCAGACGCATTATTCTGTCGGACGGCGCTCGGACCGTCCCGCGCGTCCTTTGCCCCGCTGGAGATGCGTACGTCTTGCGGAATATATCGACGCGCACCTCGGGGAGGAACTTTGCCTCAAGGACCTGGCGGAACTCGTGGGTCTGAGTCCGTATCATCTGGCGCGAGCATACAAAGCCTCGACCGGCAATAGCCTGTGGCAGGCTGTCCTTGAGAGGCGCATCAAGGCTGCATGTCGCCTCATGCTGCAGAGTACGGAACTACCGCTTGCGGCGGTGGCAAGGCAATGCGGTTTTAAATCCTATGGACAATTCATCGCGGCGTTCCGAAAGTACGTTGGGGTACTGCCGAGCGAGTATCGCAAATCCATCTGCGCAGGCTGAGAGAATCAGCGCGCGGCAAAAAATGGCAATTTCCCGCAAGAAACCATAGTGAATTTCCCTCTATCCGCTTGAATGCCCGGCGGTCGACAGGCAAAATAGTGAACGTGGGTGTTTGACGATATGCCGGTGGGCTTCTTCCGGGGCGTCGGGTGCCCAAACCGTTAATCCCATCTTGCCGATGAAGGGAGGCAACATGAACAGGTCTTGTTTCATTCAATCATCCGGTGCGGAGCGGCGGGTCAACGCGTGGGATATCCCTCAGCGCCGCACGCGTCGGCGGTCGACCCTGAGGCGGTCGATCATGGTGGCCGGGTTGATCGTTCCCTTGACCGGATGGCCCTTGACCGGATGGGCGAAAGCACCGCCGGCGGCGTTGATTCAACGCGGGCGATATCTCGTGCGGGACGTCGGCATGTGCGCGGATTGCCACACGCCGCGCGGCTCACGTGGGCAATACCTCCGAAGCGAGTGGCTGCGCGGCGCGGTACTGGACTTTGCACCCACCCATCCCGTGCCCGGATGGCAGGCGCGTTCGAGCAATCTCGTCCACTTGGCGCGGCTCTGGACGACGGCGCAGTTGGTCCGCTTCCTCCACACCGGGATCGCCCCGGACGGCAAGCACGCCCCGCCGCCCATGCCGCAGTTTCGTCTGTCCGAGCGTGACGCCCGCGCGGTCGCGGCCTACCTTCGTTCCCTCAAGCATTGAGGGATTCGCCGTCTTCGGTTCTCCCTCCCGGTAGAGGTCTTCTCATGTCACATCCAGCCCCGCAACCGCTCGAACCCTCCGCGCTCATGCAGCTGCACTTTTCGTTTGCGCCGGCGCGGACCTTGATATCGGCCGTCCAGTTGGACGTGTTTTCCGCGCTCGCGGACGGCCCCCGAGAGGCTCGGGAGGTGGCCGCGCACATCGGGGCGACGCCGCGCGGAACACGCATGCTGCTCGATGCGCTCACGGGTCTTGAGCTCCTGACCAAGGACGGAGGACGGTACCAACTCGGGCCGCTCGCGCGCCGTTACCTGGTGCGCGGGAGCCCGGAGTACGTGGGCGCGCTTTTCGAGAGCGAGGCGCTCTGGCGGGCGTGGGAGGGGCTCACGGAGGTGATCCGCAGCGGACGGCCGGCGCAGCGGGTCGATCAGCAAGAGCAGGCTCAGGAGTTCTTTCCGATCCTTGTCCGGAGTCTCCACGTGGCCAACCGCGGCCCGGCGGAGCGTCTCGCACGAGCGCTCGGTGTTGCCGCCCGCCGCCCGCTCGCGGTTCTCGACGTCGCCTGCGGTTCGGGCGTGTGGGGCATCACGGTTGCGGAAGCGGCACGCCACGCGCGGGTGACGGCTCTCGACTTTCCTCGTGTCCTCGAATTGACACGCGAGTACGTCGGCCGGCACGGCGTGCAGGACCGGTTCGACTACTTGGCGGGCGACCTGCGCGCGGTGGATCTCGGCGAGTCGCGCTTCGATCTGTCCCTTCTCGGCAATATCGTGCACTCGGAGGGGGAAGAGGCTTCCCGGACTCTCCTGGCGCGCGTGGGACGCGCTACACGTCCCGGCGGATTGATCGCCATCGTCGACATGCTGCCCAACGACGATCGCACCGGCCCGGTCTATCCCCTGCTCTTCGCGCTCAACATGCTGGTGAACACCGAAGCGGGAGACACGTTCACGCTTCCTCAATACACCGAATGGCTGCACGCCGCGGGCTTTGCCGAGGTTCGAGCGTGCGACATCGGCTCGCATTCTCCGGCGATCGTCGCAATCCGGCGCTGAGCCTTCGATCAGGCGCGTACGCAACAGCTTGTCATCCGTGATGCAGGGGATCCGCATCGGAGACGGTCTGCCCACCGAGCGGTCGGGACCCCATCCCTCCACGTGAGGCCTGTCGACGGCGGGCCGCCACTACCGAGTTGGGCAGTAAGAGCAGCCTCGAGTTGTTCGCGGTCCTCACGAGCGAAGCGGCCGTGGTGAGGACAGAAGACGCCCTTGCATGGAAAAAAGCGCAGAGCATAGCTTCGGGTGTTTGGCCTGCAGTGTTGCCTCCACCAGCCGAAACAGGGCGTTGGCCCTCGTGACTGTGTTGCACACTACCAGCACACGCGCACCGGCTTCGAGCGCCTGGACCAACGTTGGCAACAACGTCTCGTCGTCGGTGAGGGTGGGTGCGAGTTCCACACGGATGCGGCGGTTGAAAGTGTCCATCCCTTGCGCTCGGCAGCCCTCGATCCCAATGAGCGTATCCCCCTCAGCCCGTTTCCCACGGAAGTCCGGGGATTTGATGTCCCCATCGCGCCAGTTCGGGCAGGTCGATCGGCGCCGACACGAAGGCTTGCCACACGCTGTGGTTGTCGATCACCGGATCGCCCAACCGCGACAGCGCGTCTTCTCCGCTCCAGGCGCACCCGTCGACCACCAGATCGATGCCCACGGGCCGGTCGCAACCCGGGATGTATTCCAGCGTCACCCGCGCCTCGCGGCCCAGGCCCCGGCGGATCGCCGAGCGGGCAAGGCGGCGGGCCAAGAGCCCGCCGAGCCGGTCCACCTTACGGAAATCCTTGCCCGACCAGGCGCCGCCGCCGATGGGGACCGTGGGTCCATAGGCATCGATCACCAGCTTCTTTCCCGACAGTCCGTTGTCTCCCATGGGACCGCCGGCCACGAACATGCCGGCCCCGTTGAGTTCGATGACGGGCGTTGGCCGCCCGGCGCAGGCCGTCCGCACGGCCTCTTCCGCCAACTCGCGCAGGAACAGCCAATCGGAACCCTCATGGTGGTGCAGGGAGATGGACACGTGGACCGGCCGCCAGGACGCGCCGTCCGTTTCCACCCTCACGACGACTTTGCCGTCCGGTCCCACCTGTCCAGCGCCTCGCGCCCGACGCAAGTCGTAGAGGTGTCGCCCGATCTGTCGCGCCAGCCAGTGCGCGGGCGGCAGATGGGCGGTCTCTTCGAGATCGTTGGCATAACCGATGCAGACGGCCTGGTCGTCCGACAGGTGGCGCATCTCCCGTTCCCCCTCGGCGAAAGGCCCGACGCACAACTGTGTCATCACGCCGAGGGTCTCGGGATGCGGCGACCACACGAAGCCGGCGGCGTCCTTTCCGTAACCGGCGCGGGCGTACACACCGCGCACCAGGGCCTCGATGTCGAGCGCGTCGAGGAGGTCTTTGCGGGCCGCGATGCGGCCGGTCACGTAGATGGTCCCGAAGATGACCGCGGCCTCGAGTCCACACTGCCCCCCGGGATCGCCTTCACGGGCGGCACCGTCGCCGTCGAACCGGGGTCGGCGTCCCCGCCGCACGAAATCGACGACGGCGTCCACCGCGGCGTCGCAGAGCTTGTCGGGATGACCCGGCAGCACACACTCCGCCGTCTCGATGCGTTTCTCGTTCATACTTTCTTCTCCTGTCCATTCAACGGCGGCAGCCGATGGACCGCGCCGCGCAAGACTCCGGCGAACTCGGCATCGCCCTCGTGGGTGATCACGCAGGCCAGGCGGACCCGGCGCCGACGAAGACGCCGGACGTGTTCCGCCGGCGTCTCGCCCACCCATCCGTCCGTGACGAGCAAGGCTCGCGCGATGCGATGCTCCAACAGGTGCTGCGTCACGCAGGCGATGTCGGTGCCCTCGGTCGACGTCTTCCAGCCCTGCCGGAGGGCCTCGGGATCGATGTCCTCCACGCGTGTGCTGAAGAGATGGATGCGCGGATAGAGATGGCTGAGGAGCGGCCCGAGGGCGCCGTAGATCAGGGGGAGTTCCTCCGCCATGGATCCGCTGACATCGACGTACACGTGGACCCGCTCTCCGCGGACCCACTCCCAGTGCCGCGCCCGGCCCTCGAAGAACAAGGGCTCGTGGCCACACAGGAAGCGCACTTCCGCCCGCCGGTCGGCACGCGTACGATAGGGCAACACCGTCGGCGCGAGGAGGGGCGCCCGGGCTCCCGCGCCCGTCCCGTCGGTCCTCAGATCCAGAAGCGGCCATAACGCGCGCCGCAAGACGGCCACCGCTTCGCGACGGGCCTCTATCCGGCGCAGCCGCTCCGTCACGACCTCGCCGCCCTCGTCGCGGCCCGATATCCGCTGGTGCATCGGCCAGCGGGCCACGACGTCCCGCAAGGCCCGCATCAGATCCGGGTCGCACGCGCCGTCACGGGCGTCGTTCGCATCATGGCTGCCCAGAAGACGCCCCCACGCCAAAACCGCCGGCATCATCTGGCCCAGGTAGCGTTGGAGCATGTCGAAGAGCTCCACCGTGGTCACCGAGCTCTCGGTGTACAAAGCCCGGTGGAGACGGCCCGCCTCGCCCGGCAGGGTCCAGCGTGCTTGGTCCCCCGGCCAGGCGGCGGGCGGGCGCAAGAGAGCCCAGGGCAGGTCCTCCTCCGGATAGAGTTCGCGGAAGAGAGCCGTGTAGCCTGGATCGGGAAACAACAGGCACAGTTGCGCGTTGATCAGCGCGTCGAAGGCGATGTTGTGGGCCGGCGTGACGCGCGGGAAGAGCCGCGTGTGGCCGAGGAGGACGTGAAGGAGTTCGTGCATGACCAGCATCCCGAGCGCGGCGTCGGTCCGGCAGTGGGCCGCGATGAAATCCGGATTGAGCCAGAGGCGCGAGCGCCCGCCGAGGGTCACGCAGGCCGTGGGGATCTTGCGGCTCGCGCGGATGTCGAGGAGAGACAGCAGCTTCGAGAAGGCGGGCTGGTTCACCGGCACGGCGTCCAGCACCCGTTCCATGAGCACCCGATCGAGCGCCTCGCCCGTGTCCAGGCCGGTCGCGGCCTCAGTCATGGGAATATCCTCCCTCGGCAAACCCGTACAAACGGATGGGACGGAGCGGCCGGGTGTAGTCCGGGAGACCCGGCGCCCGTCCCCGGTTGTAGAGCGGTCCGCCGCTTCGAGAGACGATGATCGTGGCCCGGGACGGCGAGGTCTCGAGCGCAGACTCCTCCAGCCGGGCGGGATCCACGGGCCGGACCAGACCGAAAGGCGGGAGGCGATGATCCTCCGGCCGGAGCCGCCGGACGTGGTCCAGCCAGGCCGCTTCCAGATCTTCCACGGACAGCCCGGCCAGCCGGCGCAATGCCTGCGGGTCGGGCGGCTGCGACTCGTTCAGGGCCAGCTCGGAGAATGCCACGAGGATACAGAGACGGAGGTTCGTGCACGGTGCCGTACCCTCCCAGGGCGGGTTCGGCGCCTCCCACACCGGGGTCCGGCCGTCGGCGCCCACGTCCCGGTACGGCGGGAAACAACGGCGGATCAGATGAGCGAGGGAGACCGTGGCAAGCAGCGTCATCCCGGAATCGGCTCCCGGCGGGGCAGGGGAGGTGCTCTCTTTCCCCGGATCCGCGTCGCGCCGCAGGGGACGCACCTCGATCCGCGTGCGCGGGGGCGCGGACATGTTGTGGAGCGCGCCGCCGACGGGGCGTTCGGCATGCCGGACCATCAGGCCGCCGCCTCGTCGGTGCACGGCCGAAAGAGTGCGCGCCACTGTCTGTCCCGTTCGATCAAGGCCTCGGGATCGAAATGCGCCTCCTCCACCACGAAGAGGGTATAGAGCAGGTTGCCGAGCGCGACGCCGTCCGGATCCTGCCTGCGGCGCAGGTTCTGGATCGCGGCCAACAGGCGATCCCACTCGCGCGCCCGGCTGCGGGGAATGCTGATCCGGTGCAGGTCTTCTTCGGTGAAGGCCAGCACTTTGCCCAGGGGTTCCATGAGCGTCTCGAGTGCGGCCGCCGTGAGTCGATCCTCCCTGAGCGCCGGCAGTACGTTGCGCGCCAGGACATAACGCTCGCCCACCGTCAGGCCGGCCCAGGCATCGGCCGCCAGTTGGCTCAGCTCGATGCGGTTCAGCGCCTCGTGCCGCAAAGCCAGCGCCAGGCGTTTCACCGGATCTCTTTCCGAGCGCAGGCGCGCCCACACACCGGATTGCGGTTCGCCCGCCGCCTTCGCCGCCTCCCGGTGCGCGGCGGCTAGTCGATGCTCGGGCACGGCACGCCCCTGGGCGCGCTGCGGGAGACTCCATTTCAGGGTCAGATAGGCGACATCGCCCGGCGCCGTGTCATGGCCGAGGATCTCGCAGACGGCCTGTACCGTGCGAACGTTGCGCGCCAGGATGACCGCGCGCCGCCCGCTCATGGAGAGCCCGGCATCGCGGAGCGGCGCGACCAGACCGTTGACGTATTTTTCGATCCAGTCTTTGAGCGCCGGATCCGTGGCCCGCATCCTGTCGCGGACGCTCTCGATCAGAGCGTGTAGATCGGGCCAGGCGGCGGGCGTCTCGCCGCCGTGGGCGATGATCTCCGTTCGATCCTCCGGTCCGAGGTCTTCAAAGGCGGGAATCTCGACCACCCAGGCGAAGCGGTCGGCGAGCGCCGGATCCAGGGGCAAGGATCCGTGGTAGGTCTCCCCTTCTGTTTCCTCCCCGTCCAGCGAGACCGGCGGGTTCATGGCCGACCAGCAATAGCGCAGGCGCTCGAGCGGCAGTCCCTGCACACGCCGTTCGTGAATGATGGAGAACAGTTTGTTCTGATGCTCCGGGCGGCAGCGGGAAATCTCGTCCAGGAACACCGATTCGGCGTCCCACAGATCCACGGGCGTGCGCAGGTACTCGAGGCCGTCCCGTCGGGCATTGGGAACCGGGTAACCCAGGAGATCGTCGAAGCTGATCAGGCTGGCGTTGTAGTGGCGGTGAGAAAGCGATAGGGCCTGGGCGAGACGGTTCAGAAGCTCGGATTTGGCGGTGCCGTGGGCGCCGATGAGCAACAGGGGACGCTGATCCGCAAGCGCCGCCAGAATCAGCGGATCCAGGTGATCCAGTCCGAAGATATGGAGTTCGCGCAACAGTGGGCGTCGCCGCGCGGGTGTGGGTGCGGTCATGTTCAGTCTCCTTCCCCTGGCCAACGGGACGCTGGCCGGCGCTCAGGGGGAGAAGACACCGCCAACGCTTTAGCTGCATTTGTGAATCGCCCGCAAGTTGTCGCTTAAATCGGCGATCGCCCGCAGAATCGCGGGCATAAAAAAACCTGCTCGGCTTTCGCCAAAGCAGGAGATCCTCCCGCTTTAGCTGCATTTGTTACGCGCCCGCAAGCTGAGATCAAATCGGCGCGATTTCATTATATGGACCCGTCGGCCAAAGTCAAGGAAATGTCCGGGTTCAATACATTTGAGACACCGAGGCGACGGGGACCTCGTATCCAGCGTCACAAAGATACTCGGCGGAGGTTCCGTGTTTCAACGCCTGATGCGGTCGCAGGAGGTTGTGGACCTGCTCCCACCAACAGACTAGGGTGCGCAGTTCCCGGATCGTCGTCGGCAGCGGGTCACCGGCGTAGAACTCGTAGCGCCGGATGCCGTTGGCCCGCTCCACCCCCGCCGTTGCGCTGCGGGCGCTTGGGGGGCAGCACATAGAGCGCGATCCCCGCCGCCTGGCAGGCCTCCTCGAAGGCGCCCTTGAACTCCGATCCGCCGTCGATCTGGATCGCGCGCACGGGAAACGGGCAGCGCGCCTGAAGCTGGACAAGGTTGTCAACCCAATTCTGAAATGTTCCCTTTGGGGTCTCGGGTGGGAGATGGCGGTGAAGGGTCACCGCGCGTCGCCAGGGGTGATCCGGGGCGGGCTTGTGGGCAGGGCGGTTGAGCTGTAGGGCCCTGGCCCGATCGACGGAGGCGTGGATGCTTTTCTCGTCGTCCAGGGGAATGGGTGGCTCGCCTTCGGCGAGGATGCGATGAGACAAGGCTTGGCCTTTGTAGAGCAAGGTCACCGTGCCGTCGAACGCCTCGCACAGCGTGACCTGGGCGCCTCGCAGACGATAGCCCTTGCCCTGTCCCGTGAGCTGATACTCCCGGTTCTTGTACTGCACGGTGAGGTTCTTCGAGAGCTTGCGGTGGGCGTGCAGGCTGAAGATCAGCTCGAGCGCCTGGGCGTCATGCAGCACGGGGCGATGGGCATCGGTGGGGTTCTGCGGGGCCGCGGCGAAGCGCTGGTTGTAGTCGCGCACAAAGTCCGGGAGGAAGGCATTGGCCGCATCGATGTTGGAGATGCCGGCCAGGCGCAGTTCCTTGACCAGGCGATCCTGAAGCGTCTGGTTGGCCCGTTCGACCCGGCCTTTGGCCTGCGGCGTGTTGGCATGGATGGGTTCGATATCGAGGGTTCTGAGGGCCCGGGTGAACGGGGTCAGCGCGCCCTCACGATCCGGGTGGTTCACCCGGAAGATGCTGTGCTTGTCGGAGTAGAGGGCCACAGGTCGCCCATGCTGGGCCAGATACCCGCGCAGGGTCTCCCTGTCGGCCTGGGTGGTCTCGGCGGGCGCGAAGCGCAGGACCAGCAGCGCACCGGTGGCATCGTCGATGAACACGATCAGGGTGCAGCGCGGGCCGCGGTCCTCGAACCAGTCATGGGGTGAGCCGTCGATCTGGACCCGCTCGCCCCGGCAAGGGCGACGGGGACGCCGTGGATGGATGCGTGCGGGTTTACGGCGCCCGGGCTTCCAGAGCCCCTCGCGGCGATCATCCACCGGCGTAAGGTCTCGACGGAGAGCTTGTGTGCGTGGTGGGAGGCCAGCTTCTCCCAGGCCGGCGTGGGGCCGAAGTCCGGATAGCGGGCGCGGACCAGCCCCAGCACCTCCTGGCGTACGGCATCGGACAGCGCATTGCCGGGCCGCCGCCCGGGGCGGCGCGAAACCAGCCCCGAGGGGCCCTCTACCCGAAACCGGGCCACCAGGCGCTTGATCTGCCGTACGCTCAGACCCAGCTGCCGGGCCGCCTCGCTCTGACGGAGCTGCCGGTTGACAACCTGCTGTATCACCCCCAGCCGGTCCACGGCCTTCTATGTCATCGCAACGGTCTCCTTTGCCACGGCCCCTCCAGCAATCCAAAGGGGACATCTTAAGAATTGGATAAAGGGGACATTACGGCTTTGGGCTAACAGGACTTATACGGCGTGTGACCAGGTTCAGACACATGTGAGACGTTGAGAGGATGAAGAAGGGGCCTCATTTCCGGGAGTTGTGATACCCCCGAAAGGAGGCCCCGATGACGGACAAGATCGTGGACGATCCCCAAGTCCAGGATCGTCTCCGGCAGTTGGAGCGATTCGAGCGGCTGCGCCAGGCCTACGGGCTGACGGCGTCCCAGGCCGCGGGGATCGTGGGGACGAGCCGGGCCACGTTGTCCCGCGGGCGGTGTCGCTTGGCTCAGGAGGGGGCGTGTCCGGGCCGGCGCCCCGTTCCCGCCGTCCCCGGCGCGTCCGACGACGGTCATGGGACAGGCGTCGGTCCGGCGGATGCGGATGAGCTTCCCGGCGTGGGGCGAGGCGAAGCGGGGACCGTTGCTGCGGGCGCAGGGATACGCGATCTCCGACGGCACGGTCGGGCGCATTCCGGACTGGCTGAAGGCGCGGGACCGCCTGCCCCGGCTGTCGGGGCCAGGCCGCGGGCGCCGTCGGGGGCGGCCGTGGCGGCGCCCCTGGGCGCGACGCGCGCCCTCTGAGCTCAAGGGCAAGCACGCCGGGGACCTCGTGGAGGTGGATGTCCTGCACGGGTCTCTACTGCCGGGGGTGAGGGTGGACCACTTCACGGCCTGGGACGCGGCTTCCCGCTGGAGCGTGGGGCAGGTCTACAGCCGGGTGAGCAGCCGTTGTGCGGCGGACTTCCTCGTGCAGCTTCAGGCGCGCTGCCCGTTTCCCATGCGCGCGATTCAGATCGACGGCGGGTCGGGGTTCAAGGGCGCCTTCGAGCAGGCCTGCCAGGCGGCGGGGATCATGCTCTATGCGCTGCCCCCCAAGCGCCCGGAGCGCAACGGCGGGGTGGAGCGGGCCCACGGCCTCCGGCGCTACGAGTTCCACGCCGGTGACCCGCTGCCGACGACGATCCGGGAACGGCGTCCTCTGGTCCGCTGGTGGGAGCGGGTTTACAACCTCCTGCGACCGCATCAGGGGTGAAACACCGAACCCCCGCGGAGTGCCTTTGTGAGGCCGGATACGAGGTCCCTCTCGCCGTCCCTATCGCTTCGGCGTCTCAAATGTATTGAAGCCGGACAGTGTCTTGACAGTTCAATGAGCCGGTGCTAGAGTCCGGCTGATCCTCGACGGCAGGGACGCCCAGGGTCCGCACGACGAAAAGCGGTGGTTGAGGAGGAGACCGTGTGGGGAAGACCACGCGGAAACGCCCACCCAGAGGATCGAGGATTTTCTCCATGATCAGGTTTTTCTTGCGGCGTCCGGCGCCGGTGTGGCTCTTTGGATTTTTGGCCGTCATGTGGCTTTCGCTCTCGCTTCCGCTCCGTGCAGAGACGCTTCGGGGTCCGGGGGGGCTTCCCCCGGGACTTGTGGCGGCGATGCTCGGAAGCATGAAGGGGAAGGCGCTCAATCCTCAGGGCTGCGCAAGTCTCGGAGATCTTCGGGGCTGTTTTGGACGGGAAGAAGCGAAGTTTCGAGGAGCGGGAAAAGAGGTCGATCTTCGTGCGGTGGCCTGGGGCCGGGAGGGAAAGCTACAGAAACTGCGCTGGAGGAGTGTTGGGAGAGAGGGGAATCGGGAGGTTTACCGTGGGCGTGGGATCGAGGGGTGGTGGCGGGCGGTACCGCTCGGGTATGAGGAGGGGTTTGAGCTTTTGAGGCGTCCCCAAGGTCGGGGTGCGGTGGAGGTGGAGCTCGAGGCGAATCGGGTGGGGAAGAAGGTTGGTGGAGGATTGCGGTGGGGAGGGGTGAGGTACGGGAAGCTCTGGGTGACGGACGCGCGTGGCCGGAGGGTGCCGGCGGTGCTGAGGGAGGAAGGGAGGAGGATCTGGATTCGGATCGAAGGCCGGGGGTGGGAGTATCCCCTGAAGGTCGATCCCCTGGTGTGGCTGGAGCAGGCGGCGAGTTTTCCGACGGGGCTTTCGAGCGGCGATGAGTTTGGCTTTTCGGTGGCGCTTTCGGGCGACGGGGAGGAGGCGCTTGTCGGGGCGCCTTACACGAACGGTGCCGTGGGTGCGGCCTACGTTTACACGTATGACAGCACCACGGGGACCTGGGGTTCGCCGGTGGCGCTCGCCGTGCCCAGCGGAGAGAGTGGGTTTGGCTATGCGGTTGCACTGTCGGACAACGGGGAGGTGGCGCTTGTCGGGGCGCCCAACCTTACCGACAATAATGTTGCGGAGGCGGTCTACGTTTACACATCGAAAAGCCCGGGGACTTGGAGCAGCACGCCGGTGACGCTCGCTGCTCCCAGCGGATCGGCTGGATTTGGCTATTCGCTCGCGCTTTCGGGCAACGGGGAGGTGGCAATCGTCGGGGCGAGTTTCACGACCGGTGCCGTGAACAACAACAACATAGGTGAGGCCTACGTTTACACCAGCAGCACGGAGGCCTGGAGTAGTCCGAGCGGGCCGGTGGCGCTCCCCGTTCCCAGCGGCGCAACTAACTTTGGCTCTTCGGTGGCGCTGTCGTCGGACGGGACGGTGGCGCTCGTCGGGGCAAGCCGGACGAATAGCAGCGGTGAGACCTATATTTACACCAGCAGCACGGAGGCCTGGAGTAGTCCGAGTGGGCCGGTGACGCTCGCTGCTCCCAGCGGCGCAAGCAACTTTGGCTCTTCGGTGGCGCTTTCGGGCGACGGGGAGGCGGCGCTCGTCGGGGCGAGTTTCACGGACAATTACGCTGGTGCAGCTTACATTTACACCAGCAGCACGGAGGCCTGGAGTAGTCCGAGTGGGCCGGTGACGCTCCCCGTTCCCAGCGGCGCAAGTAACTTTGGCTCTTCGGTGGCGCTGTCGTCGGACGGGACGGTGGCGCTCGTCGGATCACCTCAGACGAGCGCCAATACAGGGGTGGCCTTCGTTTACACCTCCACCAGCCCGGGGACTTGGAGCGGCACGCCGGTGACGCTCGCTGCTCCCAGCGGCGCAAGTGACTTTGGCTCTTCGGTGGCGCTGTTGCCGGACGGTACGGCGGCACTCATCGGTGCATTCTTCACGAACAGTTCTCAAGGCTCGGCCTATTTCTACGGGTCGGCCGATCTCGATCTCGTTCTCGATGCCCCAAACGCGGTGGCACCCGGTGGACACTACACCGAGCAGGGGATTCTGACCAACGATTCCGGCTACGCCAGCCCCAACGCGACACTGAATTTTCCGATTCCCGTGGGGGCGAACTATCAGGGTTTCTCCGTCATGTCCTCGACTCAAGGCTCGTGCACGGCGTCGTCCTCCTCGGGTGTGGTGAGCTCCGTGAGTTGTGATGTGGGGTCTCTTGCGGCAAGCGGGGGCTCGGTGACGGCGAGTGTCGCACTGGGTATTCCGTCGAATGCGACCACCGGCACCGAGATCACAGAGACGGCGAATGTGGTGAACGCATCGCCGTCTCTGTCCGCCCAGGCCACTACGGCCGTGGCGGTTGCGCCGACGATCACGGGGCTTACGGACGAGACGGTGACGGTGGGGCAGGCGGTGCCCCCGGAGGGTTTCTCGATTGGGGGGACGGGGACGCTCATGGTGACGGCGAGTTCGTCGAACACGACGCTCCTTCCGGATTCGGGGATCGGGGTCTCTCCGGGTTGCGACACGAACGGTGCGAGCTGCACGCTCACGCTGACTCCGGCCTCGGGTGAGGTGGGGACGACGACGGTGACGGTCACCGTCGCGAACGGTTACGGCCAGGAGACGAGTGCGAGCTTTGCGCTCACGGTGAATCCTCCCGGGGCGCCGACGATTTCAGGGCTCGTGGACGAGACGGTGACGGTGGGGGCGGCAGTCCCTTCGGAGAGCTTCACGATCGGGGGGGCGGGGACGCTTACGGTGACGGCGAGCTCATCCAACACGACGCTTCTTCCGGATTCGGGAATCACGGTCTCTCCGGGTTGCGACACGAACGGTGCGAGCTGTACGCTCACACTCATGCCGGTCTCGGGCCAGGTGGGGACGACGACGGTGACAGTGACGGTGGCGAACGGGTACGGTCAGGAGGCGAGTGCGAGCTTCTCGCTCACGGTGGCCTCGAGTGTGCCGGCGGTGAGCGGACTCGAGG
>JAKCBQ010000099.1 GCA_021839245.1 Pseudomonadota bacterium
ATGCGGAAGACGCGCACGGGCAACGACGGGAAACGTCAAGGGATGTTGCGGATCAAGGGCCAGTCTAGTCGATTCAGTCCGGACTTGACCGCCGAAGGCTTGTCGTTTAGAGTGGCGCCGTGCCCACGGCGCCCGGGAAGGTTCCCGGGCACGGGAAGTCCGGTGCGCGCCTCCCCCGATGGGGAGACGCAAGTCCGGCGCTGCCCCCGCAACGGTAGGCGAGTTGTCGTCCCGTCCAAAGCCACTGCACGCATGCGTGTGGGAAGGCGGACGGAACGGACCGGAGATCTCTCCGGTCCGGCTCGTGAGCCCGGAGACCGGCCGTGGGCGTCACCCAAGCGGTGCCGCGGAGGGCGGTGCCCGCGGGCGGTCGCCTCGCGGCGTCCTTCCCGTGCGCGCCTCTTCGTGTCCCCCTGACCATCGTCCGCGGGTGATGCGGACACGCTTGAGGCCCAAACCATGACCCACCCCGACCTTCGTGCCGGCATCTGCCGGATTCTTTTCGTCGCCCTCACCCTGACCGCGCTCACGGTGTTCCCGCACGTCCGCGCCGGCACCACCACGACGCTCGATCCGATCGTTGTGACGCCGACGGCGACACCGCTCGCCCTCACCGATACCCCCGCCCCGGTGATTGTGATCACCCGCCGCGAGATCCTCCAAAGCGGGGCCCTCGATCTCATCCAGCTCCTGCGCTTCTATGCTGGAATCGACGTCGCGCAGACGGGAGGCCCCGGGCAGCCCGCCTCGGTCTTTCTCCAGGGGGCCTCGAGCGGCCAGACGCTCGTGCTCATCGACGGGGTCGAGGTGAACGGCGGCAACCTCGGCCTCGCGCCGCTCGCCGATATCCCGCTCACCGACGTCGTGCGCGTCGAGATTGTCGAGGGACCCTCCTCAAGCCTCTACGGTTCAGACGGGATCGGAGGGGTCATCGACATCGTGACGCGGGGAGACGCTCATCGCCGGCACGCGCATGTCTCGGTGGCCGACGGAAGCTACGGCACGCGCGCCCTCGGTCTCGGAATTGCCGACGGGGGACGACACTTCGCGGCCGGAGCCGATTTCTCTCGCATCCTCGTTCGTGGCTTCCCCCCCCTCGTCGGAAGCGGGCTCGCGGAAGGCACGACGACGAGTCTCCTCGACGCCTTCGCCCGCTGGCGGCCCTCCGCGCACGGCAACCTCGTCGCCCGCCTCTGGCAATCGCGGGGCACCACCGGTTACCTCAATTACGATGGCGCCCCACGCAGCGAGAGCTACCGCGATCGCCTGGTCCTTCTGCGCGGGCGCCTTGCGGTCGCCACAGGGGTCCACGCCCGTGTGACTTTGAGCGACTACGAGGACCGCTTGCTCCAAAACCAGCGTCCCGACTTCTCACGTACCCGTCGCGAAGGACTGGACACCCGCTTCACCTTCACCCGACTGCCTGCGCAAAGACTTCTCGTGGGTCTCGCTGTGCACCACACGGACGACTCTTCGCTCGTCTACGGGACCGGTTACGCCGAGGGGTACCGCGTCCTCGCGCCCTACGCGGAGGACATCGTGACCACCGGACGGAACCGCTTCATCGTCACCGGGAGACTGAGCGACTACAGCACCTTCGGCAGCCATCCGACCTGGAGTCTCGCCGACAGTTACCGCTGGACGGACGGCACGAGTCTCGGTGTCGAATGGGGAAGCGGATTCCGCGCGCCTCCGGCCGAAGATCTCTACGGCTACGGCGGGAATCCGAATCTCGCCCCCGAGAGTTCACACACGCTCGAGATCGTCGCCCATCAACGATTTGACGCGACGGTACGCCTCGGGCTCGATCTCTACATGAGCCGCATCGACAACCTCATCGTTTACCTCGGGCCAAGCGCTGCATACCCGGAGGGCATCAACGAAAACATTGGACGCACCCAGACACGAGGCGCGAGCTTGAGTCTTGCCTGGACCCATCGGGCCTGGAACGTCCTCGCCCGCATCGACGTCCAGCAGCCCCTCGATCTCGAAACGGGAACGGTGCTTGCTCGACGTTCCGAACGAAGCGCCTCGCTGCTTCTCGGCCGACGTCTGGCCGGAGGAACGATCGGACTCGACTTTCTCGCCGTTGGCCCACGGCCCGACTCGCCCTACACGTCGGTGATCGATCCAGGCTACGCCCTCACGGACCTCGACGGACGCTGGCCGATCGGGACGCACCTTGCACTCGGCATCCGGATCGGCAACCTGTTCAACGTGGACTACACTGTGGTGAACGGCTACCAGACGGTGGGACGCTCCCTCCTCCTGAGCCTGCGCTGGGATCTTTGATCCGGGAGAGCGGTCGTGGGACACCGGTTGAGTCGGATCTACACACGCACGGGCGACGGCGGGACCACAGGTCTCGCCGACGGCCGCCGCGTGCGTAAGGATCACCCGCGTGTGGCGGTGATGGGCGATGTAGACGAGCTCAACTCTCTGCTCGGGATCCTTCTGGTCCACGAGCCTCCCCCCGAGGTGGCGGCGGTTCTGAGTCGTCTGCAGCACGAGCTCTTCGAGCTCGGGGCCGAACTGGCCACGGCCCCACCCCGTCTCGAGCCGGAATGGACGACGCGTCTCGAACAGGATCTCGATCGCTTCAACGACACGCTTCCGCCGCTGCGCGAGTTCCTTTTGCCCGGGGGCGGGGGTGGGGCGGCCTATTGCCACCTCGCACGGGCGGTCTG
>JAKCBQ010000100.1 GCA_021839245.1 Pseudomonadota bacterium
AGGACGACGAGGAGCGTGGCCGCCAACGCGCCGAGAAAGGCGTCGCCCATGACGGCGGCGAAGCCCGCTCCGGCGAGAATCCCGGCCAACGCCGCCGCCGCGGCGCCTCCCGAGACCCCAAGGACGTAGGGGTCCGCGAGAGGGTTGCGCAGAAGCACCTGGAGTTCGACGCCGGAGAGGGCGAGAAGACCGCCCACCCCGAAGGCGAGAAGCGCGCGCGGGAGACGGAGATCCAGGACAATCGCGGCGGTGAGCGGGGGAACCGGGAGGCCGAGGAGCGCGCGGGCGACCGCCGCGGGCGGGACGGACACCGAGCCGGTGAGGAGAGCGAGAGCGAAGCTCCCGAGGACGCCCGCGAGTGCGAGGGCGTAGAGTGGAAGGGGATGAGGGCGTCTCACGGGGGCGCGGGTTCCCAGGAGGATCCATGACCGACGCGGCGGAGCCGAGAGGAGGCGATCTCGAGGCGCTTCTCGCGCGCCAGCGCCGCCGTGCGCAGGCGCTTCGCGCGGGCGGGATCGGGCCGCGACGCGACGGCCTCGAGCGTCTTCATCGGGCGATCACCCGCGGCCGCCGGAGTCTCGCGCGCGCGGTGGCGGACGATCTCGGCAAACCTCTCCTCGAGATCGAGGTGAGCGAGTTCTGGCCCTTCGAACTCGCACACCGTGAGATTCGCCGCCGTCTTGCCCGCTGGATGCGTCCCGAGCGTGTCCCCGTCCCTTGGCCGTGGTGGGGCGCGAAGGCTCTCATCCGTCCCGAACCCTTGGGGACGGTTCTCATCCTCGCGCCGTGGAACTACCCTCTCAACCTCACGCTCGTGCCGCTTCTCGAGGCCCTCGCCGCCGGCAACACCGTGGTTCTCAAGCCCTCGGAGCACGCGCCGCGCACCGCCGAAGAGCTGGCCCGTCTCCTCGGGGAGGCGTTCCCCGAAGATTGGGTGAAGGTGGTCACGGGCGGAGCGGAGACGGCCCGGGCGCTCCTGGCGCTCGGCTTCGACCACGTCTTCTTCACCGGCGGGGGGGAGACCGGAGCGCGCGTCCGCGAGGCCGCGGTGCGCGTCGGGGCCTCGGTCACCCTCGAGCTCGGGGGCAAATCCCCCGCCCTTCTCCTTGACGACCGTCATCTCGTCCGCGCGGCCCGCGCGGTTCTCTGGGCCAAGTGGCTCAACGCCGGGCAGACCTGCATTGCCCCCGACCATGTGCTCGTCCCGCGGCGGTCGTGCGCGGATTTCGTGGCCGCCCTCGCCCGGGCGGCGGAAGACTGGGGTCTTGGGGCACGGACGCCGCTCACCGCCGTTCCTCCGCGCGCCCGCGGGCGTGTCACGCAGCTCCTGGCCGAGGATCCGCGCCCGCCCGCTCTCGTCGTCGGAGCGGACGAACCCGCCTCGGGGCGGTGGGCGCTTCGGGTGCTGCTCGACCCTCCGGACACGGGGGCCCTCGGCCGCGAGGAGATCTTCGCTCCCGTGCTTCCCGTGTGGGGTTACGATCGACTTGAGGACGCGTGCGCGCGTCTCTGCGCCCGGGGGGCGCCGCTCGTCTGCTACCTCTTCGGCGGGACGGCGTCCGAGCGCGCCCGCCTCGAGTCCTCGTTGCCCGCCGGCGCGGTGGTCACGGGCACGGCCCTCACGCAGTTTCTCGTCCCGGCCCTGCCTTTCGGTGGCGTCGGGGCGTCGGGGCTCGGGGCCTACCACGGACGGGCGGGGTTCCGTACTTTTTCGCACGACAAGGCGATCTTCCGCGACCCCGTCGATCGCCTCGCGCTCTTTCGGCCTTGGGGCGGGAGGCGCGGACGCGTGCTCCTCGCTCTCCTTCGCCGGAGCCTCGGCCGCTCGGCGCTGGGGCCGCTCGCCGGGGAGGAGGACGACGGGGTGGGCGGAGCGTCTCACACGCCGTAAGGCCGGATCACGGCCAAGAGCACAATCGCCACGAGCAAAAGAGAGGGGATCTCGTTCCACCACCGGTAGAAGCGCGGCGAGAAGCGGTTCTCGCCGCGGGCGAAGCGCCGAAGCAGCCACCCGCAGCTCAGGTGGTAGAGCACGAGGAGCGCGACGAGCACGAGCTTGAGCCGAAGCCAAAAGGGCGGGGGCCAGAACCAGCCGAAGAGCAGCCAGAGTCCGAAGGTCACGGCGAGCGCCCCGCCGAGGGTCGTGAGCGCGTAGAGGCGGCGTTCCATCGTCCGGAAGCGCTCCTCTTCGCGCGGCCCGAGATCGCCCGCGCTGTGGTAGACGAAGAGGCGCGGGAGGTAGAAGAGCCCCGCAAACCAGGTGACGACGAAGATGATGTGGAACGCCTTGACCCAGAGCACGGGTGTCTCCGCACGGATTGGCCGCGGTCATCGTAGCACCCCGGGGACGCGACTCCGCCTCCGCCGCCCGCTACAATGCGGTGAAGCTTTTCGTCACCCCTTCGGTTCGTGAGGCCCCCATGCTCAAGTCTCCTCCGCCCCCGCCTCCCCGTGCCCTCGAGGCCGCCTCCCGCCCGGAGACCGTCGTCGGTCCGGGCTCCAAGATCGAGGGCGATCTTCACTTCAGCGGGCAGCTCCGGGTCGAAGGGACGATCATCGGAAACATCCGCGGCGAAGGCGCGGAGACCACCGCCGTCGTCGGCCCTTCGGGGCGGATCGAGGGCGAGATCCACGCCGGGGAGATCCAGATCGAGGGCGAGATCCGCGGCAACGTCCACGCCGA
>JAKCBQ010000101.1 GCA_021839245.1 Pseudomonadota bacterium
GATCTGATCCTGAACCCGATCCCGGCGGCGCCGATGACCGAGCCTCTTGGGGCAAGCCCGTACGAACGGACCCCCGAACGGCAGGGTTACCGTAACAGCGTCCGCCCCCGGACCCTCTACACCCGGGTCGGCCCCGTGACCTTACAGGTCCCCCAGACGCGGGACGGCAGCTTCTCGCACGAGATCTTCAAGCGCGATCAGCGCAGCGAGCAGGCCTTTGTGCTCGCGCTCATGGAGAGGGTCGTCCACGGCGTCTCGACCCGTAAAGTGACCGAGATCACCGAGGCCTTGTGCGGGGCCTCCTTCTCGACATCGACCGTGAGCGCGCTTTGCGCCGGTCTCGATTCCCGGGTGCGGGCGTTCCACGAGCGTCGTCTGACGGCCTCGTCCCCGTTTGTGCGGGTCGACGCCTTGGGGCTCAGACCGGGTGGTGTCGAAGGCGGCCCTCATCGCCACGGGCATCCGTGACGACGGGGTGCGGGAGATCCTGGGCCTCGAGATCGGCGACTCGGAGTCTTTCGCCGCCTGGGAGGACTTCTTCAAGGGATTGAAAGGGCGCGGCTTGAAGGGGGTCCTGTGGGTGATCTCAGACAGTCACGCGGGTCTGGTCGAAGCGGCTCGCAAGCCGTTCCAGGGGGTCGCCTGGCAGCGCTGTCGGGTCCATCTCCTGCGTAATCTCCTCGGGCATACCCCGAGCCGTCATCGAGCGGAGGTGGCCGCTCCCGCCAAACGGATCTTTCAGGCCCCCGATCTTGCGGAGGCACGTCGGCAGCTGGCGGCCCTCGTCGCGCGCTTTGAGACGATCGCCCCCAAGGCCGTCGCCTGTCTCGAGGAGGGCTTCGAGGGCACCGTGAGCGTGACGGTGCTCCCCGAGAAGTACCGCCGGCGGCTGCGCACGACCAACATGTCGGAGCGCCTGAACGAGGAGATCCGCCGACGGGAGCGGGTGATCCGGATCTTTCCCGGTGTCGCATCGGCCCACCGTCTCGTCGGGGCTCTCTTGGTCGAGCAGCACGAGGCGTGGGCCGGGCAGCGCGATCTCGATAGGGATGAATTTCACGAATGGTTCGCGACCCGACACCCCGCGGGCCCTCCCTCGGAGAAGGTGGTGTCCTTGAGTTGAGCACGTCGAAGCCGAAGCGAATTGACAGCAGTGATTGGACTTGACTTTCAGCGTCATCGTCCCCGGCGGTTCGGTCAATCTCGATTTCGTGCGCCTGCTGGTGACCGAGGCCCAACAGGAACGCGACCAGTGGCTCGGCGGTCACGGCCGCATGCTCCACCAGCTGTTGGCGCCAGACATTGATCATGGTGGAGTGCAGCTCAAACTCCTGGGCGAACTCTGCCATCGTCTTGTCGCCCTGCAAGGCCGCCGGGGCTGCCCGCACCTCGTGCTCCGACTCCTGTTCCAGAAGCCCAGAGTTTCACCTCCTGTCCAACTTTGGGGGGCCACTTCAGGGAGTCCCCCCAGCGCGGTGATCGGATCGGTTCCGGCTCTACGTTCGTCCCACACGCGGTGATTTGCTCATGATTCCGCTTGAGACGACGGTGTGGATCAACGAACGAGAACATGGTGTCACGTGGCCTTCCCCCGACATCAAACGCCCCAAGCCCGACACCTGACCATGCACCGTACGACGGCGGGAAGAACCTTATTCTTGAAATGAAGATATCCTCATGACTCCAAGTGGAGAACGAACATGCTTGCGATTGATCTGAAAGGTCGTGTGGCCCTGGTGACCGGGGCGAGTGGTGGTTTGGGGCGGGCGATTGCCACGACCTTGGCGGCATCGGGGGCGCGGGTGGCCGCGCATTACCGTAACGGCGACGACGAAAAAGACGCCGCACAGGTGGTGGATCTGATCCGCAAGCAGGGTGGGGAGGCCGAGGCTTTCGCCGCCGACGTTGCCGATGCGAACGCCGTGGCCCAACTGGTCGAGGCCGTGGGGGGGCGTTTCGGCGCCTTGGACGTCCTCGTCAACAACGCCGGCATCGACGGACCGCGCCAGCCGGTGGGAGCGGACGAACCCGAAGCCTGGAAAAAAGTCTTGGCCGTCGACCTCTTGGGTCCCTATTACTGCGCCCGTTCGGTCATTCCCCTCATGGAAAAGGGCAAGCGTGGTGTGATCATCAACATCACTTCCGTTCACGAGTTCATCCCTTGGGAAGGCTACAGCGCCTACACCAGCGCCAAGGCGGGTCTCTCCATGCTGACCAAGACCCTGGCCCAGGAGACGGCCGACAAAGGAATTCGGGTGGTGGCCGTCGCCCCGGGGGCCATCCAGACGCCCATCAATGCCTCCGTCTGGAGCCATCCGGACTCTCTCCGGGATCTCGACCAGAAAATCGCCATGGGGCGTCTGGGCCAACCGGAGGAGGTCGCCCGGGTTGTCGCCTTTCTCGCCAGCGATCTCGCCAGCTACATCACCGGCACCACCCTGGCGGTGGACGGGGGGATGCTCATTTATCCTGATTTCCGCCAGGGAGGCTGAGCCGTGGATGCCGATATCCTGATCATCGGCAGCGGTGCCGGTGGCGGCACCTTGGCCCGCGCCCTCGCGGATTCGGGACTGAAGATCCTGATTCTGGAGCGTGGAGATTTTCTCCCTCGCGAATGGGGCAATTGGGACCCGGATGCGGTGTTCCGCGAACACCGCTACCACACCGACGAGCGGTGGCGG
>JAKCBQ010000032.1 GCA_021839245.1 Pseudomonadota bacterium
ATCCACGCGGCGGAGCAGCTCTCCGAGGTCGAAGAGGTGCGCCGTCACGAGGGCCGGGGGCCGATCGAGGTCCTCGAAGAGCGGGGTCTTCTCGACACACGCACGGCCGTGGTCCACGCCACCCACGCCTCGGCGGAGGAGCGTGCGCTCCTCGCCCGGCGGGGCGCACGGGTCGTTCTCTGCCCGCAGACGGAGGCCTATCTCGGCGACGGGTTGTTCCCCCTCGGGGCCTTCCAGGACAAAGGCGGGGACTGGACGCTCGGGACGGATGCGAACGTCCGCACGGGAGCGTGGGACGAACTCCGTCTTCTCGAGCAGGAGGCGCGTCTTCTCGAACGTCGACGCGTCTGCCTGGCGCCGGGCCCGGGTCTCGCCCGCACGCTCTGGAGTCGGGCGGCGCGCGCCGGGGCCCACGTCCTCGCGCTTCCCTCAGGCGAGATTCGGCCCGGGGCCTGGGCCGATCTTTTCGTCCTCGATCCCGGCGGGAGTCCGTGGACGACGACGGACCCGCAGACGTTCCTGGATGCCTGTCTCCTCGGGGACGAGACGGCCGAGGCGGCCCTCTACGTCGCTGGCCGCCGCCGTTCTCCTCTCGGTGCCCGTGATCCGGTGTCCTGGCACGAAGCCCTTGCCCGTTTCCGCCGCCTTCAGGAGGAGCTCGCCCGATGAACGATCCCGTCCTCGACGTCTTCCGCTTCACTCCTGCGGTGGCCCCCGCGCGGGCGGTCGTCGTGAGCATCCCGCACACCGGGACGGAGGTGCCCGACGAGATCCGTCGGGCGTTCCGCACCCCGGCGCACGCCCGGCTTCCGATGACGGACTGGCATCTTGGGCGCCTTTACGATTTTCTGCCCGCCCTCGGCGTCGCTGTGCTCGAAGCCCGGGTGAGCCGCTACGTCGCGGACCTCAACCGCGATCCCGAGGGCCAACCCCTCTACCCGGGCCGTTACGAGACGGGACTCGTCCCGCTTCGGGACTTCGCCGGTGAGGAGATTTGGAAGACGCCCCCCGATGCCGAGGAATGCGCGCGCCGCCGGCGCCTCGTTTTCGATCCCTACCACGCCCGCCTCGCGGCCGCCCTGGCCGAGGGGCGGGCGCGTGCCGGGCACGTCCTTCTCCTCGATCTCCACAGCGTGTCCTCGGCGCCCAACCGGATCACCCCCGCACTCGTCGAGGAGATCTATCTCGGCGACCGCGACGGGGCGAGTGCGCCCGAGGCTGTGGCCGAATCCTTCACCCGGGCGTACGAGGCGCGTCGTCTGCGGGTCTCGCGCAACAGGCCCTACAAGGGCGGCTACATCACCGCCCACTATGGGGCGTGGGCGGGTGTTACGGCGCTCCAGATCGAGATGGCGGAACGCGTCTACATGGACGAGAACGAACCCGAGTCACCCGACCTCGGGCGTCTCGCCGCCGCCCGGGCGCTTCTGCGCGAGATCTTCGAAATCGCTCTCGATCGTCTGGCCCCGCGCGGGGGGACGCTCGTCCCGGAGGCCCGACGGTCCCGGGAAGCCTAGAATGGCCTCTTGAAAGAAGACGTTCGGGTTCCCATCGTTACCAGGATCCCTCCAGGAGACACACGGCGTATGCCCCTCTACGAATACCGCTGCGAGGCCTGCGGACACGAGTGCGAGGTCCTTCAGGGCATCCACGAAGCCGAGCTCACGCTCTGCCCGCACTGCGCGGAGCCCAAGCTCCACCGTGTGGTCTCGCGTGTGAGTTTCCGTCTGAAGGGCGGAGGATGGTACGAGACCGACTTCAAGAAGGATGGCCGTCGCAACGTCGCCGACGACGGGGCCGCCAAGCCTGCATCGGGGGGCGACGCCCCGGCTGCGGACGGCGGCGGCAAGACCCCGTCGGAAGAGAAGGCCGCGAAACCGGCGCCGAGCACCGCGAAACCCGTCGAGAGCTCCGCCAAACCCCCATCGGGCTCGTCGCCCTCGGGGACCGGCTCCGGCTCCTGACGGCGTGTTCCGCCGACTTCGCCTGTGGTTTGCCTACGGCCTTGTCGTCTGGATCCCGATCGCCGTTACCATCCTCTCGCTCAAGCTCCTCTACGGCGTCGCGCACAGTCTTTGGGCGCTCCTTCCGGATTCGTGGCACCTGGGTTCCCTTCTGCACGCGCAGGTGCCCGGACTCAGCATCCTCGGGGTCCTGGTTCTCGTATTGGTCACCGGGATTCTCGTGCGCAACGTGGTGGGCGCCCACCTCGTCGGCTGGTTCGAGAAACTGATCGGGCGGGTCCCGTTCCTCCGCATCGTCTACGGGGTTACGAAACAGATCGCCTCTTCACTCTTCGTCGGCCGTCACCGCGCCTTTGAGCAGGCGGTTTTGGTGAGCTACCCCAAAGCGGGCTCGTACGCCATCGGGTTCGTGACCTCGCAGCGGGCGTTCCCCACCGAAGACGTGGGGGAGGAGCTTCTCAGCGTCTACGTCCCGACCACCCCCAACCCGACTTCGGGATTCCTGCTTCTTCTCCCACGGAGCGAGATTCGCCCGCTCGGTCTCAGTGTCGAGGAGGCGTTTCGCACACTCCTCACCCTCGGGATGACGAACCTTCTCGAGGATCCAGCGAAGAGTCCGTCGGAGGAGAACCCGACCGGAGGCGCATGAAGGTCTTCGGGTGAGCCCGGGGAAATCGTCAGGACCATGGCCCGATCGCCAGGCAGGGCGGGCTCGGCTTTCCGAAGCTCGCGCCGTGGAGCCGTCTGGCTTCGCCTTTGTGAGGGGAATCGATGGGGTTCGTGGATGTTGCGTGTCGAGCGGAGAGTGGGCCGACTCTCTGCGGCGGGGCACAGGATGAGGATGGAAGGACGCAACACGCCCGGGGGAGGATCTGACACCGCCGAGGCGGACCGCTACAATGGCGCCGTCGCGAGCGCACGCAAGATCGGGAGACGCCCCTTGAGCGGGCCGTGGCGCACACATCTCAGTACGGACCTCGTGGGCGAAGCTCCCGGCACGTCGGTCACGCTTGCGGGCTGGGTCCACCACCGTCGTGACCACGGCGGGGTGATCTTTCTTGATCTTCGTGATCACGAGGGGCTGGTCCAGGTCGTCTGCGATCCGTCTCGGCCGGAACTCTTTGGGCGCGCCGAGCGTGTGCGTGCGGAGTATGTGCTGAGCGTCCGCGGGGCGCTCCGCCCGCGTCCGGCGGGGACGGAAAACCCGCGTCTTGCGACCGGGCGCCTCGAAGTGCTCGCGGAGAGCCTCGAGATCCTCAACCCCTCCGAGCCGCTGCCCTTCGCGCTCGACGAATCGGAGACGGGTGAGGGGGTCCGCCTCCGCTACCGGTATCTCGATCTCCGCCGCCCGGAGATGCAGGAGCGTCTGCGTCTTCGCGCGCGTGTCGCAGCGGCGCTGCGACGCTGGCTCGAGGCACGCGGCTTTCTCGAAGTGGAGACGCCGATGCTCACCCGCGCAACCCCCGAAGGAGCGCGTGACTTCCTGGTGCCCTGCCGGCTTCAGCCGGGGACGTTCTACGCGCTGCCCCAGTCGCCCCAGCTCTACAAGCAGATTCTGATGATGAGCGGCGTCGACCGCTACTACCAGATCGTGCGTTGCTTCCGTGACGAGGATCTTCGCGCCGACCGTCAGCCCGAGTTCACCCAGCTCGACGTGGAGACCTCTTTCCTCGACGCCGAGGCGATCACCGGTCTCATGGAGGAGATGATCCGCACCGTCTTTCACGAGGTTCTCGGCGTTGCGCTGCCCGATCCCTTTCCGCGCCTCGCCTACGACGAGGTGATGGCCCGCTTCGGGAGCGACAAGCCGGACCTTCGCAACCCCCTCGAGCTCACCGAACTCACCGACTGGGCGCGTGGGACCTCGTTTCAGGTCTTCGCCCGCGCGGCCGCTCGTCCCGACGGTCGCGTGGCCGCGCTCCGCCTGCCCGGAGGGGGGGAGCTCGCCCGCACGCGCATCGACACCCACACCGAGCTCGCCCGCCGTCACGGCCTTGGAGGGCTCGCCTGGATCCGCGTCCTCGATCCCGAGCGTCTCCCGGAGGGACTCCAGTCTCCGGTCGTCAAGTTTCTCTCAGCCGACGAACTCCGCACGCTTCTTGCGCGCACGGGCGCCCGGGCGGGAGATCTTCTCTATTTTGCCGCCGAGACGCGGGCGAAAGTCGATCAGGCTCTCGATGTCCTGCGCCAGACGCTCGGACGGGAGCTCGGCCTCGGAGGCGAGGGTTGGGCCCCCCTCTGGGTCACCGATTTCCCGATGTTTGCCTGGAACGCCGACGAGCGACGCTGGGACGCGATGCACCACCCCTTCACCGCCCCTCGCGTCGCCTCCCCGGAGGAGCTTCGTGCGGACCCGGGGGCGGTCCGCGCCCACGCCTACGATCTCGTCCTGAACGGCTACGAGGTCGGCGGCGGATCGGTGCGCATCCACCGCTCCGAGATCCAGGCCGCCGTCTTCGATCTCCTCGGGCTCGGGCGGGAGGAGAGCGAGGAGAAATTCGGCTTTCTTCTCGAAGCGCTCCGTTACGGCGCTCCGCCGCACGGCGGCATGGCCTTCGGTCTCGACCGTCTCGTCATGCTCATGAGCGGCGCGGCCAACATCCGCGAAGTGATCGCTTTCCCGAAGACCCAGACCGGCGCCGAGCCCCTGAGCCGCGCGCCGGCGCCCGTGCCTCCCGCCGATCTCGCCGCGCTCGGTCTGCGTCCCCTGGCGCCCGACAGCGGCCCGGCGCGCGAGCACGGTTCGTCATGACCCCGTGGACGAAGGGTCGTTCCGGGCGTTCTTTTGTTTGTTACCATGTTCGCGTAGGTTCCCGGAGAGCGGCGTCGTGACGGCGAAGACTTCCCACGAGCTCGAGGCGGGGCGACCTCTTCCGCCGTTCCGTCTCCTCGACCCGCGTCGCGGAACGACGGTGTGCGAGAGCGATTGGTCCGAGGCTCCGGGTCTTCTCGTGATGGTGCTCTGCAACCACTGCCCCTACGTTCGTCACCTCGAGGAGGGAATCCTCGCCTGCACCCGTGAGTACGGACCGCGCGGGATCGCCTGTCTTGGGGTGAGCGCCAACGACCCCGAGACCTACCCCGAGGATGCGCCCGAGAAACTCGCCGAGCGCGCCCGACTCAAGGACTATCCGTTCCCGTATCTCCACGATGCGGACCAGTCCTTCGTGCGTGCGCTCGGCGCGCAATGCACCCCCGAGTTCTACCTCTACGACGCCGGGCGGCGACTCTATTACCACGGGCGTTTCGACGGGGCGACCCCCGGGAACGGCGTGCCCGTGGACGGGCGCGATCTTCGCGCGGCCCTCGACGATCTCCTGGCCGTGCGGCCCCCGCCCGACCGTCCGCTTCCGAGTCTCGGCTGCAGCATCAAATGGCGCGCGTGAGTCCTTCTCTCTACCGTGTCACGTTCCTCAATCAGGGGAAGGTCTACGAGGTCTACGTGCGCCGCGTCCACCAGAACGGGCTCTGGGGCTTCGTCGTCCTCGAGGATTTCGTCTTCGGCAACCGCAGCACGGTCGTCGTCGACCCCTCGGAAGAGAAGCTTCGCGACGAGTTCGGAGGGACCCGCAGCGTCCAGGTCCCGATGCACGCGGTCCTGCGCATCGATGAGGTGAACCGCGAAGGAACGGCGAAGATCACCCCCGCCGAGGGCGGCAACGTCATGCCCTTCCCCTTTCCGACCTATTCCTCGGGACAGAAGGAGCCCAAATCTTGATCTGCGGGCGCCGTTCCCTCATCGCGCTTCTCCTCGCCTGCGCCTTTCTTGCACCACCCCTCGCCCGGGCGGCTCCGTCCCTCTCCGGACCCGATCTCGGCATGACCGGGGTGGGGTACGCGTGGAATTGGACCGGAAATTCGGGCTATTACGGGGACTCGGCGCGTGGCCCCTCGTTGCGTCTCGGGTGGACCGTGGGCGGGGGGATCTACCTCGTCGGGCGCGCCGGTCGCCTCCTCTTCCGCAACCAGAGCGCGCGGCTCGAGGACGCCTCGCTGGGCGTCGGCTACATCGCCGATCCCACCGGCCGGGCGGCGGCGTACGTCGAGGCGGACTACGTGCGCGCGAATCTCACGGACGTTCCGGCCGCCGCCCACGAATACTATTGGCGTTTCGTCTACGGGATTCGCCAGGACCTGGGCGGGCCCTTCGTGTTCGGCCTGAGGCTCGACGGGGAAGTGAACCAGCACTGGGCCCCGCACGGCGTTGGGGAGAGGCTCTCGCTCGCCGCCGGGTTCGCCCCTCTCACCCTCGGGGTGGCCTGGAGCCACGATCTCGATGTGAACGCCGAGCAGGCGTTCCTGCGCGTTTCTTTCTGATGCCGGCGGACGGCGCGGAGGCTCACCCGTGCGCGTGAGCATTTTCGGCACCGGCTACGTCGGTCTCGTCACCGGGGCGTGCTTTGCGGAGGCGGGTCACCACGTCGTCTGCGCCGATGTCGACCAGGAGAAAATCGCGCGCTTGCGCTCCGGGGATATTCCGATTTACGAACCCGGGCTCGAACCGATCGTGCGGCGTTCGGTCCGCGCGGGTCGTTTACGGTTCACGACCCATTCCGCCGAGGCCGTCGCGCACGGGGAATTCCTCTTCATCGCCGTCGGAACGCCTCCGAACGAAGACGGCTCGGCCGATCTTCGCCACGTGCTGGCCGTCGCCGAGACGATCGGGGATCTTCTCGAGGAGCCGGCCGTCGTCGTCGTCAAGTCCACGGTGCCGGTCGGCACGTGTGACCTCGTGGCCGAGACGGTCGCGCGACGACGCGCCGCGCGCGGGCGCAACGCCCCCGTGGCGGTGCTCTCCAACCCCGAGTTTCTCAAAGAAGGGGCGGCGGTGAGCGATTTCCTGCGTCCCGACCGCATCGTCGTCGGCGGCCGTGACCCCGCGGCTCTCGAGCGGATCAAGACGCTTTACGCTCCGTTCAACCGCAACCACAACCGTCTCCTCGTCATGGATCTCCGCTCGGCGGAGCTCGCCAAGTACGCGGCGAACGGTCTCCTCGCCACGAAGATCAGCTTCATGAACGAGATCGCGGCTCTCGCCGACCGGCTGGGCGCGGACATCGAGCAGGTGCGCGTTGGGATCGGCTCCGACCCCCGCATCGGCTACCAGTTCCTCTACGCCGGGGCGGGCTACGGGGGCTCGTGCTTCCCGAAGGATGTGCGCGCCCTCGCGCGGACCGCTCGGCGGGAGGGCGTCGAGCCCTGGATCCTCGATGCCGTGGAGCGGCGTAACGACGCTCAGAAGCACGTTCTTTTCGAAAAGATCCACCACCACTTCGAGGGTCGCCTCGCCGGACGGGTCTTCGCCGTTTGGGGTCTGGCCTTCAAACCCCAGACCGACGATCTTCGGGAGGCGCCGAGCCGCGTCCTCCTGGAGGATCTCTGGCATTCGGGGGCACGTGTCCGCGTCCACGATCCGGAGGCGATCCCCGCCGCGCGGAAGCTTTACGGGGAGCGGCCCGATCTCGAGTTCGTCGATGAGCCCGAGGAGGCTCTCACGGGTGCCGACGCCCTCGTTCTCGTCACCGAGTGGTCGGTGTACCGGAGCCCGGAGTGGGCGCTCCTCGCCGAGCGCTTGCGGGCACGGGCCGTCTTTGACGGACGCAACCTCTATGACCCCGCGTCGGTTTCCGCCGCGGGCCTCGTCTACTACGGGATCGGTCGCGGCGGGCGGAACACGACGCCCGCCTGAGACGTCTTCAGCCTTCGGCGCCCAGGCGGTCGATCTTGGCCGCGCAGATGAAATCGTTCTCCGAGAGGCCGCCGATCGCGTGCGTCTGGTAACGGATCTTGAGCCGGTTGTAGCCCACCTCGAGATCCGGATGGTGGTCTTCCTGATGGGCGATCCAGGCGACGGCGTTGACGAAGGCCATCGTCCGGTGAAAATCGGGGAAACGGTAAAGACGTTCGAGCGCCGTGCCGTCCGGGCTGAATGACCAGGAGGGCTCGAGCTTCTTGAGGTAGCGCTCGGCGTCGGCACGGCTCAGAGGAGGAACCCCCCCTTCGCAGGGGCGGCAGCGTTTTTCGACAAGTTCGGTCACGAGAGGGACTCCACGGGCAGGGGACGGGGCGCTGAAAGGGGTGGGGGCGGAGGGTAGGCGGGTGGCAGATCGCCTTCCCGGCGCGCCCGACGGACCCAGGCGACGAGATCCTCGCCGGCGATGGCGAAGAGTTCGTCGAAACTCTCGAGATAGTAATAAAGTGGCTGGTAGATGTCGATGCGGTACGGCGTGCGGAGCACGGTGAGGAGATCGAAGCGCTCGCGCCGCGGTTCGGGGCTCTCGACCGCGTAGACCGTCTCGCCCACCGAGGAGAGGATCCCCGCCCCGTAGGTGCGCCAACCCTCGGGCGTGCGGAGCAGTCCGAACTCGATCGTGAACCAGTAGAGACGGGCGAGAACGTCCTCCTCCTCACGGTCGCGACAGCGCAGCCCCGCCGCTCCGTAGGCGCGGGTGAAGGCCGCGAATCTTGGGTCGGAGAGGAGCGGGGCGTGGCCGAAGACCTCGTGGAAAACGTCCGGCTCTTGGAGGTAGTCGAACTCTTCGCGCGCGCGGATGAAGGTGGCGCAGGGGAAGCGCCCGGAGGCGAGGAGCTCGAAAAAAGTGCGGTTCGGGATGAGCGCGGGGACCGGCACGATTCCGACGCCCGTGGTCCGGGCGAGGGCCGCCGTGACCTCGAAACACTGGGGAATGCGTGTGGGGGGAAGCCCCACGGTTTCGAGAGACTCGAGAAAGAGAGGGCAGGCGCGGCCCGGAAGGATCGTCATCTGCCGCGTGTAGAGGTCGCGCCAGACGGCGTTCTCCTCGACGCTGTACGCCACCCGCCCCGTGGCGTCGGGGGTCTTGGCCGCGTAGACGATGCCCTTGCCCATGGCGTCTCACCTCCGCCCTTCATTCTAGCGCTCCCCGCCGCGCTCCCGTATCATAGAGAGGTGCGACGGAGGCGGCGCGATCCGCGCCCCCGCCCGGATTCCGGCGCCGTCCGCACGTTCGCCGCCCCGGGGGTCCGCGCACCGTGTCCGAACGTACGCCGCTCTATGATCTTCACCGCGAGCTCGGCGCCCGTTTCGTCGATTTCGGCGGTTACGAGATGCCGCTCCACTACGGCTCGCAGATCGAGGAACACCACGAGGTCCGCCGGGCGGCCGGCCTTTTCGACGTCGCGCACATGGGCATTCTCGATCTCGAGGGGCCCGGCACGGCAGCCTTTCTCCGTCGCCTCCTCGCCAACGACGTGGCACGGATCGAGCGCGACGGCCGGGCGCTCTACAGTTGTCTCCTCGCGGAGGACGGAGGGGTCCTCGACGATCTCATCGCCTACCGTCGGGGCGAAGACCGCTACCGGCTCGTGGTGAACGCCGCCACGAAGAGCAAGGACGAGGCCTGGATCCGTGCCCACGCACCTGCCTCGGTCCGCATCACCCGCCGCGACGATCTCGGTCTTCTGGCTCTCCAGGGCCCCGCCTCGCCCACCCTTCTTCGTCGGGCCCTTCCCGGCCCCTGGGATGGGCTTCGCCCGTTCGCTTTTGCCGAGGAGCGGGACCTCTTCGTCGCTCGTACCGGCTACACCGGTGAGGACGGCTTCGAGATCGCCGTGGAAGCCTCCGCTCTCGAGGGCCTCGCCCGCCGGCTCCTCGCGGCGGGGGCCCGACCCACGGGTCTCGGGGCGCGCGATACCCTCCGGCTCGAGGCCGGCCTCAATCTCTCCGGACAGGACATGGACCCCGGTGTGAGCCCGCTCGAGTCCAATCTCGGCTGGACGGTGTCGTTCGACGACCCCGAACGCGACTTCATCGGCCGGACCGCCCTCGCAGAGGAGAAACGCGCGGGCCTGTGCCGCCGCCTTGTGGGCGTTCTCCTCGGACGCCGTGCGGTTTTGCGCCACGACCAGGAGGTTCTCGATGAGCGGGGACGTCCCGCCGGCCGTCTCACGAGCGGGGGTTACGGTCCAAGTCTTGACCGCGGTCTCGGATTCGCTCGTCTCGACGAACCTCTCCGGGGCCCGTACCACGTTCTTCTGCACGGACGCGCCGAGCCCCTCGAGCTCGTTCGCCTGCCTTTCGTCCGCCGCGGGCAACCCGCCTACCGCCCTCTTTGATCTTTCTCTCCCTTCCTGAGGTTTCCTGATGAACAGCCCCCCGAGTGATCGCCGCTACACCCGCACCCACGAGTGGCTCCGTGCCGAAAACGACGGCACCTATCTTCTCGGGATCACCGACCACGCCCAGTCGGCGCTCGGCGATGTCGTCTTCGTCGAGGTCAAGCCGGCCGGTACGACGGTGGAGGCCGGAGGAAGCGTGGCGGTCGTCGAGTCGGTGAAGGCGGCCTCGGACGTCTACACCCCGTTCGCCGCCGAGATCGTGGCCGCGAACGCGGATCTTGCCCAGCGCCCCGAGGTTCTCAACCAGGATCCCTACGGGGACGGTTGGATCCTCCGTCTCAAGCCGGCCGACGGGAGCGACCCCGGGGCCGGACTTCTCGACGCGTCCTCCTACAGCCGGAGCCTCGAGGACGCGCATGACTGACAACGGTCTCGAGCCGGGCGCGGCGCCCGCCTTCGTCCCGCACACCGCCGAGGACACCCGCGCGATGCTTGCGGCCATCGGCGTTGAAAAACTCGCCGATCTCTATTCGGAGATCCCCCCCGAACTTCTCGGACCGGATCTCTCCGCACTTCCCGAAGGGCTCGGCGAAATGGATGTCCTCCGCCTCGTCCACGAGCGCCTCCACCGGCCCGCGCCCCTTCTCTTCCTCGGAGCGGGCGCTTACGACCACCACGTGCCGGCCGCCGTCTGGGAAATCACGACCCGCGGCGAGTTCTACAGCGCCTATACCCCCTACCAGGCCGAAGCCAGCCAGGGGACGCTCCAGGTCATCTACGAGTTCCAGAGCATGATGGCCGCGCTCACCGGGCTCGAGGTCTCGAATGCCTCGCTCTACGACGGGGCGAGTGCGCTCGCCGAGGCGGCCCTCATGGCGCTTCGTCTCGGGGGGGCCGCGGCGGGATCCGCCCCTGCGCGCGTGCTCGTTCCGGCCCTCCTGCATCCCTCCTACCGTGAGGTGCTCCGCACCGTCCTTGAACCCCAAGGCATCGAGATCGTCTCTTACCCCTGGGATCCGGCCCGCGGTACCCACCCGGCCGCCGGACTCGAGGAGGCACTTTCCGTCACCTCCGCCCGGGCGGTCGTGGTGCCACAGCCGAATTTCCTTGGGCAGATCGAGGACGTCCACGCCCTCACCGCGACCGCCCGCGCGGGCGGAGCGCGCGTGATCGCCCTCGTCAATCCGCTCGGTCTCGCCGTTCTCGAGCCGCCGGGACACTGGGCGGGCGAGGGCGCCGACATCGCCTGCGGCGAGGCCCAACCCCTCGGGCTTCCGCTGAGCGCCGGCGGCCCCTACGCGGGATTCCTCACCTGCCGACGGGAGTTCGTCCGCCACCTCCCCGGCCGTCTCGTCGGACGGACTCTCGACCGTGATGGCCGCGTCGGCTACACGCTCACGCTCCAGGCGCGCGAACAGCACATCCGCCGCGCCAAGGCGACCTCGAACGTGTGCACCAACCAGGGGCTCGCGGTGACGGCCGTCACCATCCACACCGCGCTTCTCGGGGCCGAGGGTCTTCGGCGTACGGCGGCCGTGGCCCACGCGCGCACGCGCGCGCTTCTCGAAGCGCTCACGGGACTCGCGGGGGTCGAGGCCCCCTGCACGGGCCCCTTCCTCTACGAGACCGTCGTGCGCTTCCCGCGGCCCGCCCGTGCGGTCCTCGTGGGCCTTCGCGCCCGGGGGATCCTGGGCGGGCTCGATCTCGCCCCCCACGTCCCCGAACTCGGCCCCGGCGCCTGCCTGGTCTGTGCGACCGAACGGCGCACGCCGGAAGACATCGTCCGCTACCGCGACGCGCTGGCCGACGTCCTCGGCACACCGCCCGCTTAGATTCCGTCCGCTCCCTCACGAGGTTTCCCCCATGGCCACCGTCACTCTCCGCGGCGCCCCCATCCACACCAACGGTGAGCCGCCCGCCGTTGGGGGTCCGGCACCGGACTTCACGCTCGTCGCAAGCGACCTCAAGGACGTCCGTCGGGCGGACGCCGCCGGACGCTGGACGCTCCTCAACGTCTTCCCGAGCATCGACACGCCGGTCTGCGCCGAGTCCACCCGCCGTTTCAACGCCTACGCCAAGGAGCATCCCGAGGTCGTGTTCTTCATGATCTCGGCGGACCTTCCCTTCGCGCACCAGCGCTTCTGTTCGGCCGAGGGGCTCGCGAACGTGCGCCCGCTCTCGATGATGCGCTCGAAGGATTTCGCGCGCGACTACGGGATCCTGCTCGTCGACGGCCCGCTCGCGGGGCTCGCAGCCCGCGCCGTCTTCGTCCTCGACCCCGCGGGCGTCGTGCGCCACGCCGAGCTCGTTCCCGAGATCGGCCAAGAGCCCAACTACGCGACGGCGCTCAAGGTTCTTCCGTGATCCCGCTCGTCTTTGAGCTCGGGCGGCCCGGCCGCCGGGCGCGTCTTCAGGCCCCGGCGGAGAACCCCGCCCTCGACGATCTCCCCCCGGCGCTTTTGAGACGTGAGGCTCCGGCACTCGCCGAGGTCTCGGAGCTTGACGCCGTGCGGCACTACACGCGTCTTTCACAGCGCAACTACTCGATCGACACACACTTCTATCCGCTCGGGTCGTGCACGATGAAGTACAACCCGCGGGCCTCCAACCACGCTGCGCTTCTCCCCGAGTTTCTCGCCCTTCATCCGTTTGCGCCCGAAGAGGATCTTCGCGGCTACCTCACCTGTCTTCTCGAACTCGAAGAGATGCTCGCCGTGGTCACCGGCATGCGCCGCGTCGTCCTCAACTGTATGGCCGGCGCCCAGGGCGAGTTCGCGGGCGTGAGCATCATCCGCGCCTACCACCGCGCACGGGGCGACGAGGAGCGGCTCGAGATGCTCGTCCCCGACGCGGCCCACGGGACCAACCCCGCCAGTGCGGTCATGGCCGGCTTCCGCGTGCGCGAGATCCCGACCCGCCCCGACGGCGACGTCGATCTCGAGGCTCTCGCCCGGGCCCTCGGCCCGCGCACGGCGGGCATCATGCTCACCAACCCCTCGACCCTCGGGGTCTTCGAGCGGCGGATCGTCGAGCTCGCCCGGCTTGTCCACGAGGCCGGGGGCCTCCTCTACTACGACGGGGCGAATCTCAACGCCATCCTGGGCCAGGTGCGTCCCGGGGACATGGGCTTCGATGTTCTCCATCTCAACCTCCACAAGACCTTCTCGACCCCGCACGGAGGAGGCGGGCCGGGCGCCGCGGCGCTCGGCGTCCACGAGCGGCTCCTGCCCTTTCTGCCCCATCCCTTCGTCGTCGACGACCCGAAAGAGGGACCACGCTGGTCGCGGCCCGAGGATGCCCCCCGTTCGATCGGACGGCTGGCGTCCTTCCACGGCAACGCCGGGGTTCTTCTTCGGGCCTGGGTCTACGCGCGTCTGCTCGGCCGTGAAGGCCTGAGCAGCGTCGGTCCCTACGCCACGCTCAACGCGAACTATCTCGCCGTCCGTTTGCGGGCGCTGGGCTACGAGCTCGCGTACCCCACGCGGCGTGCCGGCCACGAGTTTCTCGTCACGCTCCGGCGCGA
>JAKCBQ010000102.1 GCA_021839245.1 Pseudomonadota bacterium
CACCTTGTAGCCTTCTTCGGTCGCCTTGAGGGCCGTGCGGTTCGAGAGTACCGACGAGCGGTAGGCGCGCACTTGCGCGATGTCGGAGAGAACGGTGAGATAGTCGTCGTGGGTCTGCTGGACGATACTGCGGCGTGTCGCCTCGGTGGACGCAGCCTGGGAGCGGTATTGGGCGCGGGCCTGGCTCACGCTGGCGCTCACCTGCCCGCCGGAATAAATCGGCCAACTGAGATTGAGTTCGAGGAGGTTCACGTTGCCGTGGAAGACCTCGGGGCTCTCCGACGAGGAGACGACGCTCGAGTAGGATTGGGTCCCGTTACTGTCGTCGCGCGAGTGGCTGAGGGAGAGACTCAGGTTGGGAAGGGCCCGGGCGGCCACCACGCCGATGTTCTCGCGCGCGGCCCGGGTGGCGTAGTGGGCGGCGAGCAGCGTGGGGTTGTCGGCGAGAGACTGATCGATCCAGCGTGTGAGGTTGTTCGGTCGCGGGGGGAGGAGCGGAAGGTGATGGACGAGGGGGGCGAGATGCGTGAGGGGGCGGCCCACGACCGAGGCCAGAGCCTGCAGTGCGGTCTCGCGCTGGAGACGTGCGGAGAGCTCACCCGCCCGCGCGAGGTCGTAGGAGGCTTGGGCCTGCCGTTCGTTGGTGATCGGCTGCAGTCCCACCTTGTATTCCTCCTTGGCCAGGGCGAGCAGCTCTCCGTCGGCCACGCGCGCGGCGCGTTGGGCGGCGAGGAGATCGTCGGCGTAGAGGACGTTGAAATAATCCTGTGCGACGGTGAGGAGGATGCTCTGGATGGTGGCGGCGAGTGTGGCACGGGCTTCGGCCACCTCGGCGTTGGCTTCGCTCAGCCCGGCCCACGCCCCCCAGTTGAAAAGGGTCTGGGTCAGGGTGGCGGTGTAGCCCGCATCGCGCACGTTCGAGGCGCTCGAGGCGCTGTAAGTGAAAAATTTGTTCTGGAGGGGGGCGGACTGGAGTGTCGAACCGCTCTGATTGGTCTGGCTGACGTGCGCGCTCAGGCTCACCGCCGGGAGGAGCGCCCCTCGGGCGATGGCGCCGAGTTCCCCTTGCGCGCGGGCGGTCTCCAGAGCCTGGCGGTAGGCCGGGTCGTTGTGAAGAGCCAACTGGAACACCGACCAGAGGTCGTGGCGCATGGGCGGGCTCGCCCCGGCCACGGCGGGAAGGGCGGCCAGGAGGACGGTGACGGCGAGCAGACGGGAGCGGAGGATCATGAGAGGCGGGCCTCGGCGAGGCGTGGCGGGACGGCGATGTGTTCACGCGGGGCCGGAAGACCCCGCAGTGGGGCGAGGCGGGTTTCGAAGAGGGTGCGCGCGCTCATCCCCTCGCCGACGGCGGCACGGACGTAGAGGCGGGCCGACATGAGCGGGGGGCGCCCGATCACCGCGAAGAGCCGTCCCCCCGGCCGCAGCGCCTGAAGAAACGATGGGTCCCAGGCCGGCAGGGAGCCGCCGAGGACGACGATGTCGTAGACGTTCTCCGGTCCGTTCCAGGCATGGATGTCGGCGGTCTCGATCGTGGCCTGACCATCGGGGGTGACGGCGGCGAGCACCCGTCGGGCGCGCGCGGCGAGAGCCGGTTCGATCTCGACGCTGTGCACGGTCGCACCGGTCGCCCCGAGGCAGGCGGTGAGATAGCCGCTGCCGGTTCCAACTTCGAGCACCCGCTCGCCCGCCGCGGGGCCGACGGCGGCGAGGACGGCGCCCACGAACGAGGGGCGGTCCATCACGGCTCCGTGCCCGAGAGGAATCTCGAGCTCGGCGTAGGCCAGGGCGCGGAACGCCACGGGCGCGAATTCCTCCCGCGGAAGACGCCCCAAAATCTCAAGGATCCCGGGTGCAAGGATCACCTGCGTCCGCAATTGCTGTTCGACCATCCGGCGACGGGCGGCGGCAAAGTCGAAGCGGGGTGTCATCGACGCGGGCTCCGGTGTGGGGAATTGTCGGCAGTTTAGCAAAGCTCCGGGCGCACTTGGGTAACGAAATGTAACCCGGCAAGAAGAGAAGCGGGCAGGGCTTGGTGGGCTTCGGCGGAGGGAGAACGCTATACTGATCGCTTCACGACGCGGCGCGTGGACACACCGGACGCTTCCGGGCTACCGTCGCGGGAGGAATCCCATGGCCGTCTCTTCCGAGGACGCGTCCGGACGCCTTCGTTCGCTTGCCGAACGCGCCCGCCGTCCCGCTCCCGGTTCCCGCCGGTGCTATGTCCAGGGTTCGCGGTCCGACCTCCGCGTGGGCATGCGCGAGATCCTGCAGTCGCCGACGAGCGTAGGCGGACGGCAGCGGCCCAACCCTCCGATTCCGCTCTACGATACCGCGGGACCGTACGGTGACCCTGATCTTGCGGTCGATCTCACGCAGGGTCTCCCGCCCCTGCGTGAAGGTTGGATCGCCGAGCGCGGCGACAGCGAAGTCTCGACCCGGCCGCCGGCTGTGGGGTCCTCCGCTCCGGCGACGCTCCCCGCTCCGGGCCGTGCGGCGCGGTGCGCCCGCGGCCCGGCCGCGGTCACGCAACTCGCCTACGCCCGCCGTGGCCTCATCACCCCCGAGATGGAGTACGTGGCGCTTCGTGAGACCGCCCGCCTCGACGAGCTTCGCCGCGATCCCCGCTACCGCGATCTTCTGCGC
>JAKCBQ010000033.1 GCA_021839245.1 Pseudomonadota bacterium
CTGTGAAGAGCGGGTCGAGAAGGTCACCGACAAGCTCAAGGAAGGCGACATCGTTCGTGTCCGTGTGCTCGAGATCGACAAGCAGAACCGCGTGCGCCTGAGCATGCGCGGTCTCGATCAGAAGCGCGGCTGACACCGGCACCGGAGGGGGGCTCCGACGCCCCCCGATGCGCGGTCACTTTGTCAAGTGACCGCGATAGGCCGTGAACCACGGCCGACCGGAACGTGACGGGTGAGGTCGTCGAGTATGACGACTTCGCACCACGAGCGTCGGCCGCGGTCTCCGTCTTCAATGAATCCGACGTGCCCGCCTGCGCGGGCACGCAGGAAAACCGTGTCCGGCGCAAGTTCTTCCGCTCCCGGCAGTGTCGATGCGGGGACCAGGGGATCGTCCTCCGATTGGACGAGAAGGGTGGGAACCTCGATGTTCTTGAGGATCCGCCCACTGCTCGCCCGCTCGTAATAGTCCTCGGCGTCGTGGAAGCCGAACAACGGCGCGACGTAGAGGTCATCAAACTCGACGATACTCCGGCAACGGAGGACGTCGTGCGCCGAAAGGCGCGGATGCCCGTAGCGGCGCACGCGTCGGGCCGTGTTACGGCAGAGTTCGCGCAGGAGTACAGCCTCATAGGCCCGTCCTCGTCCCCGGTGCAGCGTCCTGGCGCAGGCCGCGAGGTCGAACGGAACGGAGACGGCGGCCGCCCAGGTCAGAGGCGCATCCTTCTTCGCCTCCGCGAGCCAGCGTAGGAGCACATTTCCTCCCAGGGAAAACCCGATCGCTGCGAGAGTCCGCGCGGGCGCGGCCCGGCGCAGGTGCTCGACGTAGGATGTGAGATCCTCGGTGAAGCCCGCGTGGTAGGACCGCGGTCCCCGCATGGGGCCTCCGTCCACGCCACGGAACTCGAGGGCGTGGACCTCATAGCCGGCGGCGATGAGAGCTGCGGCCATGCCGCGCATGTAACGCGAGCGGTGTGAGCCGTTGAGCCCGTGGAGGAGAAGAACGAGCGGGCGCTCCTCACCGGCGTGGGGGGTCCAGCGCGCGACGCGCGCGACATCCCCATCGGCCGTGGGGAACACCTCGAGTGCGCACGCGGGTTGCGGAACCGGGCGGCGGTAGGCCGCCCACAGGGTCTGAAGATGCGGACTGGCAAGGCCGCGTGCCGGGACGAATCCGGGGTCGAGGACGGCGCCGTACGGCGCGCGGCCTGTCTCGTCTCGCTCGTCGCGCGCGGGCGGGGGTGCGTCGAGCATCCCCTGACCTCTCAGAGGCCGCGGTTCTGCCGCTCGCGCCTCTCGTCCCGTTCCTTGCAGTCGATGCACTGGGTGGCGATGGGACGGGCCTCGAGGCGGCGGATGCCGATGGCCTCGCCGCACGTCACACAGTAGCCGTATTCGTCCGTTTCGATACGCATGAGCGCCTCGTCGATCTTGCGAATGAGCTTGCGTTCACGATCTCGTGTCCTGAGCTCGAGGCTGAACTCCGACTCCTGGGTGGCGCGGTCGTTCGCGTCGGGGAAGTTGGCGGCCTCGTCCTGCATGTAGCGGACGGTCCGGTCGACCTCTTCCATGAGCTCGTGGCGCCAGGTTTCAAGAAGGCGACGGAAATGCTCTTTTTGGTGCGCGCTCATGTAGGTTTCTCCCTCGACGATCTCGTAGGGGAGAGGGGTGTTGCGGAGCGTGAGGAGATCGTTCTCGCCCTTGCCTCCGCCGGAGGCCGGTGACCCGGGAGGCGTCCTCCCGACGTGCTCGGCGGATGAGGGCTGACGGGGACGCTCGCGCTTGTCCCCCCGGTTCTTGGGCGCGGATGCGCGGGCGGACGTCCGCGTGTGCGGCGGGGCCTTCGGGCCCTTCGTTGCGGGTTTGCGCGTGCCGGGCTTGGCCGTCTTCGGTTTGGGGGTCTTGGGGGCCGGTTTTCCCTTGCCGGCACTCACGCGCGGGCTTTTCTTGCCCGCTCCCTTGGTGGTGTGGGCGCCGGATGCGCTGCGCGATTTTGTGACCATGGCGGCTCCTGCCTCCCGAACGTTGAGGTGAACGGCGAGACGTTATACATGAAAGCGGGTCGGCGTGCAACCCGTGGGCCTCCGAGGTCTTGCAGGGTCAGGCGGGGAACGGGATAATGGGCACTCATGGGTGCGGCCTCTTAACCGGGCCGGGCTCGGTCCTGTAGTCCTGAGGTGTTTCTTATGGCAGAGTCCTCGAGCTGGCGCGCGGTCCGGATTTTTTTTCGTGGCCTCAATATTCTGCGGCTCACCATTCTCAACATCGTTTTCTTTGCGATTCTGATCCTTGTGCTCGTGGCGCTCTCGAGTATTCACGCGCCTCAGCGGCCGGTCGAACCGCACTCGGCCGCGCTCGTCGTGCACCTCGACGGACGGCTTGTCGAACAGCAGCACAACCCACTCGCGCGGGCTGTACGACGTCTCGAGAATCTCCCCGGCCCGCACGAAATCGTCCTCGGACGACTCGAACGGGCGATTCGCCGGGCGGCCCATGATCCGCACATTCACGGGCTCGTCCTCGAAACCGAGGGGTTTCGCGGCGGCGGCATGCCCGAGCTGGGTGCGCTCCGCCGTTGCCTGATCGCTTTCGCCCGCAGCGGCAAGCCCGTCCTGGCCTACGGACGCCACGGTTACAACGAGGCCGCCTACTATCTCGCGAGCGTGGCGACGCGCATCGACATGGGGGGCGAAGGCGCTGTCGATCTCGAGGGCTTCGGGATGCAGATCCCGTACTTCGCGGATCTCATCCACCGTCTGGGCGTTCGTGTCTACGTCACCCGCGTCGGCAAGTACAAGGACGCCGTCGAACCCTTCCTGCGCAACAGCATGTCGGCGCCCTCCCGCGCGCAGTGGACGGCGTATTTCCATGCGCTCTGGGGGACCTATGTGCGTCGTGTGCAGGAGGCCCGCCACCTTCCGCCCGAGAGTCTCGAGCACGACATCGCCAATATCGTGCCCGACCTTCGGGCTCTCCACGGCGACGCGGCCCGCCTGGCGCTCGCTTGGCACCTCGTCGACCGGCTCGTCGACCGCCACGCGTTCCACACCCTTCTCGCCAAGAAGTTTGGACGCGGTGACCCCCACGGATTCGCCGGAATCGGCTGGCGGCGCTATCTCGAGATCCATCCCCGGGTCCGGCACGGTGGTCGGCCCGAGATCGCCCTCGTCTACGCCACGGGTGACATCGTGAGCGGATCGGCCCCTCCGGGGACGATCGGCTCACGGACTCTCGTGCGCCTTATCAATCGGGCGCGGCGGAATCCGCGCGTCAAGGCCCTCGTTCTTCGCGTCGACAGCCCCGGGGGAAGTGCGCTCGCCTCGGACGAGATCCTCCACGCCCTCGAGACCTTCCGGGCGAGCGGGAAAACCTTTGTGGTCTCGATGGGGAACATGGCCGCTTCCGGAGGCTACTGGATCTCGATGGCCGCGCAACGGATCTACGCGTCGCCCACCACGCTGACCGGTTCGATCGGCATTTTCGGGATCGTCCCGAATTTTTCCGGCACGCTCCACAAGATCGGGGTCCACGTCGGCGGTGTCGGCACGACGCCGCTCACTCTCTCCACCTCTCCGCTCACGGCCTGGTCGCCCGAGACCCTCGCGATCTTCCGTATGGAGGTTCTCCACGGATACCAGCAATTCATTGACAACGTCGCGCGCTTCCGTCATATGACCCCGGCCCGGGTCAACGCGATCGGCCGCGGCCACATCTGGGTGGGGACCACCGCTCTTCATCTCGGGCTCGTCGACCGCCTCGGGGGGCTCGACGCCGCTCTCGCTGGGGCGGCGAAGCTCGCCCGGATTCCGCGCTACACCGTCGTCCGCTTGGCGCATCCCCTGACGCCCTACGAGCGTCTGATCGTCAAGATCGCCCGGATGCATCGGAGCGGAGCCGCGGTCTCGGCAGGGGGTTGGCCGTGGGCCGCGCTTCTCGGAGGTGGGGGGTTCCGTGCCGGTGTGGCGGCCTGGTTGGCGCATCACCGCCGACTCGTCCGCCCGCTTGCGACCCTCTTCCGCGCGCGGCCGGGTGTCTACGCCTACTGTCCCTGCGGGTACCGGGTCCCCTGACGCTTGCGCGTCCGAGGGTTCAGGCGGGAGAAATCAGGGCGCGGGCTCGGCCCCGGGGCACGAGAAGCGTTGTGAGGAGCGCCTCTCGACGCTTCGGCACGGGCCAAGGATGGGAAAGACACCGGCGACGGCCCGCCGGAGGAGCTTCAGGGGGCTGGCGGCCGGGGGGCCTCCTCCCGCGGGCGGAGGAAACCCGCCGCCCGCGGGAGGAAACGAGACCGGAGGATTGCCGTGGTAGTAGCGGTAACGACGGTGCGCCATGTAAGCCTGTCGGGCCATGACGTAAGGATCAAAACTCTGCGACAGGAGGCGCTCTGCGGTGCGGATCTGGGTTCCCAGATCAACCTCCTGAAGAATGCTCAGGGCGTTGCGTGAGGGGACGCCGGGATCGTAGTTGAGGGGATAAAGACCTGCGTCGGCTCCCTTCCCAAACGCCCCCCGGAGCGTTGTGGGCCCGAGGAGAGGCAGGACGAGATACGGTCCTTCGGGAAGGCCCCAGTGGGCGAGCGTGAGTCCCGCATCGGCGTGATGCCTGTGAAGGCCCATGGCGCCCGCCACGTCGAACGCGCCCAGGATACCGAAGCTCGTGTTGACCGCAAACCGTGCAAGCTCTTCGCCCCCGGCTTTCCAGCGCCCCTCCAGAAGTTCGTTGACGAAGACGATCGGGTCGCGAAGATTCGAGAAAAAGTTATGCACCACGATGCGCACGGGTTTGGGGACCACGCGCACGTACACGTGGACGGTCGGCCGGACGACCGCGTGCTCGAGTTTCTGATCGAGGGCGAAATTGGCCCGGTTGAGATCCTCCAGGGGATCGGAGGGGTGCGTGGAGGGCGGTCGGCCTGCGCAGGCTGCAAGGCCGAGAACGAGGCCCCCCAAGAGAACGGCGGTGCGGGCAAGACGCCTAGGAGACGACAACACGTGAAGACTGAACGGGGACGACCCCGGGCGGAAAGGAAAAGAGGGCTTCATGGCCGTTCTCCGCCCCCGGGCGTGGGGGCGGAGAACGGGCCAGTGGTCTTCAGAGGAACTTGTGGCTCAGTTCGAGCGCCACGATGTAGGCATTCGCGCTCCACGTCCCGATGACCTGATCGCCCGAGGGACTCACGTTGTCCATCGGGATGTGGTGATTCAGGAAGAGGTAGGCGTAACCGAGCGTGACGGAGGTGGCGGGGTTGAAATGGTAAGTGGCCCCCACGCTCACCCAGCGGCGGTTCGCGTCCGGTAGGCGGGCGTTGCGTGTGCTGTTCGGAACCGGGCTTTCGTCATAGGCGAGACCGCCGTAGAAGCTCCAAACCGGGCTGTAGTGCCAGGTCGTGCCGAGCGCAAACCGCCAGGTGTTCTTGTAGTCTTCGGGGGTCGTGCTCGGGGGCTGGAAGGGGTTGGCGAAGAGAATCCGGATCTGGTTGAAAGTGTCCCAACGGGTGTAGAGGGCATCGGCCATCACGGTCCACGAACGATTGAGTCTCTGGGAGACGCTGAAATCGGCGGTGTCCGGGGCCTCGATGTTGGCTTGGGCGCCCGTGTCGGCGAAGAGTCCCGTCTGACTGAAAAGGGCGGGAACGTTGTTGAATGTGGCCGTCCCCACGATGTTGTGGGTGATGGTGCTGCGGTAGGCCACGCCGATGTGGGTGCCGTTGTCGTGCCAAAGAAGGCCGGCGTTCCAGCCGACGGCCGTGTCCGAGCCTACGACGCTGGCGAAGATGTCGTGCGACTGGGGCGTCAGGCCCAGGGCGGTGCAGTTAATCGGCCCGAGCTTGCTGAAGCAGAGGGCCCCCGCGTCCACGTCGTTGGTGAGCTTCGCGTACGCCTTCTCGACGTCGAAGCCGACACCGATCGAGAAGTGGGAGGTGACGTTCCAGGCGAGCGAGGGGTTGAAGTCGATCATCTCGAGCGAGGTGTAGATGGCCTCGTAGCGGAGGATCGACGTCGCGTTGTAATCGGTCTGAAGACCGAAGGGGACGTAGAGGCCGACGCCCCAGGCCAACGAGTGATTGATGGGCGCACCGTAGAAGGCGGCGGGGACGAAGTTGAGCTTCTGCCCACCGTTGCCGCCGTTGTTGCCGGAGAGCGGCTGCCCGATCGCGTCCACGGCCGAGGTGGGACTGAATTTGGCATTGAGCTTGATCAGCGTGCCGACGATGTTGAGCTCGGGGTGCTTGAGGAGCCCGAGAGCGGCGGGGTTGTAGAAGACCGCGGTTGCTCCGTCGACGTCGGCGGCGCCTCCGGCGTAGGCGTGCGCCGTCCCCTTGGCGCTCGCTTCCTCGAGTGCAAAGGCGGAAGCGTGGGCCTGAGGGATCGCCACAAAGAGCGTGAGAACCCCAAGGGCGAGAGCGGCCGCGGGCAGGAACCAGCGGGTAGGGGCGGAGGGTCGGGTTGTCGTTTTCATCGGTTGGAACTCCACTTCGGTGTTGCGCACGGGGCTCGGGTCCCGATCGGCCGGACATCTCAAGAGCCGGCCTCGAGGGCGAGGTCCGTGTGCGGGCTCACCTTTCCCTGATTCTATATCACAATCCCTCTTGGGGTCCGCCGGGACACGGGCGGGGGGGGGTGTGCCCGGATTTCAGAGGACCGCCGCGGCGTGATCGGCAAGACGGGAGCGCTCCCCGCGGGCGAGGACGATGTGCCCGGCGTGCGGCCAGCCGCGAAAACGTTCCACCACGTAGGTGAGACCTGAACTGCGCTCGGTGAGGTAGGGGGTGTCGATCTGGCCGATGTTGCCGAGGCAGACCACCTTGGTGTCCGGCCCCGCCCTTGTGACGAGCGCCCGCATTTGCTTCGGTGTGAGGTTTTGGGCCTCGTCGATGATCACGTAGCGGTTGAGAAATGTCCGCCCGCGCATGAAGTTGAGAGAGCGGATCTTGATGCGGCTTCCCAGAAGATCGTGCGTCGCTTGTCGCTCCCAGGTGCCCTGGCCGCTGCCGCTCAACACCTCAAGATTGTCGAGGAGCGCTCCCATCCAGGGGGTCATCTTTTCTTCTTCCGTGCCCGGGAGGTAGCCGATTTCCTCACCCAGCGGAACGGTGATGCGGGTGACGATGATTTCGCGGTAGCGATGCTCCTCGACCGTTTGCTCGAGGCCGGCCGCGAGGGCGAGGAGGGTCTTGCCGGTGCCCGCCGCACCCAGGATGGTGACGAAATCGATTGTCGGGTCGAGGAGGAGATTGAGCGCAAAATTTTGCTCGCGGTTTCGGGCATGAACACCCCACACCCCCCGCCGCTGCCGGTAGTCGTTGGCCACCTCGAGGAGCGCCCGCCCATCCTCGAGACGACGTACAAAGGCTTCGAATCCCGAACCCTCTTCGCCCGCGTCGTACAGCCCGAGGTTGGGAATCCAGGCCTTCGTGTCCTCGCCTTCGACCTCGTAGTAGGTTCGTCCGTCCCGGCTCCAGGAACGGAGGTCATGGGCGTGACGGCTCCAGAAGTCTTCGGCGAGGGGCTCGAGTCCGCGCACGAGGAGCGTGGCGTCTTCCACGACCCGATCGCTTCCGTAATCTTCCGTATCGACCCCGAGGACCGTCGCCTTGATGCGCAGATTGATGTCTTTGGTGACCAGGGTTACGCGGCGGTCGGCGTGACGGCGGCTCAGCGCGAGTGTGACCGCGAGGATCGTGTTGTCCGGGCGGTGGCCGGGGACATCGAGGGGCAGCGGCTCGTCGAAGCGTTCGGCCTGGAAGAAAAGTCGGCCCGTCGGGTGTGAGCTCTCGCCGTTGTCGCGGCCCCCCTCACGCGCGCCGAGAGGCAACCCGAGGTGAAGATCGCGACCGCTTCCTCCGTGAAGAATCTCCTCGAGGACCCGGCTCGTCTGCCGGGCGTTGCGCGCGAGCTCGCTCATCCCTTTCTTGACGGCGTCGAGCTCCTCGAGCACCATCATCGGCAGGTACACGTCGTGTTCTTCGAAACGGAAGATCGCCGAAGGATCGTGCAGCAGAACGTTGGTGTCGAGAACGAAGAGGCGCGGCCGGCCCACGGTCCGGAGTCCGGTCTCAGCGGGGAGGCCAGGTTCGTTCAACAAAGCCGAGAACCTCGGCGGCGTGCCCCTCCGCCTTGACCTTGCGCCACTCGTGGATGAGTTTCCCGGCGGCGTCGAAGACGAACGTGCTGCGCTCGACGCCGCGTACGGGCTTGCCGTACATCGTCTTCGGGCGGATCACGTCGAACGCCCGGCACAGGGTCTCGTCTTCGTCGGAGAGGAGGGGGAAAGGAAACCCGTGGCGCTCGGCAAATCGCTCGTGCGAGCGGGCGCTGTCGCGGGAGACCCCGTAGACGGCCACCCCGGCACGAGCGAAACGGGGGTGGAGGCGGGCGAACTCCTGACCTTCGAGCGTGCAGCCCGAGGTGTTGTCCTTGGGGTAAAAGTAGAGGACCAGCGGCCGTCCGCGCAGGTCCCCATCGCTCACGACGACGTTGCCGGTGGCGGGGAGACGGAACGGGGGAAGCACGCTCGGGCTCGGCATGGGGTGTCACTCCTTCAAGGGTTCGAGAATGGCGTCGAGGTTGAGATCGTCGCAAAAACCGATGAATTCCTCACGCAGAGTGGCGATGTGCGTTCCCGACGGAATTCCGATCGTCATGTGGAGCGAGAACATCGGGGCGCCCGTGTGGGCCGCGGGGTAGGCGCTCGCAGAGAACCCCACCACGGCGATGGAACGTTCGTCAAGGAAGGCCGTCACTTCGTGGACGATCCCTTCGTGCTCGAGGGCGACGAGGTCGATTTCGTAGGGCAGGAGGTCGCTGTGGGCTTCGGCCTCCGCCGTCCTCTTGTAGATCAGCGCCAGTCCCTGCTTGTCGCGCAGGCGCTCGAGGTTGCTCTCGAGACGAGCGATGGAATCCCAACTTCCGCTCACGAGAAACACCAGCGCGGTTTCACTCCCGAGCGAGGTGCAACTGCTTTCCGCAATGCGGCATCCGCAATCAAGGATCGTGCGGGTGAGGCGAACGAGCGCGCCCGTCTCCGGAGGCAAGAGGAGTGTGAGGGCGAGGAGCTGACGCATCTCTTATTCAGAATAGCACGTCTTGCGCTACACTGAGCGTCCTTGAAGGCCGGTTTTTCCCCGCCGCTTGCGGCGCGCGGCCTCCGCTGACCGGGGTTCTCAAACGTCCTCATGGCTGAGAGTTTTCGCGGCAGTCTCGTGGCGATTGTCACGCCCTTCACGGCCTCCGGGGCACTCGACCGGGAGGGCTTCGTTCGTCTTCTTGACTGCCATCTTGCCGAGGGCACCGACGGGGTGGTCGTGGCCGGAACGACGGGGGAGTCGCCGACGCTTGAGGAATCCGAGTGGGAGATCCTGGTGCGTCTTGCCCGCGAGCGTCTCGCGGGGCGCATTCCCCTCATCGTCGGGAGCGGAACGAACAACACCCGGCGGAGCGTGGAGCGGACCCGCAGAGCGGCGGAACTGGGCGCCGACGCTTGCCTCGTCGTCACCCCTTATTACAACAAGCCCACCCAAGAGGGACTGGACGCCCATTTCTCGGCGCTGGCCGAGGCCTCGCCGGTTCCTCTCATTCTCTACAATGTGCCCGGACGCACCTCGTGCGACCTTCTTCCCGAAACCGTCGCGGCCCTGGCCCGCCACCCCCGGATCGTGGGCGTCAAGGAAGCGACGGCCGGCACGGAGCGGCTGAGAGGGCTGCGCGAACGGGTCGGACGGGACGATTTCCTGTTCCTGAGCGGCGATGACCCCACCGCTCTTGAGTTTCTCCTGGCGGGCGGTCACGGTGTGGTCTCCGTGACCGCCAACGTCGCGCCGCGGGCGATGCACGATCTTTGCCGGGCTGTTCGGGACGGCAACGTTCGGGCCGCGCGGGGGATCGACGCCCGTCTTGCCGAGCTCCACCGCGGTCTTTTTGTCGAACCGAACCCGATCCCGGTCAAGTGGGCGTTGCACGAGCTCGGACTCATCGAGCCCGTCGTTCGTCTTCCGCTCCTTCCTCTTTCCCAGCCCCGGAGGGCGGCCTTGCGTGATACGCTCGGTCGTGCCGGCCTTCTCTCCGTTTTCGTCTCGGCCTGAATACCATGCGTCGCATAATCCTCGTCCTCTCCCCTCTGCTCCTGCTCGCCGCTTGCGTGCACAATCCCTGTTCCGAGACCGCCTACCTTCGTGCCCGGACGGTTCCCGCCGCCCCGATCCTCCAGCACGATTTCTTCAAGCTCCCCATGAACCGGTCCTACGCCATCCCCGATCTTCCCCCCGGGAGCCCGGCGTTGACGCGGAAGAACAGCTGCATGATTGTCCCCCCCGTCGTGACGCCACGGCCGGAAAAGGTGGGGACAGCCTCCACGGGCAAGACGCAGGGAGCCTGAAGCCCACCGTCACGCGGTTGCCCCGCGACGCGGCCGGGTTTCCGCCCGTGAACAGCGCAGCGGGCCTCTTGGCTTGCCGGAAAGCGGGCGGATGCGCCCGATCGTTTACGCCTTGGGCTTGAGCTCGCGGTGTGTCCCGTCGCAGAACGGGGCGCCTTTCGTGTGTTTGCAACGGCACAGGGCCACTTTTTTCTTTTCGTCGATCTTGAACTCCAGCGGCGTGAATCCCGTATCGCGGTGAGATCCGTCGCAGAACGGTTGATTCCGCGAACGTCCGCAACGGCACCACCAGTAGGTGCCCGCTTCGAGTTCGAGGACGGCGGGGCTGTCTGCGGCAACGACGACATCGGCCATGGATGATGCTCTCCTGAGAGATGGAGACGGGGTGAGCCCCATGCGCGCGCCGAGCGCTTCGTGGGGCCGCAGGAAGTTTAGCAGGACCCACGAGCTCGGGTACGGCTCAGAGGGGGTTTCGGCACGCGGCCGTTGTGATCGTTCTCTGTGATAAACTGCCCGGCCGTGGAGAGGTGTCCGAGCGGTCGAAGGAGCACGCCTGGAAAGTGTGTATACGCCCAAAGCGTATCGTGGGTTCGAATCCCACCCTCTCCGCCAATCAGTCATGAGCTAACCAGCCCTTTCTCCGCAAATCGGAGAAAGGGCTGGGTTTCGTACAGTTCCAAGACATCCTGATTCACACGTGCCCGCAAAGAACACTTTCAGCACCTTTATTCGAGTGTCACACTCGAGTTTCCTCTGGTAGGTAATCTTGAAGTCCGGCCCAGAGGCATAGTGTGAGGTCCCCTGGACGCAAGTGATTGGAAGCTTGCTGGCTATCGTGCACTATTTATAATGGGATTTTACCCGGCTTTCACAAACACATTAGAGAAGCCCATAACGGACTAGAACGTGTTTCTAGCTTTGTTCGGGTCGGGCAACGAAAGCCTTTAGCGAGGGGTGTGAACTATCTGGCACCCAAGACGGCTGCCGGATGCTTGCATCCTTAAGGTGACTAACAATGCTTTGCGAGATTGAGCTTTTGGCAGTAGGGGAAGCAAGCCGCCGGGAGATGCAATCGTCAGAGCACGCCCTGGCGGTGGCGCAGAAAAGACTGATCTACTCCGGGCTCCACTCCTCGCGCCGCCACGTGTGCACTTCGGCCCACAGCTCGGTGGGGGTATGTGCGCGGTGGTTAGTCTGGCAGCGCCGACGGGCAAGTCGCAGAGCTCAGCCAGGTCGATGGCCCTGCCCGCCCCGGCTGTGCGCCGAAGCTCACGGTTGATCATCGCCTTGTGCACGCCTATAACCGCCGCCGTCTCGCGTTGGCTATGACCGCGGCTTTCATCAGCGCATAAATCTGGTAACGTTGGTGCTCGGTGAGCAGAGTGTAGTGTCTTATCAGTGCCTCTCAATTCTTGTCGGAACGAAAGAATTGGCTGCTGACGCGGCTCGTCTCTTACTCCGATCCAATGAGTTGCACTTCCGAGTTGAATCCATGGTTAAATTTAAATATTGTGAAGTGCAGGAGCAATAAAGAAGGGATCTATTTAATGAACATTTCATTTCCATTCGATGATTTCTGGCCAGTGGCTGTAGTAGAGCGCGCTCCGAAGGAATGGCCCAGAGGGCCATCTATCCATCAGATGATACTCACTAGATCTGGAATGATCTTTCATAACACCCCTGACAAGGGTGAACATCTCACTACATTAGACGACGCATTAGCGGGATTACCGGGTAAGCGATTTGATATTAAGCCAGAATATCAGGAAGCGGCGTATATACGTCTCATTGAGTCTATCAAAAATCCGCAAGCTTATGACGCTATATTGAATAATTGCCAACACACCGTAAATCGGATATTGACTGGTGTTGCCGAGAGCCCAACTCTGAAAATTGTGGGTATTATCACCGTAACTGTGGGAGTAACGGTTTTAATAAGCGGGATGAATAGGAGAGGATAGGATATAAAAGTGGACGTCGAATATAATGAGTACGTACTTCATTGTAATGCTCTGCCTTTTGATTTTCTAATACTAATTAATAGTTTTATGCAGCGAATCGTGCGCCAAAGCTATAGGCCAAATTTGGTGATTGCCAGGCATTATGGGCAAGGAGTGAGGTGGCTCGGTTTTTTCGGACGCGGCGATAAGTGGACGGACTGCTGTACATTCCCCCTGTGGAAGGAGCAGATCCGATGCGAAGACCGAGACGAAACCATTCCCCTGCGTTCAAGGCCCGGGTAGCTCTCGAAGCCTTGAAGGGCGAGAAGACCGTGGCCGAGATTGCCAAGCAGTATGAGGTGCATCCGAACCAGGTGACCAGCTGGAAGAAAGAGCTGCTCGATGGCGTCGCTGTCGTGTTCGGCGGTGATCCTGGCAAGAGCAGCATGGATCGGGAAAAACTCCAGGAGCTGCACGCGAAGATCGGCGAGCTTACGGTGGAACGAGATTTTTTAGCACATGCGCTCGGTCGCGTCCCCGGACCGAGCGGACGCAGATGATCGATCGGGGCGGGAAGCTGTCGGTGCAGCGGCAATGTGAACTTCTGGAGCTCAACCGGACCGGCGTGTACTACACGCCGCGTCCGGTGCCGGAGGAGGACCTGAGGCTCATGCGGCGGATCGATGAGCTGCACCTGAAGTATCCGTACTACGGGGCGCGACGCATCGCCCGGCAGCTTGGCCGGGAGGGCCTGGATGCGGGCCGCCTGCACGTCGGCACGCTCATGCGCCGCATGGGCATCGAGGCCCGCTACCGCAAGCCGCGCACGAGCATCCCGGCCCGAGAGGGGACGATCGACCCGTACCTGCTCGAGGGCGCCTCGATCGAACGGCCGAACCAGGTCTGGGCCACCGATATCTCCTATCTGCCGATGGCCCACGGGTTCTTGTACCTGGCGGCCATCCTCGACATCGCCAGCCGCAAGGTACTGGCTTGGCGGCTCTCCAACACGCTCACGACTGATTTCTGCCTCGCCGCCCTGGACGAGGCACTTGCCCGCTTCGGGACTCCGGAGATTTTCAACAGCGACCCGGGCGCGCAGTTCACTTCCGAGGACTGGCTCGATCGGCTGAAGAACACCGGCTGCCGCATCAGCATGGACGGCAAAGGTCGCTGGGTGGACAACGTATTCATCGAGCGGCTGTGGCGGTCGGAGATCGGA
>JAKCBQ010000103.1 GCA_021839245.1 Pseudomonadota bacterium
GAGCGCCTGGGCGGCCCCCCAGGAAAATCCGCTCCGGGCGGCGTCGAGCGCCCGCGCCTCGAGAAGTGTGAGGGTCGGTGTGGCCGAGGAGACGGCCGTGACGCCGGTGAGAAAGACCGCGAGAGCCGCGAGCACGACGATGATGAAGAGGGCGACGAGGATGCTGAAGCCGCCCGCCCGAGGCCGCGAGGGGAAGGGAGGAGCCCCCTTAGGACGCATTGAGCACCTGCATCTCGCGGACGAGTGTGATGGTCTCCCCGTTCTCGCTCAGGCTCAGGGTCACGGTGAGGAGGCCGTTCCTCTGAGCCGTTCCGGGGCTGTAGTCGAAACTGCACGCGCTCACGTGATCGGCCTCGAGCGTTCCGTCGGTCGGACTCACCGGTTGCGTGGCCTGGATGGGATAGCCCGAATAACGGCGAAGCGTTCCCAGGGCAGGATCACAGAACCACGAGACGGGCCCCGAGATGAGGTAGACGCGATCGTCGGGAGAAGGGTAGGCAAAACGGAAGGCCGGATTGATGGCGACATGATCCTCGGGGTTGCCGGCTTTGATCGTGATCGTCGTTCCCGGGGGGGTGATCACGTTCGGGGGGCCGGCCGTATCGTCGTAGGCGTCGGCGCCGGGTTGCCCTGTGTTGTAGATCACGAGAGCGTCGGTCGTCGACGTGAGGGGGAGGGCGAGGTTCTGGAAGGTTCCGAGGATGTTGAACCCCGAACTCGGGGTGTTGAAGGTCAGGATGTCGGAGGGACTGGTGTATCCCCCTCCCGGCCCGTCGCGGTAGCGGGCCCCGTCGAGCGTGAAGAGAATCTCGAGCGCCTCGACCCCACCTTGGGAGGTGGTGCGCACCGAGTTCGGAAGCGCCGCGTGGACGTCGCGTGTCATGAGGCTGAGTGCCATGCCGGCGTCGCCGACGAGACGGGCACGGCGGGTGGCGGCAAAATAGCCCGCGACGGGTGGATAGAGGATTTCGCCCAGGATCACCGCCAGGATGGCGACGATCGCGAGCGTCAGGACGAGCTCGATCAGGGTAAATCCGGAACGCGAAGAGGAGTGAGCCACCTCAGTAGCCCGTGGCGTATGCCGAGAGCGTGACGTTGACGTTCGGGTCGTGGGTCACGAGGACGGTGACGAGTTTGGCGGGGGTCCCCGAGAGGCTGGTGGAGGTGACAGAGACGGTGACGTCGTAGGCGCCGAGTCCCGGCACGGGCTGTCCGAACTGATTCTCGGCCCCATCATTGACGAGGCCGTTGTAATCGTCGATGTCGTTGTAGTTCGCGCGTGTGCAGGGTGTCGGACACGGGAGATCGGTGTAGGACTTGTTCAGGATCTCCCCAAGATAGGCCTGGCCGATCGCCACCGCCTGACTTTCGATCATCGGATCGGCGCTATGGGAGATGGACGTATCGAGGGCGAGGAAGATCACCGTGAGTGCAATCGCGAGGACGACGATCGTGATGATGAGCTCGATCAGGCTGAAGCCCCGAGTGTGGGAGGAGAACGGGCGTGTCATGGGGAACCGCTCACAAAACCACTCGGAGCGTTCACGGTGAGGGTCCCGCTGAATCCTCCCCCGGTCACGTCCACCGTGACCGCCGTGCCGACCCCGCCGAGGGCGTCGAAGACAATCGGTCCCGTGGGTTGGAAAACCACAGTCGTTCCGGAGGGGATGGAGACGCTGTAGGCAGCCCCTCCGGACGGCGCCGGGACGGGGATCTTCCGTCCCGACGTGCACTTCTGGTTCTGGGTGAGCGTGAGAGCCCCGCGCGAGAGTGTGACGGTGACCGGGCATTCACTCGCGTAAGCCTCCTTGCGTGCGTATCGGAGCGCGGCTTCGACGGTATCGAAAGTGCCGTGGGCCGTGAAGGCTCCGAGATCGAAGAGGCGGGGGAGCACCACGACCGAGAGGATGCCGATCAGGAGGATCACAAGGACAAGCTCGATGAGCGTCACCCCCGCTTCGCGCAGCTTCCTCTCCCCTCTTCGGGCCTGTCCCATAGGGTCCGCCGCCCGCCGATCACCGTTCCCTGATCGCCTGGCCCGTGCAGGAGGTTCCTTGCAAAGAGTCCCCCCGCACGGGTTTGATCCCGAGACCGCCCGCGGCGCATGGTCCGCGGCGATGGTCAGGGGACGTCGACGGCAATGACGTACGCGCTCGTGGAATTTCCGCTCGCGGTTTGGGTGATGGTGCAGGGGCTGTTGGTCCCCACGGTGCTCGAGACCGTGCCGGTGACGGTGTACTTCGTGGAGTCGAGAGGCTGCTGGAGAATGCTCGGAGTCCCCTCGAGGAGAGTCGAGCACGCGGCTCCGGCCGTCGAGGTGGCGCTTGGGCTACCGGCATCGGCGGCTGCGTAGTTGATGGCACTCGCGGACTCGACCGCGCCCACGACACCCTGAAGCGCGGCGGCGTTGGCCTGGGTGCTGAGATCAATGAACTTCGGGATCGCGATGGCGGCGAGAATCCCGAGGATGACGATGACCATCACGAGTTCGATGAGCGTAAATCCGCTCGCGTTGCGGTTGCTGGAACGCATGGTTGCCCCCTCTGGGGGATGACTGTAAGGGACTGTTAGTATAGGACAGATTCCCTTGCGATTCCCGAGTGGTTGCCTCATCCGGACACCGCTCGTCG
>JAKCBQ010000034.1 GCA_021839245.1 Pseudomonadota bacterium
CAGACAAAAAAAAAGGGGCGCGCGCCGGAAGCGCGCGCCCCCTGGGGGACCCGTCTCTTAGAAGCCGGCGGCGAGGGTCACGTAGGCGGAGCGGCCCGGAGCCGGGTAGGCGAGAACCGCCCCGACACTGGCCGGGACCACAAAGTAGCCGCCGCTCGAGATGTATTCGAAGGCGTTGTAGCGGCGCCCGAGGAGATTGAGGGCGTCGACCGTGATCCGGAGGTGACTCAAGGCCCGCGGATGGGGAAGCCCGACGGCGAGGGCGGCGTTGACGAGGGTGTAGGAGGGCATGGTCTCCGTGCTCGGAGCGCCGGTGTTGTTGTTGAAGAGGTGCTGGGGACCGGTGTAACTCAACCACAGGCGGGGGGTCAGACTCACGGCGTTACGCAGGTGCCAGCGGTAGTCGCCGCCCACGTCCGCGGTGAGATTCGGCACGTAGGAGACCGGAAGGCCGTTGTAGTTGATGCCCTCGGCGCTGTACTGGCTGAAATGTGCTTTTTCATAAGCCAGATTCATGAAGAGACCGAGGTCGTGGACCGGTTCGTCGTCCCCGTAGAGGGTCACCCCCTGGTAGCGGGAACTCCCGCTCGCGGTGGTGAGGTAGTTGCCGTTGGCGCTCGTGACCGGAATGATCTGGTGGCTGAAGCTGAGTGTGTAGTAGTTGCCGCCGACGAAGAGCTTGCCGATCGCCGTGCGGTTCGCACGGTACTTCGCCCCGACCTGGATCTCGCGTCCCTCCTCGAGCTGGAGGCTCGAGGCGAGGACGTTCTGGTAGGGGCCGCCGCCGCCGCCGTTCGAGGGCTGACGGTAGGCGACGCTGTAGTTCGCGAAGAGGCTGAGATGGGGATCGGCCCGCCAGTTCAGGAAGAGAGAGGGCTCGAGCTTCGAGAAGGTCGTGCTGGCGTTCGGGAGTTTGCCCTGATCGGTCCCGGTGGCGTTCGGGAAGACCGACGGGCCGTTGACGAAGTAGTCCGTCCCGTAATGGACGAAGCGGAGCCCCGGCGTCACGCTCACGTGCGCGGGGAGACGGATGCTGTCCTGAATGAAAGCCGCGACGTTGTTGAGGTACCAGTCGTCGCTGCGGAATTGCCCGTTCGGGGCGTCCACGCTCCCGCCCTGAGCGGGGTTGTAGAACGAGTTCTGCGAGACGTATTTCGAGGTGAGCCAGTAGCCGCCGACGTCGAGAACGTTCCCGAAGGGGAGCACCGTCCGCACGTACATCCGGTTCCCGTAGGTGTAGTCGTGGGGGTCGTTGTACTCATAAAGGTTGCTGGTATCCTGCTGAAAGTTGTAGTAGTGGACGTGCAGACGCGAGCCGTAGCGGTACCAGGCCAGGGCGTGGAAGACACTGTGCGAACTCAGGATCGTCTTGAGTTGGGAATAGAAGAGGTAGGTCCGGTTGCTGTCGTTTTTGTGCCAGACGTTGTAGGGAAGAGCGCTCTCGAAGCCCGTCGTGGTCTCACTGTAGAGGGGGCCCGGGATGGGCGTGCCGTTGGCGGTCACGCCGTTGACGGTGACGCCGGGGATGGGCGAGACGGGAATGACGTTCGGACGGAAGGCCTGGCCGGAGGCGGTGTAGACCCCGAAGGAGAGCGAACCCCCGTTCCAGCGGCGGAGGATCTTGGCGTACCACGCCTCGTCGTGGCCCGGGTTCGAGAAGCCGTCGATGGAGTTGCGGAAGCTATCGGTATGAAGAGCGCCTCCGGCGACCACCGCCTCGAGCCCGTCGACACGCCCGCTCTGGGCGGAGACGAAAAAGCCGCGCGTTCCGAAGGATCCCGCGGTGAGCGCCGCATCCACCGAGGGGGTCGCGGCCGGCTGCAGGGGGATGAAGTCGATGCTGCCGCCGATGTTGTCGTACCAGCGGTGGACGGGCTCACCGGGCCCGTAGGTGACGGCGATGGCCTGGATCATCCCGAGCTGGTTGACCTCGGGCGATTGCCAAAGACCGTTCGCCGGGTCGTTCATCGGCACACCGTCGAAGTTCACGGCGAGTGAACCGTCGTCGATGTTCCCGCCCGAGGGACCGCCCCACCCCTGTTTGATGCCGTTGATGCTGATCGAGAACTTGCTCGCACCGGTGGCGCCGTACCCGCTCACGTTGACCCCGGGGGCGAGAGCCAGCGCCTGGGCGGCCCCGGCGGCGGGACCCACGGACTGGATTTCGCGCCGGCGCAGGATGCGCACACTCACGGGTTTGCGGAGAAGAGCCCGGTTGGTTGGCACGCCCTCGAGCTTCGGGGCATGGACGACCTTGCGGACGCGCCCGGCGTTGACGACCGTCTCGCAGGAGCGGTGTCGGCAGGGGCGGGCGAGCGCCGGAGCGAGGCCGACGAGAAGAATAAGACCGCTTCCGGCGAAGAGCGCCCCCGCGAGCCGGGTTCCCCGATGGCGTGGGCTTCGCTTCGGCCACACGCTCGTTATGCGTGGATGAAACATGGAAATCTCCATTGGTTGGTGGACGGTTGGTGGGTGGACGATGCGGCCCGTGGACGGACCGTGAAAAGATTCAGGCGTGAAGGTGCACGCTCAACTCGAAGGTCGTCGCGATCGCACGCATGCGGGCGAGAAAGGGCGGAAACACCGCCTGGTGAATGGCGCGAAGTGCCGCCCGATCGAGAATGCTCGCGCCGCTCGTCCGCGCCACACGCGCCCAGAGGAGTTTCCCGGAAGGCGTCAGCCGGAACTCGACCAGCGTGCGTCCGCGGAGACCGAGCTCGCGCGCCACGGCGGGGACCACGAGGACCTGCTGGACGCGGCGGCGGAGAAGATCGCTGTAGAGTGCGTAAGGATTGACGCGGGCGGGCCCCGCCCGACCGGACGACGCCGGGGGACTGGACGGAGCCGGATCGGCGGGCAACGTGAGGGCGCGGGGAACCGGGATCCCGTTCGTGATCGGGCTGAGGGGTTCGAGGACGGGGGCGACAGGAGCCGTGGCCGGAGCCTTCACGTCCGTGAGACGTGGACGGGGAGGAGCCGGCGGGTGCGGGGGCGCCGTCACGCGGACACTCACCGTCTTGTTCGCGGCGGCGATGTTCGGAACGACGCGGGCCGTGAGGAACCAGCCGACGAGACCGAGTGCGATGAGGAGCTCGAGAACCGCGGCGAGCCCAAAGGAACGCCAGCGCGGGGCCCGCAGGGGATCGCCGGTGAAGGGATCGCGGAGGGCGGGGGGCGGCGTGGGCTGGGGCTCCGGGTTCGGGCTCAGGCGAGCCGGGTAAAAGTTGGGTCGCGGGAGGGAATCGACGGCGGCGTTCATCGAACGTTCCTCGTGCTGGAGGGGGACGAAAGGGGGATCGGAGGGAGCGGCTCGGCGGAAGCCGGATCGAGAACCGCGTGGTTGGCGCGGTAGCCGAAACCGAAGACGGTCTCGATGAAACCCTCGAGGCCGTAAGGACGGAGGGCTTTGCGGAGGCGCATGATGTGGACGTCGACCGTGCGGAGCTCGACGCTCGTCTGCTCCCCCCACAACAGCCGCAAAAGATCGGCACGCGAGAAGAGGTGATGCGGACGCTCGAGGAAAAAACGCAGGAGCGCGTGCTCGGCGGGCCGGAGGGGAAGCCGGCGGTCACCGGCGTAGACTTCGTGGGCCGCATCGTCGATGCGGAGGAGCCGGCCCTCCGACTCCGCCGTCTCCGCGGAGGAGGACACCGGGCGGGCGGCGAGCCAGTCCTGGAGGACCGCACTCACCGGGGCGTAATCGCCGTGCACGTCGACGGTGGGGAACCGGAGCTCCACCCCGCACGCTTGCGGACCCAGCGGGCCCACAACAAGGACACGCTGGCCGCGGCCTTCGAACCGCTCCCGCGTCGCGGTGGAGAACTCGATCGTCGCGCGCGCGTCGAGAACGACATAGGCGCAGCGACGACCCGCGGCATCGGTGGCCGCAAAATAGTCGTCCGGACTTCTGTAGGCCGAGACGACGAGGCCGGCGCACGCGAAGACCCGTCGGGCGGCGGCGACAAGGGCCCGATCGTGACTGAGGATGCAGGCTCGATCACCCGAGCGGCGGCCGGACGTCGGGCGGGCGGCGTGGGCAGGATCTGCACGAAGGGGGTGAGCGTGGTGAAGTGCCATGGGCGCCACGATAGAGCCCGAGTGTGAATGTTCGATAACGAAGTGATGACAACGATGTGACCGCTGTCACAAAACAGTCGTACGATCCCCCTACGATGGCCCTACGCTTTCTCGCCCCTTCACCGGAGACGATGTCGTGTCACGCAAACCCGTCCGACGTTTTTTGACCTCCCCCCTGTGGGTCCTTCTCGCCGCCACTCCTCTCCTGAGCCCGATCCTCCACGCCCGCGCCATGGCCGTCCTCCCCACGGGCCGCCGCGTCACCCCGGTCGGGCCACTGAGCGGCACGCCCAACTTTCCGACCGCCGTCCTCCCGCTCGGCCGCGATCTCGTCGTCCTCACGAACGGGGCGGCGCGGAGCGAAGACCTGCTCCTCTATCGCCGGATCGGGGGGCGCCTCGTCCTCCGGGCCCGCCTCCAGGCGGAGAAATCTGTAGCTCGCACCGCCGCCCCCGACACCGTCTTGCATCAGTCCTTCTATCAGGGACTCACCGTGGGCCCCCGGGCCACGATCTTCGCCGCGGGCGGATACAGCGACGACGTCCTCGAAGCCCGCGCGACGAACGGACGGCTCACCGTCGTCCGCCGCTACCGGCTGCGTTACTTCGCCTTTCCTCCGACCCAGTTTCCCTACCTCTACCAGGGCCGCATGCGCGGGCCGAAACTCTTCTATCCGGACGCCCTCGCCCTCGGCCCCCGAGGGCAACATCTCTTCGTGACGGGTCTTCTCAGTAACGCGCTGGCGCGGATCGATCTCGCCACCGGGCGGACCCGCTACGTCAACGCCGGGCCCTACCCCTACGCCCTCGCCTTTGCCGAAGGCGGACGCGCCCTCGTCGTGAGCGATTGGGGGGGACGTCGTCTTCGCGTCTTCGACCCCCAAACCCTCCGGCTCACCGCCGCGATTCCCCTGGGCACTCCTCCGCGCGGGGCGGGCCTCCACCCGACGGCGCTCGCCGTGGGCGAGCGGGGGCGCACGGTCTATGTGGCCCTGAGCAACGTCGACCGGATCGACGCCGTCGATCTTCACCGCGGACGGGTCACCCAGGTCTTCGCGGACGTCCCCACCCCCCGCGCACCCTACGGCTCCTACCCCTCTTCGCTCGCTGTCCGCGGCAAGCGGCTCTATGTCGCAAACGCCGGTGACGATGACGTCGCCGTCTTCGACCGTCGCCGCGGCCGGCTCCTTGGTCTCGTCCCGACCGGCTGGTACCCGACCTCGCTCGCCCTGAACGCGGGGAACCTCCTCGTCGTCTCGGCCAAGGGTCTCGGTTCCGGCCCGAACGTCCACTACCAGTGGGTGGGCGACTTCATGCACGGACTCGTCCAGGAGATCCCTCTCGGGCGTCTCGAGCGTCGCCTCCCCGTCTGGACGCAGCTCGTGCGGACGGACGACCTCATGAACCGCGTTCAGGAGCGGCGCACCGCACGGCTCGACGCCCGCCTCGGGCACTTCCTCCGCCGCCGCATCCGCACCGTCGTCTTCATCCTCCGCGAAAACAAAACCTTCGACGAGGACTTCGGCGCATACCGCCCCGCCGGGCGCTGGGCCGATCCGCACCTCGATCTCTACGACCGGAGAGAGCTTCCCAATCTCTACCGGCTCGCGCACCGCTACGTCCTCTTCGCCAACTTCATGGCCGACGGCGAGGTGACCGCCCAGGGCCACCAGTGGACGACGGGAGCGTCCGACTCGGACTACGTGCAGCGCACCTGGCCGATGTACTACTCGAACCGTGGGTTGAGCGAAAACCCCGGCTGGACCACATCGCTCGTCCCCGGCCGCTCCTACGGTTGGGGAGGCGTGGCGCACAGCACCGCGAACCCCTACGCGATCTATACCAGCCTCCACCGCCTCGGTCCGTGGTCGAATCCCTGGATGAGTTACCCCGGGGGACTCTATCTCTTCAACAATCTCCTCCGGCATCACGTCTCGTTCGCCGATTTCGGTGAGTTCCTCACGCGCGACCGCCGTGGGCGCATCGCCCGAAGCCTTCTCGTCCACGCCGACACCCGCTACCCGGGATGGGACCGCTTCATCCTGGACACCGACCGCGAACGGGCCGCCGTGACCTGGCTCGAGAAGCACCGGAAGCACTTCCCGCGCTTCATCTACATCTGGCTGCCCGACGATCACACCGCCGGTCGAACCCCCTGCTACTACACGCCCGACTACTACGTCTGGAACAACGACCTCGCGACCGCCCGCCTCATCGCCTATTTGAGCCACACCCCGCAGTGGAAACACATGGCGGTCTTCATCACCGAGGACGACGCGCAATCGGGGGCGGACCACATCAACGCCCACCGCACGCTCGCCCTTCTCGTGAGCCCCTGGGCCCAAAACGGTCGCCTCGAAACCCATCTCTATTCCCAGGTGAGCATCGTGCGCACGATCGAACTCATCCTCGGCCTCCCCCCGATGTCGCAGTGGGACGCGAACGCCCGCCCGATCACCGGGGTCTGGCGGCGCCGTCACCCGAACCTCCGTCCGTTCCGGGCCGAGGACACCCACGTCCCCGTGGCCTACAACCCCGGGTCGTGCCCGGCCTACACGATCGAGCGGCGACGTGACGGTGTCTTGGGCACCCTCCCCAAGGCCCCGAGCGTGAGCTCCGCGGCCCTCCCCCCCCCGATCCCGGCGCACCGCTATGGACCGACGACACTTCTCAAAGTGCCCGGTCCGGTCCAACTCCGTGAGGAGTGGATCGCGGCGAAGGGACTCGCCTCCTACGAGCGCCTGATGCGCTATCTCGAGGCCTACGCCCGCCGTCGGCACGAACCCCTCGGGGCCTATCTCGCCCACTAAGCTCCGATCCCCGGAGCGTCGCGGGGGAGCGCGTATCATGGAGAGCGCTCCCTCCGCCGCGGGCGGAGGTTCCCCACCATCCGCCCGAACGCGCCATGGCTGCGGCTCTCATCTTCGTCCTGACCCTCGTCCTCGTCCTCTGGCGGCCACGAGGACTCGGCATCGGCTGGAGTGCGCTCGCAGGAGCCGCACTCGCACTCCTCACCGGCGTCGTCCCCTGGAGCGCCGTCCCGCGGGTCTGGGCGATCGTCTGGGACGCCACCTTGACCTTCGTCGGGCTTATCGTGATCGCCCTCATCCTCGACGAGGCGGGGTTCTTCCGCTGGGCGGCGCTTCACGTGGTGCGCTGGGGCCGGGGGTCGGGCCGGAAACTCTTCCCTCTCATCGTCGTGCTCGGAGCGCTGGTGAGCGCCGGCTTCGCCAACGACGGGGCGGCCCTCATTCTGACCCCGATCGTGCTCGCAATCCTCCTCCAGCTCGACTTCCCGCCCACGGCGGCCTTCGCCTTCGTGATGGCGTCGGGTTTCGTCGCCGATACGACCAGCCTGCCGCTCGTCATCTCGAACCTCATCAACATCATCAACGCCGATTTCTTCAAGATTGGTTTCGCGCGTTACGCCGTCGTCATGGTGCCGGTCGACCTCGTCGCCCTCGCGGCCACCCTCCTCGTCCTCGGCCTCTACTTTCGACGCGCGATCCCCGAGCGCTATCGCCTCGAGGACCTCGAGACTCCGGCGCGGGCGGTCCGCGATCCCCTCGTCTTCCGCGCGAGCTTTCCGGTCCTCGTCGTCCTTCTTCTCACCTATCTGGCGAGCGCCCGCCTGGGGCTTCCGCTCTCGGTCGTGACCGGCGGGGCGACTCTTGTTCTTCTCGCGCTGGCCGGCCGCTGGCACCGGGGGGGACGGGGGGCGGTGCTTCCGGTCCGCCGCATCCTCAAGGAGGCCCCCTGGTCGATCGTCGTCTTCAGCCTCGGAATGTACGTCGTCGTCTACGGACTTGGGCAAGCGGGTCTCGTGGCGGCCGTCCGCACCGCCCTCGTCTGGTGCGCCCGGGGCGGCCTCGTCGCGGGGGCGTTGGGAAGCGGGGCGATCTCCGCTCTCCTCTCGTCCGTGATGAACAATCTCCCGGCCACCCTCACCTCCGCCCTCGCCCTGCACCGGCTCCCCGCGATCGTCGGGGGGCACGTGCGCGAGGCCATGATCTACGCCAACGTCGTCGGGAGCGATCTCGGTCCCAAATTCACCCCGATCGGGAGCCTCGCCACCCTGCTCTGGATGCACGTTCTCGAACGCAAGGGGATTCGCATCGGGTGGAAGGATTACATGAAGACGGGGATCGTCCTCACCCCTCCCGTCCTGCTCGCAACGCTTCTGGCCCTGGCACTCTGGTTGCATGTCGTTTGAAGAGATCCCACGACAGGACATCCCCTGTGCACGGCGAGGAATGATCTTGCATTACAGTTATCAGCGCCCCGCCCAAAAACGCCCATGAGAGGGGATACACACGCTCGAACGGAAAAACTAGGGCCGGTAGGAACACGTGTACACGATCGCATTCTCTGTGGTGCTAGACTTGATCGCCTGTGGCGGTGAGTAGAGTTTTGGGCCGCCCAAGCCATACGTGGATACGTCCGCCACCTCCCCGTGCCCGGAAATCATCGAGCTGTTGCGTTCTGCAACCCCAAAGATGCGCACCCCATGAACGTCCTTTTTCGCTGTACCGGGAACTCTTGCCGCTCGATCCTCGGTGAAGCGATCTTCAATCATCTCGCCCCGGCGGGATGGAAGGCCATGAGCGCCGGAAGTCGGGCAACCGGTCAAGTTCACCCGCGTGTCTTGGCACTTCTGGCGCGTGAAGGTATCCCGACCCAGGGGTTACACAGCAAGTCGTGGGACAACCTCCTCACAACACCGGACATCGTGATTACGGTTTGTTCCAGTGCAGCCGGCGAAACTTGCCCCATCTATCTGGGGCATGTGTTGCGCACGCATTGGGATGTCGAAGATCCTGCTCGTGCTACCGGCAGTCGTTGGGGGAGTTCAATCGGTGCAACCGTCACTGGCTGTTGCAGCGCCACGGCTACGCCACGCCCTCTCAGGTGCTTGCCGCCTCCACGCCCATTGGGAAAGCAGCGTGGATTTTGTGCAAAACAGTGTCCAGATTTCAGGGGGGCTACAAACTGGTAGAACCGCAATCTATTTCAGTAGCGCATTAAGGCGCTTGAAGGCGGCCTCGAAGCGGTCCTTTGTGGCATCCGAAACTTTCTTCCAGAGCATGGCTACGTTCTCCGAAAAATAGCGGGCCGGACGATAGTGGCTGAACGCGCCAGATTCGAACGGATTGTCTTGAAGGTAGACTTCGATGGCACGTAACGTGCGTGGCTCCTTAGCATTCAATGAGGAGAGTGGGATAGGCGCATTCAATTCCTTGACAAACTCGGCATTAACAAGATTCACATAGAAATCTCGTTCGAACATATCTTCCACGTCCGCCTCATTGGTCCCTATAAACTCAGCGTAAGTGACTACCTGCTTCTTCTTGAGTAGCTTTTTCTTATAGAGGTCTATCGATCAACGCGCGGTCCTTTCTTGTGCGCGGGCAGGTTGTCGAGGACTAGGTGCAGCGGTTTGCGTCGGCCGCGCATCAGACGTTGTAGAAAGGTGACGAACAACTCGCAGTTCATGCCGCCCCGGTCGGTGGTGACCCCAAACGCCCCTTTGGCACTGACCGCCGAGGCGGCACCGATTCCTTGACGTTGCCCGGGCACCGCGGCGACCGGCGTGTGTCCTTTGGCGCCCCGGGTCTTGCCGTGCAACGCGTCGGCCCGCAATTCGGTTCGCCCCAGAGGTAGATGTTACCCCTCGCGCTTGGCCTGGTGGGCGAGGGCGTCTCGCGCTGCCAGCGGACGATCGCTTCAGGGTCTTGTTGGTAGGCGCGCCGCAGCGGCTTCTGCGGGGTCAGCCCGACACGGGCCAAGAGCGCCCCCACCGAGACCAGGCTCAACGTCACGCCGAACCGTTGCCGGATCAACTCGCCCACGATCCGGCGGGTCTACAGCCCGACGTCGAACCCGTACCGACACGGGTTCTCGCCGTTGACCTCGCGAAACACCTGCCGCTCTTGAGCCGCCGTCAACGGTCGTCGCCGCCCCGGCGCCTTGTGCAACCGCACGGCCCGCTTACCTTAGCCACGTTCGCGCGCCTTCCGCCGCACCTTGTACGCCCAGTTCCGATTCATCCCAAAGGAGGCCGAGACCGTCGCCGGTGATTCGCCTTCCGCCATACGGTCGAGCACCATGAAACGCATCGCTTGCAGTGTCTCACGAGTCCGTGTGCGGCCATCGATCTTCATGCCCTGTTAGACAGCAACCAGTGTCATTCGTTTCCCGATCTACTGGCTTGTGAGCAAAAGCCCGATACGACCCCTTGCTGGCCGTTCCGCGACCTCGTTTGCCCTTGCGCACACCCCCGAGGTCACTCTCATCCGCCTCCCCTTCGCCACAAAGCTGATAGCTCGGGAGCTTGCTGGCGAGCAGCTGGCGCAGGCGCATGAAGAAGCGGATCGCGGTGTTGGGCTGAACGCCGACGATCTCAGCGGCAGCACACGCCGTACTTCCCGCCACAAAAAGCTCGATCAGTTTGCTTTGCGGACGGGGACTGAGGCGGCTTTTGTGTTGATATATCGTAGCCATAATAGAGCCCTGTGAGCCCCTTAGCTACTTCAGCCCCTAATATTTTGTCTCCACAAAATACCCGGCCCGCCCTGAACATTGCCCACCCCATTCATTCTTATGGGGATTGAGATGGCTGTCGTAGCGATCGCGCCTGAACTTCTTGTTACATATCGGGCATTGGAAGACGTGTACCGGCTTGCCCGTAACCGCGCGGCGATGAAGTGAGTTGCGAACTGATAAGGCGCGACTCGTCTTGATTTGCGGTTGTCCGTGCGCATAGGACTGCAGACGCGCTGCTGTCGGCGCGACCAGCACAGGCCCCTGCGGGCTCAATTCCACAGCATACCGCGGAACGAATACCGAGTTCGTCACCCGCGCGCCCTGCATACGGTCCACGCGATAGCTTCTGTGTTCGTTTCGGTCGGCATTCCAAGCATGCAGAACGATGTTGCCCTCCCGCGTTCGACGGAGCGAGTACGGCTCGATGCGACGCGTCGATCCCTCATAATCCAGTTCCACCATGAGCCGGTTTCCCGCTGCGAAGCGAATAATCTCAATCGTTGATTGCGTATGTTCGGGAATGGGCAGGCGCAAATCGCGCTGGCGCAAAACCACTTCACCCGCACCTACGGTATAGGCCGCTGGCATCGCCGGAGCGGTACCGCTCTCCAACCAATCGAAGAATTCCGGCAGCGTGTCCCAAAAACTTTCAAACGGCGGCAGCGTCGGAAGTTGGTGCGCCAGCATATCTTCCCAAAGATTTTCAAGTTCGGGCCTGTGAGAGTCGAGATCACTGAGGGCCGGAACGTTGATGCCTTTGAATTCGCATTTCTGGCGGAGAACGTCGAGAAGCACGGAGGGGGATGGTCGTGCTTCACCATTTCTGAACAGGTTGACGACATCATAGAGGTCGCGGGGCCGTGTGCGTTCGGCTAGCGCCCTGACCTTCTCTGCAAAAAGCTCCTCGTAGGCATAGGCCAGAACGTCGATTCCCTCGGCGGGCGCGTCGCTGTAAGGATGAAAGACACTCACGCGCATCGGTGCGAGAACAATGCGTTCATCCGCTGTAAGATCAAGTTTGATACGGGGCAGATCACGCGACGATACAGGCCCACGATAACTGATCTTACCTTGGCAAGATGCCGTACCGCGCGGATTGGTGTAAATATCAAAAGTCTGAAGATGGGCCGGAAACTCGATTCCCGTCTGTTCGTAGATCCATTCCCCGACCTCGCCAAAAGTTTGCCTGAGGAAAGCATCGTTTAGATGCGCGGCGTCCATCAAGGTAAAGTCGAGGTCTTCAGAAAACCGATAGGTTTCGAAGAAACATTTCTTCAGGCAGGTGCCGCCTTTGAAGATCCAACCTTCGCGCAGCGCCGGATGTGCGCCTATCCCCGCGAGCATCCAGCCAAGGGCATAGTCCTTTTCGACCACATGCGGCGTGAGCGACATCCGCGTGGCGGTATCAAGGATTTCACGGCGGTCGATCATGCGCGCGCCTCCGTTTTCCAGCGGGGCGGAATCCAAAGGCGCCAGCGCGTCACAAGCTTGGTGCAATCGAGCGCCGGATTGAGCTTGACCGTGCCTTTGGTCAGATGCCCGGCGCAGGCCTGGACAAGCTTATCTTCTCCGCCCTGTCGCTCAGCCAGGAACCCCAAACGTTTGAAGACCGCGCCGTTGCCGAGACGCTCGATGTATTCGAGCAAGAGGTTGTCCTCGCGATCCTTGCGCTTGAAATACTCAGCCAAACAATCGGCAACGTGCTGGATACCGCCGCCGACAACGGGGTCATCGAGCATATCCACGATTGTTCTTTCCGGATCAGAGACCATCACTTTCGTGCGCCCTCGCCACACGGTCTTTGTGCCGAACATTTTTCGTTCGTGGACGTGCCTGACCGTGAATGTTGCACCGTGCCGCTTTTGTTCCTTCTGGCGCACGAGATGGGTTGTCATGACGACGATGTCGTTGAAAAGCTGCTCGGTGAGGTCCCAATATTCGGCCGCGGTGCGACCGCCGATATAAGCGGGCGCGAAAAGCCCCGGCACAAGTACCCATGGATCATCTAGAACATGCTCGCTGCCCAGAGAGCCAATCGCGACGGACACGTAGATGCCGCGCCGTATGCGCCTCAGCCAGCCTTGCATTGTCCAGCGCGCTAAAGTTTTCGCCGCCGCCGTGCGGTCCAGTTCCAGGACACGCACCGCATCATCAACCCGGATTACGTCGCCAGCGCCTGCTATGAGCTGTGCGAGTTGCTGACGGCCCTCGGGGATGCTTGAGTGACTATTCTTCAATGACTTCAATTCCTCGAAAAAGTGAATTTGTACAACTATGATATATCATCTCACATAGGCACTACAGTACATACATGTATCAATAATTCACTATAAAAATGAATTAAGACAAATTTAATATACTAAATTATCTGATTTTATTGGATTTGCCTCTGCAAAACAGCAGTCAAGTCCAATCACTGCTGTAAATTCGCTTCTGCGTCAGCGTGCTCAACTCAAGGACACCACCTGCTCCCAAGGAGGGCCCGCGGGGTGTCGGGCCGCGAGCCATGAGAGAGGACCCGTGGTTACCCTCCGTTGCAAGTCCCCGTGTGTCCCCAAGGGACATCGGACCCCACCCACGCCTATCCACCCTGGCCCGTCTACGTCGCCACACCCCACCTCCCTGCCTGATGATCAAGTCGATACCGTGGGGAAAGTCGGATAGAGCCTGCTAATGGCATTGGCTTGGGTACGTGAACTTGCCATCATGTAGGTACTGCCGCTTCGTCGCTGCAATTATTTTCTCTGACGCGCTCGGGTCCAGAATCATTTTCCTCACCCACCTGCTGTAGGCATTGTAGATTAACGAGCCATTCGTCAAAT
>JAKCBQ010000008.1 GCA_021839245.1 Pseudomonadota bacterium
GCCGTTTTCGCGGAAATTCGTCAGAGCCGCGGAACGACAGGAGGGCAGGGTTCGATGTGGGGCACTGGCAGCCAGTCGTCATCCGGCCTTGGAGACATTTGGTGACGGCCTCCATCTGGATACCTGGTGTCATTTGTACTAACATAGAGTCAAATGTACAGCTTAAGGATGCCTGCCATGCCCGCCACCGCAACTACCCGTTCGGCCCGCCTCGGACTGCGCGCGACCCCTGAGCAGGAAACCGTCCTGCGTCGCGCCGCCGAAGTCGCGCACAAATCACTGACCGATTTCATCCTTGATGCCGCTTGCCAGGCTGCCGAACAGACCCTGCTCGATCAGCGGTTGTTCATGGTCTCCGGAAACCAGTACCAGGCGCTTCTGGACATGCTGGATCGGCCGGAATCTGACAATGCCGGCTTGGCAGAACTGTTCTCCCGGCGTCCGGTCTGGACCAAGAAGTGAGTCTGTCGGAGCCGAAGCCGCTTGATGCGCATCACCGGCTGGAAGAATTCGACTGCGGGAAACCGGCGCTCACCGAATGGCTGCTGCGCCACGCGCGCCAAGCACAGGGGAGCGGCTCGGCGAGAACCTTCATCGTTTGCGACGGGGATCGGGTGGCTGGGTACTACAGCCTGACCGTCGGCCAGATCGACACGCTTGAGGCCCCCGAGCGAGTTCGTCGCGGGATGGGCCAGTATCCGATCCCGCTGATCATCCTGGCGAGGCTGGCGGTTGCCCTCGACGACCAGAAACGCGGCCTGGGTTTCAGTCTCCTGCAGGATGCCATCCGGCGCGCCATTGCCGTTGCCGGGCATGCCGGCATCCGAGCGCTGCTGACCCACCCCCTCGATGCCGAGGCGGAGACCTTTTACCGGCGCTTCGGCTTTGAACCAACACCGGAGAACGAAGGACAACTGATTCTCTTGCTCAAAGATGCGCGGCGTCTCGCTGGGGCGCCGCGTTGAATCAAGCATCGCGCTTGGCTTCGCCGGCGGCCAGCGTTGTCATGAGGTCATCTGTCAGGAAAAATAAAGATGCACTCCCCCGTGATGACCGAAAAGCACCGAGCCGATCGCCGGCAGATCAGCCTCAAGACCCTGCGACGCCGGCGGCTCAATAACGAGGGACCGACTTGGCACAAGCTGTTCCGCCATGTGCGTTACCACGAAGTGGTAACGCCGCCAGCGTGACGACAGTCATGAGATGATCCCCATCTGAATCTTGGTCTTGATGCTCGACAGCCAGTCCTTGCGGTATTGCAGAGCGAGCGCATCGAGCTTGACCCGGCCAACGCCCGCCTTGCGGGCCAGATCCTCCAGCGACACTGTGCAGTCGAGCCAGCCGAGACCATGTGACGCCACCAACGCCGCCTTGTCGGCGGTGGTGACGACGATGACCGCCGATGGCAGAAGCTTGTTGGAGAACAGCCACGCGAGAAGGTGTTTTTCGCCGTCGTCGAGCGTGCCGCAAGAAGGATGGGCAAGCACCAGGGAGGCAAGCTCTTTGCGCGTCACCAGATGTTCGCCCGCGAGACCCTCCCTCAGGTCGGCGGGAGGAACCGTGACATGGCGAGGATCACCGGGGTTTCCGGTCAGCGTTTCCTCGACGCATTTCTCAACGGTCTCAATGGCGAAATGGCTGCTAATCGCAGTCCAGCAGCCGGTGCGGAAGGATTCGAGGATGACATTGGTATCAGCAAAGACTCGGTTTTTCGGCATACGGTCCGCACTTCAAAGCTCGAACGGTGCGGGAAAATCGTACTGAGCGAATAATTCGGTCAGATCGCCTAGTCCCAGACCCATTGCCTTTGCGGCCTTGCGAGCCGATAGGCGCCCGTTTTCCAGTGCCTCATGCAGCATTTTCACGAAAGACATGGAGAAGCGTTTGGGTGGGCCCGACACCGATGCTCGCTGTTTCTCCTGGGAGAGCACGCGACGGGTGTCGTCGTTGATGAGCTTGAGGTTGAACAGTCGCCATGCCAGCGCCACCGGCGCGACGCGCAGCAGCGCTGCGACTTCGCACAGGTGTGCGATGTCGTCTTGGCGATTGCCATCAATCAGTTTGTTCAGTGAGGCGCGTGGCATTAGCAGGGCAGCGGCGAAGTTGTTCGCCAGCTGCTCGATGCGTTTCACCTTGTTGCGCTCCTCGATGGAATTTGATTCCCGGTAGTCGGGCTTCATCGCATCCCAAGTCAAGGCGTGGAACAGCTCGTGCGCTAGGTCGTAGACGCGCCGCGCCTCGGTTTCATTGCGATTGATGAGGATGACACCCATCTCTTCGAGGTGGCAGGTCGCACCAGAAATGGATTTGCCGTCGTCGGTTTCCACCGTGTCGACGAACAGCACCGGAATGTCCAGTTCACGCTCGATCTTGTCGATCAACGACTCGGCAGGGATGACACCAAGGTCGAGTTCGGCGACCAGACCCTCGGCGCGCTCCTGGGCATCCTCGAACGAGGACTGTGCCGATAGGCGCAGGGCGCGCTTGAGCACGCTGGTCCGACTGTCCTGCTGCTCACGCAGCCAGCGCAGCAGACCGATCCACTGACCGACCTTGAGCTCGAACCCGTCCAGACTGTCCTCCGGCACCTCGGGCGCTGCACGCCACGAAAACTGCGCCTCGCCGGCGACGGCGAACGGGTCGATGAAAAACTCGATGTCGCGATCCAGCAGGTCGGAAAGCCTCAGCATCTCGTCCGGCTTGAGGGCGCGTTTACCGTTTTCGATGTCGGAAACCGTCTGGCGGTCATTGAAGCCGAGGGCTTGAGTGAGTTGATCCTGCGTCCAACCCTTGGCCTCGCGCGCCGCTTTGACGCGGGAGCCGATCAGCTTGTGCGAGATCTTCTTTTCGAGCATGGCAGTCACCTCCTAAACCCGTATTCTATTCTTGCTTAATTGAAAACGCAAGATATTCTTACATAAAATTATTCGCAAGATCGTCGAGAGCGCCTTCTGGCCATCAACGAAACCAAGGCGGCGGCGGTTCGCCGCATCTTCGAGGAAATGCTGACCATCGGCTCGCCGACCCAGACCGCCGCCAACCTGACGCTGGATGGCATCACGACCAAGGCGTGGACGACGCAAAATCGCCAGACGCGGTCGGGCACGCGCATCGACAAGAAGTAAGTGCACAAGCTGCGGCGCAACCGCGTCTACCTCGGGGACAAGAGGGCCGCAGAAAACTAGAGCGAAAAGCGGCGGAATGCACGCCCGGAATAGCGGCTTCGGAAGACGTGTGCTCAAGAGGCCAAGACGCGAGACCGCGCCAACACCGGCGTTTCGGGCAAAAATCCCAACCGGATAAGGATCGGGATTTTCCATCATGGTGGACTTTCGAGGAATTGAAGTCTCGTTCGGAAAGATGCGGAAAGCTGCCGGTCCTTGCGGAATCCTGAGGGATCGAAAGCCTGCTTTCGACCCACTGCGGACCCCTGTACCGGAGAGGATGAAACAGCCGGTGTCCGAGGAGATCGGACGTTCGCGCCGGCGTGTCACGGCCACGAGGTCGGCCAGTGCCAACTGCGGTCGGTCGTCGTATCGGCAGACCGGTTTCTTCGTCGACTGCTCCGGTCCAAGTCATGAGTGAAGACAAGGGCCGTCAAGTTTCGCCACTACGCCTGTGCATGATCGAAGAGATGGCGTCGCGCATAACTCCGATCAAGAACACGAGTACTCGCCTCGCCCAGCTCCTGCTGAGCGTTGCAATCCTGGGCGAGATCGGCGGTGCGATCGGCTTGCGGTTCGGGGATGGGTTCGCGCCGGCGACGCCGACCATCGCTGCCCGCAACACTATCGCCCCAGCGTTCGCCTCATCTCCTCGTACTGCTCCTTGGTAATTTCGCCGCTGGCATAGCGGCGATCGAGAATCTCACGCGGCGATTCGCGCCGCTCGTCGTGCCGGCTGCTGCGCCAGAACCGCCCCGACCCCCCGCCGAACAGGAACAAGATCATCACGATCAGGAACAGCATCGGGAAAATCCACATGAACCCGAATCCGTGCCACCACCAGTAAGATCGATCCATTTTCGACTCCTTTGCGCAACGTCCTTGCTCCCCCGTTCCGGTGTGGCCGCTTCAGGATACCGAGCGGAAGATCATCCACGATGTTCCAGGCGGGCTGTCAGCGTGCCGGGGAGGCGGCGATCCGAACCCGCCGGGTGGATCCGCGCCTGGGCGGCGCCGCCTGTGGCTTTGATCTGGACGCCTTGGATGCGACTCCCGCTCCTTCGGGAGCGCTCCTTGCCGGCACCCAGTCGCCGAGGCGCGCGAGAACGTTCAACAATTCAGGATCGGGCAGACAGTAGAAGACAAACGGGCCCCGCTTCTCGGCCCGCACGAGCCCAGCCTCGCGCAGCGCCCTCAGGTGAAATGACACGTTGGTCTGCGTGAGGCCGGTAGCCTCGATGATGTCGGTCACCGGACGACACGCGAGCCCGAGATTCAGCAGGATGCGCAGCCGGTTTGGCTCGGACAGCAGTTTCAGGATTTCCGCCAGCTCCTTGACAGCGGCGTCTTGTCGTCGGATCATGTGAGTTGTTGCGCATATGGGTCGTCGCTCATGTGATATGGTCGGGGATGGCGATGCCGATGTCAAGAGGGAATCAGGAAATGGCGACAGTCCAGGGCGCGCTCTTCCCGGCGACGGGCATGCCGGACCGGGACTGGTGGCACGCGCTTTGGCCCGATCCGGTCGGGGTGCTGGAGGCGCTCGGGATGCGGGCCGGGATGGTCGTGGTGGACCTGTGCTGCGGCGATGGTTACTTCACCGCGCCGCTCGCCCGCCTAGTCGGTCCCGGAGAGGTGATCGCGGTCGATCTGGAGGCGTCGACGCTGGAGCAGGCTCGGGCGGCCTGCCGCGACTGTGCCAACTGCACTTTCCTGCAGGCCGATGCCCGTGAGCTGACGGCCTTGGTGCGGCAGCCGGTGGACTACGTTCTCATTGCCAACACCTTCCACGGCGTTCCGGAACAGACCGCCCTGGCGCGAAGCACGTTTGCAGTTCTGCGGCGCGGCGGGCGCTTTGCGGTGGTCAACTGGCACGCGCTGCCGCGGGAGTGCACCACCGTGCTGGGGCAGGCGCGGGGGCCGGCCACCGCGATGCGCATGTCCCCGCAGTTTGTGACGCAAGTCGTCGAGCCGGCCGGGTTTGAGTTGGAGCGTCAGATCGAGCTTGCGCCTTACCACTACGGGGCGGTGTTCAGGAAACCGTAGGTCAACACGTGTGCGGCAACACGCGATTGTCGAGTCGCAATTGAAAATGGAGGCGAACATGCCCACGGAAGACAAACCCGAAAAGACGACCCAGGAACGTGGCGGAGAACACGGCGGCGGTTTCGGCCCCGCGATGGGGGTGGAGATGATGAAGAAGATGATGGCCCAGATGGGTCAGGCTGGCGGCCCGATGGCGATGATGCAAAAGAGGATGGAACAGATGGGCCAGGGCAAAGCCGGCGGCGAGGCCGCACCCCCGATGCAGAACATGATGGCGATGTGCATGGAGATGTGCGCGGAAATGCTGGCCACGATGCAGCAGACCACCGCGATGGCGACTTTCGCCACGCCTGAACTGCGCGGCCTATTCTCAGGATGGCTGGACTCGCTGCAAGCGCAGGTGCTGGCGGCGATCACTGAGAAAGGCGAGATGCGACCCGCGCAGCTGGCACAGGCATTGAATATCAGCGAAGACGGCGCGCTCTATCTGCTCACGCAGATGGCGCGGCAGGGCAAGGTCGACATTCGGGTGCAGGTTCCCAAAACGCCATGAGCGAGCTGCAAGATGGCTTGGCACGGGCGCCATCTGCGCGCAGATTCGGTCGCTCTACACCGAACTCGCCCTCCACCCCGACAAGGACTTCGGCTGGGGCAAGGGCAAGGAAAACGCCCGGCGGCTGGGCTATGACGCAGCGTGGCTCGACCGGCTGCCGGAGTCGGTGTGGGAGTCGGCTTGCGCGGTGGGCAACCCCTTCGGCCTGGGCCCGATTCGCGCCGGCGAGACCGTGCTCGACGTGGGTTGCGGCGCCGGTGCGGATGCGTGCATTGCGGCGCTGCTCGTGGGCAGCCAGGGGCGAGTCGTCGGTGTCGACGCCACCCCTGCCATGGTGGAGAAGGCGCGCTGGAGCGCGCAGCTCGCCGGCCTTGCGAATGTCGAGGTGCACCAGGTTGATATGGTCCGTCTGCCGCTGCCGGACGCGTGCATCGACGTGGTGATTTCCAACGCCGCCATCAACCTAGCGACCGACAAGACGAGCGTGTTTCAAGAAGCCTGCCGGGTGCTTCGCCCTGGAGGCCGGCTGCAGTTCGCGGACGTGGTGCGCGGCGAGGCGTGTTGCGCAACCACGCAGACCGGCGCCAAGACTTCGTGGGCGGACTGCGTCTCCGGCACCCTTCCCGCGGAACAAGTGGTAGCCATGCTGCACGACGCCGGATTCCGAGAGGCCGCGCTCGTTGGATACACGGACTACCAGACGTCACCAACGACGATTGGAGCGACATTCCGCGCGGTCAAGTAAATTCGGCGAATCACTTCAGGTCGCGCGAAGGAATTGGGAAGTGTCCAATCTTAGTGGGAGTTCAGAGGGGGTTGTGCGGGGGGGGCCCAGTCGATGGCTGGCACCGGTGGGAACCGCGCTGGCGATGATCGCCTGCTATGGAGTCACCGCGACACTTGCCATTTTGTCCCTGGTCGGAATCAGCGTGACCCTACCTTACCGGGCGCCCTATATCATTTTCTTCGCTGCGAGCGCTGCGATCGGCCTATTTTTCTCGTATAAGCAACATCGCAGTCGCTCGGTCGTTCTCGCGGCGTTGGCCGGCCTGACATTGATCGTCGTCAGCAAATTCCTGGCTCCCGGCCTCAAGCCCGTGTCGATCGGTATGGAGGCGACCGGCTTCCTTTGCATGATCACGGGAAATATCCTCGCGTGGCGGGCGCGGAAGAGGAACGGTATGGCATGCGCGATCCAGCGCTGAATCCTGTTTAAACACTCCCGGACGCCCGACCCGAGCATGCCGAAGCGGAACGGCGCGTTGCGACGAACAGCCAGCGGAGTTTGCGGGGCTGCTACAACGTGGAGAGTCCTTGCTCACTTGAACCGACTCCTCCGGCTCAGCCATTGCGCCCCGACGCCGGTATCGGCCTCAGCGCGTGGTGCGGCCGGCTTTCCTTGACCCCCAGTGCGATCCACAGGCCCGACAGGGCGACCAGGACGGCGGTCGCCCATATCGCGGGAGTTGCGCCACGGGCCCATTCGGCAACGGCGCCAAGGGCCAGAGCGCCGATGGCATAGCCCGTGTCGCGCCAATAGCGATAAGTTCCCAGCGCCCGCGCGCGCCAAAGCGGTGGCGCGAGATCGGCCATGGCGGCGATCAGGTTGGGATAGAGCAGCGCCATGCCGAGGCCCATGATCGCGGCGGCGGCGCTCCACCAGACGATGGCACCGGTCGCCGCGGTGAGCGCAATGCCGAGCGCCAGCAGGGCAAATCCGGCCACGACTGGCGGCTTGCGGCCGATCCGATCGGCAAGATGCCCGGTCCACAATTGCGACAGACCCCAGACCATGGCGTAAATTCCGGTGACCCAGCCGATCTGCACCAAACTTAGGCCGTGAGCGCGGAAATAGACGGGGAACAGCACCCAGACGAGCGCGTCGGCGATTTTGTTGACGACGCCGCCCTGGCACAGCGCCCGGTACGTCGCATGGCGGAACGAGACCAGCAGGAAAATGCCAAGCCAATGCGCGGCGTCATCCCCCGTATGGGTGCCGTCCGCTTTCATCTGGGCGTGTTCGGCGTGAACCCAGGGCAGCGTGTCTCGCACCCAGATCATCAGCGCCAGCGCCGCCCCGATCACCGTCAGGCCGAACACCAATAAGGCCCGGCGCGGGTCGTAGAGCGAGGCCAGATAGCCGGTCCCAAGCCCCGCCAAGCCCACTGCGGCATAGCCCGCCGCCTCGTCGATGCCGACCGCAAGTCCACGCTGGTGGCTGGCGGCGAGGTCCACATGCATCGTCACCGTCATCGTCCAGGCAAAGGCCTGATTGACGCCGAGGAACACATTCGCGGCAATGATCCACCACCAGTTCGGCGCAAAATAAATCAGCGGCGGGATCGGCAGTCCGGCCAGCCAGCCCAGCAGTAGCACCCGTTTGCGACCGATCCGATCCGCGAGGCTGCCGGCGACCAGATTCAGCGCCCCTTTCACCAGTCCGAACGAGAGGACGAAGGACGCAAGGAAGAGGTAGGCGCCCTTTGCGACGCCGAATTCCCCGCTGAGCGAGGGCAATACCGTACGCTCCATGCCGATCGTCAGGCCAACGAAGAACACCTGCACGGTCTGCAGGGCAAACTGGCCGAGATTGGCCCGGATTCCGCGCTGCTGCACAGCAGTTTTGTCGGCCACGGTCGTTCCTCAACGATCTTTGGGGCGCGTCGCCACCAGGGCGATGAAGGCGGCGCCGACGGTCGCGCGCCGCCCGAGCCAGGGATCGATCGGCGCCAAGGCGCGAGCCAGCCAGCCGGCGGGCGGATAGAAGATCGCGCCGCGCGTCGTCGTCACGGTCAGCCCGGCGGCTTCGGCAAGCGCGCGAAGCTCTCCGGCGTCGCGAAATTGCGCCGAACTCCAGGTCGCCGAGCCGAGCCAGCCGCGAAAGCGGCGCATCAAGGCCCAAAGACTCCACCGCCCGAGTTCGCCGAGCACCAGCCGCCCGCCCGGCCGCAGCACCCGCGCCATTTCGCGCACGGCGGCTTTCGCGTCCGGGACGAAGCAAAGCACAGTCACGGCGACCGCCACGTCGAAGGAGGCATCCGGGAATGGCAGGGACTCTGCGCGTGCCTCCAGGAAATTCGCGAAGATATTCGCCTCCGCGTCGCGCTGTCGCGCGGCGGTCAACATCGCCGGATCAGGATCGACCCCGACCGCCATCGCCCCCCGCGCGGCCAGGGCGCGAACCAGGGCGCCATCGCCGCAGCCGATGTCGAGCACGCGAGCGCCGGCCAGGTCGCCAAGCAGGTCGAGCATCAGCCGCTGCTCCAGCGTTTCTGTCAAAGCGCCGAGCGAGGTCGCGCGCCAGCCGTCGTAAGCCTGCGGACCGATGGAAATCGTTTTGCCGGTGCCGATCAAAAAAGCACCCGCATCAACCCCGCGACGCTCATCGCGGACCGCTCGCACATCACCGGGCCTTGCGGTCAGAACACCAGCACCTTGTCGGCCGCCACGGTTTCGGCCGCGAGCTCCTCCATCGTGCTGCGACGGGCGCCTTCGATGATTTCCGCATCGGCAAGGCCGCGCCCGTCCATGCAGGTTCCACACAGGAGAACCTGCCCCTTGGCTGCGATGACCCGTTTCAGCATCCGCTCGACGTTGTAATAGCCGTCCGGCGTCTTCTGGCCCGCCTTGGCCGAAAGAACGGCATCGGCGATGAGAAAGACCGAGACTTGGGCGTCCACGTCCTTTTTCGGCAGCGTGTGGGCCAGCCGCAAGGCGTTGTAAACGCGCTCGGTTCCATAGGGCGGGTCATTGATGATCATCAGGTACTTCATGGCGTTGCTCCATCCCGAACGTCACGGCGGTTCCGGCTGCCGGCAGAAATCGCCAGGCGTCCTACTTCGTCAGCCCCGCATTGACGGCGCGCAATTCGGCCGCGCCGGGGGGCGGCGGCGGCACGTCCTTGGACATGAATTCGACGAACGCGTCTTCGTCCTCGACCTGGAAGGCCGCGTTGTAGCGTTTCTCGAAGCCGATGGTGGACGTCGGCCGCCCGCTGAGGCTCCGGCCGCAGACCGAGCCGGAAAAGGCGCCGGGCAGGACTTCGACATAATCGGGAAGCTCCTTCAGCCGGCGAAGGCTGCGGAACAGCGCGCGGGCACCGGCCTCAAGCGATGTCGCGAGTTCGGTTCGGCCAACGTCGCCGACCATCAGCGTGTGGCCGGTCAGGAGGAACCACGGTTCGGGCGCGCGGGTGCGATCGGTAACCAGCAGGCAGATATGCTCTGGCGTGTGGCCGGGGGTGTGAAGCACCTCGGCCGTCACGTTGCCGAGCGGCAGCGCGTCGCGATCCTGGACACCACGAAAGGCCGGTTGGGCGCTCGCGCCGGCAAACAGCACATATTCGGCGCCGGCGGCTTCGGCCAGTTGGCGGCCGGATGAGGCGTGATCGGCATGGATGTGGGTGTCGACGACATAGCGGATGCGCATGCCCGCATCCTGTGCCGCTTGCAGATAGGGCGCGATATCGCCGATCGGATCGACCACCGCGGCGCAGGACTTGCCGCCGCAACCGAAAAGATAGGACGCGCCGATCGGGTTTGTGTGCGGGAATTGTCTGAAGATCACGCGAGACTCCGATTTTGCCGCGGGGAGAACCGGCTGATTTTTTCTTGCGCTGCGAATGCGTGGCTTGACATTGCTCGGCCGATATACTTAAATAATTACGTTGAATAGTTTAACAATATGATGGCGCCGATGTCAAGTCCTTCCCCCAAATTTGAGCTCTTCACGCAATTTGCCGAGATCGCCAAGGCGCTGGGCAGCCCCCACCGGCTGGTCATTCTTGAACTGCTGGCCCAGCGCGAGCGCAGCGTCGACGATCTGGCTTCGGCGGCACGCCTTTCCGTGGCCAATGCGTCACAACATCTGCGGCTGATGCGAAAAGTCGGGCTTCTCGTCTCCCGCCGCAACGGTACGCAGATCCTGTACCGGGTCAGCGACCCTGCCGTGCTCGATCTGGTAACCGGCCTCCATCGGGTGGGCGAGCGCAATCTCGCCGAGGTCCGGGAAATTGTCGGCGGCTATTTCCGCCAGCGCGACGCTTTGGAGCCGGTCTCGCGCGAGGAACTGGCCCAGCGCATGCGAGACGGGCTGGTGACCGTCCTCGATGTCCGTCCCGAAGACGAATTCGACGCCGGCCATCTGCCGCAGGCGATCAAAGCGCCATTACGGGAATTGGAAAAACATCTGCGCGATCTGCCCAAAGACCGCGAAGTCGTCGCCTATTGCCGCGGCCCCTATTGTGTCTTCGCCTTCGAGGCCGTAGCCCTATTGCGCGAGCATGGCTTCACGGCACGCCGGCTAGAAGACGGCTTCCCCGAATGGAAGGCGGCGGGTATGCCAATCGCGTGAGAACTACTGCCTTTCATGACATGACCCCAGTCAATGAAATCAATGACGACAAATGCGCGGTTACTGCTGTGTGACATGGCCGAAGCGTAGTAATCACCCGGCGCCTCAACGGCAGCTTCCCGCCGTATTGCCGCCTCAGCGCCCGACGGTACCGATGTCTATTCAGGCCGATCAGCACCCATCGTCCGCCCGTCCGGTTCCGGAGTGGAGCGGTCCATCGAAAGGCATCTCGGGAGAACAGGTGGCGGACTGCTTGTGGCCGAGACCTGACGGATCATCGGGGGGAATCTGACCATTCTCCACTCTCCAAATCGGGGCGGTTTCCTCCGCCTGCCGATGCTGAAAATCAACCACTCGATTCGTCCGCATGTAACCTGTTGATTTATAAAGGGGCAGACGACGACCTTTGCGGACTTCGGGCCACTTTGGGAGGGCGAGCCTGGAGAGAAAAATGGCCAGGAGAGAGCAAAAACGGGCGTTTTTCGAGGCCCACGCCGAAGGTCGAAGTCCGCAGGCTTCCGCAGGAACCCTTGCAGACACGTGGGCGCACAAGAAAAATGCCAAACTGCATACGCAGTTTGGCATCGATATTGGTGGAGGCGGCGGGAATCGAACCCGCGTCCGCTAATCCTCCCCTCAAAGGTCTACATGCTTAGCGTCGTCTACGTTGGTCTCCTGAATTTCCGGGCGTGCACGGTAACGCAGGACAAGTCTGTAAGTTCTGATGAGCGGCAGCCAGACAATACCGCCCACGGTCCTGCGAGGGTTACCCTCAGATCAAACGCGCAGGCGCGGCTTCGATCGAGGGCCGGCGGGGTTTAGGCCGCCAGAGCGTAGTGCGTATCGTTCGCAGCTAGCTTGGTTGCAGCGTATTTAACGAGAAGCACTGCACCTCGGCATGCGCTTTGAGGCTCGCGACCAGCGTCGAAACCAGGTCGCCCCCACTGCTCGAATAGAATGGTAACACAAAGGGATCGAGAGGCCCAAGGAAAACGCATTTCTTGAAGTGCCCCAGAAGATTAGGAGGATCGTTTCAGGTCTTTGGCGACGTCGAAGAACCGTGGAAGATCGCAGGTGGACCTCCCGTGGACCTCTCTGTTCGTCCCTTATCGCCGACCTTGCCCCGAGCCCCCGTGTCGGTCCCCGACACGTCTCCTCCCGAGCACCGACTCCAACCGAGGCCACCCCCCCAGTTGCAAGACCCGCGGTTCCGAAGTAGAGTTAAGGACGCCAGGTTCTTCTGGGCCCGGCGGTCTTGTGCCACCCCGGTGGTGCGAGGCGCACATCGCCCCATCCATATCCCTGACATGAGGTGTCTGTAAGTGGATCTCAACTATCTCGTCCACATTGCTGCGGTCTCGGGCGGCATCCTCTATCTGATGTTCATCATCCTTCTGGTCTCCCTCTACGTGATCATCGATCGCCTGTGGTACCTGCACAAAGTCTACAAGGAAGGACTCGAAATCGGCCGGGCTGTGGCCCAGATGACGAAGCTTGACCGTACGGAACTGGCCAGGATCGCCGAAGAGAAGGCCGACATGCCTCAGGCCGCTCTCATCCAGGTGCCGGTGAACTATCCCGACATCAAGGACCCGACCGAGTTCGCCGAGCGCATCGAAGAGGCGATCATGACGAACGCTCCAAAGACCGACCGTGGGCTCTGGGTGCTTGACACCCTTGTCACGATGGCGCCGCTTCTTGGCCTCCTTGGGACGATCATCGGGATCTTTCAGTCGTTCCAGGTTCTCGGGAACCCCGGAACGGCCCCCACAGCGGTCACGGGTGGCGTCGCCGAAGCGCTCGTCGCAACAGCCGCGGGTCTCTTCATTGCCATCCTCGCGATGATTTTCTACAACGGGCTGACGAACCGCGCACGCATCGTCCTGCACCACATGGAAACCATCAAGGCGATCCTCGTCAACCGCCTGCGCGCGGAGACGGCACGTCGCTCCTGAGGGAGGCAACCTTAACGACACCCGGAGCAGGCGGGCGTGATGCGTATCCCGCCCCGACCTCCCGGGAGTCCTCGTCTGAAGAGGTTTCAAGCCCATGAAAGACAGTTATTTTGAGCGCAAGAGGGCCCGGATCGAGATCATTCCGATGATCGACATCATGTTCTTCCTCCTGGTCTTTTTCATCATCGTGACCCTGCAGCTGATCCCGACCACGGGAATGAACACGAAGCTTCCCGAGAGCACCACGGCGAAGGAGCTCAAACATCCGAAGGTGGTCATATCACTGTCACGTATAGGGAAAATGTACGTCGAAGGCCGTGAAGTCACCTCCGGGCAGCTGACAGCGATGCTCGAAGAGTTTCCCAATCCGACGCAGGTCATCGTGACGATTGCCGGAGCCAAACAGGCGACTTTGCAGGATCTGGTCAACGTGATGGACGCATGCCGCCGTGCGGGAGTCTCGCAGATCGGCATCGCGGCGCGACGCACTTGAGGGGCCTTTAAGACATGGCTCGCCGCCGCCCCACCGAGGATAACGAAAACCTCCTGATCGTCGATCCCTTTGGCCAAGATGAGGGCCACAGGGCGCGGAATTTTGTCCTCGCCGCCGTGGCCGAGGCCATCATTCTGAGCGGTGCTGTCGCATGGTACATCTGGGGGCGCCAACCCATTCCCCCACCTCCGGTACCCAAGCCGCAGGCTCTGGTGGTCAAGAAACACCCGAAACCACCACCGCCACCGAAGCCGCCGCCGCCCAAGGTGCCCCCACCCCCGAAAGCCGCTGTGCGGCCGGCCCCGACTCCGCTCACCCCGGTGACACCGCCTCTGGAACCCATGCCCCCGCTGCCGTCCGGAGCGGCCTTTACGCCGGCGCCTCCCCAGGCCCCTGTGGCGCCTCCGGCCCCATCCGCTCAGGCAGTCGAGAGCTTCTCACAGCAGGTTGATCAAGCCCTCTTCGTCTGCGCTCAGGGGAGCTACCCGCCACAGGCCAGCCTCATGGGCTTTACCGGAACGGGCATTGTGCATTTCATCTATGCCAACAGCCGGGCCCATAAGGTGAAGCTGGTCTCCCCGACCGCGCACATGGTTCTCAACAGGGCCATTCTGCGAGCGGTTCGCCATTGCGCACTGCCGCAGCCGCCGAGCGGGTTCACCAACTACACAAGGTCGTTCACGGTCGAGATCCAGATGCTCCCACCGGGTGGAGGCTAACCCCCCGGGTCTCGCAAAGCTCCGCTGTTGGAGACGCCCCCCACCTCATCCGTGCGGGGGCGTTTTTTTATCGTAGTGGGACGGGATGGCCCTCACGCGGATCTGCGACCCCAACCCGCTTGCACGATCTCAACTCGCCCGCAGGGCACCCGCCGCCCGCGACCGCGCTGAATGACAGGGGGGCGATGCCTCAGGACTCGATCTCGGAGAACATCGACGCGTCGCAGGCCGTCACGGTCGATCAGGGACGTGCCCGGCGGTACTGATTCGGCCAGTAGGGAAGATCGACACCGAGCTTTGAGGCGGCGTTGAGCACCCAATACGGATGCCGGAGAAGCGCACGTCCGAGCAGGACAAGATCGGCTTGATCGCTCACAAGAATCTGGTCAGCCTGTTCGGCTTCGGTGATGAGTCCCACGGCTCCCGTGGCGACACCGCAGGTCTTGCGGATCTCCGCGGCAAACGCCACCTGGTAGCCCGGGGCGATCGGAACGCGGGCGTGAGGGACGGCTCCCCCGCTTGAACAATCGATGAGATCCACGCCTTCCCGGGCCAGAGCCCGACTGAGCGCCGCCGCCTGCGGAAGATCAAAGCCCCCATCCGCCCAATCGGTCACCGAAAGCCGGGCAAAGAGTGGCTTGTGCTCCGGCCAGGCCGCGCGAACAGCCCGAGCGATCTCGATCGCCAGACGCCGGCGGCCCTCCTCGTCCCCGCCGAACTCGTCCTCGCGACGGTTGCAGAGAGGTGAGAGAAACTCGTGCACGAGGTAGCCGTGGGCAAAATGGAGCTCGACCACATCAAACCCGGCTTCGTCCGCGCGGCGGGCGGCTCGCACGAAGTGATCGACAAGAGCCCTCACATCGGCGGCGGACATCGGACGTGGGACGGGATGGTTCGCATCGAACGCCAGGGGGGAAGGACCGAGGACCGGCCAGCCGCCACGCTCTCGCGTCAGGGGTCCCCCACCTTCCCAGGGAGGGGCGGTCGACGCCTTGCGTCCGGCGTGCGCCAGCTGGATCCCGCAGAGTGCCCCATGACCGTGCACCGCATTCACGATGCGGCGGAAGGCGTCCCGCTGGACGTCGTTCCAGAGACCGGTGTCCGCAGGCGAGATTCGGCCCTCGGGCGTGACGGCCGTGGCTTCGACCATGACAAGCCCCACACCCCCGACGGCGCGGGCCCCGAGATGAAGAAGGTGCCACGCACCCACCACGCCGTCGACGGCGCTGTATTGGCACATGGGCGACATGACCACACGATTCCGGAACTCAACCCCACGCACCGACCAAGGTTCAAAGAGCCGCACCACGACCCACCTCCTCAGGAGCTGACATCCAACGATCAAAAAGGTGAACGGGCTCTGCGTGCGGAGCGCGCAACGAAGGCCCACGAAACAAACCGCAAGCGGGAGTCGCCCCCCTTCTCAAGGAAACAGCCAGAAACGTCGCCACCCGCCCGCGGAAGTCGCTTCGAAACATTCGCGAAGGTGCAGACGCGCTTCACGACCGGTCCAGAACTCGACCCGCCGCGGGCGCAGCAGAAACCCGCCCCAGTAATCGGGCCGTGGGATCGGGCGATCACGAAACCGCTCTTCCGCGGCGGCCAGAGCTTCGTCGAGGAGACGAGGGTTATCGATTTCGCGCGACTGTTGCGAGACCCACGCTCCGAGCTGGTGAGCCCGCCGGCGGGTCGCCCAGTAGGCATCGTTCTCCGCGGCCGTGAGGCGCTCCACCGGACCGGAACAATGCATCTGCTTCCAGAGAGGAGGCCAGTAAAACGTCACCGAGGCGAGCGGGCGCTGGAGAAGGTCCCTCCCCTTGCGGCTTTCGAAGTTGGTGTAAAAACAGAGCCCGCGGCTGTCGAGCGCCTTGAGCAGCACCGTGCGGCTCGAGGGCGATCCGTCGTCTCCGACCGTGGCGAGCGTCATCGCATCGGGCTCCGGAAGCCCCGAGGTCCGAGCCTCGGCAAGAAGGTTCCGGGCACGCTGCACAACGTCCTCGGGCAGAGGAGGAGGAAGAGGGGCGTTCATCGAAGCGGGCCTGCAAGGAGCGGCGGGCGCGTGTTAGTCTAAGCGATGGCGCTTTGTTCCGGGAGGTTTCCCCGGGACGGTGCCGCTTCCCGTCACGGGACGCGGCCCGCCACTGATGACCCTTCCGTATTGAGGCCACGCCGTGACCCTGCTGACGCCTGCAAGAACGCCCGCCGGCTCCAAGCCGCCGACCGAGCTTCCTCTCTCCGCGCCCGGCCCGACGTCCCCGCACCGCGACTCATGAGCCAACACGGTCTCAAACGTGAAGCCGGCCGCTTCGGCCTGCTCTATGCCAGCCTCTCGGGCATCATCGGCTCGGGATGGCTTCTCGGGCCACTCTACGCCGCGCAGCTTGCGGGACCCTACAGCATCCTGTCGTGGCTCCTCGGAGCGGGCGCGGTGCTTCTCCTCGCCCTCGTCTTCGCCGAGCTCGCCACGCTCGTCCCGCGCAGCGGCGCTCTCGTTCACATCAGTCACTTGAGCCACGGCGACCTCGTCGGCCGCATCTGGAGCTGGATCCTCTTCATCGCCTACGTCACCGTCCCTCCGGTCGAAGTGACCGCCGTCCTCACCTACGCGAACAACTATCTGCCCGGTCTCGTGAGCGGGAGCGGACACATCCTGACGATGCAGGGCTACGCCGCGGCCATCGTGCTCCTGGCTCTCATCGTGTGGCTCAACTTTCTGACCATCCGCTGGGTGCTCGCCATCAACAGCACCGCCACCTGGTGGAAGATCGCCGTGGCCCTGGGAACCGTGGTTCTCCTGCTTCACTTCACCTACCACCCCGGCAACCTCCATCTCGCCCTTGGCAAACTCGACAGCGAACGCGTTCTCAAAGCCATCTCGCTCGGCGGCATCATCTTCAGTTTTCTTGGCTTCCGGCAGGCCATTGATCTCGCCGGGGAAACCCGTGATCCCAGCCGTAACATCCCCTTCGCCGCCGTCGGCTCGGTTCTTCTCGCCGCCCTCGTCTACGCCGCGCTGCAGTTCTCGTTCCTGACGGCTCTGCCGCCGTCCAGCATTCTGCACCACGGCTGGCACGGCCTCTCATTCGAGGGCTCGGCCGGACCCCTGGCGTCGCTGGCCATCATGGGAGGAGCGGTCTGGTGGGCGGGCGTTCTCTACCTCAACGCCATTGTCGCCCCTCTCGGGACAGGCTTCATCTACACGACGACGACCTCGCGCATCATCATGGCCGCCGGAGAATCCGGAGACGCCCCTGCGGGCATGGCGTCCATCAGTCGGCGGGGTGTGCCGTGGACGGCGCTTCTCCTCACCTTTGTGGTCGGAGTCATTTTCCTCGTTCCGTTCCCGTCCTGGCAAAAGCTCGTCTCGGTCATTTCCTCGGCCACCGTGCTCTCCTACGGCATTGGGCCGATCGTGCTCCTCCAGCTCCGCCTGCGAATCCCCGCGCACGAGCGCCCGTTCCGTCTCCGGCGAGCCTGGATCATCGCCCCCGCCGCCTTCATCGTCTCCAACTGGATCATTTACTGGACGGGACTCAAAACCTCCGACTACGTCTTCGGCATCCTGCTTCTCACGCTGGCGGGCTATCTGGGGTTGCGGGCCTGGCGGCGCCACGGCGCCGCACGCGCAACCCTTCACACCCGCCACGCGTGGTGGCTCCTGCCCTACTTCGGGGGGTTGTGGCTGATCCAGGTGTTCGGTCCCCACTCCCTCGGCGGAAACGGTGCCATGACCTTCCTGGAAGGCAACGCGGCCGTTGCTCTTCTGAGCCTCGTCGTCCTGGCACTGGCCCTCTTCTGCGGGCGTTCTTCGGGCGCCATCGAAGAGACGCTCGCGGCCTTCCAGGGCATCGAGCGCACCCCACCGCTGTCGTCGCCCTGAAGCTTCGTCCGGCGAACCCGAGCAGGACCACGGTCGTTTTGAATCCCGGTGTGATGACGGCACGGAGGGTCGCGCCCGCTGAAAGTCGCGGGAGCCAGCGCACGTGCGGGAAGAATCCGCACGCAACTCCAGGCAGACAGAAAAAACGAACGGGGACGAAAGAAAGCGTCGAACCCTTTCGCCGTCGACACCCTGTCTTTCCGACCCGCCCCCTCCGCGTCCGTGCGAAGGGGGAAGGGCCGCACAGCAGACTTTTATTGGCCGCAGCTACGACGCATGAGCCGCTTGTGAATCCGCGCGCTCCACGACGCGCTCACTTGGCTGGCCAGACTGTGCGGAATGCCGACCGTGCAGCCGAACGGCGCGTGGGAGGTGTAAACGATGTCGACACGACGGTTCACCGTCCAGTCTTTGGGGTTGTTGCCGTTCGCAATCGGGCGCTCTTTGCCGTAGCTCACAATGCTGATCTGAGAGGGACTGGCCCCGAGCATCTCAAGGAGATGCGCCACCGCGTGCGCGCGGCGCTCCCCAAGCGCCAGGTTGTAACCGACGGTGCCGCGCGCGTCGCAGTTGCCTTCGAGAAGGACCCGGGCGGAGCGGTGGGCAAAGAGATATTTGGCCTGCGCGCGCAGCAGGGGCTCGTAGCGGCCGTGAACGTAGGCACGGTTGAAATCAAAATACACGTTGCGGTGAGCAAGAAGCGGATGGGCTTTGATCCAACGCGCAAGAGCCAACGCACGCTTTTGGGCGGCCGTGAGGGGAGCGGGCTTGGAGCGGGGCGCGAACGAGAGAGGCGTCGTGCTCGATGAGGCGGACGGCGCGACACTCGGTCGTGTCTTCTGGCTGGCGCAACCGGCGAGCGCGAGGAGGCTCAGACCGGCGACGAGAACGCAGGTACGTTTCATGGGGATGACTCCTTAGGGTGGGGCTGCTGTGCGGGGGATCGCCCGCCGCGGGCAGGCCTGGGGAGAGAACGAGCCGGAATCCGGTTCGTGAGCATGGCCATGGGTCATTATACGGCTTAGAATCGGTCTCAGGAAATACGCCTCCGGGCCGACATCAAGATGTGTCGGGGGGAGCAAGAGGAGGCTTTAGACAACCCCTTCAACACCGAGTTCCTTCTCGTTCGACCACGCCTGCGGCAAGCTTTTGTACCTTGAAGATTCGGGGTGCAATCGGGTATAAAGACCGCTCCATCCGCGTCTGTGACCCGCTCCCATGACGAAGCATCGCCCGCTCGAGCGCGCCTTGGTGTTGTGTGCACTCATGCTCCTCGCCGCCCCCGTCTCGGCCAAGGGGTTCCCCGACAACGTCCTCATCCGTTACCCCACGGTGCACGGCCGAACGATTGTCTTCGAAGCCGGCGGGAACCTTTGGAGCGTGGGGCTTCAGGGCGGCACGGCCCGTCGCCTCACGGCCGACGCCGGTTACGACTCGAACCCGCGCTTCTCGCCGAACGGTCGGTGGATCGCGTTCACCGGCTGGTACGCCGGCAACAGCGATGTCTACGTGATGCCCGCCCAGGGGGGCTACGCCCGCCGCCTCACCTACCGTTCGTACAACCTGGGGCCGCACGCCGCCGCGCGCGACAACATCGTGGTCGGCTGGACGCCGAACGGACGGGATGTCATCTTCCTGTCGCGACGGGGAAGTTTCAGCCCCGAGTTCTGGCGGGCGTACGAGGTTCCGCTCCGCGGGGGGCCCGCGCGGGCTCTTCCACTCCCCTGGACGGGGCTTCTCTCTTTGAGCCCGCATGGGCAGCGTGTCGCCTACAACAAACTCCTGCGCACACAGAGCTTTCACCGCAAGGACTACTGGGGCGGCTGGGCCCAGAAGATCTGGATCTACAACTTCCGGACACGGCGTATCCGCACGGTGACCACGTGGAAGGGCACGAGCACGTTTCCCATGTGGGCCGGGGGGCGGATCTTCTTCGCCTCCGACGACGACGCGGGCGGGATCCTCAATCTCTGGTCCTACAACCTGCGGACGAGCGCCTTCCATCAACTCACCCATTTCCGCACCTACGACGTCGACTGGCCCAGCTACGGAAGCGGGCGGATCGTCTTTCAGGACGGAGGGATTCTCTACGTCTACAACACCCGCACCCACCGGCTGCGTGCGGTTCGCGTCCGCGTTCCGCTCGACGGAACGCTCACCCGCAGCTACGAATTCGCCGCCAAGAAACTCGTCACCAGCGTCGGCCTCTCGCCCAACGGCCAAGTGGCCCTCTTTTCCGCACGCGGCAACGTCTTTACGGTTCCGGTCCTGCACGGAAGCCCGCGCAATCTGACGCCCACGTCGCGGGCCTCCGACACCGACGCCACCTGGTCGCCCAACGGGCACCGGATCGCTTTCATCACCGATCGGACCGGGCACAACGAACTCGCCGTGCAGAACGTGACCACGCGGAAGATCACCGTCCTCACGCATCTTCGTGAAGAGCACCTCACCGACCCGAAGTGGTCGCCGAACGGTCGGCTCATCGCCTTCGCCTCGAGCGACCGCTCTCTTTGGGTCTACGACCTCCGCAGCCACCGGCTCGAGCGTGTCGCGCAGGACCACTACAACTGGATGCACGGCTACAGCTTTGCCCCCGACTCGCACTGGCTCGCCTACAGCCGCACGGGACGCAACCAGATCATGGCGCTCTGGCTGTACAACCTCGAGACGCACCGGCGGATCCGCATCAGCCGCGGCCTCTACAACGACACCTTGCCCACCTTCGACCCGGCGGGCCGCTATCTCTACTTTGTCTCGAGCCGTCATCCGAACCCCGTGCTGAGCGCGACGGGGGACAACTTCGCCCAGGTCAATCCCGACGGGATTTACGTGACCACGCTGCGGGCCGACGAGCCCTCGCCGCTCGCGCCCCGCTGGTCCCGGCCGACGAACCCGACCCCCAAGCCCTCCACGAAAAAGCCCCATCCGAAGAAGCCCGCCCATCCTCTCGACATCCAGGTGCGCGGCATGATCGCGCGAGCGGTGGCGCTCCCCATCCTCCCGGCGAACATCGTCGAACTCGCCGCGCGCGCCGGGTCTCTTTACTACGAGACCACCCCCATCCCGACCGTGGGCGGGCCCTTGCCCGGGACGGCCCCGATGATCTGGCGCTACTCCCTCGCCCACCGCAGGGCCACACCGTGGTTGGTCGGCGCCACGGCCTTCACCCTGAGCGCCAATCGCCAGGTTCTTCTCTACATGGAGCGGGGACACTACTTCACCGTGGGGGCGCTTCCCCACCCCCAGAAACCCCATCGGATCGTCCTGGCGCACATGATCATGCGCGTCAACCCCCGCGCCGAGTGGCGGACGATTTTCTGGTCGGCGTGGCGCCACGTCCACGATTACTTTGTCAACCCCACGTTCAACGGACGGAACTGGAAGGCGATCGGTGCGCGTTACGCACGCCTCCTTCCGCTCGTCGCTTCACGTGAGGATCTCAATGATCTCATCGGCAACATGATCGGCTCCCTCGACGAGTCCCACATGTATGTCTTTGGTGGCGACATGGGGTACCACACGCCGTTTGTGGCCACGGGGCTTCTCGGCGCGAAGCTCCGCCCGGAACACGGCCGCTACCGGATCGTGCGCATCTACCACGGCAACAACACGATGCGGCACTACGACGCTCCCCTCGCCCAGCCGGGGCTCAAGGCGCACAACGGCGATTACCTCATCGCCGTCAACCACCATCCGCTCACGACGCGCACGAGCCCGTACGTTCACCTCGAAGACACGCTCGGCACGACCGTCACGCTCACCCTCTCCACCCATCCCTCCGGACGTGACTCCTGGGACATCCGGGTCCGGCCCATCGCCAACGACCGGCGCCTCCTCCTCCTCCACTGGATCCGCCACAACCGGCGTCTCGTCGCCCGTCTTTCCCACGGAGAGATCGGTTATGTCTACCTCGGAGACATGGAGACTCTCGGCCTCGACGAGTTCATCCGTGAGTTCTACTCACAACTGCGCAAACCCGCCCTGATCATCGACGAACGCTGGAACACCGGGGGATTCATCGACGACATGCTCTTCGATCGTCTGACCCAGAAACTCATCGGCATGTTCGTCGACCGCCAGCGCGGAGCGACGACCGTGCCGGGCGATGTCTACCCCGGCTATCTCGCGGCCATCGTCAACCACGGATCGGCCTCGGACGGTGACATCTTCGCCTACGAGTTCGAAAAGTACCATCTCGGACCGGTGATCGGAAGCCGCACCTGGGGCGGAGTGCGCGGCTACTTCGCGCCCTTCCGCTTGCGCGACGGCGGCGGGCTCGTCGTCTCGGAGATCGCACTTTACAACCGGCACAGCCACTGGACGGTCGAAAACTACGGGGTCGTCCCCACGATGCCCGTGCACGACGAACCCGGGCCGATGAGCGAGGGGCACGACGCACAGCTCCTCACGGCGGTCCGTGTCCTCATGCATGAACTCGCCGCTCATCCGCGCCCGCTTCCCCCGCCGCCGCCGTGGGAACCGGCCTACCCGCCCGTGGGACGTTTCCACGCCCCGGTCGGCCATCCTTGACGGCGGGGGGATCTGTGGGGCGTCCGAGACACGGATGGCTTTGACCGACGAGACGCTGACCGACATTCCGCCCCGGGGCGCAAAACCCGGGGCGGGCGCCGGGGCTCGGACGCCCCCTCCGCTGCTTCCTTCTCTTCCTCCGCTGGACCTCGAGCCCGGGGCACGGTCGATCTGGACAGGAGCGTACAGCCCCGTGGGCACCTTCGTCCTCGCGGCGCTCGCGGCCCGCACGGGGCGCCCCGTGGCCGCCGTGGCGGCGAGCGACGGCGACGCGCGGCAATGCGCGGCCGTGGCCGCCGAACTCCTGGCCCCGCTGGGAGTCCCGGTCCACCGCTTCCCCGGGCGGGAAATCCTCCCGTACGACCAGTACTCGCCTCCGCCGGATCTCGTGGCCGAACGGCTGGCGCATCTCGTCCGCCTTCCGGACGCGACGAGCGCCCTTCTCGTCGTCGACGCGCCCACGCTCAGCGAACGCCTTCCGCCTCCCGAGCACGTCGTGCGCGAGGCCATCGTTCTCGATGTCGGGCAAACGGTCCCGCGCGAGACCCTGCGCCGGCGTCTCGTCGGCGGGGGCTATCGCCTCGTCCCCCAGGTCGAGGAACCCGGTGAGATCGCCGTCCGCGGCGGGGTCCTCGACCTCTTCCCCATGAGCGAGGCGCGCCCCCTGCGGGTGGAGTTTCTCGACGACACCGTCGTATCGCTTCGTCGTTTCGAGCCCGACGCCCAGCGTTCGACGACCGAGAAGGTCGAGCACGTCCGGATCCTGCCCGCCCGCGAATACCCCCTCGATGAGGAAGCCCGCGAGCGATTCCGCCGCGGCTTCCGCGCCCGCGTCGAGGGAGCGGCCGAGCTCCGCGGTCTCTATCGGCGCCTCGAGGACGGCGATCCTCCGGAGGGGCTCGAGGCCTACCTCACGCTCTTCTTCGCCACCACGGCTCATCTCTTCGATTACCTCCCCACGCCCCCGCTTCTCTGCTGGCTTCCGGGCGCACGCGAGGCTCTCGACGAGCACCTGAGGAGCGTCGCCGGACATTACGAACGGCACCGCGGGAATTACGACCGCCCGCCGCTCCCGCCGGAGGAGGCGGTCTGGACCGCCCCGGCACTCAAGGAGAAGTTCCGCTCTCTGCCCACACTCGAGCTCCGTGCCGACCCCGCGGACGGCCACGTGGACCTCGGCGGACGACCCTGGCCGGAAGAGATCCCTGCGGGTGACGAGGCCAGAACGGCCGAGGCGGTGGCGTCCTGGGTCGAGCGCGGGGGGAGCGTGATCGTCGCCGGACACGCCCCGCTCCGCGCGATTCTTCTCCGCCGGATGCTCGAACGACGGGACCCGCCGCCACCGCTCGAGGAGGAGACGTCGTGGGCCTCGATCGCACCGGCCGCCGGACACGTGGTCTTCACACACGCGCCGCTCCACCAAAGCGCGGTCTGGGGAACGCGTCTTCTCCTCAGTCTCGAGACCGGAGGGGAAAGTCCGGGCGCGGCGCACGAAACGCGCGAGGGACGACGAAGCCGCGACTTCAGCGCCCTTCTGCGCGACCTCACCGATCTTCGGCTGGGCACGCCCGTGGTCCACGAAGATCACGGGGTGGGCCGTTACCGCGGACTCCTCCGTCTCGAGGTCGACGGCGTCGCGCAGGAATTCCTGCTCCTCGAATATTTGGGGGGCGATCGTCTTTACGTCCCGGTCACGCATCTCGATCGGATCAGCCGCTACGCGGCGGGCGGCGAGGGGGAGGCCCCCTGGCATCGGCTGGGCGGTCGCGATTGGGAACGTCTCCGTCGGCGCAGCGAAAAACGCATCCACGACGTGGCCGCCGAGCTCCTCGCGCTCGAGGCCCGCCGACGCACCGCCCACGCGCCGATCTTGAGGACGGAAGGCACCGACTACGAACGCTTTGCGGCCGCCTTTCCCTACGTGCTGACCGACGACCAGGAGACCGTTCTCCAAGCCACGCTCGCGGACCTTGCGCGCCCGCGGCCGATGAACCGCCTTCTCTGCGGTGACGTCGGTTTCGGCAAGACCGAGGTGGCGCTCCGCGCGGCCTATGTCGCGGCCGCCTGCGGCGGACAAACGGTGGTGCTCGCGCCGACGACGCTCCTCGCGCGCCAACACCACGAGACTTTCCTCGAGCGCTGCACCCCGTTCGGGATTCGCGTCGGGCTCCTCTCGCGTCTGCGCGGCGAGCACGAGCGGGCGGAAACCCGCGCGGCGTTCTCGGCGGGCGACATCGACATCCTGATCGCCACCCACGCGGTGCTGAGCGGTGATCTTCGTCCGCCGCGTCTCGCGCTTCTCGTCATCGACGAAGAGCAGCAGTTCGGCGTGCGCCAAAAAGAAGCGCTCCGCCGCCTCAAGGCCGAGGTGCACACGTTGCTCCTCACCGCCACCCCGATCCCGCGCACCCTCCACATGGCGCTCGGCGGGCTCGTCGATCTCTCGCTCCTCGCCACCCCGCCGCCGGGGCGTCTCGCCGTCGTCACCAGCCTGGGCCTTTGGGACGAAGAGCTTCTCGGCGAGGCCCTCGAACGGGAACACCGGCGCGGAGGCCAGGTCTACGTCGTGCACCCCACCATCGAAGGCATCGACGCCCTCGCCCGCCGGATCCAGACCCTCGCCCCGGGACTCGAAGTCCGCACGGCCCACGGAGGGATGCCGGTCCGCCGTCTCGAAACGACCATGGAGGATTTCTACCACGGCCGCTTCCCGATTCTGGTCTCGACCAAGATCGTCGGGCACGGGCTCGACATCCCGAACGCCAACACCCTCATCGTGAACAACGCGCACCGCTTTGGGCTGGGCGAGCTTCACCAGCTCCGTGGACGGGTCGGCCGCTCGCGGCACCGGGCCTTTGCCTATCTCGTGGTGCCCACACTCGGCGGTCTCCCGAGCGAGGCACGCACGAGGCTCGAGGCTCTGACGAACCACCAGGATCCCGGGGCGGGGTTTCTTCTCGCCGTGCAGGATCTCGAGATCCGCGGCGCGGGCCGTCTCCTGGGCGAAGAGCAGAGCGGGGTGATCGACGATCTCGGATTCGGCCTCTACAGCGAGATCCTCGAACGGACGGTCCGCCGCCTCGAGCGGGGGGAAGAGGCCACGGCCGATCCTGCGGATCTCGAGGCGGAGGTGCAACTTCACGCCAGCGCCCTTCTTCCCGAGACCTATCTCCCGGACGTGGACCTGCGTCTTCGGGCGTACCGGCGGCTCAGCGCCGCACCCGACGAATCCGCCGTCGCGGCCCTGGGCGAGGAGTTCCGCGACCGTTTCGGGCCCCTTCCGCCCGAGGGCCGGCGCCTTCTCGACGTCCTCCGCCTGGGCCACCGGGCGCGACGGCTCGGGATCCGCCGCCTGGATCTCCACAGCCGCGGCGGGGTCGTCGAATTCCTGCCCACCACCCCCCTCGACCCGGCGCGTCTCGTGGCCCTGGTGCGCGCCGAACCCGAGCGTTACCGCCTCGAGCCTCCGGCCCGCCTGCGTCTCCGCGGGTCCTGGCCCGAGGCCGACACGCGCGTCGCGTTCGTGGAAGAATTGCTCGAACGACTCTCCGTCGAAGCCCCTACGGTGCGCGATCCCGCCCATGTCTGATTCCTGGAACTCCCGTCTGATCCCCCCCCTGCTCCTGATCCTTTGGGGAGCCCTCGCCCCGCTCCACGCCCGCACGTTCCCGCTCGCGGCCACGGGGACGACGGCGGGCATCCCGCAGATGAGCCACCGCAAGCGCTTCGCTCTCGAAATCATCGTCTTCCGGGAACTCGACCCCTCCGCAGGCCGCCACGAAATCTGGCCGACAAGCCGGCCGGCCGCGGCCCCCTTCCGCCACGCCCTCAAGGTGAACGGAACGCGCGCCTACCTCTTCGACGTCCGACCGCTTCCCCCGACGCGCGAAGTCCTGGACGGCGTCTGGAGCAGCCTCGAGAGCTCCGCTCCGTACCAGCCGGTGCTGCACACCGGCTGGATCCTTCCGGGGCTCCCGATCGCGGTCGCGCCTTATCTGGCGTTCTCGGCCAAGGACGGCAAGGCCGGGCGCCTCGTGGGTGCGGTCCGCATGAGCCTCAACCGCTATCTTCACGCGGCCGTCGACGTCTACTGGATCGGTCCCGCACCCAAGGGCAGCCACGAGGTTTGCCCCCCGCGGGGCTGCGTCTATCCGCTCGTCGAAGCGATGAAGATCGCCCCGGGGCGGCTCGTCTACTTCGACAATCCGCGCTTCGGGGTCATCCTCGAAGCCCGTCCCCTCAAGAGGCCGAGCGCAAGAACGCGCGGATGAGGCGCACCGCCTCGCCCGTGGCCCGTTCGAGGTGGGCGGCGATGCCCTCGTGGATCGGCTCCGGGGCCATGCCGGCGGCCCAGTTGACGATCATCGCGCATGTGGCGTAGGCCAGCCCGAGTTCACGCGCCAGCGCGGCCTCGGGCATCCCCGTCATGCCGACGAGCGTGCAGCCGTCACGACGGAGGCGGGCGATTTCCGCCGCCGTCTCGAGGCGTGGGCCCTGGGTCACCCCGTACACACCCGTCGTCGCGATCTCGAGACCCTCACGCGCGGCGACGGCGAGGAGCGCACGGCGGAGTTCGCCGTCGTAGGGCTCCGTGAAATCGACGTGGGCCCCGAGGCCGTCCGCCTCCTCGTGAAAGGTCGTGGGCCGACCGTGGGTGTAGTCCACGATCTGCTCGGGGACGGCCAGCGTCCCCGGTCGGCAGGCGGGGTCGAGACTTCCCACCGAGGCGAGGGCCACGAGACGCGAGACTCCCACGTGGGCGAGCGCCCAGACGTTCGCCCGATAGTTCACAAGGTGCGGCAGAAGCGTGTGCCCAAATCCGTGACGGGCGAGGAGCACGATGTCGCACCCCTCGAGACGCACGGTGACGAGCGGGCTCGAAGGCTCGCCCCACGGGGTGGGCACGATCTCACGGTGAACGATCTCGAGCGGGCCCAGGTATTCGTAGCCGGTGCCCACGATGAGGCCGAGGGGACGAACGTCGTCAGGCACGGGAAGCCTCCGGGGAATCGACCCTGGGGGGCGCCGCCGTCTCGCGGAGCGCGTAGAGGGCCGGGTGGTGACGACCCCAGCCACGATAATCGAGGCCGCAACCCACGAGCCACTCGTCCGGCACGTCGAGTCCCACGACGTCGGGATCGGGGATGTCGGCCGCCCGCGCCCGTCTCTTTCGGGCCAGAACGGCGGTGAGGACGCGGTCTGCCCCTGCGGCGAGGAGCCGTGCGCGCACCGCCGTGAGGGTCACGCCCTCGTCGAAGACGTCGTCGACCACCACCACGGTCGCGGTGGCCTCAGGAAGGGGGAGCGCTCCTTCCCAGCGCACCTCGCCACCGGACTTTCCACTCCCGTAGCGGCCAACGCGCAGGAAATCGATCCGGTGGGGGGTGTGAAGCCGTGCGCTCAGCCACACCGCCGTGTAGACCCCCCCCGTGAGAAGGCCGAGGAGGAGAGCCGGTGTCGAGGCGAGGCGCGCGTCGAGTTCCCTCGCCATGCGGGCGACGGCACGGGCCACTTCCGCCTCGTCGTGGAGCAGCACGAGACGGCGGCCGTCGTAGGAGGGGGCGAGGCTCACGGACCGGGGTCCTCCTCGGCCAGGCGGCGCTCGAGTCCGGCGAGGATCCGCCGGGCCCGTCGCCACTGCGGTTCGGCGCGCAGGGATCGGAGAGCGCGCGGGCGTCCCGCGGACCGGAGGGCGGCGCGGCGCGCAGCGGAAGCGGGATCCTCGGGGCGGAGCCCGTCGCACAGACGCGCACGATCCCCCGGCCGGAGGTGACAGGCGAGGACGAGATCGGCGCCGGCCGCGAGCGCACTCTGGGCCCTCGCGAGAGGATCGCCGTACGCCGCCAAGGCCTCCATGGCGATGTCGTCGCAGACGATGGCTCCGCAAAAACCCAACCGTTCGCGGAGCACCGTTCGGTTCCAGACCGGCGAGAGGGACGCGGGACGGGTGTCGACCTGAGGAACGGTGACGTGGGCGGTCATGACGGCGGCGGGACCCGCCCCCAGGAGAAGGCGATAAGGAACGAGATCGTGGGCCTCGAACTCTGCGAGCGTCCTCATGTCTTGTGCGGCGGTGAGGTGGGTGTCGGCGGCGACGCCTCCGTGCCCGGGAAAATGCTTGAACACCGGCGCGAGACCGCCGCGGCGCAATCCTTCGGCATAGGCGCCGGCGACGAGGGCGACCGTTTCGGGATCGGGGGCGATGGTCCGCCCGGCGAGCACAAGACTCGAAGGAGCCGTGAGATCGACGACGGGAGCAAAGGCGAGATCGATCCCGAAGGCGGCCAGTTCCGAAGCGGCGAGCCAGCCCGCGGCGGCGGCGGCCCGGCGGGCGTACGCGAGACGCCCCCTCTTCGCCTCGGCGCCGAAGACGCCGGGGGACGGAAGCGGCGTCAATCCCCGCCGTAGACGCTGGATACGCCCTCCCTCCTGATCGACGGCCACAAGGAGCGGGCGACGCAGCAACCGCAGACGGGCCAGAAGGGCACGCAACGCCTCGGGCCCCCGGTCGTGACGATCGAAGAGCACGACCCCACCCACCGCCGGCGAAGAGAGAAGTTCCGCCTCCTCGGGCCCGAGATCCTCCCCGGCGAGGTCGAAAACGAGGGGACCGAGGGTCTCAGCCGTGCTCATCCCGAGCCCAGAGGCGGTAGGGACGACGGGCCAGAGAGGCGTTGTAATACGGCTCTTCGCCGGTGACCTCACGCCCGACCCACGGCGGCGGCCGTAACGCGGCGGCCGCGGCCTCGTCCTCGAACTCGACTTCGGCCACAACGAGGCCCTCGTTCTCCCCGGCAAAGACGTCGACGTCCCAGTCCCGTTCATGCCAGCGGACGCGGTAGCGGGTTTTTTCGATCAGGGCCCCCATGCGATGCTCGTCGAGGAGGCGGTTGGCGTCCTCGGGCGGGAGGGTGGTGTTGAATTCCCGACGGCTCAGGCCCGCGGCGCGAGACTTCAGGGTGAGGCGCCCCGGCTCCCCATCGATCGCGCGAACCCGAACCGTGAGGCTCGACCCTTCGGCGACGTACCCCTGCCGGATGCGCCGTGCGCCGGTCACCGCCGCTTTCCAGCCGTCGTCAAGGACGAGAAACTTGCGTTCGATCTCGACGATCAAGAGAACACTCCGGAGAGCGACCGGGCCCACAACGGGCGCGGTTCATTGTAGCGGGTCGACTCGTCCCCCGATCCCGTCCCCCGGACGCGCGCGCACGAAGAACGCCGCGGCCTCGATGTGTTCGGTGTGTGGAAACATGTCGAAAAGACGCAGCGTGTCGAGACGAAAGCCGTGCTCGTGCACGAGGGCCGCCGCATCCCGCGCGAGCGTGGCGGGCCGGCAGGAGACATAAAGAAGGCGCTCCACGCCGAGTTCCCCGAGCCGAGGCAGGAGCGTGCCGGCTCCCGAGCGCGGCGGGTCGAGGAGCACGCTCCGCCGCCCTCCCCGGCGCGGCGGCGGAAGGGCCTGCCAGCCTTCGGGCCGAGTGAGATCGGCGACGTGGAAACGGGTGCGATTATCGAGTCCGTGGCGACGGGCGTTTTCTGTCGCGCAGGCGATCGCGGACGGCGAGAGCTCGAGGCCGATCACGCGGGAGCCGCGGCGGGCCAACGGGAGGGCGAAGTTGCCGATCCCGCAGTAGAGATCGAGAATCTCGTCATCGGAGGTCGGATCGAGCGTGCGCACCGCGTGATCGACGAGCGCGGCGTTGATCATGGCGTTGACCTGCACGAAATCGAGCGGCGAAAACGTGAGACGCAGATCGTGGGCGGCGAGCGCGTAGTCCGGGTACGGCGGAGGCGGATCGGCGAGCGCGCAGAGGGTCTCGGGCCCCCCTTCCTGGAGATAGACGTCGAGCCCGTACGTCGTCCCGAAGGCCGCGAGGCGGCGGCGGTCGGCGTCGTCGGGCGGCGTGAGAAAGCGGAAAACCGCCGTCGCCCGCTCGTCGCCCGCGGCGATCTCGACCTGCGGGATCCGTTCGGGCCGACTCGCCTCGGCGACGAATTCCGCGACCGCCCGGGGAAGCGGGTGAAGCGGCGGCACCAGGACCGGGCAGGCGTCGATCGCGGCGATCCCCCGTCCTCCGGAGGTGTGAAACCCCACCCGCGGAACGCCCCCGCGCACATCCACCGAAAGCCGTGCCCGCCGACGGTAGTGCCAGACGGGGCCGGTGACGGTGGGCTCGAGTCGCCCGGGATGCACCCCCCCGAGGCGCGCGAGGAGCCCGAGGACCTCGGCCTCCTTCGTGCGGAGCTGCGCCGAGCCGGCGAGGTGCTGAAGACAGCAGCCGGCGCAGCGACCGGCGACCGGGCAAGGGGGCGGGAGACGCGCGGCGGAGGGGACGACGATCGCCTCGAGGGCGGCCTCCGCGTAGCGGCGCCGCCCGCGCAGCGGGCGGGCCTGGACGATCTCCCCGGCGAGCGCGCCGCGCACGAAGATCACCTTGCCGTCCGCACCCCGTGCCACACCGTCCCCCCCCGCCGTCGTGTCGGTCACGAGCGCGAGGAAAGACGGCTCAGGACGGCGGACTTTCACCGAGGTGATCCCAGATCTCGCGGTTCCAGCGATCGAGGAACGCCCGGCGCGAGACGCTCGGATGCTCCTCGAGCCAGTGGCGAAGCCGCTCGCTCTCGCGGCGGGTCTCGTCGGCGCTCCGTGCCCCCCGGAGGTAGAGATAGCGGAGATGAAGAAGGTAGGTGTTGAGGGCGTCCGATTCGCAGTAATCCCGCACCTCCTCAAGGCGTCCGGCACGCACACGCTCGAGGACCTCCTCGCCCGAACCGTCGAACTTGCCCGGAAGACCCACGAGGCGCGCGACAGTATCGAGCCGCCCGCGGGCGCCCGCCCGTCCGTAACCGCCTCCGCCCGCGAGGACCTCCATGAGATCGGTGTGCCGCGAGGAGAGGTGACGCGCCTGGTAATTGCGGTAGCGGAAATCGGTGCGCCGATCACCCGTCTCCCAATACGTGGGCGCCGCGACACCGTAACGCAGCGCCCGGTAGTGGAGCACCGGGAGATCAAACCCCGTCCCGTTCCAGCTCACGAGCTGAGGGGTCTCGCGTTCGAGCGCGCCGAAAAAGCGCCGCACGAGATCCTCTTCAGGGGTGTCGACTTCCCCGAGCGCCCCGCAATAAAGCGTGGTGGGGGTCCGGTAGACGACGGCGATGACGACGACCCGCTGGAGCGGGAGCGGGAGAAACTCGCGACCGTCGCCTTCCTGGCGGCGGATCTGGAGCACGGCCTCGAAGACATCCGCCTCACTCATCGCCGGATCGAAATCGTAGACCCGCCGGGCCGCCTCGCTGTCGGGCACGGTCTCGATGTCAAAGGCCAGGATCTTGTCGTCGTCCACGCGATCGGTTGGAGCCGTCCGCCCGAAAACGACGGGAGGATGCGGACGGGCATAATCTTAGCATGGGTGTTTTTCGATCCTCTTCCTCGTCCCCGACCGGTGCCCCCCGCGCGGATCGGAGCACCACCTTTCGCGCCCGCCTGCTCGCGGTGGCGTGGCTTCCGGCCGCGGTCTCGGTGGTGGCCTTGAGCCTCTTCATCATCGGAGCGCGTCTCGAGCGGCAGGCCGGGAACGAGGCCCGAGAGGGCGCCGCTCTCGCCCGGGCGTTCGTTCGAACCTTGCACCACGCGCCCTTCGCGGGGGTCCGCGAGCGTTTTCTCGCCGACGCTCTCGTGCACCGCCAGGCGATTCGCACGGTGGTGCTCCGCCGCCCCGGAAGAGTCGTGCTGCGTCTCGTGCGGCCCGCCCGTCCGCTGCCCTGGTTCGCAGGAGCGATCGCTCCCCTCGCCCGCCTCCTCGCCCCCCGTACCGCGCCCATGGTCCTTCGCCGAAGGCTTGCGCACTCCGGCGGGACCGTCCTCGTCCTGCGCCTCGCTCTTCATCCTCTGCTCCGCCGCGACGCCCGCATCGTCCTTCGGGGTCTCACGCTCCTCCTCCTCGCCCTCGGACTCAGCCTCGTCTTGGCCTTCCGCCTGCTCCGGACCATCACCCGCCCCCTCGAGCGGCTCACGGGGGCGTTCGACAGGCTTCGGGCCGGGGACCTCGCAGCCCGCGTCGCCGAGGACAGCCCGGGCGAGTTCGGTCGCCTCGAACGCCACTTCAACCGCATGGCGGAACGCATCGCCGCCCATCAGCACGAACTCGAGTCTCGGATCGCCCAGGCCACCGCGGAACTGCGCGCGCATCTCGACGAGATGGCGCGGAAGAACGAGGAACTCGAAGCCACGCGCCGCGCGGCCGAAGCCGCCAACCGGGCCAAGACCGAGTTTCTGGCCAACATGAGTCACGAAATCCGCACGCCCATGAACGCCGTCCTCGGCTACTCGGAGCTTCTCGCCGCAAGCGGACTCGATCACGACCAGCAGTCTTACGTCGAGGCCGTGCGTTCCTCGGGGGAAAGCCTCCTCAGTCTCATCGACGAGATCCTGGATCTCGCGCGCATCGAGACCGGCCACCTTCACCTCGAGCACGCCCCGTGCGATCCCCGGGCCCTCGCCGAACGGGTGGCGGACATGCTGGCCCCGCAGGCCTACCAGAAAGAGCTCGAGTTCATCACCGACTTCTACGTCGAACCCACGCGCCCCGTCCTCGGCGACGGAGAGAAAATTCGCCAGATCCTCACGAACCTCATCGCCAACGCCATCAAGTTCACCGCCCGCGGCGCGATCGCGGTCACACTCCACCAGCACGACGAGGGCGACCGGATCGAGTACGAATGCCTCGTCGAAGACACCGGTCCCGGCATCCCGGATGAGGCCGGCGTGCGGATCTTCGAACCCTTCACCCAGGCCGACGGCTCGATCGCGCGCAGCCACGGGGGGGCGGGACTCGGGCTCGCCATCGCCCGCCGTCTCGTCGAGGCCATGGGCGGGAGGCTCACCCACCAAGCGCGCGAAGGCGGCGGCAGCGCTTTCCGCCTGCGCCTCACGCTTCCCGCCTGCGGACCGGTCACCGCCGCCGACGGGCGCGATCCTCTGCTGGCGGGACGCCACGCCCTCGTCCTGTGTCTCGACCCGGAGAGGGCGCGGCGCATTGCGTCGCTCCTCCGGGCTTGGGGTCTCACCTCCACCACCCTGAGCGGGGCCGACCTCATCGAGGCGCAGCGGACCCCACCCTCGCTCGCGGGCACGGACCTCGCCGTCCTGGCGATCGGCGCCGGTGAAATCGCCACCGAACCCCCCTGGCGGGGGCGGTGGCGGCCGCCCCCCCCGCTGCCGGTCCTTGTGCTGGCTTCCACCGCCGACCGGCGACGGATCCGCCGCCTGGCCCGTCACTTCGGTGGTCCGTGTCTTCCCGTCCATACAGCGCAAGACGAGATCCGCCGGCGCCTTCACACGCTGGTGAGCCCCGCCGACACAAGCAGTCTCGTCGTTGACGCGGACATCCGGCAGCTCCTCGCCGAGGAGCTGCCGCGGGATCGGGCGGCACTGGAAACCACGGCCTCGAACCGCGAGGAACTTGTGGAACTTCTGCACCGCCTCGACGGCACGGCCCGTTTCTGCCGGTTCGAGGCCTTGAAGGAAGCCCTTGAAGAGGGACGCGCCCGACTCGCGCGCGGGGAGGCCCCGGCGTTGGCCCTCACACCCGTGCGTGAGGCCATCGACGCCATCCTCGCGCATCTTCGCCCGGCCGGCTCCACCCCCCTCCGACCCACCACCGGCCGTCTTGCGGGCCTCACGGTCCTCGTGGCCGACGACAACCGACTCAACCGCGAGCTCATGACGCGCATGCTCGTCCGTCACGGGGCCTCGGTCGAGAGTTGCCCCGACGGTCGCTCCGCCCTCGCGCGCGCGGACGAGGTGGCCTGGAGCGTGGCGTTCCTCGACATCCACATGCCGGATGTCGACGGATTGAGGGTCTTGGCCGAGCTCCACCGGCGTTTCCCCGAACGGCCCGCCCTGGCCCTGAGCGCCGACGTCTTTCTGGAGACCCGCCGCGCGGCCGAGCGCGCCGGCGCGGTGGATTACCTGCTCAAACCCATCACCGAAGAACGCCTCGTCGCCGCGGTGCTCACCGCCCGCACGCGCGTCGTCTCAAACGGATCCGTCCCCGCGGCCTGAACCGCAACCTCCGTCGGCGAGCGCGAGCGCAAACGCAAAGACCCACCCCCCCTCGTCGCTCAGGCTGATCTCGAACCGGCGGATGCCGCGGGCGCGGGCGAGCGTCGCGGCCGCGGCGGAGAGGCGCACCTCGGGACGCCCCGAGGCGTCGTTGACAACGGCGACCGCCCGCAGACCGACGCCGCCCGAAAAACCCGTCCCGAGGGCCTTCACGACCGCCTCCTTGGCGGCAAAACGACCGGCGAGATAGCGGACGCTTCGTCCCGGGCCGCGTCGCTCCCAGGCGGCGAACTCCTCGGGATCCAGGAGACGGCGAACGAACCGCAAGCCGTAGCGCGTCTCGAGCCGGGCGATACGCGCCACCCGGACCGCGTCGAACCCGACCCCGCGGATCACGCGGCCGGCTCGGGGCGAGGCCCCGGGCACACGAGCGCCCGCATTTCGCGGACCGCCTCCGGGAAGCCGACGAAAAGCGCGCGGGCGACGACGGCGTGACCGATGTTGCAGGCCCCGATGAGCGGAACGGCGGCGAGGAGAGGCTCCACGTTGCGGTAGTGGAGGCCGTGACCGGCGTGGACCTCGAGACCCGCCTCCGCCGCCCGCCGTGCCGCGGAGGCGATCTCGGCGAGCGCGAGCGCCCGCGTCTTCTCGTCCGCGGCGTTGGCGTAGCGACCGGTGTGGATTTCGACGGCCCGCGGCCGCAACACGGCGGCCCGTTCGACCGCCTCCGGCTCGGGATCGATGAAGAGAGAGACGGCGATGCCCGCCGTCGAGAGCCGCTCGAGGGCGTCCCTGAGACGAGCCTCGTCGCGCGCGAGGTCGAGCCCCCCCTCCGTCGTCCGCTCCTCGCGCCGCTCGGGCACGAGACAGCAACGGGCCGGAGCCGACGCGAGAGCGAACGAGACGATCCCGGGATCGAGGCTCATTTCGAGATTGAGGGGGATTTCGAGAAGCTCGAGCAGACGCCGGACGTCGTACTCCTGAATATGCCGGCGATCCTCACGCAAGTGCACTGTGATGTTGTCCGCTCCGGCCTCGGCGGCGAGGAGCGCCGCTGCCACCGGGTCGGGGTACGGGGTCCCCCGCTGGGCGCGCAGGGTGGCCACATGATCGACGTTGACACCAAGCTCACGGGGAGGGAGCATCGGCGGACTCCGGAGGGGCGGACGGTGAGGAACGGAGAGAGACGAGGGCGCGCACGGCACCGTAGACTCCGCGGCTGCGTTCGAGAGGCCCGGTGTGTGCGGCGAGACAGGCGGGAAGCAGCCGGTCGGCGAGGCGGAGGACGTCCGGGTCCTCGAACCGCTCTTCGGCCAGCGCCCAAAGAAGCGCTCCCGAGACCCCGTTCTCCGTTCGCTCGACGCGCACGGTCCCGCCCGCGCCGACCGTCGCCCGATAGAAGAGGGTGGGGTCCACGCGCTCCCCGTCGCTCGCCGCACGGAGAAAATCGGGGCCGAAGCCGAGGGCGTCGAGGAGCCGCTTCTCGAACCGACGCACGACCGCCCGGGGCAAGAGCCGCTCCTGAGCGGCCGAGGCGAGGGCCGTCAGGGTCGAGGCGTAAAGGTCATGGACACCCTCCTGAGGCACACCACGGGGGAGAAGGCGCAGAAGAACCTCGTTCAGGTAGAACGCCGACCACAACGATTCGCCCTCGAGAGCAGGGGCCGCTCCCGCCGGCTCGAGAGCCCCCAGGTTCGCCAACCCCCCGGGGCGGCGGAGACTCCACGCGGCGAGGAGCGGACGGAACGGTTCGGGCCGCGCCGCCTCCCGGCGTCGCGGTCGGCGCGCCCCGCGGGCCAGGGCGGCGATGCGACCGTGGTGCCGTGTGAGGAGTTCGAGATGGAGGCTCGTCTCCTGCCACGGGCGACGGTGAAGCACCCAGACGGGTTCGTTGGCGACGTGCTCGCTCACGCCGGTTCCTCGGGGCGGCGCTCGGCCACGGCCTCGGCGACGAGACGCGTGTCCTCGTCCCACCCGGGATCCACCCGCACCCAGAGGTCGAGATGCACCGCTCGCCCCCAACGGCGCACGAGCTCCTGTCGGGCCTCGGTTCCGATCCGGCGCAGCATGCTGCCGCCGTGGCCGATCACGATCGCCTTGTGCGAGGGGCGGGCGACGAGGATGGCGAATCCGAGGACGAGTTTCCCCTCCTCCTCGCGCCGGCTTTCGGGGACGACGTGGAGACCGTAGGGGACTTCTTCACGGAGGGCCTCGAAGAGTTTTTCGCGCACGATCTCGCCGGCCAGACGGGTGTCGTCGAGCGGCGCGGAGGCGGGGGACGCCCGCGCCGCGCTCTCGGGGAGGACCCGCGCGAGTGCCGTCCTCAAGCGGTCGAAGTTCTCCCCGCTCAGGGCCGAGAACGGCACAAGAAAACGGGCCCCGGGGGCGCGCGCCGCGGCCGCCTCGAGCGCCGGGAGCAGGCGCGCGCGCGGGCGCACGCGATCGGCGCGGGCGAGGGCCACGCCCCAGGGCACCGAGGCGGAGGCGAGGCGCGCGACAAGCGCGTCCTCCGCTTCCGTCCAGCGCGGCGCGTCGACGACGAGGACGACGGCGTCGGCCGCGAGGAGCTCCTCCCCGAGCACGTGTTGCATGCGGCGGTGGAGAAGACTCCGCGTCCGCACGGGGGCCCATCCGGGGGTGTCGACGAGGAGAATCCCGCGGCCCTCCGCCCGCGCCGGGGCGAGGGTGGCCCCGCGCGTGGTCTCCGCCCGCGGGCTCACGATGCTCCACTTCTCGCCCACCCAGGCGTTGAACAGGGTGGATTTGCCCACGTTGGGGCGCCCGACGAGAACGACGCGCGGCGGGGATTCGCGACTCACGAACGTTCCAGCCAGTGGAGACACGCCGCCGCGGCGCGCTGTTCGGCCTCACGCCGCGAACCGCCCTCCGCGCTCTGCTGAGGAACGTCGGGGCCGACGCTGCAACGCACCACGAAACGCGGCGCGTGCGACGGACCCTCGCGGGCCAGGACGACGTAGGAGGGCGGGGGAAGGCGGCGGGCCTGGGCCCATTCCTGAAGACGGGTCTTGGGATCCCGGTCCTCCGCACCGGGATCGGCGGCGGCCAGATCCGGACCGAGCAGACGGTGGACGAAGCGGCGGGCCTCGTCCCAACCGCCGTCGAGGAAGACGGCCGCCACAACGGCCTCGAGAGCGTCGGCGAGGGGGGCTTCCGCCGTCGAGCGGTCGAATCCTCCTCCGACGCGCAGGCGTTGATCGAGACCGAGGCGCCGCGCGGCCGAGGCGAGCGCACGCGACGAGACGAGTCGGGCCCGGCGCCGGGTGAGGGCTCCTTCCGTCGCCTCCGGCCGCCCGTGGTAGAGGGTCTCGGCCACCGCAAGCCCGAGCACCGCATCGCCGAGAAACTCGAGCCGTTCGTTGTGTTCGCCGCCGTGGCTGGCGTGGGTGAGCGCACGGGCGAGGAGATCGGGGCTGCGGAAGCGGTAACCCAGGAGACGCTCGAGATCCCCGGGGGCCGGCGTTTCGTCGAAGCCGCTCATTGCTCCCGGCGCGGGATCGGTACCGTGGCGTGAAAGTGCATCCAGAACCCCATATTGCCGAGGTAGGGCGTCTTCGCCGTGTAGTCGATCACGTACACGAGACCGCGGCCGCGGCGGATCACGCGGACGTCACGCACGTGCACGCCCGGAAACTCGTTGACCTGGAACTGGTGCACGACCGCGCGCATGGCGGCCTCGCGCCCGGGCTCGCGGACCGTCTTCGCGGCGTTGTCCACCGCCTTGACCACGGTGTAGTACTCGAGATAATCCGGACCCAACCGCACGATGGCCAGCGCGACGAGCGCGCCGAAGCCCAGGGCCACCAGCCAACCCCAAAACCCCATCCCCTGATCGCGTCTCATGACCGTTTCCCCCGCTTCGAGGCCCGTCAGTGAATCAACCGCCCGATCCGGTTCCACAGGGGTGGATGCCGGAAGGCGTCCCAATTGAACCATATCAGAAACGCCCGTCCCACGAGGTCGCGGTAAGGAACCGTCCCCCAGTAACGGCTGTCGTCGCTGTCGTCGCGGTCGTCGCCCATGACGAAATAATGCCCGGGAGGGACCAGCGTGCTGCCGCTCGGGGCTCCGAGCCCCGGTGTGATGAGAATGTCGTGGGTGACGTGCCCGAGATGCTCGACGCAGAGGAGGGACCCCGGCGGACCGCTCGGGCCCCGGTACGGGCCGAGGCAGCGGTGGGGGATGGGCACCCCGTTGATCCAGAGGTTGTTGCCGCGATAGCTCACCAGACTCCCCGGGACCCCCACGACGCGTTTGATCCAGTCCTGCCAGGGTTTTTCGGGGAAGCGGAAGACGACGACGTTGCCGACGTGTGGCCGCCCGGTGGGAATGAGGACTTGATTGGTCACCGGCAGTCGGATGCCGTAGGCAAACTTGTTCACGAGGATGAAATCGCCGACGAGAAGCGTCGGCACCATCGAACCGGAGGGGATGCGGAACGGTTCGACCACGAAGGAGCGGATGAAGAGGATGACGAAGAGGACGGGAAAGAGCGAGCGGCTGTAGTCGACCGCGTGCGCGAAGATCCCCCCCGGGGCGGGCGCGCGGCCGCGGCGACGGCGGATGTGGGCCGCGAGCAGGACGCCGCCCGAGACGAGAAGCGCGAGAAGGAAATAGAAAGCGATGCCGTAAACGATCATCCGGCGGATCCTCTGGGTGGCGAAGGGTGTGGGGGCCGGGTCACGGCGTTCCCCGCGAGGACGGCGCACGCTCGAGCACCGCGAGGAAGGCTTCCTGGGGGATCTCGACGTGCCCGAAGCGCTTCATGCGTTTTTTGCCCTCCTTCTGACGTTCGAGGAGTTTGCGTTTGCGCGTGATGTCCCCCCCGTAGCACTTCGCGGTCACGTTCTTGCGTAACGCCTTGACGGTGGCGCGGGCGATGACCTGGCTGCCGACCGCGGCCTGGACGGCCACGTCGAAGAGCTGACGCGGAATGAGCGTGGCGAGGCGTTCCACGAGGGCGCGTCCCTGAGCGTACGCCCGCTCACGGTGGACGATGAGCGCGAGAGCGTCGACCCGCTCGCCGTTCAGGAGCACGTCGAGACGCACGAGGGGCGCGGGGCGAAACCCGGCGAACCGGTAGTCGAACGACGCAAATCCGTGGCTCACCGACTTCAAGCGATCGAAGAAATCGAGAACGACCTCGTTGAGCGGAAGTTCGTAGGTGAGCGCCACCTGGCGAGCGTGGTACTGGAGGGCTTTCTGGACGCCGCGCTTGTCGTGACAGAGCGCGAGGACATCGCCGAGATGCACGGAGGGGGTGAGGAGCGTGGCCTCGATGACCGGTTCGCGGATCTCCGCAATCTCCCCGAGCGGCGGAAGGCGGGCAGGGTTGTCGACCGTGTGCGTCTCGCCCCGGCGGTCGAGGACTTCATAGCGGACGGTAGGGGCGGTCACGATGAGATGAAGCCCGTACTCGCGCTCGAGACGTTCCTGCACGACCTCCATGTGAAGAAGACCGAGAAATCCGCAGCGGAAGCCAAAGCCGAGAGCCGCCGAGGTCTCGGGCTCGTAAACGAACGAGGCGTCGTTGAGATGAAGTTTGTCCATCGCCTCACGCAGCGCCTCGTAGTCGTCGGCCTCGACCGGGAAGAGCCCGGTAAAGACGCGCGGGGCGACGGTCTCGAAGCCCGGGAGCGCCTGCGCGCAGGGACGCGCGGCCTCGGTCAGCGTGTCGCCGCTTCGCGCCGACGCGACATCCTTCACACCGGCGACGAGGTAGCCGACCTCGCCGCAGGCGAGCGCGTCCCGTTCGCTCATCCGCGGCGTGAAGAGGCCGACGTGTTCGGCCGTGTGGTCACGCCCGGCGGCGCAAAAACGCAGGCGGGTGCCGCGGGCGAGGGCGCCGTCGACCACCCGCACGAGGCTCACCACCCCTTGGTAGTTGTCGAACCAGGAATCGAGAAGAAGGGCCCGAAGCGGCGCGGTGGGGTCGCCGCGGGGTGAAGGAACGCGGGCGACGATGGCCTCGAGCAACGCGTCGATCCCGACCCCGCTCTTGGCGCTCACGCGCAGCGCGTCGTGGGCCTCGATCCCGATGAGATCCTCGATCTCGCCGATGACCCGCTCGGGATCGGCGGCCTCGAGGTCCATCTTGTTGATGACCGGAACGATCACAAGACCGAGATCGAGAGCCTTGTAGCAATGGGCGACGCTCTGCGCCTCGACGCCCTGGACGGCGTCGACCACGAGGAGCGCCCCCTCGCAAGCGGCGAGAGAGCGGGAGACTTCGTAGGAGAAATCCACGTGGCCGGGTGTGTCGATGAGGTGGAACCGATAACGGCCGCCGTCGGCGGCGGTGTAGTTGAGGGCCACCGACTGGGCCTTGATGGTGATCCCGCGCTCACGTTCGATCTCCATGGTGTCGAGCACCTGAGCGACCATCTCGCGTTTGCTGAGCCCCCCGCAGCGCTCGATGAAGCGGTCGGCCAGCGTGGACTTGCCGTGATCCACGTGGGCGATGATGCAGAAGTTGCGGATGTGCCCGAGATCGCTCACCGCGCCTCCCCACGGTCCGCGTCCGTGCCCCCGACGCGGTCCAGGAGGGGGAGAAGCCGGCCGAGAGTCTCGTCGTCCGGACGTCCCTCGCACACCACACGACCGTCGATCGTGAGCACGGGAAGCCGGCGGCCGAAGAGCGCCCGAAGCTCAGGATCGTGATCGACGTCGCGGACCGCCCAGCCGTCGGGGTCGACACCGCAGGCGCGCAGACGCGCACGAAGCTCCTCGCAGAGGTGGCAGCCCCGTCGGGTGTAGAAAACGATCCCCTCGCTCACGGGGTCGCGGGCATCAGGAGAGCGATGTGCTCCGCGGTGGCGCGCACCGTGACCGGCGGGACCGCACCGACCACGGTGATGGCGAAATCCCCCACGACCCGCCCGTAGGCATTGATGGGCCCGAGGCTGTTGGCGCCGAGCAGCGGCGGGGGTGCACCCGCCAGGATACGGCGGACGAAGATCGAGAAACTCCCGAGCCCGTCGCTCACGAGAAGATGGCGGGCCGGCTCGCGGCGCAGGCCTTCGGGAATCACCTCGTCGGACATCACACGAAACCCCGGGGGAAGCCACAGAGGACGGCACTCGGGCAGGATCGACAAGGATCCCGGGAACGCGCGGTGCCGCCGCCTTGCCCGTCCGCGTCGCCGCCATTGTACCAGCCGGGGCGGGTTGAGCCGAGCAGGAAAAGAAACGTTCACGAACATCATTTGTTCCAGGACCCGGCCGGCGGGAGAGACGAGCACGGTTCGCAACGGGAGGAGGCTACGGACCGCGATCCAGAAGCGGTAGCCGTAGCGGTAGCCGTCGCGAGGCACGGCGACGACGAGAGCCGCGCGCTCGCCCGCCACGCGCCCATGACCCACCTGCTGCAAGCGGTAATAGCGGGCCAGCCGACGAAGCAGGGACGCATGAGCCCGCGGCGGGAGATCCGTGTACCAGGGGGGTCCACCGAGCCGGACCCAGGGGCCTGGAAAACTCTTGACGGCCGTCCAGCGCCCTGCCCGCAGCACGGTCCGGCGCGCCCCGTTGAGGGTGGTGACCTCTTCCCAACCCGGGCCGTGGCGGATAGAAAAAGCAACCACCACGGGGGGATCGACGAAGACGTAACGGCCCTCGTAGGTCCGGCGGTGAAGAGCGCTCTGCATGCGCACGATCCAAGACAGCACCCGCGGCGGGCGGGCGTAGAGGGGATTCGCCAGGACGAGCGCCAGGCAGACGAGGCGGACGGCCGAGCGCGGCGGCATCAAGGCCGAGCCGGACGCAGGGGGACCCGAAGCGGCATCGTCGTTCCGTAGGCGGCGAGGCGGGCATGGGCCATGACGGGGGCGTAGTCCCGGGAAGCGCTCAAGTGCGTGAGGAGATACTCGTCGAGCACACGCTGCTCGGCCGGCGCTCCGCGCCGCCACGCCGCGCGTCTCGGGCGCCCGTAACTGGCGAGCCGGAGCGGGCGGGCGGGCGCCGGCACGCGCGTCGCGGCTCCGGTCATCACGAACCCGCTGTCGGGCAGAACCACAATCCCACGCACCACGAGGGTGGAGAACACCGCCACCGCCAAACCGCCCGCGAGAGCCCAAGAGAGCCGGCGGGCGGCACGTGATTCGGCGGGTTCGGGCCGCTCGTCCGGGAGCCGGCTGAGCACACGGCCCGCCAGTCCGCCGTCCAGGCTGAGGTCGGTGATTTGGCCCCGAAGCGCACTGCTGATGAGGGCGTAGCGGGCAAAACGCCACCGCAGCCGGGCGTCCTGGCCCATGCCGCTGAGGAGCCGTGCCGTCGTCTTGCGACCGGCGGTGCCGTCGAAGAGCGCAGAGCAGTCTTCGCCCGCTTCGTCGGCGGTTGCGGAAAGGGGAGACGGGGCGATCATGGTGGGAAATCCTCCGGCAATTATGCGCTCGGTCTTCGCTCAGCCGAGCAGGGGTTCGATGCGGGCGTTGATGGCCTCGCGGGCGCGAAAGATCCGCGAGCGGACCGTGCCCACGGGGCAGTCCATGACACGGGCGATGTCTTCATAGCTCAATCCCTCGACCTCACGAAGCACGATGGCCGTTCGCAAATCGTCCGGGAGTTCCTCGACCGCCCGCTCGATCGTCCGACGGATCTCGTCGCTGAGAAGCATCGCTTCGGGCGTATTGAGATCCTGGACACGATCCTCGAGAGAGGTGCCCGCCCCCTCCTCCCCTTCCGCAGGCGGCGTCTCCTCACGCCGGACACGGCGGGCGGCCAGATGGTTGTGGGCCGTGTTGATCGTGATCCGGTAGAGCCACGAATAAAAAGCGCTCTCGCCACGGAAGCCGCCGATCGCACGGTAGGCCCGGAGAAAGGCTTCCTGAGCAACGTCGAGCGCCTCCTGCGGATCGCGAACGTAGCGTTGGGCAAGTTTGACCACACGATGCTGATACTTCAAGACCAGAAGATCAAAGGCCGTCTTGTCGCCACTGCGGGCACGTGCAACGAGGCGGCGGTCGTCGTCTGCTCCCTCCGGAGGCCTTCCGAACTTCACGGGGACACGCCCACCACCCCGTTGGACCGCCCGAGAGGCCCGGAGTTCGACCCTCCGGAGCCTCTCCCGCCCGGCGCCTTCACGTGACCCGACGCCATATCGTCTCCCGGTAGTAGCGTAATTCCTCAATGGAATCGTAGACATCCGAGAGCGCCGTGTGCCGGCTCTCCTTGCGGTATCCGGCGAGGGCCTCGGGCGACCAGCGACGGGCGAGTTCCTTCAGGGTCGAGACGTCGAGATTGCGGTAATGGAAGAAGCGTTCGAGCTCGGGCATGTGACGGGCGAGGAACCGGCGGTCCTGACAGATGCTGTTGCCGCACATCGGCGAGGCGCCCGCCGGCACGTGGCGGGCAAGAAACAAGAGCGTCCGTCGCTCGGCCTCGGCGGTGTCCGTGGTGCTCGCAAGCACACGCGCCACAAGACCGCTTTCGTGGTGGTGGCTGCGGTTCCAGGCGTCCATCGCCTCGAGCCGCGCCGGATCCTGACGGATGGCCAGGACCGGCCCCTCGGCGAGCACGGCGAGATCTTTGTCGGTCACCACGGTGGCGATCTCGAGGATGACGTCCTCATCGGGCCGAAGTCCGGTCATTTCGAGGTCGATCCAGATGAGACGGCCGTCGTCGGGCGGAGGCGGCCGGCCGGCGGGGAACGAAAGGCTCATCCCGGAGGCCAGTGGAGGGGACGACCCCCCAGGAGATGGAAGTGCAGATGCGGCACGGTTTGTCCGCCCTCGTGGCCCACGTTGCTCACGATCCGGTAGCCTCGCTCGGCGAGGCCTTCGCGACGGGCCACCCGCGCGACGGCGGCGAGGAGCGTGCCGGCCAGGGCGGGGTCGTTCTCGAGTTCCACGGCCGAGACGAGGTGACGGCGCGGCACGATCAGCACGTGCACGGGAGCCTGCGGATGGAGGTCGCGGAAGGCGATCCAGGAGGCTTCGGTGGCCACGAGATCCGCGGGCAGCGTGCCCGCGGCGATGCGGCAGAAAGGACAGGTCGTCTCGTTCATGAGGTCTTCATCCCAGAGGCAAAACGTTCAGGCCGCATAGGGCCGACGCCCGTCGAGGGCGCAACCGAGCGTGGCGCCGTCGAGGTACTCGAGCTCGCCTCCGGCGGGAACACCGTGGGCGAGACGCGAACTCGCCACCCCCGCCTCGGCGCAGAGGGCGGCGATCACCTGGGCGGTGGCCTCACCTTCGACGGTGGGGTTGGTGGCCAGGATCACCTCGCGCACCTCGCCGTCGCGCAGACGCGCGTGCAACCGTCCGAGACCCAGCTCGTCGGGGCCGATGCCGTCCAGGGGTGAGAGATGGCCAAAGAGAACGAAATAGAGACCGTCGTACCGTCCCGTCGCTTCGAACGCCATGAGATCGGCGGGCGATTCGACGACGCAGAGAAGCGCCCGGTTGCGCCGTGTCGCGCGGCACAGCTCGCACGTCTCGTCCTCGCAGTACATGCGGCAGTCACGGCAGCGGCCGACGCTCGTGCACACCCGCTCGAGCGCGGCCTGGAGACGGCGCGCTTCGTGCCTTTCGTCGCGAAGAAGAAAGAAGGCCATCCGTTGAGCGGTGCGCGGGCCCACGCCGGGAAGCGTGCGCAGGGCGTCGACGAGTTCGCGAACGGCGGGCGAAAATTCCTTCATCTCCTCCGTCCCCCGCACCGGACGCCACAACGGCGGTCCACGTGAAGAGCCTTGGGCGTCACGGTCCTCTCTCCTCAGGGTTGCGGACGGTTCCGCTGCGGATTCGTCCTCCCCAATTCTGCACGATGTCCTGGACGATCGGATCGTCGCGAAACTCCGTCTCGAGCGTCTCCTGGCTCTGCTCGTCGGCACGGCGTCGCAGGCGCGCGTAGGTCGGGAAATCGGCGTCTTCGCGAACGACGATCCGAAGATCACGAACCCGGGTGTCCCAGGAGGCGAGGACACGCGCCAGCGTTTCTTCCGTCCGGGGAACGATGAGATCGGCGTGGGCCTTGGCCACGCAGAGAACCAGACGACCCTCGGCATCGAGGTTCTGCCAGCCGAGATGAGACGCGGCCTCACGCACGATGCCCTGGAGCGGAAGACGCGCGACGGTCTCGGGCCAGGTCGTGGGGTCGAGCGGCGTAGGCTCCGCGCCCTGCGGGGCCTCCGCCGGAGGCGGAGGCGGAGCCGTCGAGGCACGGCCCACCGCAGGACGGACGGCGGCGGCACGAGCCGGAGAAGATGCCGGGCGGGAAGGCGCGGCCTCCGGGGCGCGGCGTCTCTCCTGCGTGCCGCCCGGTGCAAGGGGGGGTGGGGGCGGAGCCTCACCGCCGGCGACCTCGAGCGCCAGGGGGCGCAGGGCCACCATGCGAACCACCGCCATGCGCAGCACGGTGCGCGGATCGTCGCAGATCCGAAGCTCCTCGTAGGCCTTGCAGGCAATCTCGTAGAAAAGTTGAACCGTCTCGGGAGCGAGGGCCGGACCCTCGCGCGCCCCTGCCGCGTCGAGCTGTTCGAGGGCGATCCGGGACAAAAGGGCCAGGAGGCGCTCGACGAGGACCCGGGGATCGAGCCCACGCTCCTCGACCTGAGACAAGAAAGACCGCACGCCTTCCACGTGCTCCTGCTCGATATCGCGTAGAAGAATCACGAGCCGTTCTTCGTCGATCGTGCCAAGAAGGGCGGCGATCTCTTCGCCCCGCAGTGTCCCATCCCCGTAGGCGATCGCCTGATCCACAAGGCTGAGTGCATCGCGGAGGCTCCCTTCCGCCGCCTGAGCCACGAGTCGAAGGCTCTCCTCGTCGTAGCGGACGCCCTCTTCATCAAGAATGTGTGCGAGACGCGCCCCCGACGCTTCGGGCGGAACCCGGCGCAGACTCAGGCGGAGACAGCGCGAAAGGACGGTGGCAGGCACTTTCTCCGGGTCGGTCGTCGCCAAAATGAAGACCACGTGCGGCGGTGGTTCCTCGAGCGTCTTGAGCAGTGCGTTGAACGAATGCCCCGAAAGCATGTGGACTTCGTCGATGAGATAGACGCGGAAGCGGCCGGCCGCGGGCGCGTAGGGGACATTGGCCAGAAGCTCCCGCGTTTCCTCGACACGGGTCCGGGACGCCGCATCGATCTCGAGGAAATCGACGAACTGACCCGCTTCGAGGGCCCGGCAGGCCGGGCACCCGTTGCACGGTTCCGCGACGACCCCGCGTTCGCAGTTGAGAGCCTTGGCCACGAGCCGCGCGAGCGTCGTCTTGCCGACGCCGCGCACCCCGGTGAAGAGGAGCACGGGATGAAGGCGCCCGCGACCGAGGGCGTTCTGGAGTACGCGGACCGCCGGCTCTTGGCCGACGACATCGGCAAAACGTTGCGGACGCCACTTGCGGGCCAGCGAGAACGTCGTCGGTTCCGAAGGGGCCATCGTCACGTGGGGGCGAGAGTGTCGGCGACCCTGTGAAGTTTCGTCCGCACCCGGTGGGCCACGGCCGCGATCTCGGGTCTCGCCACGAGTGCAAGAACGGCCTCCGGATCCATGAAGACGACATCGACACGCCCATCGGATCGGCCGCGGAGGACGACGTTGCAGGGCAGAAGGGCCCCAAGATCGGGATCGGCGGACAACGCCGCATGCGCTTCCTGCGGATTGCAGGCCCCGAGGATGACGTACGGGGAGATGGTGACGCCAAGTTTCCGGGCGAGTGTCTGCGCGACATCCACGGTCGAGAGAACGCCGAACCCCTCGGCCGCAAGCGCTTCCGTCACCCGCCGTCCGGCCTCCTCGAAGGGGCCGGGGATCGTTACGGAAAAGGTATAGCTCGACACGGTACCACGACCTCCCGGAGTACGCTCTCCACGGTGGGGCCCCTCGCTCGGCGCTCCACACGAAGCGCGCCTGTCTGTGCCGCTCACCCCCGCCAGTATAACGACGGACCCACCCCCGCCCCTCCCCCGCCTTCGCGCTGCCTTGGCCGGGATGCCGCCGCGGAGGTCGGCCGCCAACGCTTTTGCCCCGCCCGCGGGAGGAGGACTCCGTCTCCGACGCCCCGCTCTCAGGAGAGCAGAAGGTCGCGGACCTCGTGACAGGCGCCCATCGTGTGGTAATCGCATTTGCCGGCCGGGCTCTTCTCGTCGCTGTACTTGCGGTTGTCCCGGCGGAGGATTCGGTACCAGGCGCCGTAGCGGTGATCGACGAAAGATTGCCAGGCGTACCGCCAGAGGCGGTCGTACCACTCCCAATAGTGCGCGTCGCCGGTGGCGAGAGCAAGACGTGCCGAGGCGGCGATGGCTTCCGCTTGGACCCAAAAATACTTGTCGTCGTCGACGGGGCTTCCGTCCGGCGTGAGCCCGTAGTAGAGACCGCCGAAGCGCTCGTCCCACCCGAGCCGGACATGGCGATCAAAGAGCCAGCGGGCCCGCTCGAGGCGCCAGTCCGAGGAACGCAGCCGCTCGAGCGTCAGGAGCAGCTTGGCCCACTCGATCTGGTGACCGACCTGAACCCCCCAGGGACGGAAGAGATGTTTGGGATTCTCGCGGTTGTAGTCCCAATCGATTTGCCAGTCCGCGTCGTAGTGCTCCCAGACGACCCCACCGGCGAGCCCTCCCTGACGGCGGACGATGCGATCGGCGACGAGTTCCGCACGATCCAGGAAGGACGTCCGGCCCGTGGCCATATGGGCGGCAATGAGCGCCTCGCAAAGATGCATGTTGGCGTTCTGCCCGCGGTACGACGAAAACACCCAGCGCTCGTCCGCCTCGTCACGGTAAAGGCCGTGGGCCGGTTCGAAGAAGCGCTCTTCGAGAAGGGTCCAGGTTTCATCGAGCCACGCCGCCGCCTCGTCGCAGCCCGCCTCGAGAGCCGTCGCGTAAGCCAACAGCACGAACGCCATGCCGTAGGCGTGGCGCGTGCGGTCCTCCGGCACGCCGTCCCGGAGGGTCCAGGCGTAGGCTCCCGTGGCGGGATCGTGGTGAACCTCGCGCAGGAAGCGCAGTCCGTGCTCCATCCGCGTACGGTCGTCGGGATCGCCAAACGCCCGCCAGGCACGGGCGTGGTTGACGACGAAACGCGTGCTGCTCACGAGATGACGGTGGCGCCGATCGTAGACGGTTCCGTCGTCTTTGAAATAATGGAAGAATCCTCCCGCGGGATCGAGGGCGTGCGGTCGGTAGAACGCGAGGATCTCGCGGATGTGTTCCGCGAGGAACCCGGGCGAGCGGAAGTCAGGCCCGGCTCGCACGGCGGGACTCGAGAAAGGTGTCGACCTCTTCCCGCCGCGGCATGGCGGCGAAGGATCCCGGGCGGGCCGCGGCGAGGGCGCCCGCGGCGGCCGCGAAACGAAGGGCGGGGACAAGCGCGTCCTCCTCCTCGAGCCACGCCTCGAGATCCGCTCCGTGACGCGCGGCCTCGACGGTGCGGACGAGGAATCCCGCCGCGAAAGCGTCTCCGGCCGCGGTCGTGTCGTGCACCTCGATCGCCCAGGCGGGCACCCGGCCTCGCCTCGTACGGGTCATGTACTCGATCGGCCGCGGCCCGTCGGTCACGAGGGCGATCCGTCCCGAGGCCGCGAACCACTCCTCGAGCCAAGGCCCGGAGGCGGTTTCGTTCATCCAAAGGAACTCCTCACGGGACATTTTGAGGATCGCGACGTCGGGAAGGAGGCGGTCGATCCGGGGGCGCATCAGGCGAAGATCCGACCAGAGAGAGGGCCGCAGGTTGAGGTCGAAGGACGTGCGAACGCCCAAGGTCCGCGCGCGCCTCAAACAGTCCTCGGTGGCCGCGGCGGACCTCTCGTCGGTCAGGGTGTTGGTGGACCCGAGATGGAGGACGCGTAAGGACGGGAGAACTTCGCCGGGAAGAGACTCCGGACGGTAGAGAAGATGTGCGGCCCGCTCGCCGTAGAAGAGAAAACTCCGCTCGCCGGAGCCGTCCCGAAAGACGAAAGCGAGGGCCGTCCGGCCGTCGTCGGGGCGTTGAACACCCTCGGTCCCGACCCCCGCTCTGGTGAGCTCATCCCAGAGGAAATCTCCGAACGCATCGTGGGCGAGCGCCCCGAGAAAGGACGCTGTGACCCCGAGCCTCACGGCGGCCACGGCCGTGTTGGCCGGAGCCCCACCGGCGTTCTCGGAAAAACGCCGCCCCTCGCGCGGACCCCGGACGGGCTCGGCCAGAAAATCGATGAGGGCCTCACCCAGACAGCCGATGTCAGGCACGGGACGTCTCCGGCCGGAGAGCGCTCGTCGGCGTGGGGGGGCGCGACCCCCAAAAACCGTAGAAGACGATGTAGCCGTAACAAAGCAGCGGAAGGACGTAGGCGTGGTGGATACCGATGCGGTCCGCCAAAAACCCCTGAAGAAGGGGGATGATCGCCCCGCCCACGATCGCCATCACGAGAAGACTCGAGGCCTGGCCCGTTCGGGGGCCGAGCCCCTCGATGCCGAGGGCGAAGATCGTCGGAAACATGATCGCGTTGAAGAGGCCCACCGACACCACACTCCAGACGGCCAGCATGCCGTGGCTGAGAAGGGTCGTGGTGACGAGCGCCGCGGCCACCACGGCCGCCCCTCCGAGGAGAAGGCGCGGGTTGGCCTTGCGCAGCACCCAGGAACCGACAAACCGCCCGATCATCGCCCCCGTCCAGTAGAAGGAGACGAACATCGCGGCCCGATCGACCGGGATGCCGCCGAAGCGCGGCTGGGAAATGTAGCTGATCATGAAACTGCCGAGCGTGACCTCCGCCCCGACATAGACGAAGATGGCGACGGCCGCCAAAAGGAGAGAGCGGTAGGCGCGCGGGCGACGCAGCATCGCGACGAAAAGCCCGCTCTCCGGCCGCGCGGATGCGGTTCGTTCCTCCGGGAGACGCATGACGTAAAGCACGAGGGCGAGGACGAGAAGAAGAAGGCCCAATCCGACGTAGGGCCCCTGCACCAACGTGGTCTGGCGAAGCATGTAGACATGCTCGGCCCCGATCGTCCAGTGACGACGAATCGCGTAGGAGATGACCGGGATCGAAAGGATGAGCACCCCCCCGACGGCGGGCCCGAGAATCGTTCCGAGCGAATTGAGCGCCTGAGCCAGATTGAGGCGACTCGAGGATCCGCGCGGCGGGCCGAGCAGACTCACGTACGGGTTGGCGGCGACCTGAAGAAGCGTAATGCCGCTCGCGAGCACGAAGAGAGCCAGAAGAAACATCGGATAGGAAGGAGCGGCGGCGGCCGGGAAGAACAAAAACGCTCCGACGGCCGAAAGGACGAGACCCCCAAACATGCTCTTCGGATAGCCGAGCCGCGCGACGATCCAGCCCGAAGGCCACGAGGCGACGAAATAGGCCCCGAAAAACATGAACTGCACGAGCATGATCCCGGCGTAATCGAGGTCGAACACGGACTTGAGATGGGGGATCAGGACGTCGTTGAGGCTCGTGATGAGGCCCCACATAAAAAAGATGACGCTGACGAACGCGAGGGCCCGCATCTCGGTCGAGGATCTCGCCTGCCCCCGTAACGGCGTCTCGACTCCGGATCCGGACAACGACTCACTCTCGGACACGGCGCAATCCCCTGAACGGCCATCAGCTCTCTCCACAACGATACGAGAGATCGGACTCGACATGCAGTCCTCCCCCGGACTCACCCCGGCTTTCGTCCTATACTCAACCGAAGACTTGGGGTGCCCGACGCGTCCGGCAGGGGCGGTTGCTGCACGTTGCCCTCTCGTAGATCCCGCTACCGCGAGGAACATCCATGAAATCGCGCCCGCCCTTCTCTTCCTGGTCCAAGACACGAGTGTCGTGGCTCGTGCCGTCCGTCCTCGCCGCGAGCCTCGCCCTCGTGGTCCCGGCCCGCGCCGGTCTTGGGGCCGGCCGACGCGCCTGGCGGGACGTCGATCCCTTCATCGGCACCTCCGGCACCGCCGTCGGCGGCCCCATCGACACCTTTCCGGGCGCCAGCCTTCCCTTCGGCATGATCCAATGGAGCCCCGACACGCCTTCGCAACCCGCGGGAGGCGGCTACAACTATCCGGACCACCGCGTGCTCGGCTTCGGGCTCACCCACCTGAGCGGACCGGGTTGCTCGGTCTTCGGCGATTTTGACATCCTGCCCCGGGTCGGCACGAGCCCGAAACCGTGGGATGCGACGGCCTCCTTCAGCCACGCGACCGAAGTCGCCCACCCCGGCTGGTACGCGGTCACGATCGGCCGACCCCCCGTTCGGGTCCGGCTCACGGTGACCCGACGGACGGGTCTTGGCGAGTTCGTCTTCCCCGCGAAGAGAAACGGGCGGGTGATCTTCAAAGTCTCCTCGGACCAGGCCGGCGTGACCAATGCCCGTTTCCGGGCGATCGGATCGCGCACGGTCGTGGGGGAGGCGACGAGCGGCGGATTCTGTGGAGCCCCGGACCGTTTTCGGGTCTACTTCGTCGCCCGCTTCGACCGTCCGTTCGTCCGGACGGGAACGTGGACGCCGGGAAGGCTGGAGCGGGGCGCGCGCCGCGTAAGCGGGCCCGGCTCGGGAGGCTGGGTCGTCTTTCCGGCGCGCGGCACGAACAACGCGATCAAGATGAAAGTCGCAATCTCTTACGTGGGCGTGCACGGGGCACTGGCCAACCTTCATGCCGAAGCACGGACCTGGAGCTTGAGGCGCGTGCGTCGCGCCGCGCGCCGGTCCTGGTCACGGCTTCTCGGCCGCATCGTCGTCCGCGGCGGCACCCACCCCGAGCGGGTCACGTTCTACACCGCGCTCTACCACACGCTTCTCCAGCCCACCCTCTTCAACGACGTCACCGGCGAGTATCCCGGTTTTGACGGGCGTATCCATCGGCTGCACCCCGGCCGGACGCAGTACGCCAACTTCTCCGGGTGGGACATTTACCGCACGGAAATTCCTCTGCTGGCTCTCCTCGTCCCCCACCGCGTCGACGCCATGGCCGAGTCTCTGGTCCGCGACGCGCATCAGGGCGGTCTCCTTCCCAAGTGGCCCCTCGCCAACGGCTACACGGGGGTCATGGGCGGTGACGCGGCCGATCCGATCCTCGCCGGGGCCTACGCGTTCGGCGCGCGCGGCTTCGACGCCCCGGCCGCGCTCCGCGCCATGATCCGCGGAGCCACCGACACCTCCGCCCGCCCGGCTCAGGGCTGGTACGTGGAACGCCCGGGCCTCGCCTCCTATCTCAAGCGTGGGTACGTCGACCACGCGCTCACGACCTCGGTCGCCCCGGTTCCGAACGGAGCCTCGGAGACCCTCGAATACGCGCTCGACGACTTCTCCATCGCCGTCCTGGCGCGGGAGCTCGGGCACCCTTCGCTCTCCCGGTCGTTCCTCAAGCGTTCCGCGAACTGGAGCAAGATCTTCGATCGCTCCCGACGCGAGATGGCCCCGCGCAACCGCGCCGGAGCCTTTCTTTCGACGCCGATCACGGTGAACGGCCAAAGCGGATTCCAGGAAGGCAACGCCGCGCAATACACCTGGATGGTGCCCGAAGACCTCAAGGATCTGATCCGCGGGCTCGGCGGACGTCGCGCCACCGTGCGGCGGCTCAATCGTTATTTCAGGCATCTCAACGTAGGGCAGAGCGCCCCCTACGCCTGGCTCGGCAACGAACCGAGCCTCGGGGATCCGTGGGTCTATCTGAGCGCCCTCGCTCCCTGGCGAACGCAGGCCGTCGTGCGGCGCGCCGTCACGACGCTCTACCTTCCGACGCCGGCGGGACTCCCCGGCAACGACGATCTCGGGACGATGAGCGCGTGGTACATCTGGTGCGCGCTCGGGCTCTACCCCCAGAACCCGGCGGTGCGCATGCTCGATCTTGGAAGCCCCCTTTTCCGCTACGCCCGCATCGACTCGCCTCAGGGTCTGCGGATCGTCATCCGTGCGAGGCGTGCGGCGCCCAATCGCCCCTACGTCCACGGACTGCGGGTCGACGGAGCCCTGTACCAACGGACATGGGTCGCGCTTCCCCGCAAGGGAGCCCTTCACCTGGACTTTCGCGTGGGCTCGAGGCCCGACCGCTCTTGGGGCAGCGCTCCGGCGGACGCCCCGCCCTCTTTCGCCCCCGGACCCATCCACTTCCCGCCCTCGACCAACGTGCGTCTCCTCGGCGCCCGGCAGGTGTTCGTGCATCCGGGGGAAATCCTTCATCTCTTCTTCGTCCTCGACGGCCGGCACGCGCGGCGCCGGACCCGGCTCCACTGGACCCTGGCGGCCGGCCCCGGTCTCACCGTCGTCTCGGCCCGCACGGGCGCCGTCACGTTGCCCCCGCACGGCCGGATGCGCCTCCCTCTCGTCGTGCACGTGGCTCCGAACGCGGAGACCGGATACGCGGATGTCTATCTCAACGCCCGCACCCCGCGAGGGGCCGTCCTCCCCGAGCGGCGTCTTCCGCTCCGGGTTGAGAATCGTCCTCACGAGATCCTCCCCCTCGTCTACGCGGTCAACAACGCCGACAACAGCGTCGTGGCGATCAACCCGCGGACGGGTGCACTCGGTCCCCGGATCGCGGTGGGGAACGACCCCGACACGGCTGTTCCGGGTCTCCACGGCCAACACCTCTACGTGGCAAACCAGGGTTCGAACACGATCTCGGCGATCGACACCGTGACGCAGAAGGTCGTCGCCACCCTCCCGGCGGGCCCGGGACCCGATGCTCTCGCGCTGAGTCCCCGGGGATCGACGCTGTGGGTGGCCGACGGGGGAAGCAACAGCATCGAGCCCATCGCTCTCGGGCATGAGAGCCCCGGAGCCCCGATCATCACGGGCGAAGCCCCCTCGGCTCTCCTCTTCGCCCCCGGCGGCCGGATCCTCTACGTGGCCAACGCCGGATCGAACACGGTGGTCGGCGTCCGCCTCCCGAGCCGGCGTGTGGGACCGCCGATCCCTGTCGAACTGAGGCCGGTCGGGCTCGCGCTCTCCATCCGCAAGAAGCGCCTCTACGTCGTCGATCAGGGCGCCAGCGAGGTCACACCCGTCGATCTCGCAAACGATCGCGCAGGCCGCCCCTACCCCACCGGTCTCGTGCCGGGCAACCCGGTTCTCGTCGAGGAGAACGACGTGCTCTACGTGCCGAATCAGGCCACGAACACCCTGACCCGCATCGTGACGGCGAGCGGCGTGATGCTTGAACCCTTCCGGGCCGGGTTGGGACCGACGACGGTGGTCTCCGGACCCCGAGGTCGCTCCCTCTACGTCGCGGACAGCGCCGGCGGGCGTGTTCTCAAGATCGATGCCCACACCGGAAAACTCGTCTGGTCGGTCCGGACCGGGGGACTTCCCCTCTTCGTGACCGCTCCGCCGAACACCGAAAACCGGCACTAGCCGTAGTCTCTCACCACGTTGTTCCCGTCGAGCCCGAGGCGGGAGATGGGAGGTTGGTGGTGGGTTGCGCTGTGGGGGCGGTGGAGTTGTCGTGCCGTCTCCCATGGGCGAGTTCCGCGGCACGGTGATCGAGAGCCATGAGCCTGCACGGCACGGTAGTGGCCAGGATACTCGCGTCAACGTAACCTATACCGCGTCCCATCAGGACAAGGTGCTCAATAAAGGTTTTTCAGCTCTCATAGGATAGAATTATCTATAGATATATTTATAAATAGGTAATTTTATCCATGGTACGGACTGGAGACTCTGTTTCCCGGAAGCATTGATCGATTCGGCTGATCCAGGAGCAAGGCGGGCAAATCAGGACCCGTGAGGCACTGAAGGCCGGCATTCACCCCCGAACCCTCTATCAGCTTCGCGATGAGGGGGTTTTTGTTGTTGTGTCGCGTGGCGTTTACCGTCTGGCCGATGCTCCACCCCTCAGCAGCCCGGATCTCGTGACGGTCGCTCTCAGGGCACCGCAGGCCGTGGTCTGCCTTGTTTCAGCGCTGGCCTTCCACGAGATGACAACGCAGATCCCCCACGCCGTCGACATCTCCCTGCCGAAGGGAGCGGAGACGCCCAGGATCGCCCACCCCCCCATTTCGGTTCACCGCTTCTCCGGCCACAGCTTCCTCGCCGGCATCGAGACGCACCGGATTGACGGGGTGGCTGTCCGCATTTACGGCCCCGAAAAGACTCTGGCGGACTGCTTTAAATTTCGCAACAAGCTCGGTACGGACGTTGTCCTGGAGGCCCTGAGGTTCTACAAAGCGAGAAAGCCTTTCCGGGTCGATGATCTGCTTAAATACGCCCGGATTTGCCGGATGGAGCGCATCATGCGGCCCTACCTCGAGACGCTGATATGAAGGGAAAGTCACCTCGGAACGTGGCTGCGTCGGTTCGCCAGCGGCTCCTGAACAAAGCGCGTACGGACAAGCACACCTTTAACGAACTGCTCCAAGACTACGCGATGGAACGGTTCCTCTATCGCCTGTCGCGTTCTCCGCTTGCCGGGCGTTTCGTCCTCAAGGGGGCTCTCATGCTCCGTGTCTGGGAATCGCCGATGCCGCGCGCCACGATGGATATTGATCTTCTCGGCAGGACAAGTCATCGCGAGGGGGACTTGATCGCTCAGGTCCGGGAAATTCTATCGACCGAGGTGGGCCCCGATGGTCTGGTCTTTGATACAGACAGCCTTCGCCTGGAACGAATAACGAAGGATACGGATTATGAAGGCATCCGACTTCGTCTCCGAGGCTCCCTGGATACGGCACGCATCGCTCTGCATGGTTGATATCGGTTTTGGCGACCCTGTTTATCCCTCTCCCCAAGAGGCTGATTTTCCCGGGCTGCTTGATTTTCCAGCGCCGCGTCTTCTCTGTTATAGCCGTGAAAGTACGATCGCCGAGAAGTTTGAAGCGATGGTGGAATTCGGCAGATTGAATAGCCGCACGAAGGACTTCTATGACATCTGGCTGCTCTCCCGGCGATTCGACTTCAACGGTGTCGACCTTGCCGAGGCCATTCGTCTGACTTTGGAGGCCACTTCAGACTTCAACCAGTTCATGTACCCGCTCTACGAACTTCAGCAGCTCGCGTTTGTCGCAAGCCCCTTGAACAAGGTGTGAGATCCTTTCGAATTCAGTTGTCGTAGTGGAAGCGGCAGGCGATCACGACAAGTTCGGCGTCCGTCGCCCGATAGACCAGCCGGTTCGTGTCATCAATGCGCCTTGACCAATAGCCCCAGAGATCCCCGCGCAGCGCTTCGGGTTTGCCGATCCCTTCGAACGGATCCTTGGCCGCGGCCGTGATGAGCAGGTTGATGCGTTTGAGGGTCTTCTTGTCCTGAGCCTGCCAGTAGAGGTAGTCCGCCCAAGCATCCGGTACGAAACGGATAGCCCGCACGATCACTCGTCGGGAAGCAGGGTGCGTTCCTGCGCGAGACCGCGTTTGTCCTGGGCAACGGCACGCGCGAGCGCCGCCGCATTGGCCGGATTGCCGGTCAGGTGCAGGGTTTCCATGATGCTGTTGTAGCTCTCGAGCGACATGACGACCGCATCGCCCTCGGCATCGCGACGGCTGATGACAATGACATCCGCATCCTGGACGACACCATCCAAGATGGATTTGAGTTCATTGCGCGCCTGGGTGTAGGTCACGACTTTCATGATCACGATACCTGTGCAATAAGTTGTACAAGTATAGTCGCCGCACATCCCCGACGCAAGGCCCACGAAGCTCCTGTCGGAAGATCATCATGAAAACCGCCCTCCCACCCTGATGGCGCTTTTCGCATTGAACCAGCTGCTGCTCTACGCCGACCTCTACCCCATCACGCTCATCTCGGCCGATCCAGGCGCATCACAGGGAGGTATGACCACGGTCCGCCGGCGCCGACCCGGCTCTCCCTCTTCGTGACCGCTTCTTCGAACACCGAGAACGGGCGCTAGCCCGATCGGGGGGTCCCCGCCCCTGGGACGGGGACTCCGGAGGCGGAGGTCCCTTCTCAGGGATCAACCCGAGGAGACGATATCGAGGACGTCGTAGTGACGGACCGTTCGATCGTAGTCCATCAAAAGGGCGATCGCGCCCGGTTCGACGACGGCTTTTTCAGGCTCCTCTCCGGCAAAGCCCCGAACGGCCTCCATGGAGAGCCACTGTGTGAGGACCAGGAACTCGACCACATCGCCGTGGGCGTGCATGCTCAGAGAAGCGCCGAGGAATCCCGGCTGACGATGAAACTCGGGGACCACATGACGACGAAAATAGTGGCGATACTCTTCCGTCTTCTCCCGGCGCGCCCGGCCGCGCCATTCGCGAATGATCATGGAAGAATGACCTTGTGACGGGACTCCCCGGATGATAGAACGATTTTCCAGAAACCGGGGAGAGGACGTGGGAACTCCACGACGGGACCAAGGAAGGTCCGGCCGTATACTGATCCCGTGCGTGTCCTTCCGGAACTTCTCGCGTCCTACGGTCGTTACCACCGCGACCGACGTAATCGCCTCACCCACTTTGTGGGCGTGCCGATCATCATCTACGC
>JAKCBQ010000035.1 GCA_021839245.1 Pseudomonadota bacterium
GACCCTCGTGCGCGCCCGCTCGTTTTTCGAGCAACGTGCCCGTCACTACAAGCTCGAACGTGACCGGCTTGATCGCGCGGCCACGAGCGGTCTCGCCGCGCCCCTTCATTTCGGGGAAATCAGCGCCCGCCGTCTGGAATTCCTCGCCCGGGACCACTGTCGCGCGCACCCCGATGAACAGGCGGGGATCGACGCATTCCGGCGTCAACTCGGCTGGCGGGAGTTTGCCCGTCACCTCCTCGTTCACGACCCGGCTCTCGTCTCGGAGCCTTTCGACCGCCGTTATCGGGATTTCCCCTGGTCGGACGACGCCGAAAGGCTTGCAGCCTGGAAAGAAGGCCGCTTGGGTTCTCCCCTCCTCGACGCGGCCATGCGCGAGCTCTGGAACACGGGCACCATGCACAACCGTGTCCGTATGAACGTCGCCGGCTTCCTGACGCGGATGCTCAACGTCCATTGGCGACACGGCCTGTCGTGGTTCGCCGAGACGCTTCTCGATGCGGACTTGGCCAACAATCTCTTTGGCTGGCAGTGGGCTTCGGGTTGCGGGGCCGACGCCGCCCCGTTCGTACGCCTTTTCAACCCCGAACTGCAGGCTCAGCGTTTCGATCCCGAGGGGCACTACATCGCCCGCCATCTTCACAGCCCCGACCCGCAGGAGAGCGATCCGCCCCCTCCGGCGGACGGACGGAAGGCTCCGCTTCGGATCCCGGATCGCGCGGCCTTGAGGCGTGAAGCGCTGCTGCGCTACGAGCGCTGGCGCTCGCGGTCGACGGTGGACGACACGCCATGAGTCCCACCCTTGTGACCACGCCGTCACCGCCGGATGGACTTCCCCTGGCCGATCGCCTGCGCATCGCCGTGGTCGGCGCCGGCGTGGCGGGCCTCGTTACGGCCTCGGCGCTCGGGGCAGCGCACGAAGTTGACGTCTACGAGGCCGAAGACCGTCTCGGAGGACACGTCCACACCCTCACCATCGAGGACGAAACCGGCCCCCACCCGGTCGATCTCGGTTTCGTCGTCTACAACGAGGAGAACTACCCCGCCTTCTGCCGCCTCCTCTCCTGGCTCGGGGTGGACGGTCGGCCGTCGGACATGTCGTTTGCGGTCTCGCGTGAAGAAGGACGCAGAGAGTGGGCCGGGGACGGGTTCCTCTCCTTCTTTAATTACGGTCGTCATCTCGCCAGCCCCGCGCAATGGTCTCTCCTCGGCGAGATCCTGCGGTTCAACCGCCGCTTGGGCGCGCTCCTCCATTCTCCCCGTCCCACGAGCGACCCGCCCGCCACCTTGGGCACGTTCCTCGAAGAACACCGCTTCACCCACGAGCTCCGCTACGGCTATCTTCTTCCGATGGCCTCGGCCATTTGGTCGGTGCCGATGAGCGAGGTTTTCGACTTCCCCACCCTCTCTTTTGCTCGCTTCTTCCACAACCATGGGCTGCTTGGTTTGAGGGGACGGCCGGCCTGGCGCACGGTCGAGGGCGGGGCAAGCCGCTATGTGAAGGCCCTCAAAAGGTCGGCCCACGCCCACTTTCGTCCCGGCGAAAGTGTGGTTTCGCTGCGCGAGGAGGGTTCGCGCTGGCGCCTCGCCACCGCCCGAGGGCGTGTGGAGTGGTACGATCGGATCGTGTTGGCCTGCCACGCCGATCAGGCCGCGGCGCTCCTCGATCCGGTCCTCCCCGCCCGGGAGTGGCTCGCCCGTTTCCGTTTCCAGCCCAACCGCCTCGTGTTTCACAGCGACCCAAAGCTCCTGCCCCGATCTCGCCGCTTGTGGTCGTCGTGGAATTATTTCGTGACCACGGCGGAGGAACGTCCCGCCTTCGTCAGTTACTGGATGAACCGTCTTCAGCGCTTTGCGACGCCGGCGCCCTATGTGGTCAGTCTCAACCCGGCGCGAGACCCGACCGTCGGCACGGTGCTCTTGGAGCGCCTCTTCATGCACCCCGTCTACGACCGGGCGAGCGAGGCCGCCCGCCGGGAACTTCCCCACCACCAAGGCCGCCGGGGTCTCTACTACTGCGGGGCTTGGCTCGGATACGGGTTTCACGAAGACGGGGTGCGTTCCGCCCTCGAGGTCGCGGCTCATTTCGGCCTGCGCCCCCGGTGGGCCGACGATCTTCCGTGAACGCCGCCGCCACCCCGCATGTCCTCTACCGAACGAGGACCCTGCACTGGCGCACCGGGAATCACGCCCATCGTCTGCGTTTCTCGGGCTTCCGCTTGCTCCTCGATCTCGACCATCTTGCCGAGCTCCCGACGTTCGGCATCGCCTACAACCGGCCGGCCTGGCTCAGCTTCCACGACCGGGATCACGGACCTCGGGACGGGAGCGGCCTTCGCGCGTGGCTCACTCACCGCCTCGCCCATCACGGCCTCCCCTGTTCCCGGGACTGGAGTGTGCATCTTCTGGCCTACCCACGCGTTTTTGGCTACGGGTTCAACCCCCTGGCCCTCTGGTACGTGCGTGACACGGAGGGGCGCGCTCGGGCCGTTCTCGCCGAGGTGCGCAACACCTTCGGCGAACACCACAGTTATCTTCTCCACGCGCACGGGGCCCCGCTCAACTGGCCGGTCGTGGCCCAACGCCCCAAGCGATTTCACGTGTCCCCCTTCCTCCCTCTCGACGGAAGCTACGTGTTCCGTCTCTCGGAGCCGAGGGAACGCTTCGCCGTGAGCATCCGCCATCTCGACCGCGAAGGCCGCACGCGCCTCGTGGCCACCGAGAGCGGTGTGCGGCTCGCGCTCGAACCCCTCCGTCTCCGCCGTCTGGCCCTCGCCCCTCCTTTCCTCGCGCACCGTATGATGTTTCGTATCCATGCGCGGGCTCTGCGCCTTTATCTCGGAGGGGCACGCTTTTACCCCAAGCCCCCGCCGCCCGACGGAGATTGGACCGTATGACCCCGCCTGATGAGACGACCGCCTCCCTCGCCGTGCCGCTGTGGATGCGCCCTCTCGCTCGCCGGTTCGCTCTCCTTGAGGAAGGCGCGATCCGTGTGACGGGCCCCGACGAGCGCTCCTGGAGCTGGCCGCGGGGGATCACGCCAAGCGGCGAGTGGCGACTCCTGCGGCCGATCCGTACGCTCGCTCGCCTCGTGCGGGGCGATCTTGGTTTCGCCGAAGGCTACACGGCAGGCGACTGGGAGAGCCCGGATCTCGTCGCTCTGCTCACGACCCTCGCCCGACTTCGGGAGCCGGAACACTGGGCGGCCGCCTTGGCCGCCCCCTTCCGCCTGGGAAGCCGACTCTACCACGCGCGGCGTCGAAACAGCCGACGTGGGAGCCGTCGCAATATCGTCGCCCACTACGACCTCGGCAACGACTTCTACGCCGCCTGGCTCGATGAGACGATGACCTACTCGTGCGCCCATTTCGCGGATCCCGACGAGCCGCTCGCCGTGGCCCAGGCGCGCAAGTACGATCACATCCTCGAGCGCCTCGACGCACACGCCGGGGCCCGCGTCCTCGAGATCGGCTCGGGGTTCGGTGGCTTCGCCCTCCGCGCAGCCGCACGCGGACTCGTCGTCGAGGGCCTCACACTTTCCCCATCGCAGCTCGCCTGGGCCCGTCGAAAAGCTCTTGAAGAGGGCTACGGCGAAGATCGTGTCCGCTTCCGTCTGTGCGACTACCGCGACGTTCTCGTCCCTCCGCGTTACGACCACGTCGTCTCGATCGAGATGTTCGAGGCCGTGGGTGAAGCCTACTGGAAACGTTTTTTCCGTCTCGTCGCCAACGCCCTCAAGCGCGGCGGTCGCGGCGCTCTTCAGATCATCGTGATCGATCCCGCCCGCTTCGCGTCTTACCGCCGTCGCCCCGATTTTATTCAGCGCTACGTCTTCCCCGGCGGGATGCTTCCCACGTTACCCGTCCTCCACGAACTCGCCCGCGGGAGCGGCCTCGAACTCGTCGCCACCACTCACCACGGCGCCGACTACGCCCGCACCCTCACTCGCTGGCTCGAACGTTTCGACGCCGCCTGGCCCACTCTCGCCCACGGACGGAGCGACTCTTTCCGTCGTCTGTGGCGCTACTACCTCGCCTACTGCATCGCCGGATTCCGTACGGGTCGCGTCGATGTGATCCAGACCACCGTTCACCACCGTGCATGCGGGGCAGAGGCTGTCTGAAATGCCGACGCCGCCCCGGGCCTGTCCGTATACACTTGAACCTGTATCCGCCTCCCCGGCCTTCCCCGTCCGAAGCGACGCCCCGTGAGTCGTGACGACGCCCTCGCCGCCCTCAGTCAAGGGCCGGCCGCACCACGCCCTCCACCCCGTCGCCGCGGGCGGTGGCTTCTTGCAACCGTGCTGCTCGTCGTCTCGATCGCCGCCGCTCTCGCGATCATCTTCCTCTCCTCCGCCCCGAGCCTGGCCGTCACCGCGGCTGTGGCCACCAGCCCCCCGGTCACGGGGAGGGCTGTCCGCCGAGTGCTGAGCGCCTCGGGCTACGTGATCGCCCGGCGCGAGACCACCGTCTCGTCACGCATCACGGGGATGATCCGCAAGGTCTACGTCCAGGAAGGCATGCACGTTCGCCGCGGTCAACTCCTCGCGCTCCTCTACGCCCATACCGCGCACAACGAATACCGCGCCGCCCGCCAGCAGTACGCCGCGGACCGCGCGGCCGTCGCGGCCCTGAGAGCGAGCTTCAAATACGACCGTCTCACCTACGAACGCACGCGCACAATTTTCCGCCGGGGGCTCACCTCACGCGCCGCTTACGATCAGGCCCGCGCCCAGGCGCGAAGCGAACGTGCCCTTCTCCTGCAAGCCAAAGCCACCGTGCGGGCCGCTCGGGCGCAACTCCGTCTGGCCGCGCTCACCTTGGCCCACACCCGCATCCACGCTCCGTTCAGCGGTGTGGTCACGGCCAAGTACGCCCACCGAGGCGAAATGATCTCACCCGAGGCTGTGGGTGGGTTCACCCAGACCGGCATCTGCAAGATCGTCGACATGCGCTCGCTCGAGGTCGATGTCGACGTCAACGAGGCCTACATCCACCGTGTGCACGCCGGACAACCCGCCGAGATCGCCCTTGATGCCTACCCGAACCACCACTTCGCGGGGCACGTCATCAGCATCGTCCCCACAGCCAACCGGGCCAAGGGGACCGTCAAGGTTCGCGTCGCCTTTCGGCGTCTGAGTCCTCTCCTGCTCCCGGAGATGTCGGCCAACGTGTTTTTCCTCGCGGCGTCGCCCCCGTCCGGCCCGACCGCCGGAGCGGGTGTCCTCGTCCCCCAGGCCGCCGTGCGCGGCGCCGCCCACACAAACTACGTTTACCGGATCGTGCACCATCGACTCGTGCGGCAGGCCATCCGTCTCGGCGCCCGAAGCGGCCGCCAGAGACTCGTCCTCGCGGGACTCCATCCGGGCGACCTTGTCGTCGTCCACGCCTCCGCCCCGCTGCACGCCGGTTTGCGGGTGCGCGTCGTCCGCGCCCTCGCCCACGCCTCCGCCTCCTGAGGATCAACCCGTGACCGAGATCGCCGCTCAACCGTCGTCCGAGCCGCTCATCCGCCTCGAGCGGGTCTCGAAGAGCTACCGCCGCGGGGGCGAGACGATTCAAGTCCTCGACCGGGTGGATCTCGCCATTCCCCGCGGAGATTTTCTCGCTCTCATGGCCCCCTCGGGCTCGGGGAAGAGCACCCTACTCAATCTTCTCGGGGGACTCGACCGGCCGGACGAAGGATCGATTCTCTTTGACGGCGTCGCCCTGGAATCCCTCGGGCCGCGCGCACTCACCCGCTGGCGGGCCATCCACGTGGGGTTCGTCTTCCAGCTCTACCACCTCCTGCCGGTTCTCAGCGCCGCACGCAACGTCGAGCTTCCGCTCCTGCTTCAACGCCTCGGGCGCGCCGAGCGCGCGAGGCGCGTCGCCGCCGCTCTGAGCCTGGTCGGGTTCCCCGACGACCGCCACACGTTCCGTCCGACGGAACTCTCCGGCGGTCAGCAGCAGCGGGTCGCGATCGCACGGGCGATCGTCACCAACCCGACGGTGCTTCTCTGCGACGAGCCCACGGGCGATCTCGACCGACGCGCGGGCGACGAGATTCTCGATCTTCTGGTCGAACTCAACCGCCGCCTCGACAAGACCATCGTCATGGTGACCCACGATCCGCACGCGGCGGAACGGGCGCGCACCCTCGTCCGCCTCGAGAAAGGCCTCGTCGGCGAGATCCGGGCGACGTCGTCATGACGCGCTATCTTCCCCTCGTCCGCGCCGCCCTCGCGCGCCGCCGGGCCCGGACGGTCCTCACGATCGGCAGTGTGCTCATCGCCTTTCTCCTCTTCGCCCTTCTCATGAGCGTGCGCCAGGCGTTCCTCGGCGGCATTCACGCCGTGGGCAAACGCATTCTCATCACCGCCAACGTCGTCTCCCTCGTCTCGCCGCTCCCGCTTGCGGATCGGGCGATCATTGCCTCGGTCCCCCGAGTCCGGCGCGTCGCCTACGAAGTCTGGTTCGGCGGCTACTACCGGCGGACAGGCAATTTCCTTTTTGCCCTCGCCGTCGATCCCCCGACGTTCGTCGCCGAACTCCGCAGCGAGCTCGGCCTCTCACCGCGCGCACGGGCACGCTGGATCGCGGATCGGCGTGGGCTTCTCGTCGGCAACGCCATCGCCCGCCGCTTTGGCTGGCACGTGGGCGAGGTGATCCCGCTCCGCTCGAACATCTGGCGGCGATCGAACGGCACCAACACCTGGCCCGTGCGGGTCGACGGCATCCTGCGTCCGAGCGAGAAACGCTACGCCCAACTCGCGCTCCTCCACTACCACTACCTCAGCGAAACCGTCGCCAAGAGCACCGGCTTGAGCGGCAAGGTTTCGCTCTACCGAGTCGAAATCGCACACGCCCGTGACGCGGCCGCCGTTTCGCGTGCCATCGATGCCCGTTTCGCCAATTCACCCGACCCCACACGAACGTCGACGGCGCGGACGTTCCTCCTCAACTTCCTCGACCAGATCGCCGACATCGGCACCATTGTGACGGCCATCCTGGCCGCCGTGTTCTTCACCATGCTCCTCGTGACCGCCAACACCATGGCCCGCTCGGTGCGCGAACGGACCGCGGAGTTCGCCGTCCTGCGGACGCTCGGCTACGGCCCGGGGCGTCTGTTCGGACTCGTCGTGGCCGAGGCCGCCCTCCTGGTGGGGGCGGGAGCGCTCCTCGGACTTCTCCTGGGTCTTGGGCTCATCGTCGTACTGCACGGACTTCTTGCCACGATCCTTCCCGGATTCGCGCTTCCTCCCTCCTCGTTCGCCCTCGGACTCGCCCTCGTCGTGCTCTTCGTGCTCGCCTCGAGCGTCGTCCCCTATCTCCAGATCGCGCGGCTCGCCGTAGCCGACGCCCTGCGCCGGGAGTAACGAGCGTGCGCGTCCTCCGCGAAACCTGGCTTCTCCTCGTCGTCTCTCTGCGCAGCCTGCACAAGAGGCTTGACGTGGCTCTCGTCGCGACGGTGGGCTTCGCCGGAGTGGTCCTCGTCCTGGTCGCCGTGCTCTCCATGGCCGCGGGGTTCCGGCACACGTTGCGTGCGACGGGCAGCAATGATGTGGCCCTCGTTCTGCGCAAGGGGTCGGGAGCCGAGCTCTCGAGCACGCTCAGCCTCGATCAGGCGCGTCGTGTGGGCGATGCCCCGGGTGTGGCCGTGGGCGCCCACGGCCCCGAGATCTCGCCCGAGCTCCTCGTCCTCATCAACCGCCGCGAGCGGCGTAGCCGCATCCTGGCCAACGCCCCCTTCCGCGGGGTCACCGCCTCTGCTTTTCGCGTCCACCCCCACATCCACCTCGTCGCCGGGCACCGGTTCAAGCCGGGTCTCGATCAAGTGATCGTGGGGCGGGCGGCCGAGGAGAGTTTCCGCGGACTCCGGCTCAGGGACCGCTTCACGAGCGGAGGCGTCCGTTGGAGGGTGGTCGGTGTCTTCGGTGATCGGGGGGGGATTCACGCCTCGGAGATCTGGACCGATCTTCCGACCCTCGAGAGCGCTTACCGACGGGGAGACAGCGTCTCGGCGGTCTACGCACGGCTCGTCAGCCCCGCCGCCTACCCGCGCTTTCGCGCCAACCTCCTCCACAACCCCGAACTCAGCGTCTCGGTCCACCGCGAAGAACGCTACTACGCCCGCCAGTCCCGCGGGCTCGACCGTTTCATCACGGTCGCCGGAACCATCATCGCGCTCATGATGGGGCTCGGCGCCCTCTTCGCCGCCGCCAACACCATGTACGCGACGGTGAGCGAACGCGCGCGTGAAGTGGCGATCCTGCGCACGCTCGGCTACCACGCCGCCGCGGTCGTTCTGAGTGTCGTCGCCGAGAGCGTCCTCTACGCCCTGAGCGGCGGGGTCCTCGGCGCTCTGGCGGCCTTTCTCTTCTTCAACGGCTTTGAGGCCAGCACGCTCAACAACTTCAGTGTCGTGGTCTTTCGCTTCGCCGTCACCCCGTCTCTGGCTGCGGCCGGAATCCTCTTTGCCGGAGCGCTCGGCTTTCTGGCCGGACTGGCTCCCGCCGCGGCCGCCGCCCGCCGTCCGATCGCTGCGGGCATCCGTGCCCTCTAGGCCATGTTGCCGGAAGCGCATCCGCGCCCCAGGGCACCGACGTAAAATAAAGGATTGTCGCGGAAGAATCCACAAGGACCATGACGGACCATCCGACCCCGCCTCCGGAGCCCGCGTCCTTATCGGCAGTGCCCGACCTCGAAGACCGCCTGGATCTTCAGCACCTCAAGCAACTCTACGACAGTTCCCGACTGAGTCAGATCGGGGTCCTCATCCTCGGGGCCTGGGGCCTCGTTCTCGTCGAGGCCTACGCGCGGCCTCACATCCCTCTCCTCGCCGCTTGGGCTCTCGCTCTCCTCGCAGGGGTTCTTCTGCGTCTGGTCTTGGCGCGGCGGCACCGTCAGGCGCCGCCCGTCGGGTCCCGCGCTCTTCGCGTCTGGCAACGGCGAACGATGCTCGTCCTCGCCTACTCCGGTACGGTCTGGGGGCTCTACCCCTGGCTTGCACCCCCGCTCACCGAACGCATGTTCTCGGCCGTCGCGGCCATGCTCGACATCACGGTCTGCGGTGCCGCTCTCGTGCTCATCACCGCACACCGCCGCTATTACCTGAGTTTCGGACTGCCGCTGCTGATCCTCTTGCTGGCCCGCCTCCTTCTCGTTCGCCCGCACGACATCCTCCTCGCCGTCTCGGTCTTCCTGGTCTTCACTCTCCTCGAGCGGGCCGCCAACCGCGCGCGAAGACTCCTCGCGACTCTCGTCTCCGGAAGCGAACACAACACGCAGTTGATCGAGGCCCTGCGCCGCCAGGAACGTCTTCTGGCCGGGGAACATGCGCGTCTTCGCCGTCTCGTCGAATCGCTTCCGGTGCCCATAGCCTACTGTGACACGATGTTCGTCCTCAGCGACTGCAATCCGGGTTTTGAGCAGACGTTTCTTCCCCGGGGGTTGGACCCCCGGGGGCGACCACTCGCCGAGCTTCTCGGACGGCGGTTGAGCGACGCCCTCGTGGACCAAGGCCGACGCGCGCTCGCCGGTGAGGACCGGACGTTCGAGACGCGTCTGCCTTGCCGGACCCCACGCGGGAGACGACCACGAACGTTTCGCGTGAGCCTCGTCCCGGATCGTCGGCGGGAAGGCGAGGAGGTCGCCGGCCTCTACATCCACCTCTTCGATATCACGGCTTACAAGGAGACCGAAGCTCGCCTGAGCATCCAGGCCCTACACGACGACCTCACCGGAGTCAACAACCGCCGGGGCTTCGAACGCCACGTGACCCACATGCTGGGTCACGACCCGAACGCGGTTCACAGCATCATTTATCTCGATCTCGACCGGCTCAAGGACATCAACGACCGCTTCGGCCACGAGGCGGGGGATCTCGCGCTTCGGACGTTCGCCGATCGCCTCATGCGCGCCGTGCGTCGTGAAGATTTCTGCGCGCGGCTCGGCGGCGACGAGTTTGCCGTCTTTCTCCGCCATTGTCCGATCGACTGTGTCGAGCGCGTCGCCCGCTCCATCCGGGACAGTCTGAACCAACCCCTCGTGTACCGCGGAGCGGTCCTGCCGCTCAGCGTGAGCATCGGAGGGGTGAGTTTTCTCTCCTACTCCGTCACGTTCGCGACCGCCATGGCGGAAGCGGACCGTTGCATGTACGAGGCCAAATCCCTTTCCGAGCTTCCCTCGGAGAGGCGCACGATCCTGCGCGTTCTCGGATCGGAGAGCTCGGAGACCTAGTCCGGAGCCCCTCCCGGAACGCGACAGCCCCGCCCGGTGCTCCCGCCCCGCGCACGGCCGGCGGACCCGATCCGCTATCCTTCCCCGTATGCCTTGCACGCATGCGCAACGATGACGGCCGCGGCCCGAGTGGCCCCGCCGCCCCCGCAACCACGGGAGGCGGCCCTCTTTCTTGACATCGACGGGACCCTGATTCCTTTTGCCGACCGTCCGCAAGACGTCGTCGCCGACCGGGCGGTGCGCCACCTTCTGACCGCGCTCGAGACCGCCTTCCAAGGAGCGCTCGTCCTGGTGAGCGGACGGCCCGTCGTGGACATCGACCGCATCTTTGCCCCGCACCGGTTCGTGTGCGCAGGCGAACACGGATCGGAGATCCGGCTGGCCCATCGTCGCCATCACGAGGAATGCGCTCCGCCGCCCGGCCTCGCCGGGCTCCGCACGTTATGCCGGAGCCTCGTGCAAACCCTTCCCGGACTCCTCCTCGAGGAGAAACCCCACAGCCTGAGTCTTCATTACCGGGCCGTGCCCGAGCGCGCGGTAGAGCTCCGTGCGGCTCTTCTCAGGACCCTCGAGACCCGACCGGACTGGACCCTCGTGGAAGGGAACCGTGTCTTCGAGCTCGTGCCGGCCACCGCGAGCAAGGGGGCGGCCATACGGCGTCTCATGGCCACCCCCCCCTTCCGTGACCGCCGTCCCTTTTTCGTTGGAGACGACACGAACGACGAACCCGGTTTTGTCGTGGTCAACACGCTCGGCGGCGTCTCGGTCAAGGTGGGACCGGGTCCGAGTGCCGCCCGTTACGGCTTGAGCGACCCCACGGCGGTGCGGGACTGGCTCGCCCGTACCCTCGTCGCTCAAGAGGCCCGGGTCCATGCGCCGACTTGACTTGGGCGTCGTCGGCAACGGCAACGTGGCGGCACTGATCGATGACGCGGGAGACATCGCCTGGTGGTGTCTTCCCCGCGTCGATGGCGACCCCCTCTTCTGCTCGCTGCTCGAACCCGCGGAGGACGAAGGAGGTTTCTGCCGCATCGAGCTTGCGGACGGGCAACCGACGGAGCAGTCCTACGTCCGCAACACCGCCATCCTGAGGACGGTCTTCGAGAACACCGCCGGCGACCGACTGGAGGTGACGGATTTCGCTCCGCGCTTCAAGCAGTTCGAGCGCATCTTCCGCCCGCTCATGATCGTCCGCCGTCTTCGCCCCCTGGCCGGCCGGCCGCGAGTCACCCTGCGCGTGCGCCCGCGCGGCGGCTACGGCTCCGAAACGCCCGAGATCACCCGCGGGAGTCATCACGTGCGCTACGTCCTCCCGTCGTTCACACTCCGCCTGAGCACGAACGCCTCGCTCACGAACATCCTCGAGGAGCGCTCGTTCCTCCTCGACCGCGAGACGTTCCTCATTCTCGGCGCCGACGAAAGCCTGACGCGCAACCTCGAGGAGATGGCCGGCACGTTCGAGCGGGAGACGCGGCTCTATTGGGAGGAGTGGTGCCGTTATCTGGCACTGCCCTACGAGTGGCAGGACGCAGTGATCCGGGCCGCGATCACACTCAAACTCTGCGAATACGAGGACACGGGCGCGATCGTGGCCGCCCTCACCACCTCGATTCCCGAGAGCCCCGAGGGGGCCCGCATCTGGGATTACCGCTACTGCTGGCTGCGTGACGGCTATTTCACCGTCCACGCCCTCTGTGGGCTCGGCGTCACCCGGACGATGGAGGAATACATCCGCTTCGTCGTCAACCTCGGGGACCGCGCGCGCGACAACCACCTCCAGCCGGTTTACTCCGTGAGCGGCGAAGAGCACCTCCCGGAACACGAGACCACGACGCTCCGTGGCTACCGCGGCATCGGCCCCGTGCGGATCGGCAACGAGGCCTACCGTCAGGAGCAGAACGATGTCTACGGCACCGTGATCCTGACGGCCACCCCGGCGTTCTTCGACCAGCGACTCGTCCCGCCCGCCGGGATCGAACTCTTCCGCCGCCTCGAACCCCTCGGCGAAAAAGCCTACGCGCTCCACGACAAGCCCGACGCGGGCATCTGGGAGCTCCGCCGCAGCAGCTCCGTCCACACCTCCTCGAGTCTTCTCTGCTGGGCCGGCTGCGACCGTCTGGCGCGGATCGCCCGGCGCCTGGGGGAATCCGGGGCAGAACAGCGGTGGGCGAAGCGGGCGCACGAGATCCGCACGAGCATCCTCGAGCGGGCGTGGTGCCCCGAGACGCAGAGCTTCGCGAGCACCTTCGGCGGGCGCGAGATCGACGCAAGCCTCCTCCTCCTCGCCGAGCTCGGGCTCCTCGCGGCCGACGACCCGCGTTTCGTCGCCACGGTGGCGGCCGTCGAGCGAATCCTCAAACGGGGGGACTACGTCTTCCGCTACGTGAGCGCCGACGACTTCGGACAGCCCAAGAACGCTTTCACCCTCTGCACCTTCTGGTATGTCTCGGCGCTGGCCCGCCTGGGCCGCCGCGAGGAGGCGCGGGAGCTCTACGAAAAACTCCTCGCACGGCGCACCCGCCTCGGGCTCCTCTCCGAACACATCGATCCCGAGAGTGGAGACCTCTGGGGCAATTTTCCCCAGACCTACAGCATGGTCGGCATCATCCAGGGCGCCCGCCTCCTGAGCGCGCCCTGGACCGACCGCTTCTGATGCGTCTCGTCCTCGTCTCGAACCGCCTGCCCAACCCCGCGGAACAGAGCGGCAACGAGGGCGGTCTCCTCACGGCGATCCGCAGCGCGCTCCCTGACGACCCGTTTCTCTGGATCGGCTGGAACGGACGCACGGGCGACGAGGACACGCCCACACCCGGACGGAGAGAACGTCACGGTGTGAGCTACGTCTCGTTTCCTCTCCGTCACAACGACATCGAGCGCTATTACGCCGGCTACGCGAACCGGGTGCTCTGGCCCCTCTTCCACCAGAGCCCGACACGGCTGTGCTACCGCAAGGAGGACGAGGAGGGTTACCTCCGCGTCAACGAGATCTTCGCCCACCACACCGCCCCGCTTCTCCACCCGGGCGACGTCCTCTGGGTGCACGATTACCACCTCATACCGCTGGCGAAAGCGCTCCGCGCGCTCGGGGTGCGGCATCCGATCGGCCTCTTTCTGCACATTCCCTTTCCCCCCCACGGGGCCCTCCGGATC
>JAKCBQ010000036.1 GCA_021839245.1 Pseudomonadota bacterium
GCCGGCGCCCGGGGACGCCCGGCCTTCCGCCGCGCGGCCGCCTTCGTCCGCGGCGGCTCCGCCCGCGGCGGCTCCGCCCGCGGCCGCCCCGGCCTCCTCCTCCGCCCGCCCGCCGCCCGCCGCTCCGGCCGCCCGCCGCCTCGCGGGCGAACAGGGTCTCGATCTCCACGAGGTTCCCGGCCGGGGACGCGAGGGGCGCGTGACCAAACAAGACGTCCTCGCGCACCTCGCCCGGGGCCCCGCGCGCGGCGAGCGGCGCGTTCCGATGAACCGCATCCGGGCGCGGATCGCCGAGCGTCTCCTCGCCTCGAACCGCGAGACGGTGATGCTCACCTCGTTCAACGAGATCGATCTCGGCCGCGTGCTCGAGATCCGCAACCGCTACCGCGACGCCTTCGAGAAGGAGCACGGCGTGCGTCTCGGGCTCATGTCCTTCTTCGTGCAGGCCGTCGTCCGTGCGCTCAAGCGTTTTCCGGTCGTCAACGCCTCGGTCGACGGCGACGCGATCGTTTACCACGATTACTGGGACATCGGCATTGCGGTCTCCTCGCCCCGCGGACTCGTCGTTCCCGTCCTGCGTGACGCCGACCGGATGAGCACCGCCGCGGTCGAACAGGCCATCGCCGAGTACGCGAAGCGCGCGCGCGAGGGCGGGCTCGCGCTCGCCGATCTCGAGGGCGGCACCTTCACGATCACCAACGGGGGGGTCTTCGGTTCGCTCTTCTCGACGCCGATCATCAATCCTCCGCAGAGCGCCATCCTGGGCATGCACAAGATCCAGGAGCGCCCGGTCGTCGTCGACGGAGCGGTGGTCGTCCGGCCGATGATGTACGTGGCCCTCACCTACGACCACCGGATCATCGACGGGCGCGAGGCGGTTCTTTTCCTGGTCGCCGTCAAGGAGGCCCTCGAGGATCCCGCCCGCCTCCTTCTCGACGTTTGAGACTTTTCGGTTTTTGCCGCACACACGGGAGCAGAGTTCATGGCCCGCAGTTTTGACGTGATTTTCATCGGAGCCGGTCCCGCCGGCTACGTCGGCGCGATCCGCGCCGCCCAGAACGGCCTCAAGGTCGCCTGCATCGATTCTTGGAAAAACCGTGACGGATCGAACGCGTTCGGGGGCACTTGCCTCAACGCCGGATGCATTCCGTCGAAGGCGCTCCTCGAGTCGAGCGAGCTCTACCACCGGGCGCGGGAAGAGTTCGCGGTCCACGGCATCCGTACGGGCGAGGTCGCGCTCGATCTCGCCGCCATGCAGACGCGCAAGGCGAAGATCGTCTCGAGCCTCACTTCGGGCATCAAAGCCCTCTTTCAGGCGAACGGTGTGACGGGCCTCGTCGGCCGCGGGCGTCTTCTTCCCTCGGGCAAGGTCGAGTACACCCCGGAGGGCGGGGCGGTCGAGGAGCTCGAAGCGAAGGATGTCGTGCTCGCCGGAGGGTCCGAGCCGGTTCCTCTCGCCGCGGCACCGTTCGACGGAAGCACGATTGTCGATTCCTGGGGCGCGCTCGATTTCGAGGCGGTGCCGAAACGCCTCGGCGTGATCGGCGCCGGGGTGATCGGCCTCGAACTCGGGAGCGTCTGGCGGCGCCTGGGCTCCGAAGTCGTGCTGCTCGAGGCGCTCGAGACCTTTCTCCCGGCGGCCGATGTCCAGGTGGCGAAAGAGGCCGAGCGCCAGTTCACCCGCCAGGGGCTCGACATCCGCCTCGGCTGCAAGGTCACCGAGGCCAAAGTCGGCGGCCGCAAGGTCCACGTCCGTTATCGCAAGGGCGCCAAAGAGGAGACGATCGAGGTCGATCGTCTCGTCGTGGCCGTCGGCCGTCGCCCGCGCAGCCGTGAGATTCTTGCCGAGGGCACGGACGTCCGCGTCGACGCCCGCGGTTTCGTGGAGGTCGACGAGCACTGCCGGACTTCTCGTGCGCACGTCTGGGCGATCGGCGACCTCGTGCGCGGACCCATGCTCGCGCACAAGGGATCCGAGGAAGGCGTGATGGTCGCCGATCTCCTGGTGGGGCGAAGCGCCGAGGTGAACTACGCGACCGTCCCCTCGGTCATCTACACCGCCCCCGAGATCGCCTGGGTCGGCAAGAGCCAGCAAGCGCTCGAACAAGAGGGGGTCCCGTTCAAGGCCGGAAGCTTCCCGTTCAGCGCCAACGGCCGCGCCAAAGCCCTCGAGGCCGCGCAGGGGTTCGTCAAGATCCTCGCGCACGCCGAGACCGACGAGATCCTGGGCGTCCACGTCATCGGCCCGGTCGCCTCGGAACTCGTGGCCGAAGCGGTTCTCGCCATGGAGTTCCAGGCCAGTGCCGAAGACCTCGCGCTCACGGTCCATGCGCACCCGACGCTCTCCGAGGCCACACACGAAGCCGCACTCGCCGTCGACGGGCGGGCGATCCACGCCATCAACAAGAAAAAGGCGGGGTGAAGATGGTGGGGAGCGGTCGCTCCCCACCCGCTTCTTCGGCTCGGGGCCTCAGATGCGAGGCGCAACACCTTGCCGTTCGCTCAGGTGTTTGTTGTCTTCGAATCGCGGCGAGGAAACGCCCGAATGTCGCTTGGCTGCGACCCGGCGGTCCGTGTCCCCGGAGGAGCTCAACGCCGTCACCGATAGCCTCAACCCGTCGGCGACGCCGGGCCCTGGGCTCGTGTCCCGCCGTCCGCTCAGTCGGGTGGGAGACCCCCAGGCGTGTGTGTGCGCGGTAATGTCAGGCGGTGGGCGAAGAAGGGGACGGTCGTTTCCCGCTCGAGAGCCACCGCCGGCCGTGTGAGGGTGGCCAGCCCCGGGAGCAGGGCCGGCCTGCGGGCCGCCTCGATGTCCGCCAGGGCGTGGAGCGGGACGAGCGAGAGGCGGACGCGGCGCAGGCGCGCGTCGAGCGAAAAGAGCACGGCGCGGATCGCCGAGACGTAGGCCTCGCCCTGCTGGGAGTAGCGTGCGAGCCCCGCGACCAGAATGCGGGCCGAAAGCGGCTGGTGTTCGGCGCGCAGGTGGGCGCGCAGACGGCGGAAACGGCGGAAGGCCGGCCGGGTGTTGATCGCCTCCATGTAGTGGACGATCGAACTCTCGAGATCGTGGAAGCGGCGGACGTAATGCGTCGGGTCGGCCAGCGAACGGGGTGGAAGTCCGTGTTCGGCCTCGTACGTCCACATCCCGAAGAGATCGTTGCCGCGGCGGGCGAAGTACGAGGTGCCCCAGCCGCTTTCCTTCGCCGCCTGGGCGAGAGCGAGCGACACGGGGACGACGTCCACACGGCGGAGGAGCCGCCGGCGCACCGCGGGCGACCAGGGGTTCCCGTGGAGACCGTAGGCGTGCTCGATCGTGCGCAGTGTCCGGTAGCGTCCACTTCCCTGCCGGGGTTGGGGGGCGAGCGCGTAGGTCTCGAGGAGAAACCCCCGCTGTTGGGCGAGGGCGTTGTCGGCGGCGAGGACCATCGGCAGGATCATGCGCAGGAAGAGGGCCTTCTTGCGGTGGACCGCCAGCGATCCGAGTCCACGCGGGAGGCGGGTGAGGGCCACGGCCGGGACGATCCCCCGGGGCGGCCAGCGGTAACGGATGCTGCGGTAAAAGGCACCGACTTGAGCCACGTTGTCCGCCCGCACGATCCTGAGCGGCTCGGGTCTCAGGATCCCGAGGGGGCGGGGTTTCGCGAAATGAAGGACGAGAAAGAAGATGCCAAGAAGGGGGAGTCCGATGGCGATCGTGTAGACGAGGCGTCCCGGGAAAAGGACGCAGGCGTCACGGCCCCCGTGTGCGGTCGTGGCTAGGGTCAAGGATCCCGACTCTCCGATTGTTCTGATACCAAACAATTATAGTCTGGAAGTCGTCCAGTGACAGAAAAAATAAAAAATATTATTTATATATCGTATAAAAACGAATATTATAATATTTATCCGTTTTGGCAACACCCTCAGCCTCTTACTCAGGTGACCAGGACCCCCTCGAGGCGAGTTCTGTGCCTGCCGTGGAGACAGGGGCTCGCTTACCGGAGGCGTGGAAGAGGGGGCCGGTGATCTCCCTCACGATGTCCATCCCTGGCCTCGTCGAGGCTCGCTCGTCATCGCTCCCGTCGGTGTTCCGCCGTTTGGGAGGTGCTGATGATCGGCTATGATATTTCCAAGACGCGGCCGACGAATGCGGAGCGCGCAGGGATGCATGTGCGTATCCGGTTCGTTCGGGATCTTCCGAGGGTGAGCACGCGATGAGAGATCGGGTTCCGTGGCACGGGCGGCAGGCGCTTGTGCGTGTCGTATGTCTTCTTGCCTTGTTTGTCCCGTCCCTCGCCTGGGCCGGCCCGCAGGCCATCGACTTCAATGTGTCTCCGAACGCGGTCGCCGCGGGCTACTCCGCGCTCCTCTCTCCGTCCGGGTTCGGTTTCGATCTCTACGGCCTTCACCACAGTCGGCGGGGGAACGTCTTTGCGGCCGGGATCGCGCTTCACGCCAACGCCGACCCCGGCGGTCCCCCGGTCCGGGTGTCTTTGGGGGTGCGCGCCCTCGACGTCGATTCCTTTCTCGTCCACCACAGCGGCGGGGCGGTGGGCTTCCGCCTCGGGGTGCGCTACGTCGTTCCCCAGTACAACCGGATCGGGTTCGGGGGTTCGGTGGTCTATGCCCCGAACGTGACCTCGTTCAACCGCCTTGCGCGCTTCGCCGCCTTCGAAGGCTACGCCGGCTATTACCTCCTGCGTCACGGTCTCCTCTACCTGGCTTACCGCCACGTCGCCGCCGCCTACGACACGACGCCGCTCGTCACCATCGACAGCGGGTTCAACGTGGGTTTCCGCATTTCCTTCTGAGCAGCGGCGAGCGCGATGGCCGGACACAGCAAGTGGGCCAACATCCAGTACCGCAAAGGAACGCAGGACGCGCGCCGTGCGCGGCTCTTCACCCGTCTCATCCGTGAGATCCACGGCGCGGTCCGTCACGGGGGGCCGGACCCCCAGGGCAACCCCCGCCTGCGGCTCGCCCTCGAGCGCGCGAACGAGGCCGATGTCCCGAAAGACACGATCGAGCGGGCGATCCGCCGCGCCCAGGGTGCGGGTGAGGGGCCGGGTCTCGAGGAGATCCGCTACGAGGGCTACGCCCCCGGGGGCGTAGCCGTTCTCGTCGAGTGCCTGACCGACAACCGCAACCGCACCGCCGGCGAGATCCGTCACGCCTTCACCAAACACGGCGGGAACCTTGGGGCCGACGGGGCGGTTGCCTATCTCTTCCAGCGTGTGGGACTCTTGAGTTACCCCGCGGGCACGGCCGAGGAGCCACTCTTCGAGCAGGCGCTCGAGGCGGGGGCCGAGGACGTCCAGCGGGAGGCGGACGGCACCCTCATCGTTCAGACCGACCCCGAGGAGTTCGAGGCCGTCCGCCGCTCTCTCCTCGAGGCGGGACTCCCCCCCGAGCGTGGGGAGGTGACCTTTCGGTCCTCGACCCAGGCGGAGGTGACGGGTGAGACGGCCGAACAGGTCTGGCGTCTCCTGAACGCCCTCGAGGACATCGACGAGACGCAGAACGTCTACAGCAACGTCGCGTTCCCCACCGGGTTCACGCCCGGGGGAATCTGAGGTGCGTGTTCTCGGGATCGACCCCGGATCCCGTGCGACGGGCTTCGGGCTCGTCGATCTCGTCGAGGGGCGACCCCGGGCCGTCGAATGGGGGGTGATCCGGCTCACCGCGCCGGAACCCGCGACGAGGCTCCTCGAACTCTACCGGGCGCTGCGCGAGCGGGCGCTTGGCTGGCAGCCGGATCTCTTTGCCTGCGAATCGGTCTTCGTCCACCGCAGCGCCGCAAGCGCCCTCATCCTCGGCCACGCCCGCGGGGTCGCGCTTTGCGCCGTCCTCGGCGGGGAGCGGCCCCCCGTCCTGCACGAGTACTCGCCCACCCTCGTGCGCAAGACCCTCACCGGCGACGGAGCGGCCGACAAGAGCCGGCTCCGGCGGATGGTGGTTCTCGAACTCGGCCTCGACGCCCCGCCGGCGCTCGATGCCTCCGACGCGCTCGCCCTCGCGCTCTGTTGCGTGCACCGCGAGACGAGGGCCACGCGCTTCGTTGCCCTCGGGCTCGGAGGACGTCCGTGATCGGCACGCTGCGCGGAACACTCGCCGCGGCGGGGGCCACCCACGTCCTCCTCGAGACGGGCGGCGTCGGCTACGAGGTCGAGGTCCCCCCGAGCGTTCTCGGGCGTCTTCCGCCGCCGGGTGGGGAGCTGCGTCTCTACACGGTCCTCGAGATCCGCGCCGAGCTTCCGGTGCTCTACGGCTTCGTGGATCTCCGCGAACGGGATCTCTTCCGGCTCCTTCGGCGCGCCAACGGCATCGGACCACGGCTTGCGCTCGCGGTCCTTGCGGCTCTCGCCCCCGAGGAGATCGAAGAGGCGCTCCGTCGGCGCGACGCCGCCCCCTTCGTCCGCGTCCCGGGTATCGGACGCAAGACCGCCGAACGGCTCGTCCTCGAACTCTCCGGCCGGTTGCCCGAACACCCGGCCGCCCCGACGTCCGGCCCCGATCCCCGCGCCGACGCGCTCGCCGCTCTCGTCCACCTGGGCTACCGGCGCTCCGAGGCCGAGCGGCTTCTCGCCGGTGTCGATCCCGCCTCAGGGGATGTGGCCGAGCTCGTCCGCACGGCCCTTCGCCGGGCCCGGCCCGAGGGCGGATCGTGAACGACCGGCCGGTCGATCCCGAGGCGCCCGCTCCCGGTGAGGAGGCGCTCGAACGGCGTCTGCGGCCGCGCCGGCTCGACGAGTACGTGGGCCAGCCCCGGATCCGCGCCCAGCTCACGATTTTTCTCGAGGCGGCCCGCCGCCGCCGCGAGCCCCTCGATCATGTGCTCCTCTCGGGGCCGCCGGGACTCGGCAAGACGACGCTCGCCCACATCGTCGCCCACGAGCTCGGCTCCGCACTCCGCGTCACCTCGGGTCCGGCCCTCGAGCGGGCGGGCGATCTCGCCGCGCTTCTCACCAATCTCGGGCCGAGCGACGTCCTCTTCATCGACGAGATCCACCGTCTGGCGCCTCCGGTCGAGGAGATTCTCTACCCGGCCATGGAGGACGGCATGCTCGATCTCGTGATCGGCGAGGGCGCGAGCGCGCGCTCCGTCCGTCTGAGTCTGCAGCCGTTCACCCTGATCGGGGCGACGACACGGGCCGGTCTTCTCACCGCCCCTCTGCGCGACCGCTTCGGGATCGTCCTCCGCCTCGAGTATTACGGCATCGACGAGCTTGCGGCCATCGCCGTTCGCTCCGCCGGCCTTCTCGGCGTCGCCCTCGGTGAGGACTCGGCGCTCGCGCTGGCCCGCCGCGCGCGCGGGACCCCGCGCATCGTCAACCGTCTCCTCCGTCGCGTGCGGGACGTGGCCGAGGTCGAGGCCGAGGGGCGGATCGATCCTCCGCTCGTCGCCCGGGCGCTCGCGCTCCTCGACGTCGACGAGGCCGGCTTCGATCCTCTGGACCGCCGTCTTCTCGAGGCGATCGTGCGCGTCTTCGGCGGTGGCCCCGTCGGGATCGATGCCCTCGCCTCGAACCTTGGGGAAGAACGCGGCACGCTCGAGGACGTCGTCGAACCCTATCTCGTTCAGCAGGGCTATATCGTGCGCACGAGCCGCGGACGCGTGGCCACCGCCCAGGCCTACCGGCATCTCGGCCTTCCGCCCCCGGCGGGGGCGGGGGGGCTCTTCGAGTCGTGAGCGCTCCAAGGACCCCGTCCTTTGTCTGGCCGGTGCGTGTCTACTACGAGGACACCGACGCCGGGGGGGTGGTCTACCACGCGGCGTATCTTCGCTTCATGGAACGCGCCCGCAGCGAATGGCTGCGTCACCACGGTTGGACCGTGGAACGATTGCGCCTCGAGTTCGGTCTTTTGATTGTGGTGGCTCGCATCGAGGTTGAGTTTCTCGTCCCTGTGCGTCATGATGAGGCTCTCGAGGTGAGCGCCGCCCCCGGCGCGCGGGGTCGGAGTTGGCTCGACGTCGCGCAGGAGGTCCGCCGCGCGGGAGGCGACGTGGCCGCCCGCGGTCGCGTGCGCCTCGTCGCCGTCTCGGAAAACCGTTTCCGTCCCGTTCCTTTCCCTTCCGTCCTCGACGAGGTGTTTACCGCATGAGCGACCGTTTTTCCATCCTCGCCCTCGTGCTCGACGCGAGCTGGGTCGTCAAGATCATCCTTCTCCTGCTGTTCGCCGCCTCGGTCTTTTCCTGGACGGTCATGTTCCGCCGTCGGCAAGTCTTCCGCGAGACCCGCCGCCGCCAAGAGGCGTTCGAGGCGCGGTTCTGGAGCGGCGGGGATCTCGCGCAACTCTACCGTGAGCTCACCCAGCGCAAGGAGCCGGCGGAGGGCGAAGAGGCGATCTTCGAGGCGGGTTTCCGCGAGTACGCCCGTCTGCGCAAACTGGCCGTGCCGGGACCTCAAGCCCTCGAGGCCGCGCGCCGGGCGATGCTCGCCGCCCGTCTTCGCGAGATCGATCGGCTCGAACACCAGCTGCCGTTTCTGGCCACCCTGGGATCGACCGGGCCCTACGTCGGTCTCTTCGGCACCGTCTGGGGGATCATGACCGCCTTCCACGCCTTGGGCAACGTGGCGCAGGCCACCATTTCGATGGTCGCTCCGGGCATCTCGCAAGCGCTCGTCGCCACCGCCATGGGTCTTTTCGCCGCCATTCCGGCCGTCGTCGGCTACAACCGCTTCTCGAGCGAACTCGCCCGCCACGAGACCCGCTTCGAGATGTTCGTCGAAGAGTTCTCGACGATCCTTCAGCGCTCGGGTTTCACCGCCGCCTCGGCGGCGGCTGAGGGAGGAGGGGCGTGAACGTGGGCGGGCGTCGTCGCCGCGGGCCGATGAGTGAGATCAACATCGTGCCCTACATCGACGTCATGCTCGTTCTCCTTGTGATCTTCATGATCACGACGCCGCTTCTCACCCAGGGGGTCAAGGTCCACCTGCCGCGTGCTCAGGCCCGTCCGCTCACCGTCCCGCCGACGCATCCGCCGATCGTCCTGAGTGTCGATCGCCGGGGGCGCCTCTACCTCAACATCGCCTCGCACCCGCGGCGGCCGATCCTTCCCCGGCTCGCCCAGGCCCTCGTGGCCGCCGTGCTTCGTCACGAGCCCAAGACGGCGGTGGTGGTCAAAGCCGACCGCGGCGCCCGCTACGGGCGGGTGATCCGGGCCATGGTTCTCCTGCAACACGCCGGAGCGCACTCGATCGGACTCATGACCCTCCCCCGACCGCGGGCCGCGGGCGGCCGCTGAGGGTCCCCGCGCCGTGAACGTGCGCCGCTCGCTCCCCTGGATCCAGTCGATCGGGTTGCACCTGGTCCTGTTGGCACTCCTCTTTCTGGCCGTGCCCTGGTCGACCCTCCTCGTCGGCAGCCACCGTCGGCAAAAAACCCCCGAGGTCCACGCCCGGGTCGTCTCGGACCGGGCCGTCGAGCGCGCGTGGCGCGCGTACCAGGCCCGCAAGGCCGCCGCCGCCCGGGCACGGGCGGCGAAACTTGCCGCTCTCGCCGCCGCCGTACGCAAGGCCGCGGCGGAACGCAAGGCGGAAGCCGCGAAGCTCGCCGCACTCCGCCGGGCCGCGGCCAAGGCCAAGGCGGCCCAGGCACGGGCGCTCGCCGCCCGCAAGCAGGCCGAACTCGCCCGTGCCCAGGCGCTTGCCGCCGCGCGGGCCGCCGCCGCCCGTCGTGCGCGTGAGGAGGCCCTGGCCCGTGCCGCCGCCGCCCGGGCCCGGGCGGCGAAGCTCGCCGCTCTGGCCGCCGCCCGGGCCCGGGCCGAAGCCCAGGCCCGCACCGAGGCGCGGGCGCTCGCCGCCCAGGCCGCGGCCGAAGCCGCCGCCCGCGGCCGCGTGCTCAACGCCTGGGTGGCCGCCATCCGCCGCCGTGTCGAGGACGCCTGGATCCGCCCCGAGAGAAACCCCACGTCTCTTCGTTGCACCGTCTATGTCACACTGGCTCCGGGAGGTGCGGTTCTCTCGGCGCGGCTCGGCACCTGCAACGGCGATGCGGCCGCGCGCGAATCGATCCTCGCGGCGGTCTATCGGGCCTCTCCGCTCCCGATGCCCCGCGACCCCGCCGATTTCGTGTCCCACCTGCGCTTTCTCTTCGAGCCGGGAGCCTGAACCATGTCCGTCCGCCGCTTGAGTGTTCCTCTTGTCCTTCTTTTCGCCTTCGCCGTCGCGCACGCGAGTCTCGAGGTGCCGATCACGCACGGGGTGCACGCCGCAACACCCATCGCGGTCGTCCCCTTCGCGCGGGCGGTCCCCGGGGCTCCCGCGGGACATCTCGCGCGTGTCGTCGCCGACGACCTCCGCCGGAGCGGTCTCTTCCGGCTGCTCCCCCGGGCCGACATCCTTCAGCGGCCGACGCACGCCGCCGCGGTCAACTTCCTCAACTGGCAGGCGCTCGGGATGGACTACCTCCTCATCGGCCGGCTCGAAGCCGACCCCCACGGAGGCTGGCGCGTCCTCTTCCGGCTCTTCAACGTGCCCGCCCGCCGGCAGATCATGGCCTATGTCGTCCGTACCGGCCCGGGCGCACTTCACACGGCCGCGCACACCATCTCGGATCTCGTCTTCCACCGCCTGACCGGGATCCGGGGAGCCTTTGACACCCGGATCGCTTTCGTCGAGGCGCTGCCCACCCTCCACGGCCGCCGCTACGCACTCATGGTGGCCGGCTACGACGGTCACGATCCCCGCCCGATCGTCCGTTCGCGCCTGCCGCTCTTCTCGCCGGCCTGGTCTCCGCACGGACATCGCCTCGCCTACGTGGGCTACCGCGACGGGCACCAGGTTCTCTACGTCCAGACCCTTGCGACCGGGCGGCGGACAATCATCGCCGCCCGGGCCGGTCTTGACGACACCCCGGCCTTCTCGCCGGGGGGGCGTCGTCTCGCCCTCACCCTCACGCCCCCGCACGGCAACGCCGCCGTCTATCTTTACGATTTCGCCAGCGGCAAAACCGTGCGCGTCACCGAGAGCCCGAACATCGCGACCGAGCCCGCCTGGTTCCCGAACGGACGGCGTCTCGCCTTCACTTCCGATCGGGGCGGAAGCGCCCAGATCTACACGAAGACCTTGCCCTCGGGTCGCAGCCACCGCCTTACCTTTCACGATCACTACAACGCGGACGCCGTGGTCGGGCCGCACGGCAAGCACCTCGTCTGTGTGACGCGGCTCGCGGGCGAACTTCGCCTCGCGCGCATGGGCCTCGGGGGCGGCTGGCGGCTGCTCACCCCGGGCCCCCTCGACGATTCTCCAAGTCTGAGCCCGAACGGGGAGATGGCCGTCTTCACGTACCTCGACGGCAAGCGTCGGGGGCTCGCGACCGTGGCCCTGCACGGTCGGGCGATCGTTCCGATTCCTCTTCACCTTCCGCCCGGGTCCAGCGTCGGAACCCCCGCTTGGGGTCCCTGGACGGGAGGCCGTTCGTCCGGGACCCAACCCTGATTTTTCGGGCACAATAAGATTCATGACCACACGCCGTCGCCTCCTCCTCCTTCCCGCGCTCGTTGCGCTCGGCTCCCTCGCGGCCTGCAGCACCCGTGTTCCGCTCAGCGATCCGGTCTACAAACGCATCGACGCCCTTCAGCTCCAGGTCAACCGCATGGAGAGCGTCCTCGGGTCCCACGCCCTCTACCGGCTCTCCGCCGCGAACGCCAAGAACGCGCGAGCCATCGTCCGCATGCGCGGCCGTCTCGAGGTCCTCGCGCACAGGATCGCGCGCTTGCGATCGGTGACCGCCACCCAGGACGTGGCCCTCGCCCGCTCCCTGGCCCGTCTTCGCCGCGACGTCGCCGCCCTCGCCTCCGGGGCGCCTCCCGCCGCGGCGCCTCCCGCTCCGTCCTCGGGGGCGCCGGCCTCTTCCTCCGCCGCTCCCCAAGCCGCTCCCTCCTCGGTCGCACTTCCCGCGGCCGGAGCGAGCTACGCCCGGGCTCTGCGGCTTCTCGAACACGCGCACTACCACGAGGCGGTAAGCGCCTTCCACGCTTTCCTGGTGTCGTTCCCGAAGGACCGCCTCGTCCCCAACGCCTACTATTGGGAAGGAGCCGCCAAGCTCCAGTTGCAGGATCTCACGGGAGCGCTCCGCGACACCATGGTCGTGGTGAACCGCTATCCCACGGCGCCCAAGGCGCCCGACGCGATGCTCCAGGCGGGTTACATCGAAGCGGCGCTCGGTCATTTCAAGCAGGCGCGTACGCTCTTCACCGGGGTCGTCAAGCGCTATCCCGACACGACCGCCGCGCGCCTCGCCGCCGCCAAGCTGAAGACCCTGCCGCCTCCGTGACGGCCGCCGCCGTCCCCGACGTCACGCCCCCACCCGCCCTTCGGATCACCGAGATCTTTCTCTCCCTCCAGGGAGAGTGTGTCGAGGCGGGGTGGCCGACGGTTTTCGTGCGTCTCACGGGCTGTCCGCTCCGCTGCCGCTACTGCGATACGGCCTACGCGTTCCACGGCGGACGGAGGCTGGCGTTGGATGCGGTCCTGGCGGAGGTCGCCTCGTTCGGCACGCGCCGCGTATGCGTGACGGGCGGCGAGCCTCTCGCGCAGCCCGCGATCCACGACCTCCTGCGCCGGCTCGCCGACGAAGGCTACGCCGTCCTTCTCGAGACGAGCGGGGCCCTCCCCGTGCGGGACGTCGATCCGCGTGTGGTCCGTGTCGTCGACTTCAAGACCCCGGGTTCAGGCGAAGAGGGACGCAACGACTACACGAACGTCGCGGCACTTCGGCCCGCCGATCAGGTGAAGATCGTCGTCACGGATCGGGCGGACTACCTCTGGGCGCTGGACCTCGTGCGCCGTCACCGGCTCGACACGCGGGCGACCGTCTGGCTTTCGCCCGCCTGGGGGGAACTCGAACCGCGTGTCCTCGCCGAGTGGATTCTCGAGGACCATGCGCCCGTGCGTCTGCAGATCCAACTCCACAAGATCCTCTGGGGGACGGAGCCGGGGCGATGAGCGGGGGGGGGCGGCGGGCGGCGGTCGTCCTTCTTTCGGGGGGGTTGGACTCGGCGACGGTGCTGGCGTACGCCCGGCGCGAGGGCGTGGCCGTCCACGCCCTCAGCATCGACTACGGTCAGCGTCACCGCAGTGAACTCGAGGCCGCACGCCGGATCGTGGAACATCTGGGGGCCGAAGAGCATCGCGTGGTGCGGGTCGATCTCCGTGCGATCGGCGGCTCGGCCCTCAC
>JAKCBQ010000037.1 GCA_021839245.1 Pseudomonadota bacterium
CCGTCCGTACGGCGAGAGCAGCTCCCGCCTCGAGCGCCGGGCGTGCAACCTCTCCCCCGTCCGGAACAAGGAGGGCGAGCCCGGCCTGCATGTACGTGAAGAGTTTGCGCGCGTTGCCCACTCCGAGCCCGCGTCCGAGATGAGACGGCTGGTAGGGAGCCAACCCCACATCGGCCCGCGCGGCGAGCAGGGCCAAGAGTTCGGCGTAGGGGAGGGGCGCGTGCACCTCGACCGCGGAGGAGAGCCCGAGTGCCCGGATCCGGGCGTCGAGGCGTTCCGGCGAGCTTCGTTGAGGCCCAATAAGGAGGAGCCGGACCGCTCGCCCGCGGCGGTGGAGGTGGGCCACCGCCTCGAGCATCACAAAAAGCCCTTTGTCTTCCTGAAGCCCTCCGGCGTAGGCGAGGACCCCCGCCCCGTGCGGCCCCGGTTGTGAGGGCTCGGGAGGGTCGTCGGCACGCGAGGGGTAATTGGGGACGACAAGGACGGGGCGGCCCGATGCGGCGAGGCGACGTTCGAACCAGCCGTCGGCGGAATCGACCGAGAGAATCCCGCTCACCGCCCTCAAAAGACGGCGCTCCCAAAGATGAACGAGCGGACGGGCAAGCGGGGCGAGAGGGCCGAAATAAGCCGAGAGATCCTCGGCGTAGTATTCCGCGGCGTCGTACAGCCAGAGGGCCTGGGGGAATCGGCGTGCGATGGGCAAGTGAAGAAGATGACCGGCGACGATCACCCGTGGGGGGTCGCCCGCCTGCACGAGATCGTCCAGAGCCCGGACGAGGGCCCGGCGGTAGACGGCGTGACGGAGAAGAAGACGTCGCCGCCCGTAGGAAGCGAGAACACCCACCGTGAGGAGATCTTCGCGGACCCGGATGGTGCCCCCGCTTCGATGGCGGTCCCAGCCGATGCTGAGGGGGCGCCCTCCCCGTGCGGCGAGCGCGCCCATGAGGAGGCTCTGGCGGGATGTCGGCGAGGAATGCGTGGTCAGGAGCACAACCCGCCCCGGGTCTGCCCCCCGGTCCGACAGGCTCACCGGGACGCCGGCCGCAGAGACCGGAATGGCTGGGGGACGTGGATTCGAACCACGGTTCGCGGAGTCAGAGTCCGCTGTCCTACCGCTAGACGATCCCCCAGCGACGGCAACGGATCAGCGCTTCGAGTACTGGCTGGCGCGGCGGGCCTTGTGCAACCCGACCTTCTTGCGTTCGACGGCGCGTGGATCACGGGTCAGAAGGCCCTGCGCACGCAGGGCCGAGCGCAGGTCAGGTTTGTACGCGACGAGCGCCCGGGCGAGCCCGTGGCGAACGGCGCCGGCCTGTCCGCTTCCGCCTCCACCGGTGACGGTGACCACGACATCCACCGTGTCGAGGAGTTCGGCCACACGCAGCGGCTGGCGAACGAGCATCTGCGAGGTCTCCCGCGGGAAATAGGCCTCGAGGGTTCGTCCGTTGACCGTGATGTGTCCGGCACCGGGCCTGAGAAAAACACGGGCCGCGGCGGTCTTGCGCCTCCCGGTCCCGTAGGTCTGGAACTTGCGTGTCGCCATGGGTTTCCTCGTCGCGTCCTCGTGGGAGACGTGGGTCAGTCGGTCCCGGCGCGGGGCCCGCACGGCTCCCACGACTCGGGGTTTTGCGCAGCGTGCGGATGTTCCGCACCGCCATAAATCTTGAGCTTCCGGAGCATGGAACGACCCAAGGGATTCTTGGGCAGCATCCCGGCGACGGCGTCGCGGACGATCCCTTCGGGGTCGTGGCCGACACGGGTGCGGAAGGCCTCACTTTTGAGTCCGCCGATATAGCCCGAGTGACGGTGGTACATTTTCGCCTCGTCCTTGCGTCCGGTAACGGCCACCCGCGTGGCGTTCACGACAACGACGAAATCGCCGGTGTCGACGTGCGGCGTGTAGATCGGCTTGTGCTTGCCGCGCAGGCGATGGGCGACGGCGCTCGCCAGGCGTCCCAGCGGGAGGTCGGCGGCGTCAACCAGATACCAGCGGCGCGCGACGTCGTCGCGACGCGCGGAGCGTGTGCTCATTGCATCCTCGGAATCGATCCAGGGCCGGTCATTGTAGCACGAGGCAGAGCCTTCTCAGGCCGCCCGGCGGCGGCGGGCGGAGGCCACCACCGCGCGGGCCTCCTCGGCCCCGGCCCAACCGCGCACCTTGACGAATTTGCCTGCTTCGTGGGCCTTGTACTGCTCGAAAAAATGCGCGACGGTCGCCCGCAACCAGTCAGGGACATCCGCCAGATCCTTCCAGCCGTCGTAGGCGGGTGTGAGTTTGGTCGTCGGCACGGCCAAGATCTTCTCGTCCTCGCCTTTCTCGTCCTGCATGAGAAGAACGGCCACGGGCCGCGCGCGCAGAAGACTGGCGGGGAGCAGCGGGTAGGGCGTGGGCACAAGAGCGTCGAGAGGATCACCGTCGCTGGCGAGCGTCTCGGGGATGTACCCGTAGTTGCAGGGATAAACCATCGCCGTGCTCAGGAAGCGATCGACACGAAGGAGGTGCTGTTCTTTGTCGAACTCGTACTTGACCGGCAGTCCCTGGGCGGGGATTTCGACGAGGACGTCGAATTCACGGGCGTCATCGGACGAGCAGGAACGATCGGTCATGAGAGATCCCCACGGCAATCAAAAAGCATGAGCGAGACGGAATTCTACCCGAACCGACCCCTCTCCAAAGGATCGGGGTTTTTTCTACCATGAGGACTCCTTCCTCGGGGCCCAAGCGGATGATGACGCTCTATACGGCCGCCACCGGCAACGGCGCCAAGCCCCTCCTCGTCCTTGAGGAGCTCGGCCTGCCCTACCGCCTGCATCTTCTCGATCTTGCCCGTCGCGAACAGGACTCGCCCGCCTACCGCGCCTTGCACCCCGGAGGACGGATCCCCCTCTTACACGACGAGAGCAACGGCCTCGTTCTCTTCGAGTCCTTCGCGATCGTTCTCTACCTCTGCGAGAAGGCGGCGCGTCTTTGGCCGATCGAACCGCGCGCCCGCGCCCAGACCCTCCAGTGGGCGGCCTACGTCGCCACCAACCTCGAACCGCGCGGGCTCGTCCTCCACCGCGCGCAGCGCGAGGGCTGGACGGCAACGATCCCCCGCTCCTTCACCGAGGAATACGACCGCTTTCTCGCCGTCCTGGACGAACGTCTTGGAAACAGCCCCTTCCTCGCTGGGGAATTCACCGTCGCGGACCTTTTCGCGTACCCCTTCGCGCGCAATCTCGCCACACGCGACCCCGAGCGCTACGCCCGACTGCTTCACCTCCAGAACTGGGCGACGGACATCGGCGCACGCGCCGCTGTCCGCGCCGCTTACGCACGTCTCGAGCCCGCATGAACGGAAATGCGCGCGAGCGACCCATCGGGGTCTTCGATTCGGGAGCGGGCGGCCTGACGGTCCTGCGCGCGCTCCGTCGCCGATTGCCGGGCGAGCGTTTCCTCTATTTCGGGGATACGGCCCATCTCCCTTACGGGGACAAGAGCCCGTGGGCGGTGCGTCGACACGCACGGGCGGCCTGCGCACGGCTCGTCGCGGCAGAGATCAAGATGCTCGTGGTGGCCTGCAACACGGCCTCGGCCATCGCCCTCGACGACCTCACGCGTCGTTTCGCCCCGCTTCCGGTCTTGGGGGTCGTCGCCCCAGGCGCGGCGCGGGCGGCGGACACGGCCCGCGCGCGGATCGGTCTTCTCGCGACCGAGGCCACCCTCAAGACCGGCGCCTACACGCGCGCCATTCTCGAGCGGCGTCCCGAGCTCAGCGTGGTCGGAGAAGCCGCACCCGTTCTGGTGGCCCTGGCCGAGCAGGGTTGGCACGAGGGTCCCGCCGCCGAAGCCTGCCTCGAACGCTATCTCGGTGCCTTACGCGCCCGCGCGCCGGACGCCGACGTGCTTCTTCTCGGGTGCACCCATTTCCCGCCGTTCCGCCCGACGCTTTTGCGGCTGCTCGGGCCGGGGGTCACGGTGGTCGATTCGGCCGATGCCACAGCCGAGGAGGCCACCGCGCTTCTCAAGGAAGAGAACCTTCTTCGCCCAGGGTCGGACGGGGGACTCGTCGGTTGCACGGTCAGCGACAACGCCGAGAGATTCCGCCGCCTCGCCCCGTTATTTCTCGGCGAGGAGATCACCGAGATCGGCGTCGAAGGAAGCGACTAGGAAGGAACGCCGGACGCGGCGAGCGGCGGGGGCTGAAGTCTGCACTCCCCGGCCGCTCACCACACCGGATCTTCAGGGCTTGGGCGGAGCGATCGGTTTGCGCGCCAGAACCCAGCGGGCCATAGCCTCGGCCTGAGCCAGCGTCAGATTGGAATGCGGAGGCATCGGAATTCCCCCCGTCCAAGGATTCCACACGCCGGCACCGCCGTGGATGATCTTGTGGGCGAGATGAAGAACCGCCGTCTTATCGCCACGGTAGCGGTACGCCACCCAAGCGTAGGCCGGGCCGACGATCTTGGCGTCGACGGCGTGGCAGACGAAGCAACCCTGTTGCTTCATGAGGGCATGAACAGCGGATGTCGCCCGTGCCGAAGGAAAAGACAAGAACGCGACGACCAACAAAGAAGCCAACGTACCGAAGGAAAAGGAAATGCGCATAAAGCCTCTGCTCGATGACAAGGTTCTTGCCAATTATACCGCCGAACCCACACGCTCAGCCGCGGCTCGCCTCGGCGCGAAGGATCCTGAGGGCATTCGTCCCGCCCGCAACCCCCTCACGATCGCCGCGGGTCACGACCACGATGTCGCCCACCTTGACGGCTCCAATCTCGAGAAGACGTCGAACCGCTTCCCGAGGAACGTCGGATCCCACCGCCAAGGGATCGAAATCCACGGGGACGACCCCCCGCATCAGGGTCACACGGGCGCGGGTGCGGGCGTTGCGGGTCAACGCGTAGATCGGCACCGCGGTGCGCACCCGCGAACAGAGCAGCGCCGTCGTCCCCGACTCGGTCAGCGCGGCAATCGCCCGCGCGCCGAGACCGGAGGCGGCGTGGACGGCGGTCATGGCAATCGCCTCGTTGACCGTCTCCCACCGTTCGTCCCCGCGCAGCCGCGAGCGGGTCGTGACACGTTCCTGTTCCGCACCCACGCACACACGGGCCATGGCTTCGACAGCCTTGACAGGGTGGCGACCGACCGCCGACTCGGCCGAGAGCATGACCGCGTCCGTTCCGTCGAAGACAGCGTTGGCCACATCGAGAACCTCGGCGCGGGTCGGCACGGGCGAGTGGACCATCGATTCCATCATCTGGGTGGCGGTGATCACGAGCGCCTTCGTCTCGTGAGCCGTGCGCAGAATGCGTTTTTGGGCGCCGGCGAGTTCCCAGTCGCCGATCTCGACCGCAAGATCACCACGCGCCACCATCACCCCCGCGGCTATGTCGCACAGTGGGCGCACGTTGGCGAGAGCCTCAGCGCGTTCGATCTTGGCGATCACCCCGGCATCGGAGCCGGCTGCGTCGAGAAGACGGTGGGCCTCGCGGACATCGTCGGCGTCGCGGGCAAACGAGAGCGCCACGTAGTCGGCGCCAATGTCGGCCGCGGTACGGATATCGGCGCGATCTTTGTCGGTGAGGCAGAGAGCGCTCAAGCCCCCACCCTGACGGTTGAGCCCCTTGTGGTCGCTCAAAACCCCCCCGGTCACGACCCGACAATCGACGGTGGTGGCGGTCGTGGCGGTCACACTCAGGACGAGTTGCCCGTCGTCGAGTAGGAGCCGATCGCCCGGGTGGACATCGGAGGGAAGCGCCGGGTAGTTCACCCCGACCCGCCCGCCGTCCGCGGGCGCGTCCCCGAGCTCGGTATCGAGCACCAGGCGATCGCCTTCTGCCAACGTGAGCGCACCGCCGCGGAAACGGCCGATGCGGATCTTGGGCCCGGCCAGGTCGAGCAGGACTCCAACGTCACGGCCAACGCGGGACGCCGCCGCCCGCGCCTCGTGCGCCAGCCGCTCGATCAGGTCACGGTCTCCGTGGGCGGCGTTGATGCGCACGAGATCGACCCCGGCACGGACCATGGCTTCGAGAACCGCCCCGTCCTGGCTCGCGGGCCCAAGCGTGGCGATGATTTTGGTGCGCCGCATCACCCGCTCCGCCCGCGGGCCGCCAGCGCCTCGAGAGCAGGCATCCGTCCGCCCTCAAGGAGGGTGAGGAAAGCCCCCCCTCCGGTCGAAACGTAGGACATCGCCCCCAGAAGGCCGAAGCGCTCAAGCGCGGCGAGCGTATCCCCTCCTCCGACGAGGGTATAACCGCGTGATTGCGCCACCGCCTGGGCCAGGCCGCGTGTGCCGTCGGCGAACTGAGGATGCTCGAAGACGCCGAGAGGTCCGTTCCAAAGAACCGTGCCGGCTTCGCGGCAAAGCGGACTCCACGCGGCCACAGTCTCGGGACCGATGTCGAGGATCATGTCGTCCGCGCCCACGGCGCCGAGCGGACGGACGTCGGCTTCGGCCGTCGGGTCCGGCGCGCGGGCGACGACCACATCGATCGGGAGCGGCACCTCGACCTTCCGCGCGCGCGCGCGCGCGAGGAGAGCGGCCGTCGCATCCACTTCCCCCGCTTCGTGGAGCGACCGACCGACCCCGACACCGCGGGCGGCGAGCACGGTGTTGAGGATGCCGCCTCCCAGAAGAAGGGCGTCCACCCTCTCGAGAAGCGCTCCAAGAAGAGAAAACTTCGTCGACACCTTCGCCCCCCCGACGATGGCAACCACCGGCCGCTCGGGGGCGTCGCGGGCCCGGGTGATGGCTTCGACTTCGGCGACGAGAAGAGGTCCGGCGCAAGCGCAGGGAGCGGCGAGCACGGCGCTGTGGGTCGAGGCCTCGGCACGGTGTGCGGTCGCAAAGGCATCCATGACGTAGACGTCACCGAGCGTGCCGAGAACACGCCCCCAGTCCTCGTCGTCGCGGGCCTCGCCCGGGAAAAAGCGGAGATTCTCGAGGAGGAGGACCCTTTCCGGCCCTCCCCATCCCGAAATCAGGGCGTCGGAGGTTGCGCAGAGACGGACACGTTCGCCCAAGATCTCGTCGAGAGCGGCGGCCACCGGGGCGAGAGACAGCGACGGATCCCACGCCCCCCGCGGGCGGCCGAGATGGGAGAGGCACGCCACGTGTGCGCCGCCCTCGAGGAGGAGGCGCAACGTGGGCAGAGCGGCGCGCAGTCGGGCGTCGCTCGCGACGCGCCCGCCCTCCAGCGGAACGTTGAAATCCTCGCGCACGACGACCCGTCGCCCGCGCCAGTCGACGTCGTGAAGCGTCGGGAACGCAACGGCCACGGTCAACGGGCCGCGAGCCACGCGTGCGCGGTATCGAGCATGCGGTTCGAGAATCCCCACTCGTTGTCGTACCAAGCGCAGACCTTGACGAGACGGCCCCCATTGACACGCGTCAGCGTCGCGTCGTAGATCGAGGAAGCCGGTTGATGGTTGAAATCGATCGAGACCAAGGGTTCATCGTTGACGACCAGAATCCCGCGGAGCGCCCCCTCGGCGGCCCGCCGGAGAGCGGCGTCAACCTCTTCACGGGTCGTCTCGCGAGCAGCCACAAACGTCAGATCGAGGAAGGAGACGTTGGCGGTCGGCACCCGCACGCTGTAGCCGTCGAGACGGCCCGCCAGCTCGGGCAGCACGAGGCCCACGGCCGCCGCCGCACCGGTCTTGGTCGGGATCATCGACAGTAGTGAAGAGCGGGCGCGCCGGGGGTCTTTGTGGTAGACGTCCAAAACCACCTGGTCGTTGGTGGCGGCGTGCACCGTCACCATGAGACCTCGCTCGATCCCGATCTCGCGCGCCAAAGGATGCACGAGCGGCGCGAGACAGTTGGTGGTGCACGAGGCGTTCGAGACGATCGTTTCCGCGGCCGTGAGTCGCTCGTGGTTGACCCCGTAGACGATCGTGGTCACGTCGTCGCCGGCCGGAGCCGAGATGAGGACTTTGCGCGCCCCCGCGGCGAGATGCTGGCCGGCCTTGGCACGGCTGGCAAACGCTCCCGTGCACTCGAGAACGAGATCGATCCCGAGCTCTTTCCAAGGGAGCCGACTCGGGTCGCGTTCGCTCAGCACACGAATCTTGGTCTCGCCCACCACCAGAGACTCCCCCTCGCTCCGGACCGGGACGGGAAACGCCCCGTGGACCGAGTCGTGACGGGTCAGGCGCACGTTGCTCTCAAGATCAGCGAGATCATTGATGGCGACGATCTCGAAATCCCGGGACCGGCGGGTTTCGACAAACGCGCGCAGGACGTTGCGTCCAATGCGGCCGTAACCGTTGAGAACAAGTCGCGGACTCATGCTTTACCTCCGGATGAAGAAGCCAAAAGCGTACGGGCGCGCGCGCAAACGGTCTCGACATCGAAGCCGAGGGCGCGCGCAACCTCGGGTCCGGGCGCCGAGAGCCCAAAGCGGTCGAGGCCCAGAACAGCACCCGCGGGGCCGGCGAGACCGGTCCAAGCGGCGGTGGCCCCAGCCTCGATGACGAGACGGCGCTCGAGCGCGGGGGGAAGAACCCGCGCCTGGTAGGCAGGATCTTGCCGTTCGAAGACCTCGCGCGAGGGCATCGAAACCACACGAACGGCGCACCCCTCGGCGGCCAAGCGGGCGGCCGCCTCGACGGCCAGCGCGACCTCGGAGCCGGTGGCCAGAAGCAGGAGCTCGGGGGGCCTCGACGGCTCGATCACGATGTAGGCCCCACGTGCGACGTCCTCCTCCACCGGATGCGGAAGCGTTGGCAGACCCTGCCGGCTGAGCACGATGAGGGTCGGACCGTCGCGTCGCGTGAGGGCATCGCGCCAAGCGACGACCGTCTCGAACGCGTCTGCGGGTCGCCAGAGGGTCATCCCGGGAATGAGGCGCAACGAGGCGAGGTGCTCGATCGGCTGGTGCGTCGGACCGTCCTCCCCGAGCCAGATCGAGTCGTGGCTGAGGAGGTAGATCACCGGAAGACGCATGAGGGCCGCGAGACGCAGGGCGTTGCGGGCGTAGTCGGTGAAGACCAGAAAGGTGGCCCCGAACGGGATCAGCCCGCCGTGGAGAGCGAGTCCGTTGACGGCCGCGACCATGGCAAACTCGCGCACGCCGTAGTGAAGATAACGGCCGTCGAAGGCCCCCGGTCGGATCGCCTCTGCGCCCTCCCAAAGCGTCGCGTTCGACTCGGAGAGATCGGCCGAACCGCCGACGAGCTCCGGAAGGGCCGGCGCGATGGCTCCGAGCACCGCGTGGGAGGAGCGCCGGGTAGCCTCGGTCTTCGTGAGCTTGCGGGTGCGCTCGAATGCATTCCGCCAGCAGGCCTCAAGATCTTTGGGGAGATCCCGTCTCAAGCGCCGCTCGAACTCCTCGGCCAGCGCGGGGAACGCACGGCGGTAAGACGCCAAACGATGCTCCCACTCGGCCACCAACGCGGCTCCGGCCTCCCGGCGATCGAAGGCGGCGTAGATTTCGGGAGGAATCACAAACGGCGGATAAGGCCAACCGAGTTCCGCGCGCGCGCGCGCCACCTCTTCCGCCCCGAGCGGGGAGCCGTGGGCTTCGGCCGTTCCCTGCTTGTCGGGAGCTCCGTATCCAATCACCGTACGGCAGAGAATGAGGGTCGGCCGATCCTCACCGCTGCGGGCCTCGAGGATCGCACGGTTCACCGCCTCGCCATCCAGGCCGTCGACGGGACCGAGCACGCGCCAGCCGTAGGCACGGAAACGGCCCGCCGTATCATCACGGAACCAGCCGTCGACGGCTCCGTCGATGGAGATGCCGTTATCGTCGTAAAGCACCACAAGGCGGCCGAGCCCCAGACTTCCGGCAAGTGAGGCGGCCTCGTGCGAGACGCCTTCCATCAGGCAGCCGTCGCCCACGAAGACGTAGGTGCGATGGTCAACGAGGGTGTGGCCCGGGCGGTTGAAGCGTTGGGCCAGGAGACGCTCGGCCAACGCCATACCCACGGCGTGGGCGAAACCCTGACCGAGAGGACCGGTGGTGGTCTCCACGCCCGGCGTGAGTCCGTGCTCCGGGTGCCCCGGTGTCCGGGAGTGAAGCTGGCGAAAAGCCTTGAGATCCTCGATCCCGAGCTCGTAACCGGTCAGGTGCAGGACCGCGTAGAGCAGCATCGACCCGTGGCCGTTCGAAAGCACGAAACGGTCGCGATCCGGCCAGTCCGGATGACGGGGAGAGAAACGGAGATGGTCGAGAAAAAGGGTTTCGGCGATATCGGCCATGCCCATGGGCATACCGGGATGCCCCGAGCGGGCCTTCTCGACGGCGTCCATGGCGAGAGCGCGGATGGCGTTGGCCCTGAACCGGCGTCCTGTCGGGGGAGGAAGAGGCTGGGACGGCACAGTCAGGGGCTCCGGGAAGTGCTTACGCGTCGGACCCGACTAATTGTCACCGATCCTTCGCCCGCGGGCAAGCCCTCTCGTCCGCGGCCCTGAGGAGCGGCCGCAGCCACGGCAGGGGCGAGCGCACCGCTCGGGTTCACAAAAATGTCATAAATCTGCCATATGCTTCCGCTGTCCTTCTTCCGACGTCGCCCTGGAATCCGTTATGAACCCCCGCCGTTCGTTCTTGCTCGCCTCTCTCGTCCTGCCTCTCGCACTGTGCTTCGCGCCCACACCCGCCCTCGCGACCCGCCGCCCGGCGGTCCTCAGCGAGACCGGCTCGACCCTGCTCTACCCACTCTTCAACCTGTGGGCGGCCCGCTACACGCGGCTTGACCGCGCCGTACGGATCACCACAGAGGCGACGGGCAGCGGAACGGGCATCGCCCAGGCGCTCTCGGGGCTGGTCACCCTTGGGGCCTCCGACGCCTACCTGAGCAATTTTCTCGCCCGAAAAAATCCGGGACTACTCAACATCCCGCTCGCCATCTCCAGCCAGACGATCAACTACCATCTTCCGCATCTCGACGGCCGATCCCTGCGCCTCTCCGGCCCGGTGCTGGCCGCCATCTACGAGGGGCAAATCCGCCGCTGGGACGCCCCCGCGATCGCCGCTCTCAATCCCGGCGTACCGCTTCCCAATCACCGCATCGTGGTCGTGCACCGCAGCGACGGCAGCGGCGACACCTTCATTTTCACCCAGTATCTGAGTTTCACCACCCCGAGTTGGGAGCGGAGCGTGGGCTACGGCACGACAGTCAACTGGCCGGCGGTGGCGGGCGAGATCGGCGCGACGGGTAACCCCGGGATGGTCCAGGCGCTCGACACCACCCCTTACGCCATCGCTTACGTCGGCGTGAGCTACGCGCGTGCGATCCGTCGTGAGCACCTCGGCACGGCCCGTCTCGAGAACCGTGCCGGGCGTTTTGTCCCCCTCACCGCGGCGACGGTCGAAGCGGCCGCACGTGCACGCAGTGCGAAGACTCCGGCCAACGAACGGCTGAGCCTCGTCGATGCCCCCGGGGCCAACGCCTACCCGATCGTCAACTACGAATACGTCATGGTCCGCGTCCACCAGCCCTCCACCCGAAGCGCCCAAGCGCTCCGCCGGTTCCTCACCTGGTGCCTGAACCCCCGAGGAGGGAGCGCCCGCACGTTTCTTGGCGCGGTCGGCTTCGTCCGCCTGCCCAAAAGCGTGCGCCAACTCAGCCGCCGCCAAGTCGCCCGCATCCACTGATCGCCCATCCCACGATGCGCCGCCTGACCGCCACGGCCGCCGCCACCGTTCCGCTCATCCTCGCGGTCATCACCGGCTTCCTGGTTTTCTACGCGGCGCGGGCCATCCGATTTAACGGTCTCGCCTTCTTCACCACAAACGGCTGGAGCATCGGCAACCAGTATGCCAACCCGATTCGCGTGCACGGCATCCTGGCCATGCCGGGCATGCATTTCGGCATCGTGTTTCTGCTCGTGGGCACGCTGGCCAGCGCGTTCCTCGCCCTTCTCTTCGCCTTCGCCCTCGGTATCGGCGCGACCCTCTTCCTCACCGAAATCGTCCCGACCCGCTTCACGCGGCCGCTGTCGGCGTTCGTCGAGCTTCTCGCCGCCATCCCCAGTGTGGTCTACGGGCTCTGGGGGATCGTCTTCCTCGCCCCCTTCCTCGCCCGGCACATCTACCCGCTCGTGGCCCGCCTCGGAGCGGCGGTGCCTTTTCTCGGCCGACCGATCGGGGCCGGCTACGGTTTGCTCACCTCGGCGCTCATCCTGACCCTCATGATCGTCCCGTTCATCACCGCGATCCTGCGCGACGCGCTTCTCGCCGTCGGGCCCGAACTTCGCGAGGCGGCCATCAGTCTCGGGGCGACCCGCTTCGAAGTCGCCACACGGGTGCTGCTCCGCGGGCAGGGACGCACGTTGATCGGCGCGGGCATCCTGGCCCTGGGACGTGCGCTCGGAGAGACGATGGCGGTCCTCATGGTGAGCGGCAACGCCCTCAACACGCTGCCCGAGAGGGTTTACAGCCCGATCTCGACCATGGCCGCGTTCATCGCCGCCCAGCTCGACAGCGCTCTCGGCGATCAGACGGGGCTCGCGGTCCGCTCGTTGGCCGAGATCGCACTCGTGCTCCTGGTGATCTCGATTCTCACCAACATTCTCTCGCGGATCCTCCTGCGCACGAGCCCGCCGCTCCGTGTCTGACCTCGCACGCCGCACCCTCCCCCGCGCGCGGATGGCCCGCCGCCGTCTGACCGCGGTCGTCGGCTGGAGCGTGGCGGCTGTGGCCTTCGGGATCCTCGCCCTCGCGATGCTCCACATCCTTGGACTCACGTTCGTGCGCGGCCTCGCCGCCCTCGGGCCGCGGATTCTGACACACAACACCGAAGGCACGGGTGGCGGGCTGCACAACGCCATCGTCGGCACCTTCGCCCTCAGCCTCGGAGCGCTCCTTCTCGTCGCCCCCCTCGGCGTGACGGTCGGGATCTATCTCAGCGAGTTCGGGCACGGCCACTTCGCGGCGCTCGTCCGTTTCCTGAGCGATGTCCTCGTGGGCGTGCCCTCGATCGTCCTCGGCTATTTCGGCTACATCACCCTTGTGCTCAAATTTGGTTGGCGGTTCAGCCTCGCGGCGGGAGCCGTCACGCTCGCGATCCTGATGCTGCCCTACGTCGTGCGCACCACCGAGCAGGCGCTGCGTCGCGTTCCGGTCGCCCTTCGGGAAGCCGCCTACGCCCTCGGCGGAAACGACCG
>JAKCBQ010000038.1 GCA_021839245.1 Pseudomonadota bacterium
GGCGACCAGCACCGACAAGGCGGTGAATCCCTCGAGCGTCATGGGCACGAGCAAGCTGATGGCCGAACGGCTCGTCACCGCCGCCAGCGCTCATGCGGGTCCGGAAGGGGGGGGACCGATCTTTGTCTCGACCCGCTTCGGCAACGTGCTCGGGTCGAACGGTTCGGTGCTTGAGGTCTTCCGGCGCCAAATTTTTGCGGGGGGGGATCTCACGCTCACCGACGAGCGTATGACGCGCTTCATCATGCGTCCTTCGGAGGCGATCCGCCTTCTGATCGAGACGGCGGATCTCGCCCGCGGCGGCGAAGTGTTCATCACCAAGATGGCCGCCGTGCGCGTCGTCGATCTCGCCCGCGCCGCTGCCCGTCGTTGGGCTCCCCGTGCCGGACGCCGAGCGAAGGATGTCCGCATCCGCCTCGTCGGTGCCCGCCCGGGCGAGAAATTCCACGAGGAACTCGTGAGCGAGGAGGAAGGTCGGCGGGTCCTCGAGCTCGACCGCTACTACGTGGTTCTTCCGGCGTTCCGGCCCGTCTACCGCGGGATCGACTACCGTTACCCGGGGGCGCGCCCCGGCGCGCTCGAGCACGGCTACAGTTCCGCGCGGGTCGACCATCTTGGGGACGAGGCCATCGACGCTCTTCTCGAGGAGCTGGCCCAGGAGGGGGTCCTGTGCGCGTGATGATCTGGGGGGGAGACGGTTATCTCGGTTGGCCGACGGCGATGTCCCTGGCCCGCGTCGGCCACGAGGTGGTGACCGTTGATAGCTACTTCAAACGTGATCTCGTGTGCGCCACGGGTGCTGAACCCCTGTTCCCCGTCCCCCCACTCGAGGAACGCGCGCGTCTTTTCCGCACCGCGGGTGGCGCGGAGATCCGCGTCGAGATCACCGATCTTCGCGAACCCGAGGCGGCCCATCGGCTTCTCCGTGAGTATCAGCCGGAGGCGGTCGTTCATTATGCCGAGCAGCCCTCGGCCCCGTACTCGATGCGCGGCGAGGGCGAGGCGCGTCTCACGCTTCTTAACAACCTCGGCGTGACCTTCAATCTCATCCAGGCCGTGCTCCACCACGCGCCCGACTGCGCCATCGTCAAGCTCGGGACGATGGGTGAGTACGGGACCCCGAACATCGCGATCGAGGAGGGGTGGCTCACCGTGACCCACGAGGGGCGGAAAGACACCTTCCTTTATCCCCGCCAGGCTTCGAGTCTCTACCACACGACGAAAATCCTGGACACGGATCTCCTTTGGTTCTACGTGCGCAGCGCCGGATTGCGCGTGACCGATCTCATGCAGGGTCCCGTCTACGGGTTCGACGCGGGGCTTTCTGACGACGCGCGACTCCTGACCGCCTTTCACTACGACGATCTCTTCGGGACGGTTCTCAACCGCTTCCTCGTTCAAGCCCTCGCGGGACATCCCCTCACGGTCTACGGTCGCGGGGAGCAGCGGCGTGGGTATCTCGATCTGCGCGACACGTTGGCTTGTGTGAGTCTGGCTCTCGCGCATCCCCCGCCGCGTGGCGAGATGAGAATCTACAACCAATTCACCGAGATTTTTTCCGTCAACGAACTGGCCGCGCGCGTCGTCGCGGCCGCGCGCGCGCTCGGGATGGAAGCCACGGTGGCCCACGAACCCAATCCGCGGTTCGAGGCCGAAGAGCATTTTTACGAAGTGCGTCACCGGGCTCTTCTCGAGCTCGGGCTCCAACCCCATCTCTTGACGGAGGAAGTGTTGGTGGGCATGCTCGAGCGCCTGCGTCCCCACGCCGCTCGTGCCCGCCCAGAGCTCTTCCGCCCGCGGGTGCGTTGGGGGAGGCCACGGTCGTGACGGGAGGGGTGATCGACCGGAGTCGTCCCCGGATCTACGCGGGGCTTTGGACCCTCGTTTTGGTGGCCCTGTGCCTTCCCAGCAATCCCCCCGCCCTCGATCTCTGGCACCGCCACACACTCCTCCTGCCGCTCGCGGTGGGCGCGCTTGTCCTCGCCCTCCTCGTGCTCGATGGCCGGCGTTTGGGGTCTCTCCCCCGCACGTTGTTGTTCACGTATGCGGCGGTGGTTGCGGTCCTCGTGTGGATCGTCCTCGGCGCTCTGATCCACAGGGGACTCGCACCTCCTCCCTCCTGGTCCCTCGTGGCGGCCGACGCCGTACGGATGGTCTTCGTCGTTGCCGGGATCGAGGTTCTGCGTCGTCTCGACAAGCCGCTAGAACGCACCTTCGCCGTCCTCGTTCCGCTTCTCACGCTGATCGCCCTGGGGATGGTGTTCCGGGTCGCGGCCCTGGGGGTCAGCGTCCGTTCGTACGACAGCTACGCGAGCGGCCGACGCGTCGCGATCCGGCGTGTCTTCAGCGGTCTTGGGGATCCCAATTTCACCTCGTTGGTCCTCGTCCTCGGGGTGGGCGGAGCCCTGGGGCTCGCTCTCACCCTGCGCCGCAGGAGCCTTCGTTTTCTGGCGTTTCTGGCCGCCATTCTTCTCGCGGTGGGCGTCGTCCGGACCGTCTCGCTCGGCGGGGCGATCGGTCTTCTGGCTCTCCTTGTGCTCCTCGTGTTGGGTGCGCGCGGTCTCGGTCGGCGGGTGCCCAAACAGCTCGTCCCCATCGTCACAGGGCTGTGTCTCGTGCTCGTGATCTTGGGCGGCGGAGCGTATTGGGTCCGTCTTCGTTCCGAGGTCCACCGCAGCCTTGCGGCGTCCACCGAATTTGGGGACTATCGGCTCGCGCTTCTCATCGGCGGCGCGCGCATGGCGGCCGCCCATCCGCTCTTCGGTGTGGGCCCAGGGCGGGTGGCGAGCCTGATGAAACGCTACGAACCGGCCCGGGGGAGCCCCCCCGTCCCGGAGACCTGCCACAACTTCCTCCTCGGACTGGGCGACGAGTCGGGTCTCGTTCCGGCGGCGGTCGTGACCGCGTTTCTGGGCGCATTGATCATGGGGCTGCTGCGCCGGTGGCGCGCGCGGTTGCGCGCCGGCACGCCGGATCCGTGGGGCGTGGTGATCACCGCCACACTTCTCGCGACACTCCTTCAGGCGATGGCGTTGCCGGCGCAACGCAGTCCCTTCCTGTGGCTTGCGGTGGTTCTTGCTGCGGCGCATCTCGTCTCGGATCCGAAGCCTGAGGAGGCTGCGGCTTTGCCGGCCGCTTGAGTGTTTGCGGGTCCTCGTCCTCAGCGAGTCTTATCCGACGCCGGAGCACCCGGGGCGGGCGGTGTTCCTCGAGGAGCAGCTCCGGGCTCTCGCTGCGGCAGGGGTCTCCCCGGTGGTGCTCTTCCCCCGCCCCTCCTGGCCCGGGATCGATTCCCGACGCCTCGAACCCCGGGCACGCCGCTTCGAGGGTCGGGCCTGGACCCCGCGGGCGGACGATCCCCCGGTTCAGCGCCCGGACTACTTCTACGTGCCCCGCCTGCGTTCCGTGCGTGCCTGGAGCCTCGGGCGCCTCTGCGAACGTGAGATCGAGCGCATCGGGCCCGATCTCCTGCACGTCCATTGGTTTGGTCCCGCCGCCACCGCCGGCGCCGCCGTGGCAAGGCGGACCGGCCTCCCCTTGGTGATTACGGCCCACGCGGGAGACGTCTACCGTGAGCTCGACGTGCCTCGGCTGCGCCGATCGGCGCTCCGGGCGGGGACGGCCGCGTCACGGATCATTGCCGTGTCTCCGCACCTTGCCGCCCGGCTAGGGTCGCTCCCGGGGCTCGCTTCCAAGATCCGTGTCGTCCCGAACGGCGTCGAGGAGAGCCGTTTTCGGCCCGTTGCGCGTGAGGAGGCCCGCGAACGGTTGGGTTGGCCGACGGTCGGCCGCGTCGTTCTCTACGCCGGGCAACTCGTGGCCGCCAAAGGTGTCCTCGATCTCGTTGAGGCGTTTCTGGCGCTGACGGCCGACGGAATGGACCGGGACAGTCTGCGCCTCGTCGTCGCCGGGACGGGGCCGCTTGCGGAACGGATCGGTGCACGGCTTCGGGAGGCTCTCGCTGACGGAGCCGCGCAGTTCTGCGGATGGCAGGACCACGAACGCATGGCCGACGTTCTGAACGCTGCGGACGTCTTTGTGTTACCGAGCTACGCTGAAGGCAATCCGGTCACCGTCCTCGAGAGCCTTTGCTGCGGGACGCCGGTCATCGGTACGGCGATTCCCGCGCTTGCCGAAATCTTGTCTCCCCCGCGCGACGGCGCGCTCGTTCCGCCGGGACGGCCACGGGAGTTGATGCAGGCCCTGCGTGGGCTCCTCACGGACCCGCCCGATCGGAACCGGATCGCCGCCGCCGCCCACGCCCGCTACGGTTGGACGAGTGTGGCGCGCCGGATCGTGGACGTTTACGCCGAGGCTCGCGAGATCCCCCCCTAGAGCGGCTCGGGACGGGAGATGCGGTTTCGGGATGTGCATAAGTTCAGAAACCCTTGGCACTTCTGCGAGCCAGGAGGGATGTCCTGCAAGTGCAGCACGTGGGATCCCGAATCCAGGGGGGGTTACCGGGTAGACGTTCCTTGGCCAAAAGCTGGGACGGCCCGTTGATTTATTTTATGGGTCATTTCTATATAATGGGATAAAAATCTGTTATGGGATTTCATATCATGACCCACACATATACAACTCGCATAGATCGGCGCGGGCGCCTGGTTTTACCGTCGGAGCTCAGGCGTCAACTGGGACTTGAACAAGATCAAATCTTGGTCCTTGAGCTGCAGGGAGAGGGCGCAATCCGCCTGATAAGCCCAAAGCAGCTGGCGCGTGGAGGACGCGGTCTGTTGTGTGCCATGGCTCCGACGGCTGAGAAGGACAGATCCCCAGCCGAGGAATTGATCGCTGAGCGTCGTGGCGTGACGGAACGTGAGTAAGGCAGTTCTCGACGCATCGGCTTTTTTGGCCTACCTGTATGAAGAGCCGGGAGCGGATGCGGTAGAGGGGATTCTCGCTCTCGGTGGCGTCATGAGCGCGGTAAGCTGGGCGGAGGTTCTCTCCAAGGCCGCAGACCTCGGAGTTCCACCGGAAAACCTTGTTACAGAACTTGGGCAGCGAGGTCTCCTTGGCCATGCCTTGGAGATTCTCCCGTTGACGGCAGAGGATGGTCTGGAGATCGCGCATCTTCGCCCGTTGACTCAATCGTTGGGACTGTCCTTAGGGGATCGGGCATGCTTGGCCCTTGCCAAGCGTCTCAGACTTCCTGTCATCACGGCAGATCGGTCCTGGATGACCGTCTCCGGGATAGAAATACGAGTCATCCGGCAAGGCCGTTAAGGCCGTCGAGGCTTCTCGCGTCACTCATCCGGATCGTAGCGGCCGTGCCGTCCGGTAATTTGACGGGTCGGTAGGAAGAGTTCTGCACCCCCCCGCCGACCCGCGTCTCGTGGTCGAGATCCGACGCCTGCACCCCCTCCGACCCCAATCCGGGCCAGCAAAGCTGCATGTATGGCTTTGCCCCATGGTGCGAGCGGTACGGCCTCGCAAGGGCCTCGGTCTCTATGATCGGTCGCATCATCACGCGCCGCTCCGACAGGATGCGCCACACCCCTGCCCGCACCGACGCCCGGGGCCGCCCCCGGTCTATCGGGCGCCGCCGGAAACTGGCCGCTTGGCTCGTGTTCACCAACACCGAGCCCCGCATCATGTCCTCGGCCAGCCCCCCCCGCGATCCTTCCTCCTTCACCACCAACCCGAGTGCCAAAGGGGGTGGACTTAATACAAGAGCCTTGACAGTCCGGGGGGCCGGTGCTAGAGTCCGGCTGATCCTCGACGGCACGAACGCCCAGGGTCCACAGGACGAAAGGCGGTGGTCGGGGAGGGGACCGCGTGGAGAAAACCACACGGAGAAGATCACAAAGAGGATCGAGGATTCCCATCATGAGCAAGCTTTTCTCGCGGCGCCCGGAGCCGGTGTGGGGCTTTGGGCTTTCGGTTGTCATGTTTCTTTCGCTCTTGCTTCCGCTCCGTGCGGGGACGCTTCGGGGTCCGGGAGGTCTTCCCCCGGGGCTCGTGGCGGCGATGCTCGGGAGGATGAAGGGGGAGCCGCTCGATACCCGGGGTTGTGCGCGGCTTGGGGATTTTCGGGGCTGTTTTGGAGCGGGAGGGGCGAGGTTTCGGGGGGCAGGGGAAGATCTTGAGCTCCGAGCGGTGGCGTGGGGCCGGGAGGGAAGGTTCCAGAGAATCCAGTGGGTGAGTGTAGGGAGAGACAGGAATCGTGAGGTTTACCGAGGGCGGGGGATCGAGGCGTGGTGGCGGGTAGTACCGTTTGGGTATGAGGAAGGCTTTGAGCTTTTGAGGCGTCCCCAAGGTCGGGGTCCGGTGGAGGTGGAGCTTGAGGCGAACCGGGCGGGGAGGAAGGTCGGAGGAGGGTTGCGTTGGGGAGGGATGAGGTACGGGAAGCTTTGGGTGACGGACGCGCGGGGCCGGAGGGTGCCGGCGGTGCTGAGGGTGGAGGGGCGGAGGATCTGGATCCGGATCGAGGGCCGGGGGTGGAAGTATCCCCTGAGGGTCGATCCCCTGGTGTGGGCGGAGCAGGCGGCGAGTCTGCCGACGGGGCTGGTGGGCAGTAGCAGTGAGAGTGGTTTCGGCTATTCGGTTGCGCTTTCCAGCAACGGGGAGGTGGCGCTCGTCGGGGCGTATTACGCGAATGCCGCCTACGTATACACGTATGACAGCACGACGGGGACCTGGGGAAGCCCCGTGGCGCTTTCCGTTCCCAGCGGAGCGGGTAATTTTGGCACTTCGGTAGCGCTTTCGGTCAACGGGGGAGTAGAGACAGCGCTCGTCGGGGCGATGGGCACGAACAGTTATGTGGGTGCGGCCTACGTTTACACCAACAGCGGCGCGGGGTGGAGTTCGCCGGTGGCGCTTTCTGTTCCCAGCGGAGCGGGTGATTTTGGCTCTTCGGTTGCGCTTTCGGGCGACGGGGGGGTGGCGCTCGTCGGGGCGTGGGGCACGAACAGGAATGTGGGTGCAGCCTACGTTTACACCTACGACAGCAGCACGGAACACTGGAGTTCGCCGGTGACGCTTTCTGTACCCAGCGGAGCGGTTTTGCTTGGCAATTCGGTCACGCTTTCCAGCAACGGGGAGGAGGCGATCGTTGGGGCGCCTGAGACGAGCAGCAGTGTGGGTGCGGCCTACATTTACACCAACAGCGGCGCGGGGTGGAGTAGCACGCCGGTGACGCTCTCCGTCCCCACCGGAGCGGATTATTTTGGCAATTCGGTCACGCTTTCCAGCAACGGGGAGGAGGCGCTCGTCGGGGCGCCTGGCACGAACAATAATGTGGGTACAGCTTACGTTTACACGTATGACGGCAGCACGGGGGCTTGGAGTAGCACGCCGGTGACGCTCACCACTCCCAATGGAGCGGGTCGGTTTGGCTGGTCGGTCGCGCTTTCGGGCGACGGGGGGGTGGCGCTCGTCGGGGCGTGGGGCACGAACAATAATGTGGGTACAGCTTACGTTTACACCTACGACAGCAGTACGGGGACCTGGGGTTCACCGGTGACGATCTCTGTTCCCAGCGGAGCGGGTGATTTTGGCTGGTCGGTTGCGCTTTCGGGCGACGGGGGGGTGGCGCTCGTCGGGGCGTATGCCACGAACAGTAATGTGGGTGCGGCCTATTTCTATGGTGCGGCGGATCTCGATCTGGTTCTTGATGCGCCGAGCGCCGAGGCCCCCGGCGGACAGTACACCGAGCAGGCGATTCTGACCAACGATTCGAGCTATGCGAGCTTCGATCTCGCTCTGAATCTTCCCATTCCCGTGGGGACGACCTATCAGAGTTCCGTCACGTCTTCGACGCAGGGTTCGTGCACGACATCACCTTCCTCCGGCGTGGTGAGTGCCGTGAGCTGTGATGTGGGGCCTGTGGCGGCGAACGGGGGGACGGCGTCGGCGAGTGTCACGCTGGGGGTTCCGTCGAATGCGACCGCCGGCACCGTGATCGCCGAGACGGCGGATCTGGCGAACAACTCGACGCCGGCACTGTCCGCTCAGGCGACCACGGCCGTGGCGATCGTGCCGACGATCTCGGGGCTCACGGACGAGACGGTGACGGTGGGGCAGGCCGTTCCTTCGGAGAATTTCACGATTGCGGGGACGGGGGTGCTCACGGTGACGGCGAGTTCGTCGAATACGACGCTTTTGCCGGATTCGGGGATCGGGGGTTATACGGGTTGTACGGCGACGGGCTCGTGCACGCTCAGGCTCATGCCGGCTTCGGGCCAGGTCGGGACGACGACGGTGACGGTGACGGTGAAGGACGGGTATGGTCAGAAGACGAGTGCCGGTTTTGTGCTGACGGTGCAGGGATCGTCGTCGACGGGGACGTCGGGGGGAGGCGGAGGAGGCTCGGTGGGGGTGGGGATGCTGTTGGGGCTTCTGGTCCTGGTGGGGGTCAAGAGGCGGAAGCTTGGAGGGAGGCGTGTCTAGGCGGAGAGACGGGTGTCGCGGGTGGTCACGTGCGGGAGTGGGGCTCGTGTCCTTCGGGTTGGAGGAGAGCCACCGGCGGTCAAACCCAATTGGGGCACACGGACGTTTCGAAGATCCGGGGGACACCGGTATCGGATCCCTCGTTGTGAACGATCAGCCGCCTTCCTCACTTTTCCAGCGAGCCCGACGTGCAAATGTGCGCTCCTCGGAGCTTACAGAGCCCTGCACAAGTTCAGAAACCTTTGGCACTCCTTTGAGTCCGGAGGGATGCCGTGCAAGTGCAGCACGTGGGATACCGAATCCGGGGGTTCGACCGGGTAGGGACTTTATGGCGTCTTTGGGAAATGACTCCCAAAGACGCTCAAGAACGTCTCCGAATCCTCCGATTCTGGGACACCCACGGCCTTCTGGCCACGCTCGACGCCTTCGATGGTCTCGCGCCGGACCCTCGACCGCTGGAAAGCCGAACTCCGCGCCCAGGGGGGTAATACGGCCGCCCTCGTGGCCAAGAGTTCCGCTCCCCGCCGACGACGCCGGTCCCGGACCGACCCGCGCCTCGTCGCCGAGATCCGGCGCCTCCGCACTCTTTACCCCAACCTGGGCAAGGAGAAGCTCCACGTCTTGCGGGGCCCCTGGTGCGAAGAGCACGGCCTTCCGCGGCCCTCGGTCTCCACGGTCGGGCGGATCATCGCCCGTGCGCCCGACAAGATGCGCTTCGCCCCCGCCCGTCTGGACGCCCGGGGCCGCCCCCGGCCCGTCCGAAGACGTCCGAAGCCCCGTAAACCCACCGGAGCCCACCCCGCGGCCCTCGAGTGCCGGACGGTGGATACCGTCGAGCGTATTCGTGACGGTCTTCGGCGCTCCATCGTGAGCTTCGTCGATCCGGCGAGCCGCCGGACCTTCGCCGGGGCGGTTCCCACCAAGCACGCCCGCCAGACCCGTCGGGCGCGGGATCGGACGTTGAGTCTCTTCCCCAAGCCGCCCGAGGTCGTGCTGTCCGACAACGGCAGCGAGTTTGAGGCGGGCTTTGCCGAGGCCCTGGGCGAGCGGGGGATCCGACGCTGGTACACCTGCCCGAAGACGCCCAAGATGAACGCTCCTGCCGAGCGTTTCAACCGCACCCTTCAGGAGTCCTTCGTCGATTACCACGAGGATCTCCTCTTCACCGACCTTGCCCTTTTCAACCGGAAGCCGACCGAGTGGCTCGTGTTCACCAACACCGAACGGCCGCACCATGGACTCGACCAGCCATCTCCTCTATCCTTCCTCCTTCACCACCAGCCGGAGTGCCAAAGGTGGTGGACTTATACAGGATGTTGACAAAAGGGCTTCGCACACCCTACAATGGCTGTTCGCACCAACGATTGCCAAGATCCAGTGCGCACCCCGGGTCCTTAGAGGCAAGGGCCGGGGGCCCTTCAAACCAGGACGCTCCCGCGCGGGGGCTTGTACGGGTGAATGTGAGGTCATGACCACCGTCAATCAACTCGTGCGCCGTGGACGGACCACGGCCCGCATCAAGAGCAAGGTGCCGGCGTTGACCGGCTCTCCGCAGCGTCGCGGCGTTTGTACGCGCGTCTACACCACCACGCCCAAAAAGCCGAACTCGGCCCTGCGCAAGGTGGCCCGCGTGCGTCTCACGAACGGCTACGAGGTGACGAGCTACATCGGCGGCGAGGGCCACAACCTCCAGGAGCACTCGGTGGTCCTCATTCGCGGCGGACGCGTCAAGGACCTCCCGGGCGTGCGCTATCACGTCGTGCGCGGCTCGCTCGATTGCGCAGGGGTCTCGGCCCGCCGCCAGGGCCGCTCCAAATACGGGGCCAAGCGCCCCAAATCGTCCTGACGTCTCCCCGAACGCCGAGGAATCGCACCCATGCCACGCCGTCGCGCCGCCGAAGCCCGCACCGTCCTTCCTGATCCGAAATTCCAGGATGTGCAGGTGGCCAAGTTCATCAACGTCACCATGCGCCGGGGCAAGCGCTCACTGGCCGAGCGGATCGTCTACGGCGCCCTTGAGCAAGCCTCCACACGCCGCAGCGAAGCCCCCGTCGCTCTCCTTGAACGGGCGCTCGAGCGCGTGCAGCCTCATGTCGAGGTCAAATCGCGCCGCGTCGGTGGGGCGACCTATCAGGTCCCCGTCGAGATCCGTCCCCAGCGCCAGCGGGCGCTCGCCATGCGCTGGATCATCGAAGCGGCCCGCAAACGTTCCGAGAAGTCCATGGCCGAGAGGCTCGCGCACGAGCTCCTCGAGGCCGCCGAAGGCCGCGGCTCCGCGGTCAAGAAGCGCGAGGACGTCCACCGTATGGCGGAGGCCAACAAGGCCTTCGCCCACTACCGGTGGTGAGCCGCTCGCTCCCTCCGCCGCACAGACGAGGAACCCGCGGTGCCCCGTAAAATCCCCCTGTCCCGTTACCGGAACATCGGCATCATGGCTCACATCGATGCCGGAAAGACCACCACGACCGAACGCATCCTTTTTTACACGGGTGTCTCGCACAAGATGGGCGAGGTGCACGAGGGCACGGCCGTGATGGACTGGATGGAGCAGGAACAGGAGCGAGGAATCACCATCACCTCGGCGGCGACGACCTGCTACTGGAGCGGGATGAACCAGCAGTACCCCGAGCACCGCATCAACATCATCGACACGCCGGGCCACGTCGATTTCACCATCGAGGTCGAACGCTCTCTGCGCGTGCTCGACGGGGCCATCGCCGTCTTCGACGGGGTCTCCGGTGTCGAGCCGCAGTCCGAGACGGTCTGGCGGCAGGCGAACAAGTACCGGGTGCCGCGCCTGGCTTTCGTCAACAAAATGGACCGCGTGGGCGCCGATTTTGGGCGCACCGTCCGCCAGATCCGTGAACGACTCGGCGCCAACCCCGTGCCCGTGCAGCTCCCGCTTGGGGCCGAAGACCGCTTCCGCGGTGTCGTCGATCTTGTCGAGGAACGGCTCATCATCTGGGACGAGTCCAACCAAGGGGTGAGCTACCGGACCGAAGCCATCCCCGACGATCTCAAGGCGGAGACGGCACGTTGGCGCGAGACCCTTCTCGAGGCCGCCGCCGAGTCGAGCGAGGAACGCATGAACCGCTACCTCGAGACGGGGACCCTCCCTCCCGAGGAGGTCCGGGCCGGCATCCGTGCCCGCACGCTCAACTTTGAGCTCGTTCCGATCCTCTGCGGCTCGGCCTTCAAGTACAAGGGCGTTCAGGCGATGCTGGATGCGGTCGTCGAATATCTGCCGTCGCCGGCGGACATGCCTGCGGTGCGCGGGCGCTCCGAGGACGACGAGACAGTGGAAATCGAGCGGCAGCCGAGCGACGAGGCGCCGTTTTCGGCGCTCGCCTTCAAGATTGCGACCGACCCGTTCGTCGGGACACTCACGTTCTTCCGCACCTACTCCGGGGTGCTCCACGCGGGTGACACCGTTTACAACCCGGTCAAGAAAAAGCGGGAACGCATCGGGCGTCTTCTCCAAATGCACGCCAATCACCGCAACGAAATCAAAGAGGTCTACGCGGGGGATATCGCCGCCGCCGTGGGTCTCAAAGACGTGACGACGGGCGACACGCTCTGCAGCGAGAAGGAGCCGGTTGTTCTTGAGCGCATGGAGTTTCCGGAGCCCGTCATCTCGATTGCGGTCGAACCCAAAACCAAGGCCGACCAGGAAAAGATGGGCATCGCGCTGCAAAAACTCGCGCAGGAAGATCCCTCGTTCCGTGTCCGCACCGATGAGGAGTCGGGGCAGACGATCATCTCCGGCATGGGTGAGCTTCATCTCGAGATCATCGTCGACCGCATGCGCCGCGAGTTCAAGGTCGAAACCAGCACCGGACGTCCGGAGGTGGCCTACCGCGAGACCATCCGTGCGAGTGTCGAGCAGGAAGGGAAATACATCCGGCAGACGGGAGGGCGCGGGCAGTATGGGCACGTCTGGTTGCGGGTCGAACCGCAGGCGGCGGGCAAGGGCTACGAGTTTGTCAATGCGATCGTGGGTGGTGTGATCCCCCGCGAGTACATTCCGGCCGTCGACAAGGGTATCCAGGAGCAGGTACAGAACGGCGTGGTGGCCGGCTACCCCGTCGTTGACGTCAAGGTCACCCTCTTCGACGGATCGTACCACGACGTCGACTCGAGCGAAATTGCCTTCAAGATTGCCGGCTCGCAAGCCTTCAAGGAGGCGGTCCGCCGTGCCAGCCCGGTCCTCCTCGAGCCGGTGATGAAGGTCGAGGTCGTCACCCCGGAGGATTTCATGGGCTCCGTGATCGGGGACCTCAACCGTCGGCGTGGTATCATCCAAGGCATGGAAGAGGCGCCCGGTGGGCGTGTCGTGCGCGCCGAGGTTCCTCTTGCCGAAATGTTCGGCTACGCGACCGACCTCCGCTCGATGAGCGAGGGCCGCGCAACCTACACGATGGAGTTTTCCCGCTACGCGGAGGCGCCGGCGCATGTGGCGCAGGCGATCATCAAGAAGGCATCCTGAGAGCGTTTTTTGACAACTCCTCCCGTGACGGGAGGCAACCGGCGCCGCAAGGCGCTCCATCCACCGGCTGTTGACATGAGGTACTAGAGGTCATGGCGAAAGCGAAGTTTGAGCGGACGAAGCCGCATGTGAATGTGGGGACGATTGGTCATGTGGATCATGGCAAGACGACGTTGACGGCGGCGATCACGAAGG
>JAKCBQ010000001.1 GCA_021839245.1 Pseudomonadota bacterium
TCTTCACCTTTTTTGCCCAGTTGCACAACGTGGGCACGTTTCACTACACGATTCGCACCGCGCTCGTCTACAGCGCGAGCGTGCTTCCGCAGTGGGCGTTCAACGCGTTCCCGATCGCCGTGCTTCTCGGTGCGCTCTTCGGGATCGGCGGCCTCGCGAACCATCACGAGATCGTTGCCATGCGCGCGGCCGGCCTGTCTTTCTCCCGCCTCGCCGCCGGACTTGCGCTCGGATCCCTCCCTCTTCTCGTTCTGGCCGCTCTTCTGGGTCAGTACCTCGCGCCCCCACTCAAGGTCTATGCGGAGACCGATCGTGCGCTCGCGCTCTACAACCAGGTCAGCCTCTTCGGACCAAACGGCATCTGGTTGCGAAACGAACACCGAATCGTCAACATCATGCGGGTGGGCCACGACCACGTCATCGAGGGCGTGAGCGTCTATACCTACGGTCGCGGAGAACGCCTGCGCTCGGCGGGCTATGCGCCGCGCGGTGTCTACCAACACGGTCTTTGGATCCTCGATGCGTACCGCGCCACCCGCTGGAAAGACGGAAGAACAATCCGCTTGCCTCCGGTCCGGAGGACCGTCCCGGGGCTTCTCGATCCTGGCCTTTTCAGCGTGCTCGCGGTCAATCCGTCCAACCTTTCCGGGACGGGTCTCTGGTCCTACATCCGCTATCTTCACGCCAACGGATTGAATGCCACCCCGTACGAGACGGCGTTTTGGCACAAGATCGCCTCCGTGTGCACGATTCCGATCATGATCCTTCTCGCCTTGTTTTTTTCGGCCGGACCTATCCGGTCACCTCGCGCCGGACAGCGTCTTTTCCTCGGTATCCTGATCGGAGGACTCTACAAGGCCTTCGACGCCACGTTTCTGCACGCCGGAGCCGTCTTTGGGATCCCGCCGCTGGTCGTGGCCTTCCTTCCGGTGATGGGGCTTCTGGCCTTGGCTCTTGTCCTCCTCTGGCGAGTGGGCCGCGTCTGAGACCGAGACGCTTCGGCGATCCTCTGTATACTTGGCGGGAGGCTTCGCCATTCGGCCGGGCCGTCCGTTCCTGAGTTTCTCACGAGCCGCATCATGAGCGAAGACAATCGGGCGAACGACTGGGGAGGAACGGCCAAGACGCTCCATTGGCTCATCGCCTTTCTCATCTTTGCCCAGCTTGCCCTCGGCTGGGAGGCCGTGCACTGGCCGCTCACACCGACCAAGATCGATCTCTTCGTATGGCACAAATCCCTGGGGATGCTCATCCTCGTTCTCGTCGTCCTGCGCCTCCTTTGGCGAATCGGGCATCCTCACCCGCCTTACCCCACCCACATGAAGACTTGGGAAAAACGTCTGGCTTCTGGCGTCCACGCACTCCTCTACGCGCTCCTCTTCGCGATGCCGATCTCTGGCTGGATGCTCAACTCGGCGGCTCACGTCCCGGTCCGTCTCTTTTGGCTCGTGCCGCTGCCTCCGCTCGGGGGCCCCGATCGTGCTCTGGTCCGCCCCCTCCTGATCGCCCATGTTCTCATGGGCTGGACGCTTGCGGTCCTCATCGTCTTCCACATCATGGCGGCGCTCTACCACCACTTCGTTCGTCGCGACCGGCTTCTTGTCCGCATGCTTCCGCGCCGGCGGCGGAGGGCGGCGGCACGGGAAGGAGCATAAGGAGCGTGACGTCGGTCGGGCGACCTATCCCACGTCTTCGGACGCTTCTTTGCGTCGTGCTCCTCGCAGCCTTCTGCGGACAGGCGCGCGCCGCCGTCTGGGTAGGAGGGGGGCCGCAAGGGCGGCTCGGCGTTATCCTCCACTATCAGGGGAGCGCCGAGCACGGGCGTTTCACACGCTTTCGGGTCCGTCTCGTCACCCGTCACGGAGCCCCTGAGACCCTCCGCGTCGTCGTGAAGACCGCTTCGTTCACCTTGGCCAGTGCTCTCCTGGACAGCGCGGCACGCGGCCGCGCGTGGTTCGACGCCCGACGTGACCCCGAAGCGGTCTACACCGCAGAGCACTTGCGGGCCGTTCCCGGTGGGGTTCAGGCCGATGGTGTTCTCGAGCTCAAAGGGATCGCCCATCCTCTGGATTTCGTCATGCACGTTGCGCAAGCGGGTCCCCGTGCGCTCGTGCTCCGCGGCCGGGTCGTCGTTTCGCGTCTCCGCTACCGGATCGGAACCGGGGCCTGGTCCAAGACCGATCTCATCGGCAACCGCGTCGATCTCGTCTTTCGCGTCCCGCTCACCCGGGTGGGACACTGAGACGACACACATTCCTGTCGTGGAGTGGGCGCGCCCCGGGCTCCGGCGAAGAGCGGGGCTCCTTGCGGTTCTCGCGCTGCTGCTCGCGGGTTGTGCGCCGCCATCTCCTCCTGTACGGATCGTCCAAACCCCTGTCCGGAAGGATCGCTCCCTGCTCTTCCGTCTGGCCGCCCTGGGCCCCACGGGGGGGCGGATTTACGGGACGGTGGGAGGGCGCGGCCGCATCTTGGTCTTCGTGCGCCGGGCCGGTCCTCTGGCGGTCTTCGGACACAACCACGTCGTCTCGAGCCGCTGGTTCACCGGAATCGTCCGTGTGGGTCCTCATCCTGCGGCCCTCTTCTGCCTGCCTTTGACCAATCTGTCGATCGACAGACCGGCCCTTCGGCGGGCCGCGGGAGCGGGTTTTGGCGGCACGCTCGCGCCCGCGCTGCGCCGGGCGACGGATCGCCACATGCTCGAGTCGCTGCGAGCCCGCCGCCACCCCGATCTCTTGCTGCTCGTTCGGCCGGCGAGGGCGCACGCCTCGACGACCGCTCGGAGCTTGAGGCTCGAAGTGATCCTGAATGGTCGTCGGCGCACCCTCAAGAACGTCCGTCTTCGTGTGCGCGAGGCGCCCGAGACGCTTGACGTGCGTGCCCGATTCCGCATCCGTCAGACCGCCTTCGACCTCACGCCGTACAGCATTCTCGGCGGTGGACTCCGCGTGCGCAACACGCTCCGCGTCGTGGCGCGGATCGTGGTCGTGCGCCTCCGTTCGCGTGCCGCGCTCGACGCTCTCGAGACAAACTGGTGCGGTCTCCATCCGCCTCATCTTGGGGGGAGGGCACCCTGAGCGTACGTTCGCGCTCCCCGTCACGTACCGTCTGGAAACCCCGCCGGCGTCGCTCCCTCGTCGTTGCGAGCGACTTCGGTCCGGGCAGCCTTTACGTCGGTCAGCTCCACGCCGTGCTCGCGCAACGGCCGGACGGGATTCCGCTCGTCGACTTCGCCCACGATCTCGCGCCCTTCGCGCCCCGGGCCGCCGGGCTCCTTCTGGCCGCCCACTGGCCGTTTCTCCCTCCGGACTCCCTTCTTCTTGCGGTGGTCGACCCGGGCGTCGGCGGGCCCCGGGCGGCGGCTGTGATCGAACACGAGGCGGTGACCTGCGTCGGTCCCGATAACGGAATCTTCGCCCCGCTTCTCCGCCGCCTCGGCGGACGCGCTCGGGCTTTTCGCCTCGCGATCCCGCGCGATCTTCCCTCCGTGAGTTTTCATGGCCGCGATCTCTTTGCCCCCGCGGCGGTCGCGATCCTCGCCGGGCGTGCGCCCTCGCTTGTCGCGAGCACCCGACTCGACGCCGGCGAGGGCTCGTGGGACGACGTCGATGAAATCATCCACATCGACCGCTACGGCAACGCGATGACCGGTCGCCGCGCTTTCACGCGCACGGGTCGCGATACGCTCCTTGTGGGACGCCGCCGGCTCGGGCACGCCCGGGTGTTCGAGGAGGCGAGGGGTCCGTTCTGGTATGCCAATTCGGCGGGGCTCGTCGAGATCGCCTCGCCCCGGGGATCCGCCGCGGATCTTCTCGGACTCACCGTCGGGAGACCGTTGCGCTGGGCTCGGACGTCCGGTCGGTAAGAGCGCCGGATCGGCGCGGTGCCCGCGCGAGCGGGCGTGGAGAGGGGAGGGATGCGCTCAACGTCCGCCCATGGGTGACGGGGGGCGCCGACCGAGGACCGGGGCTCCGTCATCTTCAGAGGGCGTCCCGCTGCCCTAGAATGCCCTCAAGTCTTCCGTCGTGGGCATTGCCCCTGGGTCAAAGGAGCGCTTCTCGTGCAACTTATCGGCATGCTCGATTCGCCCTACGTGCGTCGTGTGGCGATCGCTTTCTACATCCTTGAACTCCCGTTCGAGCATCTTCCGCTCTCGGTCTTCCGGGCTTTCGATCGGTTCCGTGCAATCAATCCGGTCGTGAAGGCTCCGACCCTCGTCTGCGACGACGGGACGGTGCTCATGGATTCGACGCTGATTCTGGATTACGCGGAGTCTCTCGCCGCGCCCCGATCGCTCATCCCCCGCGACGGTCACGAACGTCGGTCGGCCCTCCGCTCGCTCGGGTTGGCCTTGGCCGCTTGCGAAAAGACGATCCAGTTTCTGTACGAGAGGACCCTGCGTGCGCCCGAGAAAAGGGACGAGTCGCTGGCGAAGCGCGTGCTCGGACAAATGCACGCCGCCTACGGCGAGCTCGAGACGACACTCGCCGCGCGTGCGGACGGGCTGTCCTCCTCACAACGGATCGGTCTGGCCGATCTCACGACGGCGGTCGCCTGGAACTTTACTGTGCGCAAGCTTCCGGACGTCATCGCGCCCGAGGCGTATTCGCGCTTGAGGGCTCTCTCCGCCTGGGCGGAAGAGCGGCCCGAGTTCAAGGCTGTCCCTTACGACGAGGAAGGCGTTCGTGTCGTCTCGAGGACATGAGAAAGAGGACTCTTTCCGCACGAAACGAATCCGGAGGGCCGAGCGCGGACGGGAGGGACCGAACGCGTGCGCTCGCCTCGTCTGCGGCGTGAGTGCGCCCGCTCAAGGATTCGGGTGTTCCGCCGTTTCCGCGGAGGCGCCCGCCGCCGGCGTTCCGGGGAAGGTGACGGCGACGCGGGTTCCCCCGCCCAGTCTTGCGGTGATCTTGACTTCGGCGTTGTGGAGGCGTGCGATGCGGCCGACGGTCCGCAAACCCAGCCCCACCGTCACCCCCGGACGTGGGCGGAGGGGCGCAAGGAGAGCTTGGGCCTTGGTGGGATCAAGACCCGGACCGCGGTCCTCGACGGTGAGGACGCAGCCCGTGGGGGTCGTCTCGAGACGGACGTGAATGGCCGTACGGGCGTGGCGGACGGCGTTGTCCACGAGATTGGTGACGAGACGGACCAGCGCCAGCGGACGGCCGTGGAGAGGGCAACTCGCAGGGGTCTCGAGGACGATGGCTGTCTCCCCACGACGGTAACGGTCGACGACTTCACGCACGAGCGGGACGAAGTCGATTGCGGCCGGGGATTCCTCGCTGCCGTGCCGCGCGTAGTCGAGAAAACGGCCGATGATTCGATCCATGTCGTCGAGGTCCTGCCCCATGCCTTGGGCGAGCTCCGGTTCGAGCTGGTCCGACGAAAGTTCGAGGGCCAGCCGCATCCGCGTGAGCGGGGTGCGGAGATCGTGCGAGATCCCGGCGAGAATCTCGCGGTGGTCCTCGGCCCGGGTGTGGAGGTCCTCGACCATGCGGTTGATCCCCGCACTCAACCGGCGGAGTTCGCGCGCCCCTTGCTCGCGCAGAGGCGGTGGGGGTGCGCCGCGGCCGATCGCCTCCGCAGCTTCCGTCACCCGATGGAGTTGGCGGCTGAGACGGTTGCTTACGAGGACGGCTCCGAGGGCAGCGACGAGGAGTCCGAAGACGAGTCCGAGGAGGGTCGTGTAGGGGAGGGCGCGCCAGAACGGACTCTCGGGGACGACGAGCCAGTAGTTCCGGCGGGCGTGGGGGACGGGAAGCCGGATCCAGAGTTCGTGGGTGTGTTTCTCTTCGACGAGACCGGTCTTGGGGCCGAGATGGCGGACAAGGATGCGGACGAAGGGGTCCGAGCGGGCGAAGGTTCGCAAGGGGCCTTGCGGGGGGATCCAGGCCACACGCGCTCCCGTGCCGGCCACGAGCGCGCGGGCGCGGCTCCGCCGACTCGCCGGGGGGAGGCGGATGAGCTCGCGGTCGACCACGACGGCCATGTCGGCCACGGGATGCTGATGGGCCCCGTGGCTGTAGAGATCGACGAGTGTCCGGGTGATCACGAGCCAACCGATCTGGCTCACGAGGATGAGAACGGCGATGAGCACCGCGGTGCGGGCAAAGAGGGTGCGGGGGAGGATTCTCAAGGTGTCGGCTCGGCAGGAACGGGCTCATCGGGCACGAAGACGTAGCCGTAGCCCCATACCGTCTGGATGCGTTCGGGGTGCGACGGGTCGTCTTCGAGAAGGCGTCTCAGACGGGAAATCTGGATGTCCATGCTCCGGTCGTTGGGAAGGTACACCCGCCCGCGGGACGATTGGGTGAGACGCTCGCGCGAAAGAGGTTGGCGGGGGTGGCAAACGAGGGCCTCGAGAACGGCATACTCGCCACTGGTGAGCGGGATTCGCTCCCCGTTCTTCACGAGCCGCCGGTTGCGTGTGTCGAGCTGGAAGGGCCCGAAGGTGATGACACCCCCCGTCGGCCGCGGGGCGCCGGGGATCGGAGGTGACGGCCGGCGGCGGAGCACCGACTGGATGCGGGCGATGAGCTCCCGGGGGCTGAACGGTTTGGCGAGATAGTCGTCGGCGCCAAGCTCGAGCCCGCTGACGCGGCTCGCTTCGTCGCCGCGTGCGGTGAGCATGATGATCGGGATGTCCTCGCCGCGTGCGCGAAGACGACGGCATACGCTGAGACCGTCCTCACCGGGCAGCATGAGGTCGAGAATGACGAGCGCGTAGACGTGGCGGTGCAGAAGCCGGTCGAGCTCGGGGGCCGTGGCGGCGGTGTCGACCGTGTAGCCCTTTTCGCTCAGGTAGCGGCGAAGGAGATTGCGGAGCTGGGGATCGTCGTCCAGAACGACGATGCGGCAGGGAGATTCGTCCATGCGCACAGTCTAGGAGTTTTGGCTCCTGACGTTACGCCCGATCGTATCCGGATGTTTCTCGACCGGCGAGCGAGGATTTCGCGCTTTTTCGCTCTGGGAGCTCCGGGTGGAACCCAGATTTCCCCCGGGATTCGGGCCGATCGTGGGGGCGTTCACGGCGGGCGGGAGTCGAGGCGTTTCGCCGTGGATGCTCCGCACTCCGCGCCGTCAGCGCATCGTGGGCGTGTACACAGGAGACCCGAGGAATGCCGGACGAAGCGGTTCGCGCCCCGGGGATCCCGTCGGATAGAATGTCGCCAACAAACGATGCAACAGTCGTCATGCTTTTTTTTGACCGCTGGCGTGGTTTCCGCGCCCGCTTTGACCGTCGACTGCGCGCGCTTCTGGGCCGGGAAAGGATCGTCCGGGACGTCTCGCTCCACGAGGTGGACGACGAATACCTGCACATCGACTACGTCTTTCCGGTCGGTCGGCGGATCCTGCTCGTGGATTTGATCGATTACCGCGGTCATGTCTTTGGGGCTGAGACTCTCCGTCAGTGGACGGTGCTCGATCGGGGTCGGCGCCATGTCTTCGACAACCCCTTGATGGCCGCCCACAACAAACGCGAGGCACTGCGAAACCTCTTGGGTGAGACCCCCGTCTATGAGTCGTACCTGGTTTTCCCGGACGAGACGACGTTCGGGCGGGATCTCCCGGGCAACGTCCTATGTGCTTCGCCCTTCTTCCAAAAACTCGAATCCGTTCGAGCGGACGGTTCGGAGCCGGACAACGCTCTCCCCTGGGATGAGCTCGCCAAGAAAATCGAGGACAATCGCCTTTTGTGATCCGGGGCGCCGCCGTTGATGGATCGTGACGTCCGATGAATGAATCTCGAGATGGCGGTCGTGCTGAGGGCGAGCGGCCGAACGGAGATCCTCCTCCTCCCCGCGGAGCGATTGCACCCGCGCACGGCGCACGGCTTCGGAGGGCTGTGGAGAATTATCGCAGCGGCGCGTACGCCCAGGCCGAAGCACACGCACGGGCGCTGCTCGAGGAACACGGCGCCAGCCCCTCGGTTCTCGAAATCCTGGGCCTTTCCCTGGTCGCCCAGCAACGATCGAGCGAGGCCGAACCGTATCTTCTCGATGCCCTTCGCATCGGAGGGGAGTCATCCAATCTCCTCTTCGCCTTGGGCGTCGTGGCCGCGGATCGCGGGGCATGGGACGAGGCAAAAGTCCGCTACGCGCGCCTCATCGAACGCGATCCCCGGTTTCCGGAAGCGCGTTTCAACTACGCGCGGGCCTTGGAGGAATGTGGAGAAACAGAATCATCATTAAATAGTTACAAAGATATCCTCGAAAATGACGAGCGTCATGCGGACGCGGCCCTCCACTACGCTCTCCTTCTCGAGGAGTGCAACCGCGTCGAAGAATCGGCCGTCTGGCTCTCGCGGTTCTTGTCTCTTCGCCCCTCGGACGTGCGCGGTCGTCTTCTGGCCGCCCAGCTCGAACTTCGGCTTGGGCGCCCGCGCGAAGCCCTCGCGATCCTCGAGAATCTCGAGACGCGGCCTCTCTCACCGCGTACGGCGGCCGTGGTCTCAGGCCGCCGTGTTCGCGCGCTCGACGTCCTCGGTCGTTACGCCGATGCGGCCCGCGCGGCCGACGAGGGACACGCCAAAATCCGTGCCCTCGCCTCCGAGCCCGAGGATCCCCGTGACCCGTACGGCCCGACGGCGCTCATGCGGCTCGCCTCTTGCCGCGATCGTCTTCGTTCGTGCGACTCCGGTTGGACATGGCCGTCCCATCTTCCCGCTCCCGACTTCCTCGTGGGGTTTCCGCGTTCCGGAACGACGCTCCTCGACCGCATGCTTGCGGCCCATCCCGAGGTCCGTGTCCTCGAAGAAACCAATCCTCTCGCGCCTCTGATTCGTCGTCTTGCGGAGTCGCTTCCCTCAGGGGGGGGCGATCTGGTGTTCGACAGCGAAGCTCGTACGCTCGCTGCGAGGGTGGCGGAAGAGATCGGGAGCGGGCGCCCCCCAGGGGTGCGGGTGCTTCTCGACAAGCTTCCTCTCAACAGCGCCTATGCCGGCTGGCTTGCCCGGCTGATTCCGGAGAGCCGTTTCGTCGTCGTCGTCCGTGATCCCCGCGACGTCGTCCTCAGTTGCTGGCTCCAGACCTTTGCCCCGAACGCCGCCATGCGCCAGTTCTGGGATCTTGGGACGACGGTCGATTATTACGAACGCGTGATGGAACTCCTGCGTTTCTGGCTCGAGGCCACTCTGCCGGCGGAGCGCCGTCGCATCGTGCGCTACGAGGATCTCGTGCGGGGTCCGCGCCCTCGTCTCGAGGCTCTTTCTTCCTTCCTTGGCATCGAATTCCGCGTCGACATGCTCGATCCCGCGCGCGCGGCGAAAGGTGTGCGTCTCGGCACACCGAGCTACGATCAGGTGACGCGCCCGATCCACGAGGCCGCGGTGGGACGTTGGCGCCACTACGCCACTGTGTTGACGCCTCATCTTGCCCGTCTCGAACCGTGGGTTCAATACTGGGGTTATGGAGAAAGGGAACGGGGAGAGGAAGAGCGTTAGAATCCCAGAATGCTCCTGCCGGACCGCTCGTCGAGAGCGGGGAGGATGGAAGAGTGAGCCAAGGGATCTTTCGAATCCGCGTGTCCGGAAACCGGGCGATCAGCCCGCGTTGGGCGGGTGTTCTGTCGCTCTCGTTTCTGCTCTTTTTCTTCTTCGGGTTCGCGCCCGCTTGGGCCGCGAAGCCCGTGGCCTCGAAGCCCCCACCGCGTGCCGTTCCCGGACTTCGTGCCCCCGGAGGTTGGGTTCACGGGCGTTGGAAAAGGGGTTGGCACGGAGGGCGCTACGGCTGGTGGTGGCGTACGCAGCACCGCTGGTACTTTTATCTGACACCGGTCTCTCCTTATCCGCCTTACTACGGCTCGGGACCCATGCCGATCGGCGCTCTTCCTCCAGGGGGCGTCGTCCCGGTACCTCCCCCGGTCCCTCAGCCGCCTTCGCTCTCGTCGTGGTACTGCGTGAGCCCTCCTGGGTTTTATCCCTTCGTGACGAGTTGTAGTGGGGGCTGGCTCGAAACGGGCGTTCCGGCCTATGCACCGCCCATCCCGGTCGTGGCCGTACCCCAGCCGGGCCCTCCATAATCCAGGAAGTTCGGCGGTGGCCCAGTCGGAAACTCCGACTTGACATTACTTAGATGATATCCTAATATTCTAAACATGGCCGGTTCAGACGTCTTTCGCGCTTTGGCCGATCCCAGTCGGCGACGCATCCTTGATCTTCTCCGCCGAGGCTCTCTCTCGGCGGGGGAGATCGGGGAGCATTTCGCCTTCACGGCCGCTTCCCTGTCTCACCACCTCTCGGTGCTCAAGGAGGCGCGGCTCGTTCGGGCCGAGCGGCGTGGCCAGAACATCGTCTACTCGCTCGACACCACCGTTTTGGAAGACGCGCTGAGCTTGCTTGTTTCTCTTCTCCGCAAAACTTCGTGAGGACTTCTCTCATGCCTTCTTTCTTCTCATCCCCATCGCGGCGGGCCGATTTTCTCGGTCTTCTCTTCGTGGTTTTGTCCTTCCTTGTGGCGTTCTGGCTCTACCCCCGTCTTCCATACCACGTTCCGGTGCACTGGAATCTCAACGGTCGGGTGAACGGGACGATGGCCAAACCCTGGGGGGTCTTCTTCACACCCCTCCTGGCGCTCGCCCTCTGGGTCGTGTTCCTGGTCCTGCCGGCGATCTCGCCGAAAGGGTTCCGGATGGACAACTTTCGTTCGGTCTATGACATCCTTCGGTTGGCCGTTCTGGGATTCCTGTTTCTCATCACGTCGATCGCACTTCTCTCAGGTGCCGGCTATCCGTTGCCCATCCCTCTCATCGTCAACACGCTCTCCGGAGTTTTTCTGATCGTCCTTGGAAACTTTCTGCCAAAAACTCGCAAGAACTTCTTCGTCGGGGTGCGAACACCGTGGACGCTGGCCAACGATGAAGTTTGGCTGAAAACGCATCGCCTCGCGGGCTGGGTTTTCGTGCTCGGCGGGCTTGCGCTTGTCGTCGAAGGGCTCGCGGGCGCGTCGGAGATCGCCTGGCTTTTCCCGGTGACGTTGGCCCCGATCGTCTTGGTGCCGATCTTGTGGTCTTACGTCCTCTACCGGAGGATCGCCCAGTGACGTTGATCAGGTTCATCAATCCTTGGAGAACACTCACCACCGCCGTCCCTGACGAGACTCGGTGGGTGAGCGGCGTGCCGGCGGATTCTCCGGCCTTCGACCCGGGCCGGAGCGGGGCAGGGTGATCTCCCGAGGATCCTGCGATCCCGGCTGCCCGCGCGATTGCCGGGAACGCGTCGCAAGGGCACGCCGGATCTCGATGGTTCGCGAAGTATGCGGGCGGGGCGTCCGGCGTTTTGCTCAGGAACGCATGCCGGCGATGGTGATCGCAAGAATCAGTGTCGTCGTGAGGAGAACCGCACCGTAGATGATGAGGAGACCCGTACGCGGGCGGTAAGAGCCTTGCTTGAGACGACGGATCGTTCCGAGATGGCTGACGCCACCGACGATGAGGGTGATGAGTCCGAGAAAGATGAACGCCAAGCCCAGACCGGAAAAATGGGCGTGGTGGGGGGGGTGCGTGTGAAGAAGGAGCGCGAGGCGGCGGAGGAAGAAATCAAACTTTTCGATGACGAAACCGAAGGCGATGAGGCTGATGCCCGTCCGGATCCAGGCGAGAAACGTCCGTTCGGCGGCAAGATAGATCCGGGGATCGGCGGGATCGGTCACAACAAGGGGACAAGGTCGAGGGAAGATCTCAAGGATAGCCGAGACCGCGCATTTGCGGCCGTCACGACGGGGGCCGCGGATTCGAGACATTGGCGCTCCGCGGACGGTGGAGGAGACCGATGCGGTTGTGATATGCTCCCCTCTCAAGAGACTGTGCTTGTTGTGCGACGTCACTCGAGCCGGGGACGGCGGCTCCGACTGAACCCGGGAGGGCTATCGTGCGCTTCTTCACCCGAAACTTCTTGTGTCTCTTTTGCCTTTGGGCGTTTGGCGTGGGGCTGCTCACCGGGGCGTCGGCCACGACCCTCCAACGGGTCTCCTCCGCTCGTTCGTTGGTTCGACCGCCCGCCGTTCATCTCGCGCTCCGTGATCTCGGGATTCACCCGCGAGGATGGGCGACAGACACGGCTACGGCTTCGCTTCCCTCCGTCCCTCGTTGGGGTCCTCTGTTTCGTGACGGATCGCGTGCGGGCGATCCCCCTCCGAGGCCGGTGACGTCGCGGCGAGAGGATGCCCGTCACCGCAGCGAGTGGCGATCGACCGCCTTTGGCCGTCGCCTCGTCGAATGGACGATCGTCGCCACCCCCGTCTTTGCCCTCACGGCGAGCAGCGTTCTCGATCACCGTTTGGCCTACGACAGCCACGGCATCTTTTACCGCCCTTACCAGCTCGATTTCGAGCACGGGGTCATGGCTGCCGAGGGCCTGGGCGCCCTCTGGTTTGGTGCCCGCTCCCGACTCGGGCGAACGTTCTGGCAGGCGATCGACTCCTCGCTTTACACCGCGGCCACGACCACGGTGATGAAGTACGCCTTCAGCCGCGCCCGCCCTTACCAGTCGCCCGATCCGCACGATTTCTTCCAGGGCAACTGCTGTCAGAGTTTTCCGAGCGGTGAAGTGGCGTACCAGGCGAGCGTCGTGACGCCGTTCATCGCCGAATACTACCGGCGTGACCCCTGGATCTGGGCGCTCGAGATCTTTCCGGTCTACGACGCCGTGGCCCGGATGAAGACGTGGGGACATTGGCAGACGGACGTGATTTCGGGTTTTGCCATCGGAACGGCGTGGGGCATTTTCGCCCACGAGGAGCGCGTTCCTTTCACCGTCTCGGTGCTCCCGGGAGGGCTCACCGTCGGTCTCGATCGGAGGTTTTGAGATGCAGAACGATCGACGTCCCCTGGCCTGTTCGGAGGGGAAGAACCCTCCTCGAAAGGGCTGCCGCGTGGGGGGGATTCTCCCGCTTCTCATCCTGCCGTTTTTCGTTGTGTTCGCCTCGGCGCGCGCGGCCCCATCGCTCACCCGCGTCTCGACCGAGCGGCCGGGCTGGTCTCTGGGCTTCGGTCTTCTCTCCTACGGCCTCCCGTACAAGGACGTCACACGCTGGACGCGGTTCGTTCCTCTCGTGAATGCCCAAGGCGGCGGTTTTTACGTCCATGGGCTCAACGCAGGATACTGGTTCTACCGCCGCCACGAGTTCCGGGTCTCTGTTGTCCTGGCGCCCGAACTTTTGCACATCAGTGCCCGATTCGGACCTTTCGCGCGAGGCCTTCACGAACGGCTGGCCACCTTGCTCGGCGGGCTCCGGGCGAGCTTCGTGCGGCCCCTTTACGCCGTCCACCTGAGTGCGCTCACGGATCTTCTTGCGCGGAGCCAGGGTCAGGTGCTGCGTCTGTCCGCCGGGCCACGTTGGCACGGTGCGGGTTGGCGGCTTTCGGCGCGGGTGGGTGCCGACTGGGAAAGCGCGAACCAGATCGCCTACTACTTTGGCGTGCCCACCGATCAGTCGAGCGTTTCCCTCCCGTCTTACGATCCGGGATCCGCCGTGAACACCGACGCCACGCTCGTCATCGCCCGCAAGTTCTGGGCCCTCGGAGCCCATTTCGAAGCCGTGGGGTCGGTGGAAGAGATCTGGTACGGAGCCTCCGTCCGTGAGAGCCCCCTGGTCGCGCGCTCGACGGCTCTGAGCGGACTCATCGGACTCATGTTTCGTTTCCGCTGAAGACCGGTCGACCCGTCGGCCTCACCGTTTGGGCCGGCGAGAAAGGTTGCGGCTGAGCACGCTGCCCACATCCGCTCGCGCCTTGCACATGACCGTGCGGCCTCTGAAGGCGGTCAGGGCTTGTCGGATCTCGCGACGGCCGAGGACGAGAGCCGTAAGTGTGGCTGCCGTGACGATGAGGAGCGGCAAGGCGAGGGGAGCGTGCAGCCCCACGAGCCAGAACTCGAGAGAAAGGAGGGTCAGGCCCGTGAGAAGGCCGGCCGATGTTCTGGGGTCAAGAAGTCCGCTCGTCCCGAGAAGAAGCCCCGCATCGAGAAGACTCCAGCCCGTCCAGGCGTAGGCCGCACCGCGCACCCCGTCATGCACGAGTCCCCACCAGAGAGCCCCGAGAAAGAACGGAATCTCCCCGCAGCGGATCCAGGCCACACGGGACGGGCGCCCTTCCGCCTGGAGCGTTACGGAACCGACCAGGGCGAGTCCGGCCGCCCAAGCGCCGACGAGGAGGATTTGCCCGAGAGGCGCCGCCCGGTGGGCGAAATCCGCGCCGATCCACCAGCGGAGAAAGGGAGCGACGAGGAGGAGCCCGATCAGGAAAACCGGCGTGAGAAGGAGCGCGAGACGACGGAGCGTTTGCCCCCCGAGACCGCGGGCCTCGTCCGGTCCGAGCGCCGAAAGACGGGGAAAGAGTGCGCGTGTGACTGAAGCGGGGAGGATCCGCGTCCGTGAGGCGAGATTGAACGGTACGACGTAGTCGGTGACGGCGACCGGGCCGAGCAGTGAGGCGATGGCGAAGCGGTCGAGAAAATCCATGACGGGGGTGACGAGACCGGTGAGCGTCACCCAGCCACCGAAGCCGAGGAGACGTTTGATCCAGACCCCTTCGAGGCGCAGACGGGGGAGGGGACGGGCGGCGGCGAAGGCCGCCCACGCCAGAGGCACGAGCATGAGAAGTCGGGCCGCGACCACCGCGGCGATCATGTCCTCGAGATGAGGCCCGACGAGGAGGGCGACGGCCAACGGGCTGGTCTGGAGAAGCACGTTCGTCGTGAGCTGGATGGCGTTCAGGAGCAGAAAGCGCTCTCGTCCCTCGAGGGTGCCCGCCAACATGAAGCCGAGCGTGGTGGCGGGAACCGCCAAAGCCACGAGGGGAAGGGACACAAGAAGATCCGCCCGCTCGGGGGCGGTGAGAAGAAAGACGTGCCCGACGAGAAGAGGGAAGAGCACGGAGAGAAGCACGGCTCCCACGAGACCGGCCACGAGATTGAGCACGAGCGCGTGGAGAAAAATCCGACCGCGTTCGTCCGGATGACGGGCGACGAAGCCCGCCGTGGCGCGTGAGGTCCCGAACTCGAACGCGCCGAAGTACCCGAGAAGAAGCCAGACGATCGTGAGGATCCCGTAACGCGCTTCCCCGATCGTGCGGAGATAAATCGGCACGGTCACGAGCGAGACGGCGAGTGTGCCCGCGCCGAGACCCATGTTGTAGAGACTGTTGCGGGAGAGACTCAGCGCAACCTCGGTGCAGAAGGAGGGACGCCGCCTAGCTTATACGGTTGGCCGCCCCCGGGATTCGCTCGCTTCTTCAGCCATGGGGCGATCCAGGAACGTCGATCCCTGGTGAGGCGGACTCCGTCGCCCGTCCCCTGTGTTCAGTCGACACGACGACGGGACCACGGCTCCGGAGCCCTCACGGGGGGGTGTGAATCGCGACGAGGGGGGGTCGCCGTCTTGGCGATCGGCTATAATCCCTAGGTTCCGTGTGGGTCTCGACCCCGGGAACGGACGGCTGCGGCCGTCGAGACGCCTTGCCTCACCGCGCTTCGCGGGAGGCCTTTGTCCGAGAGGTTCCAAGCGCGATGCGCCACTACGAAGTCGTTTTTCTCGCCCACCCCGACCAGAGCGAACAGGTTCCCGGCATGCTCCAGCGCTACCGGAGCCTAGTCGAGAACGGATCGGGGATCGTCCACCGCTGCGAGGACTGGGGCCGACGCCAGCTGGCCTACAGCATCAACAAACTGCACAAGGCCCACTATGCGCTCCTCAACATCGAGTGCGACGAGGCCACCCTGAAAGCGCTGGAAGAAGCTTTTCGCTTCAACGATGCGGTTCTTCGTCACCTCATCATCCACCGCTCGCAGCCCATCACGGCCATCTCTCCGCTCATGCGGGACCGTCAAGAGAAAGACGCGCGCGAGCGAGAACAGCAACGCATCGCCGCCGAGCGGGCCGCGGCCGGGGCGACGGGGGAGGGGGAGGACTCCGCCCGCGTAGAGAGTGACGCCGAGGCCGACGACCAGGACCGCGACGACGATTCTTCCGAGGAAGTGCTCGTCGAAGAGGATGAGACTTCGGCGTCCGACGACGCCTCCTGACGCCACGATTTTTCCGGAGATCAGCCATGCCGCCCCGTTTCCCCGCCCGCCGTCGCCGCATCCAGCCCGTCAGCAGTGAAGCCGTCGACGGGTACGTCGACTACAAGGATCTCGAGACGCTCCGCGCCTTTCTCGCCGAGAGCGGCCGCATCATTCCCGCCCGCCTGAGTGGCCTCAACAGCCGCCAGCAGCGCGATGTGTCACGGGCCGTCAAGCGCGCCCGCTACCTGGCGCTTCTTCCGTACACCGATCGGCATGGGCGTTTCTGAACCGGCGGGGTCCGGTTCAGGTTCGCCGCTTCGTCCGGACCGGGTCCCTGTGCTGCGTCGGTTCGTCGCCCATCTTTGTGATCACCCGGTCCTCGCCGGGCTGATCGCGGCGCTCTTCTACACGAGCGGCCTCTTCACGCTTCTGGCCGCCCCGGTCTTCGTGATCGTGACTCTCCAGGGCGGACTCCGCCGTGGCCTTCCGGCCCTCGCCTCGTCGGTCGTCGCCCTCCTGATCCTCACCTTGGCGTTCCCCCACAGCGGGCCCGACCGCGCCGTCCTCGCGTTTGCGTTTCTCGGTCTTGTGTTCGTCCTCGCCTCGGAGCTTCTCCGCCGTGGCAAGAGCCTGGCTTTGATCGTGAGCCTCGCGGCGCTTCTGTTGCTTGCGGCTCTCGCGATCTACGCCTTCTCTGTTCCGCATCCCTTGGGCCTTTTCGAGCACACGTTGCGGACGGCTCTTCAGCACGAAGAGGCGCTCTTCGCCCACCGTTACCCTGCCGAAGCCCATGAGCTTGAGCATTCCCTCAAGACCTTGAAGCCCCTCTACCCCTATCTTCTCGGGATCTTCGGTCTTTATGCCGTCCTTGTCTTCGCCGTGGACCTTTTCATCGGGGCGGCCGTGCACGCCGCGGCCTACAGCCCGGGGAGTTTCGGTCGCCACTTTCGGGCCTTTCGCGTGGGCAAGACCCTGGCGTTTCTCACGCTGGCCCTTTTCCTCGTGACGTTCGTTGTCCGCCGTCCCCTACTCAGCGATGCCTTTCTTCCCTTGCTGCCTCTCTACCTCTTTCAGGGGCTTGCGGTCGTCCACGCGCGCCTTTATGCCCATCCCGCCGGCCGTCTGCTCCTCTTTCTCCTCTACGCCCTTCTCGTCTTTGCTCTCCTGGCCGGGGGTGTCTTCGTCTATCTCGCCTTGGCTCTCGTGCTCCTCGGCTGGATCGACAACTTCCTCACCCTGACCCGCCCCGCGGGTCCCTCGTCCCCGGCTCCAGCGGGACCTCCCGCGTCTCCTTCCGCGCGGTCTTGACGCCCCGCGGCTTTCCCCCAGAACCTTAGCGCACGACGCGCCCTTCACCGACGCGGACACCGGACCGCTCTGGCGTGTTGCGTTCGGGCTCTCGCTATAATAAGACGCACCTGTTTTTGTGCCCCCGAGGCGGTGATCCGCGACCCGTGCGCGGCTCGTGCACCCGAGGAGCGGGCACCACACCGTGATTCCCCGCGGGGGAGGAGAGGCGATCTTATGGAGCTGGTTCTGCTCGAAAAAGTGTCCAATCTGGGCGATATCGGCGCGCGCGTGCGTGTCCGCCCGGGCTACGCCCGAAACTATCTTCTGCCGCGACGTATGGCGGTTCTCGCCACGCCGGAGAATGTGGCCCGCATCGAAGCCGAGCGGCAGGACCTCGAGCGTCGTCAGGCGGAGATCCGGGCGCTTGCCGAAGCCCAACGCGAGAAACTCGAAGGCCTGGTGCTCGACATCGAAGCCCAGGCGGGCCCGGAAGGGCGTCTGTTCGGTTCGATCGGCACCCACGACATCGTCGATGCGGTGACCCGTCAGATCGCCCTGACGATCCACCGGCGCGACGTTCTCTTGCCCCAAGGGTCCATCCGCGAAGTGGGTGAGAGCACGGTCCTGATCACGCTTCATCCCGACGTGAAGGCGACCGTCACGGTCCGCGTTCGCGCCGCCTGAGCGGGGATCCCCTCGGTGGCGCACGATCCGCGCCTCCTGAAGGCCGTATGAGTTCCGTCCCCGAGGGCTACCCGCGCGCGGTCGACGCCCGTGAAGCCGGGCGCGTTCCTCCGCATTCGCTCGAGGCCGAGCAAGCCATTCTGGGCTCGCTTCTCATCGACAACGGGGCCTGGGAGCAGCTGGCGGGCTACCTCGCGGCCGCGGACTTCTACATCTCCCAGAACCGCGTGCTCTTCGAGGCCATCGCCCAGCTCCTCGATCAAAATCGTCCCTGCGACCACCTCACGCTGAGCGAACATCTGCGTGGGGCGGGGCGCCTCGACGAAGCCGGCGGTCCCGATTATCTCCTCGCCCTCAGCCGCGAGGTGCCGACCTCGGCCAACGTTCGCTCGTACGCCGAGATCGTGCGTGACCGGAGCATTCTCCGCCAACTCCAGCAGGTGGGGACGCGGATCGTCGCCTCGGTTTTCGACCCTCAGGGGCGGCGGGCCCGCGAGCTTCTCGACGAGGCCGAGCGCGACGTCTTTGCTCTCGCCGAGCGGGGCGAGGGGTCGGACACGCCGCCCCTCGTCCGCACCTACGTCAAGGACGTCATCGAACAGATCGGCCGCTTGCACGAACGCGGCCATGCGATCACGGGCGTGCCCACGGGACTCCGGTCGGTCGACGAACTCACGGCCGGGCTCCAGCCGGGCGATCTCGTCATCGTCGCCGGGAGGCCTTCGAGCGGGAAGACGAGCTTCGCCATGAACGTGGCGGAGAACGCCGCGATCCGCGAGCGCATTCCGACGCTCATTTTCAGCATGGAAATGCCCGCCTCCCAACTCGTCCGCCGCATGCTCTCGTCCCTCGGTCGCATCGATCAGTCGCGTCTCAGAACCGGGCAGCTCGACGAGGATGACTGGCCGCGGCTCACCTCGGCGGTCGAACTCCTCTCGGAGGCGCCGATCTACATCGACGACGCGGGGGCCCTCTCCCCGGGAGACATCCGCGCCCGTGCCCGCAGACTCGCCCGCCAGGCGCGGCTCGGTCTCATCATCATCGATTACATCCAGCTCATGCAGGTCCCGGGGACGAGCGAAAACCGTGCGACCGAGATCTCTGAAATTTCGCGCTCCATCAAGGCGCTCGGCAAGGAACTGAATCTCCCGGTCATCGCGATCTCGCAGCTCAACCGCAATGTCGAGCAACGGCCGTCGAAGCGTCCCGTCATGTCGGATCTGCGCGATTCGGGCAGCATCGAGCAGGACGCCGATCTCATCGCCTTCATCTATCGCGACGAGATGTACAACCCCGACTCCCCCGACCGGGGCACGGCCGAGGTCATCGTCGCCAAACACCGCAATGGGCCGACCGCCGATCTCCGTCTGGCGTTTCTGGCCTCGTGCACGCGTTTTGAGAACCTGGCGGACGACGCCGATCTTCCCGGGGCGTTGTGAGTCCGCTCCGTTCGCCCCGCTGAGTCATGCGCCCGCTTCGTGCGCGCATCGATCTCGGAGCCCTTCGCGCCAACCTGCGGGCCGTGCGGCGGGCGGTGCCCAAGGCGCGTCTCCTCGCGGTCGTCAAAGCCAACGCCTACGGTCACGGTCTGGCCGCGGTCGGACGCGCGCTCGCCGGAGTCGACGGGCTGGCGGTGGCCTGTCTCGAAGAGGCGCTCGTCCTTCGTGAGGCGGGGGTACGGGCGCCGATCCTTCTTCTCGAGGGATTTTTCGACGAGGACGAGGTCGCCCCGGCCGAACGCCACCGCCTCTCCTGCGTGGTCCACGATCCTCACCAGATCGAGATTCTCGAGCGTCGTTCGTCGTTTCCCGCTCTCGACGTCTGGGTCAAGGTCGACACCGGAATGAACCGTCTCGGGTTTCCGCCCGAGGCTGTCCCCGTCGTCCTCGAGCGCCTGGCCGCCCGCGGCGCCTTCGCCCGACACCGGCCCGTGCTCATGACGCACTTCGCCCAGGCCGACCGGCCGGACGGGGAGGCGACACGCGATCAGATCCGCCGTTTCGAGGCCCTTGCCAGCCCGCCGGGGGCGCTCCGCAGCGCGGCGAACTCCGCCGCTCTTCTGGCCTGCCCTGAAGCACATTACGACTGGGTTCGTCCGGGTCTTCTCCTCTTTGGGGTCTCGCCTTTCCCGGATCGCGACGGCACTTCTTTGGGGTTCCGTCCGGTGATGTCGCTCATCACCGAGACGATCGCGCTCCGCCGCGTCGCCCCCGGCGACCGTGTGGGCTACGGTGGCGTGTGGAGGGCCGAACGCCCCGGCTGGATCGCGATCGCCGCCGTGGGTTACGGCGACGGCTATCCTTGGCGTGTCCCGGACGGCAACCCCGTGCGGGTGGGCCCCCGTCTCTGCCCGCTGGCCGGGCGGGTCTCGATGGACATGATCGCGATCGATCTCGGCACCGATCCGGTGCCCGTCGGGACGCCCGTCGAGCTCTGGGGGAGCGGCCTTCCCGTCGAGGATCTCGCGCGTCGCGTCGGGACGGTCCCTTACGAGCTCCTCTGCGGCATCGCCTCGCGTGTCCGCTACGAGATCGTGGGCGAAGAGCCTTCAGACGTGGAGGGCCTCCCGGATGCGGATGCCGCGAACGAGACACTCCCGTGCCCCGAAGCGCTCTGAACTACCGCTGCTCTTCTTGCGGGGCACTTCACCCCAAATGGGCCGGGCGCTGCGAAGACTGCGGGGCGTGGAACACGCTCGTCGAGGAGGTGTCTTCGGAACGCAAAGGTCGGTCGCGGCGGGCCGATCCCGCACGGCTTCCCCGCCCGGTGCGTCTCGCCGAAATCGACGAACGCGAATGGGACCGTTACCCGACCGGATCGCGTGAGTTCGACCGTGTCCTCGGAGGCGGGCTCGTCCCGGGCTCGATCGTCCTTCTCGGCGGTGATCCCGGCATCGGGAAATCCACCCTTCTGCTCCAGGTGGGGGCGTATCTGGCGCGCACGGTCCCGACGCTTTACGTCTCGGGCGAGGAATCCCTGGCGCAGATCGCGCTCCGTGCGCGTCGGCTTCAGACGTCTCCCCCCGAGGGGTTCGGCCTTCTTGCCGAGACGTCGCTCGAGACGGTTCTTGCGGTCCTCGAAAGCGAGCGGCCCCGGGTTGTCGTGATCGATTCGATCCAGACGGTGAGCAGCGAGGCGGTCGAATCCGCCCCGGGCTCCGTCAGTCAGCTCCGCGAGTGCACCGCCGCCCTGGTCCGCTGGGGAAAGAAAAGCGGGGCCACGGTTCTTGTGGTCGGGCACGTCACCAAGGAGGGGACCATCGCCGGTCCCCGCGTGCTCGAACACCTCGTCGACGCTGTTCTTTATTTTGAAAGCGAGACGTCGAGCCGCTACCGGATGGTCCGTGCGGTCAAAAACCGCTTCGGCGCCGTTCACGAAGTGGGGCTTTTTGCGATGGTGGAGGGTGGCCTCCGTGAGGTCGCGAACCCCTCGGCCCTCTTTCTGTCGCGTCACGGGGAACCCGTTCCCGGAAGTGCGGTCGGGATCGTCCACGAGGGGACGCGGCCCCTTTTGGCCGAAGTCCAGGCGCTCGTCGATCAGGACGAGCGTCCCGTCCCGCCCCGGCGGGTGGCGCTCGGTATCGATGGGGCGCGCCTCGTCATGCTTCTCGCGGTCGCCCAACGCCGCCTCGGTCTTGCGCTCTCCGGGCGCGACGTCTTCGTCAATCTCGTCGGGGGGTTGCGCAGCGAGGAGACGGCGCTCGATCTTCCGGTCCTTCTGGCCGTCCTCTCGAGCCTGACCGACCGTCCGCTGCCTCAGGGGCTCGCCGCCTTTGGCGAAGTGGGCCTCGCGGGCGAGATCCGCCCCGTTCCTTACGGTCTCGAGCGGGCCGCGGAAGCCACGAAGCAGGGGTACGCCCAGGTTCTTCTTCCGCGCGACAACCTGCCGCGTAAGGCCCAAGGCGCCTCCGCCGGGCTCACGGCGGTGGGCGATCTCCCCGGGGTGCTGGAGGCGTTGCGCGCGCGGGGTTGGGACGGCGCTTTGACCCGCGGGCGGACGCGCGGCGCGCCCACGACCGATTGACGTGTTTCGGTCCCCGCGGGCCTCAGGCGCCGCGGTTCTTGCGCGGGGGACGCCCGGGGGAGGCGGGGGTGCGCGTCCGCCGGGGTGCTGCGGTTCGCGCCTTCGGGCGATGGTGGTGGCCCGCGGTGGGCGTCGGCCGGATGGGCCGCGGACGGCGGTTTTCGCCGACGTGAACGTATGTGAGGGTGGCGTTGGCGACCGCCAGGGAGGCCCCGAGCTTGTGCCGCGTGCCGCCGCCCGGCGGCAGCATCCGCGTGACGTGGATGCTCACGTCGATCGTGATCGACGTGCGGCCGATGCGTGCGACGTCGGTGTAGAAACTCACGACGTCACCGACGAAGACCGGTTCGAGGAAGATAAACTCGTTGACGGCCACGGTGACGACGCGCCCGCCGACGACGCGAAACGCGAGAATCGCGCCGGCCACGTCCGCGTGCGTCATGAGCCAGCCGCCAAAGATGTCGCCGAGGGCGTTGGTGTCTTTCGGCATGGCGAGGGTGCAGACCGTCGCCGCGCGGTCCGGAGGGGGGGATTCGAAGTGCACGAGTGCTTCCCGTCCCCGTCTCGTCAGCTCGGGGTTTCGAGGAGTGCCGTCCAGCCCGGATCGGGACGGAAGCGCTCGCCGTGGCGTTTCTCGAGCTCTTGCAGGCGCTCGTACACACGAGCCGCCCCGGTCTCCCGGATGTAGGTCAAAGGACCGCCGCGGAAGGGAGCGAACCCCGTACCGAAAATGACTCCGGCGTCGATGAGGTCGTCGTCCGTGGCGATCCCCTCGCGCCGGCACGCCACGCTCTCGTTGAGGAACGGGTAAAGGAGGCGGTCGGTGAGGTCCCCGTGTGCGAGTCGGGCGAGAGAGGTGTTCTTTTCGGGTTGACCCTTGCGGTAGGTGTAAAAGCCGCGCCCGTTCTTCTTGCCGAGTCGGCCGGCGGCGACGAGTTCCTCGAGTTTCTGGGGAATGACTTTGCGGAACTCGGCGGCGAAGACCTTGCTCACCGAGAGGGCGACGTCGAGACCGACCGTGTCCGCCAGTTCGATCGGGCCCATCGGCATGCCGTAACGCAGTGCGGCCTCGTCGACCGCCTCGGGGGGGATCCCCTCCATGACGGCCAGGATTGCTTCGTTCATGTAGGGCATGAGGACGCGATTGACGAGGAAGCCTGGGGCGCTTTTGACCGGGAGCGGCAGGCGATCGATGTGGCGCACGAACGCGAGGGCGTGGGCGACGGCCTCGGGGCTCGTGCCGGCCGCGTGGACGACTTCGACGAGCGGCATCTTGGCGACGGGATTGAAGAAGTGTACGCCCACGAGACGGCCGGGATCGGCCAGTTCGCCCGAGAGCTTCTCGAGTTTGAGGCTCGAGGTGTTCGTGGCGAAGAGGGCCCCCGGCTTGAGGCGGGGTTCGATCGTCCGGTACAGGGCTTTTTTGGCGTCGAGATCCTCGTAGATGGCTTCGATCACCACATCGGCTTCGGCGACCCCGGCTCCCTCGACGTCGGGACGCAGGCGCGCGGCGGTCGAAGCGCGTTCCTGCTCGTCCGTCGAACGCCTGGCGAAGAGTTTCTGAGCGCGCTCGAGAGCGGGCTGGATGTAGCGCATTTCGCGGTCCTGGAGCGTCACCTCAAAGCCCTTGACGGCGCACCAGGCGGCGATGTCGCCGCCCATGACACCGGCGCCGACGACGTGCACCCGGCGGACGGCAAGATCTTTCTTCTTGCCGAGGCCCTTGAGCCGATCTTGCAGGAGAAAGACCCGAACGAGATTGCGGGCGGTGGACCCGAGCATGAGCTGGGCGATCGAATGCGCCTCGGCGGCGTAGTGGGCCTTGGTGCCCGAGGCGCCGTATTGCTCCCAGAGCCCCACAATGGCGTACGGAGCCGGGTAATGCTCGCGGCGGACCCGGGCGGCGAGGCCACGGCGGATCCGCGGCGCGAGAAGGCGCCGCATGGGGACGGTTTCGGCGAGGCGCGCCAAGAGCGGCGGCCGGTGCGGGGAGGGACGGGTGCGCAGGATCTCGCGCGCGAGGGTGTCGAGCTCCGCACGGGGTCCGATCCGATCGACGAGACCGGCGGCGAGGGCCTTACGGGCGTTCAGGCTCGAGCCACGCAGCATGAGATCCATGGCGCCGAAGACCCCGAGGAGGCGTACGCTGCGCACCGTGCCGCCGAATCCGGGGTGAATGCCGAGTTTGACTTCGGGGAGACCCAGCTGGGTCGCGCCTTCGTCACTGGCGATACGGTAACGGCAGGCCAGAGCGAGTTCAAGCCCGCCGCCCAAGGCAAAGCCGTGAATCGCGGCGACGGTGGGGAAGGGAAGGTTTTCGAGTTCGAGGAACGCTTCCTGGCCCTGCTGGATGAGGGAGAGAGCCTCCTCGGCACTTTTGAGGGTGGTGAACTCCTTGATGTCCGCCCCGGCGATGAAACCGGAGGGTTTCCCCGAGCGGACGACGAGGCCGCGGGGTTTTTCGGAGGCGATCTCGCGTAAGAGCGGGGGCAGCTCCGCGACGACCTCACGGCTCAGAGTGTTCGCGGGAGCGTCTTTTTTGTCGAGCGTGAGCCAGGCGATGGCGTCGTCGTCGATACGGTAAGACCAGTGCGAAGCCATGCGGGTATTCCCCCTTGTGGGTGCGACCCGTCCATTATAGGAGCGGATTCCTTCCGCTCAGTAGGACACGGGTTTCGGGTCGAGGCTTCTCCAGAGGTACCAGGTCGCGACGGTGCACCAGGGTCGCCAGCGGTTCCGGAGGTGCTGGATCCCTTCCACCCTGGTGTAGCTGGCCCCGTAGTGACGCTCCACCCCTTTGCGGAGGCCGAGATCGGCGGCCGGAAGAACGTTTGGCCGCAGGAGGTGGAAAATGAGAAACATCTCGGCCGTCCACCGCCCGATCCCGGAAAATTCTGTCAGTTCCGCAACGATGTCGTCATCGGTCATGTTCCGCCAGCGGCGCGGCCGGATCGCACCTGCGGCGAACCCGTCGGCGAGTCCCCGGAGGTAACGGGCCTTGTTGCGCGAGAGGCCGCAGTGGCGGAGCTCCCTTTCGGCCATGGCCGCGACACGCGCGGCCGTGACGCGGCCCGTCCGGACCCGCAGGCGGTCCCAGACGCTTTGGGCGGCGGAGACGGAAATTTGTTGACCGACGATCGAGCGGGCCAGGGTCTCGAAGGCGTGACCGCGGCATTGCAGGTGCCCGCTGTGGCCCTGGATGAGGGCGGCGAGGATCCGGTCGCGCCCGCTCAGCTCGCGGCAGGCGTCCGCCCAGTAGGGTGGGGGAAGCGAGGAGGCCCGCATGCGGCACGCCCCTCAGCCGTGTGTGGGTACGGCATGGCGGTCGACGGGGGGGATCGTGGCCCCGCTCGCTCCCGCTTTTTTCCGGGTGACGATCGTCTCCTCGGGGATGAGAAGATCGCAGACGAGTGGCCTGTGATCCGAATAGAAAATCTCCGGAATGCGGCAGGAAACGACGTCGATCTCCTCACTCACGAGGACGAAATCGAGTTCCTTGCGCGGACGCCGGCTGGGGTAGGTGGGAAGACGCTCGGTGTTGGCACTTTTGAGACGCGTCGCCGCGGCGAAGAGATCGAGCTCCCAGGGGCCGTGGAGGGTGTTGAAGTCGCCGGCGACGATGACCGGTTTGCGCACGCCCTCGACGAGGGTATGAAGGTCGCGGAGCTGGATTTGACGGTGGCGGTATTTGAGCGAAAGGTGCACGAGAAAAATGCTGCAGAGCCCGAGATCGAGCTCGATCACGAGGCGTTTGACGCCCGTGTCGAAGTAGTGGTAACGGGCGGCGGCCCCGCGCCGGGTCACGAAGGCGTTGGCCTGTTTGCGGGCGACGGGAATGCGCTGGGTGATCGTGTTCGGTGCGTACTTGCATTCGTAATGCGCTTCATGCGCTTCGTGCCCACCGAGACTTTCGGCGATCGCGACGGCCTGATTGACCGCGCCGTTGCGCATCGAGCCCGTGTCGACCTCGACGAGGGCGGCCACATCCGGCCGCGTCGTGCGGAGGAAATTGACGACGCCCGTAAAGGGCGCGAGGGACGGCGACGGTGTCAGGGTCAGACTGGCGCCGGTGCCCATGCCGTAGCGGATGTTGTAGAGAACGAGGCGAAGAGGAGTCACGGACGAGTGCGGTGTCGCGCCTAGACCAATTCTACTCCCGCGGGGACTGCCAACACCGCCCGGGGCCGCGAATTTCCGGTGGGAGACCGAGCTGAGAACTTCCGGACTTCGAGGGGGCGTATCCCCGCCGTGCGAGAGGGCCCGGTGTGAGAACCGAGCTCACTCCGAGCCCGCCGCCCATCGGTGGTCCTCGAGCCAAGGCGGGAACCCCTCCACGTGGCCCGCGGGACGGGGAGCGTCGGAGTGGAGAACGGTTGCGCGGCTTCTCGCGGCGGCCTAGACTGACGACGCCGTTTTGATCCCGGAGCCCGTCGGTGTCTCGAGCCACTTCCGACCGTCCGCTTCTTCTGGCCGGTGACATCGGCGGGACCAAAGCCCTTCTCGAACTCTCCGTCCCGGGCGACGGAACGTACGATGTCCTCCATCGGGCCGAGCTCCCCTCGGGTGACCACGCGAGCCTCGAGGACCTCGTGCGCTCTTTCCTCGACCAAGCGCCGAGGCGAGCGGTTGGCGTCGCCTGCTTTTCCGTGGCGGCACCGATCGTGGGGGGGCGGGGACGTTTCACCAATCTCCCCTGGACCCTCGATGAAAGCGTCCTCGCCCGCACGCTGGGCCTGCCCAAGGCCGTCCTCCTCAACGATTTCGTCGCGGCTTGTTACGGCGTCGACGACGTCGGGCCCAAAGAACGACTCACTCTTGCGTGCGGCACTCCCGACCCGGAAGCTCCCCGTCTCGTCGTCGGGGCGGGAACCGGCCTCGGTCAGGCGTTCCTCCTGCCCGGACCCTGCGGACCGCGCGCGTTTCCGAGCGAAGGGGGGCACAGCGGCTTCGCTCCGCGCGGGGCGGACGATCACGCGCTCCACCGGTTTCTTCTCGACCGTTACGGAGAACGTGTGAGCCAAGAGCGTGTCCTGAGCGGTGAGGGCCTTGCTCTACTCGAGGCTTTCCTGAGCGGAGAGGAGCCGCGTGCTCCCGAGGCGGTCACGACCGGCGCGGGGGCGGGGGAACCCCAGGCCGTGGCGGCCGTCCGCCTGTTCCTCGCTCTCTACGGGAGTTACGTCGGCGATGCGGCGCTCGAGTTCCTTCCCCGTGGGGGGATCTATGTGGCGGGGGGGCTTGTCACCCACCTTCGCCCCTGGCTCGAGGGAGGGGAGTTCCTCGCGGGGTTCCTCGACAAGGGGCGGATGCGACCGATCGTCGAGGGCATGCCCCTTCACGTCGTTCTCGATCCCGCCCTCGAACTTCTTGGGGCGCGGCGTTACGCCCGGGAGAGCCTGCGGTAGAGCGCTTCGTAGCTCGGGATCCGCCGTGCCCAGCCGAGCCTCTGTGTCATGGCCCGGCGAGCGAGAGTGTGCCAGAGTTCGGGCGCAGCGATGAGGTTGCGGGCCGCCCGAACCGTCGCGATGAAAGCCTCGGGGGTCGGGTCCGCGAAGACGAACCCGTTGCCCAAGGGACTCCGGCGGACGTCGATCACCGTGTCCCGAAGCCCTCCACTCGCGCAGACGACGGGAATAGCCCCGTAGCGCAGAGCCTCGAGCTGGACGAGGCCACAGGGTTCGTGCCGCGACGGCATGAGGAGAAGATCGGCGGCGCCGAGAAGCCGGTGCGCTTCGCGATCGTCGTAGGCGAGGCGCGCACGCCAGCGACCCTCCGGAGCGGGGGCGGTGCGCAGGATGGTCTCGTAGTGGGGGTCCCCGCGCCCCAGGATCGCCAGGTTCAGTCCGAGCTCCTCGAGTTCGCAAAGCAGTGCAAGAAGGAGGTCAATGCCCTTGTCGTGGACCAGACGACCGATGTAGACGGCCAGGGGGTCGTTAACCGTGGGAAACCCCCAGCGTGCGGCGAGCTCACGGCGGAGTTCATTTTTGCGTGCGAGCGTGCGCGGCCCAAACCCGCGGCCGAGGGCGGGGTCGCATCGGGGATCCCAGCGTTGCGTGTCGAGACCGTTGACGATCCCGACGAGACCGTGCGGGCGGGCGCGAAGACACTGCGCCAGAGCATCGTCGGTCGCGAGAATCTCCTCCGCATAGCCGGGGCTCACGGTCTGGACGATGTCGGACGTGGCCACGCCGATTCCCAGAAACGTGGGCGGGTTCTCGTCCGCGACAGCCGGAAGAGAGAGATCCGGAAAGAGATCGGCGAGCGCCCGCGCGCTCGTCTCGCCGCGGTAGCGGAAATTGTGCACCGTGAGAAGCGTCCGGGGCCGGTGCTTCCCACCCCGGACGAGTGCGGCGGCGGGCGCGGTGTGCCAGTCGTTCAGATGAAGGATCTCGGCTCTCTCGCGATCTGCCCGCTCGGCGCAGGCGCGGGAGAAGAGGGCGAAGCGGAGGTGAAGATCCGCGGCCGGTCGGCCTTCGGCATCCGTATAGGGTCCGCCCGCCTCGGGGTTGAGGGCGGGTCCGCTCAGGAAGAGATGGCGAAGACCATCGGCCGTGCCCTCGCGCCAGGAGTAGTCCCGAAGAGCGGGGTCGTCGAGGGCCGGTCCGGGACGGAGGTCGTGGAGAGAACGGAGATCACCGTAGGCGGGGAGGAGCACCGTCACTCGGTGGCCGCGCCGCGCCAGGGCCAAGGGGAAGGAGTAGGCCACTTCTCCGAGACCGCCGGTCGTCACGAACGGCCAGCGTTCGGCGCATGCGTAGAAGATCGTGAACGGCCTCACCGCGGCGACCCGAAGAGGAGCGAGGAAAACGGCGGTAGGTCGATGAGGAGACCGGATCCCGGAGCCCCTCCTCCTCCGCGGACGCACCGCCCCCGCCCCCGTCCGCCGAAGACGCGGGCGTCCGTTGAGAGAAGAAGGCGCCAGGCCTTCCCAGGCGCCTCCAGGGCGAGATCGCGCAGCATGCGCTGGCTTCCGTTGTGGACGACGAGAAGTCTCCCGTTGCGAACCGGTCGTTCGTAGGCGAGAACGAGCCGGTCATAGGGGTTCTGTGCGATCCAACGGGCGGCCTCCGCCGCTTTCCCGTCGAGCCAGCCTGCCCGACGCAGATGTCCGAGACGCGCGAGAAGGCGGGCGAAGGCCCGCCGCTCGGGATCTCTGGGGGGGGAGGGGGGCAGAGGAGGGCGGCGGTGATCCCACTCCTCGGTGGGGGCGTCTTCCTGCCCCATGAAGAGAAGGGGGCAACCCGGGTGTGTGAGAAAGAACGTGAAAAAAAGACGCAGGTTGGCCCAGCGGCGTTCGGGGTCGGCCGTGAGGAGTGTCCGCGGGGTGCCCTTGCCGTGAACGACTTCGTCGTGCGAGAGCGGCAGGATGATCGCCTCGGCCCCCGTGCGGGCGATGCGTGTGGACCACGCCCCGGGGTCGTCGCGGCGCCCCGCTTCGTTGGAGCGAAAAAACTTTCGGGCGGCGTGGATCCATCCGCAATCCCAACACATGTCGAACCCGAGTCCACCGCTCAGCGGCGGATCGTTCACACCCGGCCAGTTGCTCGATTCCTCGGCGATGAGGACCGCCCCCGGGCGTCGACGGCGGATGTCGTCCGTGAGGCGGCGAAGGAACCCCAGCCCCTCGATCGACTCGCGCCCGCCCCAGGCGTTGGGGTGCCAGCGACCCGTGGGGCGTGAGTAGTCGCGGTAGAGAATGGAAGAGACGGCGTCGATCCGCAGGCCGTCGAATCCGTAACGCTCGAGCCAGAAGAGGGCGCTCGAGAGGAGGAAGCTCTTGCTCACCCCTTCCCCGAAGTCGAACTCGAGGGTGCCCCAGTCCGGATGGCGACGGGCCGAGGGATCACGCGCTTCGTAAAGAGGCGCGCCGTCGAAAGCGGCAAGTCCGAAGCGGTCGACGGCAAAATGTCCACCGACCCAATCGAGAAGAACTCCGAGTCCCTCCCTGTGCAGGCCGTCGATGAGTGCGGCGAGGCCGTCCGGCCCGCCCACGCGCGCGGTCGGCGCGAAATAATGCGTGACTTGGTACCCCCAGGAGTCCGCGTGCGGGTATTCCGTGAGCGGCAGGAACTCGATGTGGGTGGCGCCGAGTCTCGAGGCGCGCCGCGCAAGGGCTCGGGCGGTTTCGTCCGCCGCAGCGGAGGGGGGGGTTCCGTTCCAGGACGGAAGATGAACCTCGTAGACGAGCCGCGGGGGCTCGCGGGTGAGCACCGGCCGAGGGGGGGGGAGAGGACGAAGGACCGCGAGGGGGGTGGCCGGGGCGGAGGTCTCGAGCGCAAAGGGATCGGCCTTGATCCGTTTGACGCCGTTCAGGTCCCTGAGAACGTAGGCGTATCGGTCCCCGCTCCGCGCCTCGGGTGCGATCCCCCGCCAGAGACCGTCCGTATCCGGATGAAGGTTGTAGAGGATCCTCGGGCGAGCTTCGGCCCGTGGCAGAAGGACGACCCCCACTTGACGCGCGCGCGGAGCGTAGAGGCGAAATGTGTAGCCTCCGTCGGGAGCGGGCTGCGGGGCCAGGAAATCGGCCGCCCGAAGATGTTCGCCGGCTAGGTAGAGGCGCATGTCCGCGCGGGCGTCGTAGGGGTCGGTTCGGGCGACTCGGCGCTCCTCCGGGCGAAACGCCAGAGGGTCGGGGGCGGAAACGGGAAGAGGCCTCAACCTGCGCCTCCGGAGGGGTTCCTCAACCGCGGGTGCGACACCGCGTCGGCGGAGAGGGAATCGGGGGGAAGATGCGGGTGCTTGGAGTCGAGGCCACGGACATGACGGGCAGGCCTGCGGAGCGGCGAAGCGTGAGCCGACTCGGCTCCTCTTGGGCCTGGGAAGACGTGAAAACGGGGCATGGAATCCTGGGGGGTCGCGAGCATCTCCCCTTATCATAGGTTCCGATCAGCTCTTCGAGGGACGGACGGATGGCGCTCAAACGTTTTGTCAGCCGTGTGACGCGCGAAACGATGGCGCTCGTCCTTGCCGGAGGACGCGGTCACAGGCTCGGGGGATTGACCACGCACCGCGCCAAGCCCGCCGTTCCCTTTGCGGGCAAATACCGTCTCATCGATTTTACGCTTTCGAACTGCCTGAATTCTGGCGTGCGTCGCATCGGTGTGCTGACCCAGTACAAAGCGCAGTCTCTTCTCGAGCACCTGGCCCAGGGCTGGGGGTTCCTGCGCGGAGAGACAGGCGAATTCCTCTACATCATGCCGGCGCAACAGAGGCTCGGGGAGTCGTGGTATCGGGGTACGGCCGACGCCGTCTTTCAGAATCTCGAAATCGTGGCGGCGCAGGCGCCCCGCTACGTCCTTGTGCTCGGTGGCGATCACGTCTACAAGATGGATTACGGTGAGCTCATCGCCGCCCATGTGGAATCCGGAGCCCGGGCGACGGTGATGGTGACCCCCGTCCCACGGGAGAGGGCCTGCGACTTTGGCATCGTTGGCCGCGGCGAGAAGGGTCGTGTGACACATTTCCTCGAAAAACCGGATCCCGCCAAACTCGAGCGCGTGATCGGCATGCACGCGCCTCTCGCCTCAATGGGGGTGTATCTCTTCAATTTCGAGACTCTCGCGGAGGCTCTGAGTGCCGATCACGAGGATCCGGATTCGGAGCACGATTTTGGGCATAACGTTCTCCCATGGCTCGTTCAAAGAGGCGGGCTCCACGCGTACCCCTACGTGGACGAGAACGGGCACGGCCGTTACTGGCGGGATATCGGCAATCTCGAGGCGTACTGGTCGGCCAACATGGAAATGATCCGGGTCGTTCCCGAGCTCAATCTCTACGACGAGGACTGGCCCATCTGGACGCGGGAACCCCGAAGCCCGCCGGCGAAGTTCGTGTTCGACGAGCCCACCCGTAAGGTCTCGGTGGTGAACTCGATGGTGACCACGGGTTGCATCGTCTCCGGGGCCACGATCCGGGATTCCATCCTGTCGCAGGGCGTTTTCGTCGACGAACACAGCCTCCTCGAGGAGTGTCTGCTCTTCCCGCGTGTCCGGATCGGTCCCCACGTGCACCTTCGCCGCTGCGTCGTCGAGGCCGGCACAAACATCCCCGCCCACAGCAGCGTGCGGCCGGATCTTCCCCTCGAGGGGTGCGAGAGGACGGCCAACGGTGTGACCTACCTTCGACCCGAGACGTTTGGGCAGCGAACACGCTTCGTTCTTTGAGGGTCTAGGGTGCGAGGGGGGTATTCCCCCCCACCCAGCGAGTGCCGGGTCGCCGCCCGGGCCTGAGCGGAGCGGGGAGAGCTTCTCTTTTGGGGGATTGCTATACTCGATGAAACGAACCTCCGGACGTCGTCAACGTCTCGGTTTGATCCAAAAGGGGGGCTATTCATGATCAGCGGTGCTTCGTCGCGGCGCGGACTTGCGCTTCTTGCGGGTATTCTTCTCGTGTTTTTCGCGGCGCCTGCCTCACGGGCCTCCATCCTCGGGGTGTCCGCCCAGGTGGGGACGCCCGGCGTGGGCGCCACGGTCTGGTTCCCGGTGGCGGGTTCGTTCGCCGACATCCGTCTCGGATTCAACACGCTCAGTCTCAATCACACGATCAACAGCGGAGGGAACCCCTACGCGCTGCACGTTCAGCTCCGCAGTGTTCCCCTCCTCGTCGATTGGTACCCACTTGGCTTCGGCTTTCACCTCACGGGCGGGGTGGTCTACAACGGCAACCGTGCCGACTACACGGCCGAGCCGCAAAACGGGGAGTACGTGATCGACGGGACCTCATACCCTGCCGCCACGTTGGGCACGGTCAGTGGGACGGTCACATATCCGCATCTGGCCCCTTATCTCGGATTTGGCTTCGGAGACCCATTTTCAGGAGTACTTCCCGTATTTTTCTCCGCGGATTTTGGCGCTTTCTATCAAAAAAATCCTGATGTTACGCTCGTTTCATCGCAACAATCTGCCAACCAGGCTTACGCCAGCCAGTTCGCGGCCCAGGCGGGGAGAATTCGCTCCGACCTGGGGAAGTACCGCTGGTATCCCGTCGTCAGCTTCGGTATCGGCATCGGATTTTGACCCCGAGTACGCAAGGACGTCGCACAACGACCCTATTGCGGATGATCATCAGGATGCGCCACTGAAAGAACGCGCCCGCAAGGGATGGGCACGGCGGGTGCCGCCGTTCAATTGGGCGCCGCCTGGGGGAAACGTGCCCTCCGACCGAGATCGTCCTCAATGGCGAGGAAGCGGTTGTACTTTGCCGTGCGCTCTCCCCGCGCCGGGGCGCCCGTTTTGACAAGCCCGGCTTCCGTGGCGACACTGAGATCGGCGAGGAACGCATCCTCGGTTTCGCCGGAGCGGTGCGAAATCATGAAGTCCCAACGGGCCGCCCGCGCCTTGCCGATGGCTTGCAGGGTTTCGGTCACGGTGCCGATCTGATTGAGCTTGATGAGGACGGCATTGGCGGCCTTCTCATGGATGCCGCGGTCAATGAGGGTGGGGTTGGTGCAGAAGATGTCGTCGCCGACGAGGCGCAGACGGTCCCCGAGTCGTTCCCGCAGCACACGCCAGCCGGCCCAGTCGTCTTCGTCGAGTGCATCTTCGATGGATATGAGAGGGTAATCTCGGGCCAACCGCTCGAAATAATCAATCATGGCTTCGGACGTGAGGATGCGTTTTTCGGTCCTCAGACGGTAGCCTTGACCCTTTTCAAAAAAACCGCTCGCCGCGGGATCGAGTGCGAGAGCGACGTCGTCGCCGGGTCGTAGGCCCACACGCTGGATGGCTTCGAGAATGCGGTCGAGAGGGGCGCGGTTCGAGTCGACCGGTGGGGCGAATCCGCCCTCGTCGCCGAGCGTGGTCGGCTGGCCCGATTTCTTGAGATCGGTGCGCAGGGCGTGGTAGACCTCGACGCCCATCCGCAGAGCTTCGTGAAAACTCGAGGCTCCCTGGGGGACGATCATGTATTCTTGGAAATCCGTCCCCTGCCATTGAATGTGCGCACCACCATTCCAGACGTTCATGTACGGGACGGGAAGAAGAGTGGGATCGGGCTGTTCGAGAGAGCGGTAGAGGGGGAGTGAGCGTTCCCGGGCAAAAAGCCGCGCGCAAACGAGCGAAACGGCCAGGATGGCGTTGGCGCCGAGGCGTTTTTTCTCGGGGGTTCCGTCGAGCCGGCAAAGGAGGCGGTCGATCTCCTCTTGGCTCTCCCAACTCCGCCCGACGAGCGGCGGGGCCAACGTCTCGCGGACGTGCCGGCAGGCCTCGAGGACACCGAGCCCGCCGTAGCGCCTGGGATCACCGTCACGGAGTTCGTGAGCCTCTTTCGCGCCCGTCGAGGCGCCTGAGGGAACGCAGGCGGTGAGAGGTTCGTCCTTCCCTTGACTCCAGGCGACGGCTTCGATCGTCGGATTCCCCCGGGAGTCGAGGATCTCGCGGGCGTTGATCTCGCGAATGATGAGAGGCATGACGTGCTCCTGGAGTGCGTGTGGCGGCGAAAAGTCTGCGGTTCTTAAAAAAGCCCTGCCGTTCGACAACGGGATCCGGCGTTTGAAACCTTCTGCGGCGTCGACTTCTTTGGGGCTTTGCGGTCTGTGTATTCTATTTTACGAGACAGGGAGCTCCCTGATGGATGCCATGATCGAGCTCACCATCGCGTCGGCAGGACGAGGGGCATGCCGACGCTCCATCACTCAGGGCTTCGTCGTGACTGTAGGATAGGGAGGGGAGAGCGCGGAAAACTCGATACGAAGGCGAGCCATTTGAGCGTTCGACACACAGGGTGGCATTGAGGAAGAGGCCTGTAGGATTTCATCCTTATTATTGAAAACATCATCAACATATTGATATATCATGTCTTTACAGGATGCAGCAAACCCTCATGGCGCCCGTGATCCTCGGCCGTCCTCGGTGGTGTCTCGTTTGACTCCACCAGGCAGCCCTCGCTTCTGTGTCGCTCCCATGATGGGCGTGACCCATCATGCCTTTCGCCATTTTCTCCGGCTGATGAGTCGTCGTGCCTGGCTGGTCACGGAAATGATCGTCGCGCGCGCCGTGCTCGAACGTGGAGCGGACGAATACGTCTGCCGCGACCGCGGGCAGTCGCCGATTCTTCTCCAACTCGGGACCGGAGAGCCGTCCGAGGGTGCACGAGCGGCTGAGCTTGCCTGCCGCCTGACTCCTTACGACGGGATCAACATCAATGCGGGGTGCCCGAGCTCCCGAGTTCAGGGAGGGCACTTTGGCGCCTGTCTCATGCATGAGCCGGGGCGCGTCGCGGCCATCGTCCGCGCTGTCGCCGATGCCGTCGGGTGTCCGGTGAGCGTGAAATGCCGGTTGGGCCTCGACGACAGTCCTGGCGAGGAGGATCTCGATCGTTTTGTCGAGACCCTCGTCGAGGCGGGTTGTGCAACCCTTTTCGTCCATGCGCGCAACGCCTGGTTGCAAGGACTTGACCCCCGCCGCAACCGGAGCCTCCCCCCGCTGCGCTGGGAACGGGTTTTCCGCCTGAAGGAGAGATTTCCGAATCTGACCGTCGTACTGAATGGTGGGATTCCCGATCTCGAATCGGGACAAACTCTTCTTGAGCATGTTGACGGTGTCATGCTGGGGCGGGCGGTCGATTCGCGGCCCGAAATTCTGGTGGATGTCGATCGCCTTTTTTATGGAGATTCCGCCAGCGAACGGAGCTCGGGACGAGATCTTCTCGATCGTTACGCGGATTACGTCGTCGCCCAAAGCGAGGAGAGGGTGCCGGCGAGTCTTCTTTACGCGCCCCTCCTTCGCCTGGGATACGGACGTCGGGGCGCGCGACGCTGGCGACAAACGGTCGTCGGCGAGGTTTCGCGGCTCGGCAAGCACCCCGGAGAGGAGCTTGTCCGTGCGAGCCTTGAACGCTTGAGGGCACTTTGGGCGGCTCTTGCCTCTCAGGAGTCCGGGGATGACCGGGAGCCGGCGGAGGGCATGCGGGCCTGCTGACGAAGAGTGTCGGACAGGCGGGCGCAAAGATCCTGGAGTTCTACGGGAACGCGCGGTCGGTAGCGGTTGAGGTACGTCGCGAGATCCTCGATTTCCTCGGCCCAGAGCCCGGGATCGACGCACAGGAGCTCGCGCACGGCTTCCTCGCTCACGCTGAGCCCCTTGAGATCAAGATCTTCGGGCCGGGGAAGCTTCCCGATGGGTGTCTCGACGGCGGTCCGCTGGTTGTGGCAACGGTCGAGAATCCAGCGAAGGACACGAAGATTTTCACCGAAACCCGGCCAGAGGTACTCCCCCTGCGGGTTCTGACGGAACCAATTGACATGAAAGATCCGGGGGGGATGGGCGAGCGCACGGCCGATTTTGAGCCAGTGTGCCCAGTAATCCCCGAAATGGTAACCGCAGAAGGGCAGCATGGCCATCGGATCGCGACGCACCACGCCCACGGCACCTGTCGCCGCCGCGGTGGTTTCCGATGACACGGAGGCGCCCACAAAGACGCCGTGGACCCAATCGTGCGCCTCATAGACGAGAGGAGCCAGGCGCGCGCGCCGTCCGCCGAAGAGAATGGCGGTGAGCGGGACGCCCTGAGGGTCGTCGCTGTGCGGAGACCAGGCGGGATTGTTGCGGGCGGGCACCGTAAAACGTGAGTTGGGATGGGCGGCCGGACCGTTTTGGGGATCGTACGGACGGCCTTGCCAGTCGACGGCCGGCCGACCGCCCTCGAGGCCTTCCCACCACGGCTCGCCCTCGGCCGTAAGAGCAACGTTGGTAAAAATGGTCTCTCGAGCGATGGTGCGGAAGGCGTTGGGATTCGTTTTGGCCGAGGTTCCGGGAACGACACCGAAATAACCCGCTTCGGGATTGATGGCCCACAACCGCCCGTCCGCTCCGGGGTGGATCCAGGCGATGTCGTCGCCCAACGTGCGGACGCTCCATCCCTCGTAGCCCACCGGCGGTTGAAGCATGGCCAGATTGGTCTTGCCGCAGGCGGAGGGAAACGCCGCCGCGACGTAATCGACCCGCCCCTCGGGCGAGCGGATTTCGACGAGCAGCATGTGCTCGGCCAGCCATCCCTCTTCACGCGCCTGCCAGCTTGCGATGCGGAGAGCGTGGCATTTCTTGCCGAGAAGAGCGTTGCCCCCGTAGCCGGAGCCGATGCTGCGGATCCTGTTTTCACGCGGAAAATGCATGATGAAGCGCCGCTCGGGGTCAAGGCCGCCCAAGGCGTGCTCGCCCCGGACGTACGGGGCTCCCGCCAGAATGGCGTCCCGGGCCGCACGGCCCATCCGGGTCATGACCCGCATGTTGGCCACCACGTAACGGCTGTCGGTGAGTTCAATGCCGAAACGGGTGGCGGGCGAGCTCAGCGGGCCCATCGCGTAAGGAACGACATAGAGGGTGCGTCCGCGCATCGTGCCACGGAAGAGACCGTCGAGTTTGCTGTGCGCTTCTTTCGGATCCATCCAGTTGTTGTTGGGACCGGCGTCGTCGCGGCTTGAGGTGCAGATGTACGTGAGGTGTTCGACCCGGGCCACATCGTTCGGATGCGAGCGGTGAAGATACGACTCCGGGCGGTCCGGAGGGAGAGGGAGAAGCTCACCATCCCGAAGCATCGCGTCCCGGAGTTCCCGCCATTCCTCGGGACTCCCGTCGCACCAGCGGACGTCTGTGGCCTCGGTGAGGCGGGCGACGGAATCGATCCAATCTTCGAGATCACGCCGGTGTGCGTCCGGGCTGGGAGAAGAAAATGCTTTCACGGTGACCTCGTGGCGATCGCGATTTCATCGCGGGGTGTCGGCCCGCTCGTTCTCTTGTTCACGCTTTCAGTGCCCTCATTATACGGGAGGGGCCCACTCAAGCCCGGAGCGGCGCGGTCGGCGTGATGCAATTCCGACGGTTTGGCCCTGTTCCCGCTCCGAGCCGCAGAGAGGTTCTCCACTTCGTCCAGGGAACGTGCGCAGCGGCTGTAACGACGTGACGTCCCGGCGACGGCACCCAAGAACCACCCCCCGCATGTGACGAGAAGATTCAGGGCGAGAGCCACGATGGCGGCATAGCACGGCACGCGCAGATCTCCGAGCGAGAGCGTGACGATGACGCCGCGGAAGCCCGTTGAGGCGACCCACCAGGTGCCGGACACAAGTCCAACCATCAGTCCCAGGAAGACCACGGAGGAAGGCGGGCGGCGCCGGACAAACGCCAGGGCGACCGCGGGGAGTGTCTGAAGGATCCAGACACCGCCGAGCAGCTGGAAATCGATGGCGTAGGTGAAAGGCACAGCGATCACGAAGAGGAGAGCAATCGTCATCACCAGGAGAGCCGCCCGCCGGGCGGCGCGGCTGTCGCGGCCCGCTCTCAGGGTTCCGTCCGAGGAGGGGCGTCGGGCGAACGAGCCGATGAGGAGGTTGGCAGAAGCGATCGACATCACGGACGCCGGAACGAGGGCTCCGGTCACGAGAGCGGCGGCGCCGAGACCGATCAGCCAGCGCGGCAGGATCGTCAGCATGAGGGCCGGTACGGCGTCGTCGGGTCCAAAGGCGCGAAGGCCGGCTTCGGCCTCGGGGTGTCCGGCGAAGGTGGCCACCGTGGCCGCGTAGCCCAAAAGCAAAAGGAGACCGAGCACGAAGCTGTAAGCCGGAAGCAGCATCATGTTGCGGCGGACGGCGGCGTCGTTTTTGGCTCCAAGGGCACCGGTCACCGCGTGCGGATAGAGAAAGAGGGCCAGAGCGGATCCGACGGCGAGTGTCACGAACGCCGCCGGGGGACCGAGATTGGAACCGTGACCTTCGGGAAGGAGAATCTTGCCGCGGGGAACGGAGGCAAAGATGTGGCCCCAGCCGCCCAGCGACGCCGGCACAAGGACGACGAGGGCCAGAACCAGGACGTAAACCAGAAGATCTTTGACCACGGCGATCAAAATGGGGGCCCTTAACCCGCTCGTGACCGTGAAAGCTGCAAGGAGAGCAAAAGCCAGAGCGAGCGGAAGGTCACGGAAAACGCTGGTCGGAGGAAGTCCGAGGAGCGGAAACGCCAGCTCAAGTCCGATCAACTGCAGGGCGATGTACGGCACCGTGGCCATGACGCCGGTGAGGGCGACCGCCCTGGGTAAAAACCGGCTGGCGTAGCGCTCTTCGACGAAATCCGCCACCGTGAGATGTCCCGCGCGTTTGCAGGCACGCCAGAGGGGCGGAAGGAGAAGAAAACCGACGGGAAACGCGATGATGGTGTAGGACAGGGCAAAAAGGCCGAGCGCGCCCACCCCGAAGATGAGCGCGGGGACGGCAATGAAGGTGTACGCGGTGTAGAGATCGCCTCCGAGGAGAAACCACGTGAGGAACGTCCCGAGACGCCGCCCACCGAGCGCCCATTCGTCAAGAGAGCGGAGATCGGCGTTGCGCCAGCGGCGCGCTCGGAAGCCCAGGCCGACGACCGGAACAACAATCAGGGCGAAGACGAGGAGCCGTATCAAGATTCGTCCGGGGAGGGGATGAGACGTGCGGCCAGGATCAGAAACGGGGTCAGCGCAAGAACCCAAAATAGAAGATAGGCGTCGATGAACGGGACGCCAAAGACACGGGGTTCGATCCGGTCGAAGAGTGGGACATCAAGCACCGCCAGGCACGGGACGAGAAGAGCGAGGAGCCCACTCGAGACGCGCACGAGGGTGCGCAAGGGCCGCTTCGGCCGCGCCGTGGGGGGCGGTGGCTCACAAGTCCTCTTGTCGATCATGACGCTCGTTTCCGTGGACAAGGAGTCTGATCGTGCCACGACATCCCGAGTCGTGTCAAGCCGGGCCGCAGGTCGCCGCCTCGGGGGGGGTCCGATGGCTTTGGGGCCAGAGAACATCGGCGGGTGCAGACGCGACGGCAACGATGTCGGGACGGCGACTTCCGCTCAGTGCATCAGTCGCCCCATGTCGTGCGATCCGTGAACAGTCTGTCGTGCGCTCGGAGGAGGCGGTGGGCGGGAAGATCCGGATCGCCTTGGAGAAACCGCCGGAGTATCGCTTTTTTGTTTGGGCCCGTGACCAACCACAAGAGTCGTCCCGAGCGCAGGAGAGCCGGGTAGGTGAGGCTCACCCGGCGGACTCCTTGATAGGGCTTTTCGGTCGCGGCCACGGCGCGATCGCGCACCGTGAGAATGGAATCTCCGGGGACAAGAGACGCCGTGTGTCCATCTTCTCCAAGGCCGAGATGAACGATGTCGAAAAGAGGGTCAGCCCCCGTTTCGCCGAGAAATCCCGAGACGAGCGAAGCCTGCTCACCGGCGGAAGAGGAGCCCAGGCGCTGGGCCAGCGTGTTTTCATATTCGCGAGCGGCCGCTTCGGGGGTCGGGGCCGTGTCCGTTGGAATCGGATGGAAATGGGCTTCCGCCGGCAAGATGTGAGCGATCTGGCCCGCGTTGCTCCGGGGGTCGGTCGTCGGTACAAAACGTTCGTCGACCTGGAAAAGATCCAGTTTCTGCCACGGTGGGTCGAGAGCCACGAATACGCGAAGCATGGCCCACGGGGTCTTCCCTCCGGAGAGGGCCAAGCGGACACGGCGGCCGTCGGCGGCGAGCGCGCAGACTTGTTCGTAAAGCCAACGCGCGGCGGTGCGGGCGCTCTCGGTTTCGTCCGGGGCGACGACAACCTCGGGAACGGTGGTCACGGGTGTGGATCGTACCAGCCGCCGTAGGCGGCGGTGAGGCCCAGCGCTTCGGTGGGACCCATGCTGTTCGGCTTGTAGAGATACAGCGGGAGGCGTTCGTCGAGGATCCCATCCACGATTTTCCACGAAGCCTCGACCGCATCTTGCCGCGCAAAAAGAACGGGGTCGCCGCGAAGGGCATCGCCGATCAAGCGCTCGTAGGGCGTCTCTTCGTCCGAGCTGCTTCGGTCGACTTCGAGTTCGACCAGTCGGCCGGACATGGCCTCGCCGTTTTCTTTGACCCGGGCGCCGAGTCCAATTTCCACCCGGTCGGGTCCCAGGCGGAACCGGACGTAATTGCTCAGGGCTCGTACGGGCTCGACAAAAAGATCACGCGGCGGATCGTTCCAGCGGACGAGAACTTCGGTGGCTGTGACGCCCAGCTGTTTCCCGGCGCGAATGAAAATCGGCACACCCGACCAGCGCCAGGTGTCGATCTGTGTGCGTAGCGCCACAAAGGTTTCCCGGCGCGAATCGGGTGCGACGCCCGGAACCTGGTGGTACCCCTCGTACTGGCCGCGGACGAGGGCCTCCGGGCGTACAGGCTGAACGGCGCTCAGGACCTTGGCCTTCTCGTCGCGCACCGCCTCCATCTCGAAGCGTACCGGAGGCTCCATGGTGAGGATCGCCAGCACCTGTAAGAGATGGTTCTGGACGACGTCGCGGACCGCTCCGACCTCGTCGTAAAACGCGCCCCGGTCCTCGACACCGAAGTTCTCGGCCATGGTGATCTCGAGACTGCGCACGTGGTTTCGGTTCCATAAAGGCTCGAGGAACCCGTTGGCAAACCGGAAGTACAGAAGGTTCTGTACCGGTTCCTTACCGAGATAGTGGTCGATCCGATAGATCTGCTCCTCCGCAAAGACACGGCGGACGATCTTGTTGAGTTCTTGGGCCGATGTCAGGTCACGGCCAAAGGGTTTCTCAACGACGACACGCCCTCCTTTATCGATCCGCCCCCGGTGAAGGCCTTCGATGACCGTGGCAAACAGGCTGGGTGGGATGGCCAGATAGAAAAGCGGGCTCTTGCTTCCCTTGAGGTGTTTGGCAACCTCTGCGAATGTCGCTTCCTCGCGGTAGTCCCCGTCGACGTAACTCAGATGGCCGAGCAAGCGGGTCACATCTTCGGTGGCGGCGTGAGGAGCATGCGCGGTGATCGCTGTGCGGGCGTGGTTCCGGAAGTCGTCGGTATTCCAGCCTGATTTGGCAACCCCGAGAACGAGAGAAGGGAGCAGGCGGCGCCGCTCGAGAGCGTAGAGAGCAGGAAGGATCTTTTTGGCGGCCAGGTCACCGCTGGCCCCAAACAGCACGAGGGCATCGGCGGCGGTGTTGCGATCGTTCATCGGGTCGACTCCTCGTGATGGCCACCGAACTCCTCGCGCATGGCGGAGAGAATCTTGTCGGCGAAGAGGTTTTCGCCTCGGGACGAGAAACGGGCGAACAGGGCGGCGGCCAGCGTGGGGGCGGGGGACGCCGTGTCGATCGCCGCCTGAAGGGTCCAGCGTCCTTCGCCCGAGTCCGAAACGCGCCCGCTCAGGTGGGCCAGATCAGGATCGCGCGCCAAGGCGTCGGCTGTGAGATCAAGGAGCCACGAAGAGACCACGCTTCCTCGGCGCCACAATTCGGCAACATCGGCGAGTGGCAGACGGTAGCGGTAGTTACCGGGTGTCTCGAGCGGCGTCTCTTCGGCACTGGTCTGTGCGGGCTGAAGTCCCCGATCAGCGTGACGGAGGATGTTGAATCCCTCTGCGTACGCGGCCATGATCCCGTACTCGATTCCGTTGTGGACCATTTTGACAAAGTGTCCGGCGCCGCTCGGGCCACAGTAGAGAAATCCCTCGTCGGCTGTGGATGAAGAGTTTGCCTCGCGGCCGGGTGTGGGGGGAGCAGCGTCGCGTCCCGGCGCCAGCGCGCGAAAAATGGGAACGAGACGCGTAAATGCTTCTTGCGGGCCGCCGACCATCAGGCAGTAGCCGCGTTTTTCGCCAAATACGCCGCCGGAGGTTCCGACGTCGAGATAATGAATGCCGCGGGCGGTGAGTTCCTGCGAGCGTCGCAGGTCTGCGGTGTAGTGGGAATTGCCTCCGTCGATGAGGATGTCGCCACGAGCCAGACGAGGAACCAGGTCTTTCAGAAGGTCGTCGACGGCTCCTGCGGGGATCATCATCCAGACCGACCGGGGGGCGGGAAGGGCGGCGATCAGATTTTCGAGGCTGTCCACGACCCGCAGTCCGTCTTTCGCAACCTTGTCGCGTGTCTCGGGAAAAGCGTCGTAAACCACAGGGGCGTGTCCGCATCTTTGGAGGCGGCGCGCCATGGCAGCCCCCATTCGGCCCATCCCGATCATACCTATGTTCATCGGCGTTCTCCTTGAAGTAAAAAACTGAAATCTTCCAGGTGCCTCCCGGAAAATCAGCGCTCGACGTGCGCCCGGACGGCTTGGCTCACCGTCATTCAGAGCGTAAGTAAATCCTCAAGGCGGACGCGCGCCACACGCATCCCGTGCTCGATGAGGGCCTCGTAATCGCCGTCGGCCTGGGCACGGATGACTTGTCCGAAGCCGTAACGACGGCCGGGAATAGGAAGTTCGTTCATTGTGTCGTCAACGATCTGGAGAAAGACTCCTTCCCGTGGTCCTCCTTTGTGCAGTTGCCCCGTCGAGTGAAGAAAGCGGGGGCCAATTCCCAGAGTTGTGGCGGCTCCGGTTCGGTCGCGCAGGAGGGTGCGCAGCCTTTGGAGTTCCTGAACCTTTGGCGATTCAGGGTCAATGTAAGCTTGAAGAGCAATGTAATCGTTCGGTTGAACCCGCTCGAGGATACGGGATGGCGGGACCACCACCGGGGAGGTGGTGTTTTCGGGGTGCTCGAGAATGCGCCCGGCGGCTTTTTTCGCAGACTCAACGTTCGGCTGATCAAACGCGTTGATCCCGAGGATGTGCCCCGCGATCGCGGTGGCGAACTCCCAGGCGAAGACTTGCCCACCTATCGGAGCACGGTCAAGATCGTGATCGTGATAAACGGGATGCCCAGCCTCACGCAAGGCATCGCGTGCGGCGTCGGGGGCGCCCAAGGCGACAAAGAGACGATCGTGGCCGTAGTGGTCGGGCGGTGCAATCTCCTCGCCGACGACGGGGACGATCCCGCGTCCCTGCTTGCCCGTGGATTCGGCCAGGAGTTGTTCGAGCCAGCCGCCGAAGACGCGCAGGGGAGGGGGCAAAAGAATCGTGGCCTTGTTCCGTCCGGCTCGCGCGTGGAGCCCAAGGACAAGACCGAGTTTGAGTCCTGGGTTGTGACGGGCAGGCACGCTCGGCAGGCAGGCGTGCATCATGCAGTCCGCTGCGTGCAGGAGTGGCTGGAGGGGAAGCCCGCGAAGAACCCAGGCCACGAGACCAAAATAGCTGAGGGCCGAATACCGGCCGCCGAGGGTCGGATCGTTGCGAAAAATCTTTAGGAATCCTCGCGACTTGGCCAGTTCGTCGAGTGGGGTGTCGGGGTCCGTCACGGCCACGTAGTGGCGGCCGTTGGAGTCCCGAGACCAGAAAAGATCGAGTTGAGCCCTTGTTTCAAGGGTGGTCCCGGACTTTGAGGCGACGACGACAAGTGTCTCACCGACACGATAGTTTTCAAGGCGTCGGCGGAGAAAATCCGGATGGCTGGTGTCGAGGATGTCAAGACGAGGGGCTCCGCGGACGGGCGTGTCGAGACTTTGCGTGAAAGACGCGAACAGGCTCGAGCCGCCCATCCCGCACCAGAGAACATGCCGAAGGCCCTCCTGCGAGCAGCGTGCGGCAAAGTCTTCAAGTTCCGAAACTTTGTGACGCATCGCGGGCACGATGTGTAACCAGCCCAGACGATTTGCGATTTCGTCCTGCTGGTTGCCCCAAAGCGTCCAATCGTGCTTCCACAAACGGGCAACGAGCTCCTCGTGCTCGACCTCCGCCAAGCTTTCGTCGAGAAGCGGGTCGTCTTTGTATGCTTCTTTGGGAGCAGTGGACTGGTGAAGGCGACGGCATTCCTTTTGAAGCTGTTCGATCAGGGACTGGAAAGAGTGCACAAACGCGTCGCACCCTTTGTTCTGAAGATCATCGGCGGCGCCCGCCAGATTGATTCCACGACTCAGAAGATCGGGAACGATGCGGGCTTCCTTCGCGGTCATCGTGGACACCGGCTTCCCTTCGTTGAGAAACGCGAGAAGTGTGGCCTCCGGAACCGTATTGATGGTGTTCGGATAAATCAACCGCTCAACGTAGTACGCCGGCGAAAGTGAAGGGTCCTTGCTGCTCGTGCTGGCCCAGAGAAGCTTCTGGGGCTGAGCTCCGTGGGCGGCAAGGCGTTTCCAGCGTTCCGTTGCGTAAAGTCGGTGATGGGTGTCGTAACAGTGGTACGCCACGGCCAACCCCAAGCGGTTGCGCATGCCGCTGTCCAGCTGAGGGTTCATGGCCGTGTCCCAGCGCGAGATAAAAACGGAAGCGACCGAAGGAACCCGGAGATCCAGACCCTTCGCCAGCCGTCTCTCGAGCCCGCGGAAGTAGGCTTCCGCGGCCCGCAAATACTGGCTGGGGGAGAAGAGCAGGGTTACGTTGATCCCCACACCCTCGGTGATCAGCTCTTCGATGGCGCGTGCTCCCGCGGCTGTTCCCGGCACCTTGATCAGAAGATTGGGGCGCTCGGCGAGAGCATGAAGTCGTTTCGCCTGGGCAATCGACGCATCGGCGTCATCGGCGAGACGGGGCGAAAGCTCCAGCGAAACAAAACCGTCTTGTCCTTGGCTTTTTTCGTGGATGGGTGCAAAGAGATCGGCTGCGGCCCGCAGATCCTCAAGAGCCAGCGCGAAGAAAAGGCCCTCGTGATCCTTCTCGAATTGGGGCATGAGGGCGCGAAGCACGTCGTCGTAATCGTGCCCTCGGGCCAGGGCGTGTTCGTAGATCGTGGGGTTCGAAGTGAGTCCACGTATCCCGCCGGTGTCGATGTATCGGGCGAGGGTTCCGCTTGTGAGGAGAGCGCGGTGAATATTGTCAAGCCAGAGACTTTGCCGCTGCTGCCGGACCGTATCGATACTGGTTGCTGACATATGCTGGGCCGCCTCGTTCGGTGATGTGTGCTTCTTCGGGATTATAAACCTCTGGCTCGAGTGCGCGCGCTGCGCCTGTTTCGTCCCGGCGATAACGGGTCAAGACTTTTTGTCTTCTGACACTGTCACTGTGTAATCTTTTCCAAGCCACGTTCCGTCCAGCCAACGGACCGTAAATGAGACGGTCGAGCCGGGAGAACGGTCTTGCATCGGCAGAGTGACCTGATGCATGCCCAACCCGCACGGTGTGGTCGGAAGTTCACGAACATTGTTCCAGCCGTCTTGCCCGTAATGCACAAAGCCGGGGTGGGCCAGAAGGATCGTGAGCGGTAGCCCGCGGGGAAGCTCACGAAGGCAGCATCCTAGGCTCCACGTCGCTGTGTGGCGGGGAGGACGTTCTCCGTTGCAGTGGCGCACGACAGGGGCGGGGCGGTCGAAAATCGACCCTTGTGCCCGTGAAAGATAAAGTTTGACGAATTCGGCGTGGGCCCACACAAGCGGCATCGCCGATCCAGAGGGCCGGCCTGGGTAGAGTCTGCGCTCGGGGATGGGTTCGGTGTCCCAGATCTGCTCGGGAATGAGTCCCGCCCGGCCCGTCATCCGGGTCATGGCGCGAAGATAAGGATAGGGATCCTCTCCACGCGCGAGTGCGTAATGCCCACGCTCGCCGGTGAGGAGCGGCCACCCCCTTCCGACACCGGATCCGTCGAAGGGGCTTCCGTTTTCGTGTTCACCGTAACCGTCGTTATTGTAGCGATGCCAGACGGGTCCGGACGGAGTGTCCACGCGAAGCAGGAGGTCCGCCAATCGAACCGTCGCGTCCACATAGACGTCGTCGGGTCGACGGATTCCGTAACGGACAAGCTGGAGAAAGTCGAGGGCAACCTGCTCGGAAGCCTCGGGGGACAGATTGTCGGATCTGTTGTGGACCAGAATGCGTTGGTTGAACGCGTGTGTGTCGCACAGGACTGAGCTGGGAGCCACGCGAACGTAGTGCCCCGGAAGGCCGTGCTGTTGATCCAGCGCGGTTCCCGTCACGACACACCAGTCCTCGATCATATGGTTCCATTCGTCGGCCAGACGCAACGCTAGGGCGGCGTCGTTGTCCTCGAGAAAATCGGCCCCGGAAATCAAGGCGCCGATGATCACGGCGAGCGTGAAGGGGTTGACGCCTTCGTCTTCCTCCCAGCGGTCTTGAGCGCTGGCCGGACCGTGGCGGACCAGATACGACAAGGCTGCGTGCACCATGGGGCGCACGGCAATTCCGTGGAGCGCGTCCCGCTCGTGAAGGCTGGACGCCAAAAGGACGGGGAAAGCGGTTTCATCCAGCTGAATGCCTTGCCAGTAAGGGCGTCCGCCAAGCCATTGATTCTGAAACCAGTGGCCGTCGTCCTGCTGGCTGGCGATCAGGTAGGAGAGAACTTCTCGGGCCTCTTCAATCATCCCGAGACCCAAAAGAGCCGAGGCGCTCTCGCAAAGATCCCGCGGCCAGACCAGGTGGTATCCCCCTGCGCTCGACGAGCTTTCGCCCCAAGGCGTGGCCAGTGAGGCCACGAGCGCGCCGGGAAAACTCTTGCACTTGTGGGTCTTGAGAACGCTGGCGGAACGCGCCAAGGCGGCCGCGTCGCCCGGCGGGCAGTGGGCGGGAGGGACGACTTTGTCGAGCCAGTCCGTCCAGGTGTTTTGGACGTGATGCCAGGAAGACTCGAACGGGACAGTGACGGCCGCGCGTGCCAAGGTGGCGGCGGCGGAAGCACTCGTTGAAAAAGCCAGAACCAAAACTCCTTCGCGAGCGAGGTCGCCCGCAAGCGTGATGCCGCCGGGTCCTGCGGCGTCAGAGACTTTTGCCAAACGTCCATCTTGAGCGAACTGGGTGACGAGGTCGTCGTGAGCGAACGTGGCGACGTGTGCGCGCGTGATGCAGTCGATCCCGTCCTGGCCCGCAACAACCGCAAGGCCGTAGGGGGCACGTTCTGCCGTGAGTGCCCGAAAACCGGCGCGCGTGAACAAGCGCCCCTGCTGGCCATCGGCGACCTCGCCCAAACGGGGTGCAAGTTCGAAATAGGGGTGAAGGTTGGCGTCGCCCTCGAGCCGGTAAGAGACCAACAAGGCGTCGCGGAAAGGATCCGGGCACACGCGGAGGGTCAGATGAAAACGTTTGTGTTCGTGATGAAGCACGACGGTCGGGACACCCGGTTTGACTTCTTCCACACGGGAGCAATCCGTTGCGGAGAGATCCATCCAAAAGCCGAATCCGTCGGCAACGAAGAAATTGAGGCTCTTGATCTGCGGAAAATCCACACGTGGGTAGAACACTTCGGTCACCAATCCACCGGCCACGGTAAACCAGAGTCTCGGGTTGTCGAGCGCGCAACCCACAAAGTCTTTGTCCGCGCGTGTCCAGGAGGTGGGGAGGGAAACAGGCATATCAGGCGTCCGGCGGGGTTAGTGAATCAGGCGGTTCAATTCGAAAATGGGAAGAAGTATCGCCAAAACGATGGTTAGCACAACGCCTCCCATGATCAGAATCATGGCGGGCTCAAGCACGCTCAGAAAGGTTCCCACAATACTTTCGAGTTCGCGCTCTTGATTTTCGGCCGCGCGGGCCAGCATGGCATCGAGTTGTCCGCTGGTTTCGCCACTCGCAATCAGATGAATCATCATCGGAGGGAAGAGGCCGCTCTGTCGAAGAGCCCCCGCGAGCGAACGGCCTTCGCGCACCCGGTCTGTGGCTTCATCGACCGCCACTTTCATCGGAACGTTTGTGATCACCTCCCCCGAGATCCGAAGCGCGTCGAGAACGGGAACCCCGCTTCCTGAAAGAATGCTGAGTGTGCGGGTGAACCGAGCGGTGTTGAGGCCGCGAATGACGCGTCCGATCAGGGGGACGCGAAGGGCAAAGCGATGCACCCGGCTTCGTACCCGCGCGCGGCGGTATGCCCGGCGGGCCGCAAAAAGCAGTCCCGCCAACCCGATGACGAGAAAAATACCGTCGTGACGTACGAGACCACTGACCGCAATGAGAGCGCGCGTTAGAAGCGGCAAACGATGCCCAAGATTTTGAAAGACCGTGACGATTTCGGGCACGACATAGACAAGCAGTCCGGTGACGATCAAGACGGACATCGCCACGAGGAGCAGGGGATAAACCAGAGCCAAACTGATTTTCTGATGGACAAGCTGGCGGTTTTCGGCATAATCGGCGAGCCGCTCCAAAACCGCCTCGAGGTGACCGGACTGTTCTCCCGCGGCGACGGTAGCCTGGAAGATTTCGGGGAAAACATGCGGGAAGAGACGCAGCCCCTCGGCCAACGTCCTCCCCTCGAGGACACGGGCTCGCACGGACATGAGCATTTTGCGCATCCGTTCGTTGGCGTTCTGCTCCGCCGCTGTGAGCAGCGCTTCCTCGACGGGAAGCGCCGAGCGGATCAGCGTGGCCAGCTGCCGTGTCACCAGGGCCAGCTCCTGGGGGCTGACGCCCCGAGCCTGCCACCAACGTACGGTGAGCGCGCGCTCCGGAGCGGCGGCTTTCTCTTCGGTGGTTTCGATCTTGACCGGAATGAGCCCCTCTTCACGCAGCTGCTGCCTGGCCGCGCGGGGGCTGTCGCTTTCAACCATGCCGCGCCGATGGCGGCCTTCACGGTCCAATGCGGTGTAGCTGAAAACTGCCATCGTCAGTCCGCGCGTGTCACGCGCAGTACTTCTTCAAGTGTGGTGATGCCTTGAGCGACGCGGTCGAGCCCGTCGTCGTAAATGCTCGGACTTTCCGTGCGGGCCTGTTGCTCGATCTCTTGCTCCCCGCGGCGATCGTGAATCATTTGGCGGATCTTGCTGCCGACGGCGACGAATTCGTAAATGCCTGTGCGGCCGCGAAACCCCGTGCGGTGGCAGAATGTGCAGCCGACAGCACGATAAAGGACGGGATGCTCGGGGTTCGGGAAACGACCGGCCAATAGTTGCTGTTCGTAGTCTCCAGGCACAAAGGCTTCCCGACATTTGGGACACAAGACCCGCACCAACCGTTGGGCCAAAAGCCCGACAAGGCTGGATGCAAGCAGGAAAGGTTCAATCCCCATGTCGAGGAGACGAGTGATGGCTCCGATCGCCGTATTCGTATGCAGTGTGGAAAGAACCAAATGCCCCGTCAAGCTGGACTGGACGGCGATTTCGGCCGTTTCGAGATCGCGGATCTCACCCACCATGACAATGTCCGGATCCTGCCGGAGAATCGCGCGGAGGCCTCGTGCGAACGTCATGTCAACCTTGTTGTTGACCTGTGTTTGGCCAATACCGTCGAGGTAATACTCGATCGGATCTTCGACGGTCATGATGTTCCGTGTCCGGTCGTTGAGGCGGGTCAGGGCCGCGTAAAGAGTCGTCGTTTTTCCGGAACCGGTCGGCCCGGTGACCAGGATGATGCCGTGCGGGAGGTGGATGATTTTGTCGACTTTGCGGAGCGTGTCCGCCGGCATGCCGAGCTGCGAAAGATCGAGGCGTCCCGTCTGCTTGTCAAGTAGTCTGAGAACCACGCGTTCGCCGTGTCCCGACGGAATGGTCGAAACACGAACATCAACGGCGCGGCCCGCAAGGCGGAGTGAAATCCGGCCGTCCTGGGGGAGCCGTTTCTCGGCAATATCCAGGCGTGACATGACTTTGATGCGTGAAACCACGAGCGGGGCCACGGCGTGTCGGGATTGGAGCACTTCCTGAAGCACCCCGTCGATGCGCATGCGAACGATGAGTCGATTTTCAAAGGGTTCGATGTGGATATCGGATGCGTTGTTCTTGACCGCTTCGGAAAAAAGGGCATTGATCAGTCTGATGATTGGGGCGTCATCGTTGCTTTCCAGGAGGTCTTCAGGTTCGGGAAGTTGCTCCGCGACATCCGCAAGATCCGTGCTGCTTTGTAGACCCTCCATAATCGCAATTGATTGTTCGTTTTGTTCTTCGTAAGTCCGTTGCAGCAAACGTGCGAATGTCTCGTCGTCGACGGGTTCTACCGTGATGGTGGTTCCGAGATGGCGTTGGAGTTCAAGAAAAGCCGCCGACGGCACATCTTTTCGGGCCATGATCACAAAACGGCCATCCTGATCTTCGGTCAGCAGGAGCCCGTAACGACGAGCGAACGCAAAAGGAAGACGTCGTGCGCCCGATTCTTGTTCAGTGGTTGCAGGCGGCTCTGAGGAGAAAGGGAGGTGTGCGGCCATCACGCGTGAATATGTACCGGGCGGCCCGCGGTCGTAGAGCTGGGTGCGTGCGGCACGGCTCCGTGCAGGTGGCGAGACGTCAGGGGCGGCAACACGGGACGATGGCTGTGTGGCATCAACGGAATCGGTCGTTCATGCCGGAGCTCCAAAGCACGAAGGAACCGGTACGCTCGAGCGGTCTGGATTCCCGTTTGTGTCCGCGTCCGGAGAATGGTGGGTTGCAGGAACACCATGAGGTCCTGTTTTTGCTTGGATGTACTGGCGTAGCGGAAAAGGTACCCGAGCAACGGGATGTCGCCCAGCAGAGGGACTTTTTCCTTGGTTTCGCTGATCTGATCGCTGATGAGGCCCCCCAAAACAATGATCTGATGATTGTTGGCGATCACCGTCGTCGAGATTTTGCGGTTGTTGGTGATGAGATCAATCGCACCCTGAACGGACGGAGCCAAGCTCGAGACTTTTTGCTTGATGTTGAGGATGACGCTGTTTCCCGCACTGACCCGTGGCTTGATCTGAAGGGTGATTCCCACTTCGTGACGCTGCACGGTCTGGAAAGGATTGACCACGCCCGCGCCCGCCGTTGACGCGGCCGACGTGTACGCGTACTGCCCCGTCAAAAACGGGACGCGTTGTCCGACCTCGATTTTGGCCTTCTGGTTGTCGAGCGCAACGACGCTGGGCGTCGACAGAATGTTCGTGTTGGTGTTCGAGGCGAGGGCATTGAGAAGGGCTGCGAAACTCAAGCCGTTGTTCACGATGCGACCCACACCGAAGAGCAGGCCGTCGGGGATGTTGATGGACGCGAGAGGGGAGGCGGTGACACCCGTCGACGTTGTTGTGCCTGTGCTCGTCAAGCCCCCGCTCGTCAGCCCCTCGTAAGCTTCGCCGAGCTGGACCACTCCCGTGCCGGTCCCGCTGAAGTTGGTGAGACTCGCCGCCCCGGCTCCCAGAGCGGCCCAAGTGATGCCCAGCTGAGCGGCAGCGTTGGAGGTCAGTTCGGCAATGATGGCCTGGACAAGAACTTGTGCCCGTCGAACGTCCAGCTGGTCAATGACGCTACGGATCGATCGCATCAGTTTTGCCGGTGCGGTGACCACAAGGGCATTGATCGAGTCATCTGCAACGACGACGGGGCGAATCCCGGACGGTGCCGCAACGCCTTTGCCGTGAGGCTGCTCATGACTGATGGCCTTGACGTAGGCCTCTAGAATCTTGGCCATGCTTTTAGCTCGCGCGTAGCGCAACCGTATGACCTGAGTGTTGCCGCCGTTCCGCACCGGGTGATCGAGACTGACGATCAACGCCCGCAATTCAAGGCGCTCCGAGCGCGATCCCGCGATCAGAATGCTGTTGGTCCTCGGATCGGCGACGAGTCGGATCGGGATGGCCTCGTCTGATTGCTCGCCTCGATAGAGCGTGTTGAGCAGCCGCACGACGTTGCTGGCGGATGCGTAATGAAGAGGAACGACGTCGATTCCCATCGTGCTCGGTCTATCAACCCGTCGAATAATGCGCAACATCCGCGCAACGTTTGAAGCTCTGTCCGAAATGATCAGCATGTTGGAGGGCGTATACGCCGAGAGCTGTGCCGACGGGCTCATGAGAGGGCGGAGAACAGGTACCAGCTGCGCCGCGTTGGTGTAGCGCAACCTCACCACCTCTGTGACCGGTTCTTCTCCCGGGATACCAGGAGCAAAGCCGACGGCTCGACCGGGCATTTGGTGGGCCGAAAGCGAGGGAACAATTTTGTAGGTGTCGTTTCCTACAGGGATGGCGGCATAGCCGTGCACGGCCAGCATGGCGAGAAACGTGGCGTACACCGCGTCCGGCGGGATGGGGTGGGTCGAGATCATCGTGATATCGCCTTGCACCCTGGGGTCGAGAATAAAGTTCTTGCCCGTGACGCGACTGATCATGCGCACCACGCTGGCGATGGGTGCGTGCTTGAAGTTAAGAAGCGTTCCTTGCGCGCGACCCGTTTGCGCTGGTGTGGCTTGAGCGGAACATGCGAGAGGGACAAAAAAAGCCGCCGCAACCAGAACCAAAAGACGAATCCGTCTTGGTCCGATCGGCGACAGCAAGGGGAAGGGCGAGGCGGGCATGAGTGGCACGGTCCGTTTTCTTAAAGAGCAGAGGTGGAGGGGAGGCTGATCACAAGATCGGCGCCGTTGCGCTCAATACTGAGCACGATCGGAACATGTTGATTCGCGAAACGTTCGATGAGATTGTAGCCCTGCAATGGATTTGTCAGTTTAACTCCATTCACGGCCGTAAGAAGATCTCCGGGGCGAAGGCCCACACGGGCAAAAAGGGAAGAATTGGGCCCGGGGTAGAGACGAATACCTGTAAAGCGGCCGTTTGTGTAGACAGGGAACGGCCGTAAATAGTTCATGAGATTCGAAGGGTGTGCCAGTAAGCGAGCCGCAAACATGGGAGGCCGTTTCGTACGTCCGGGCAGGGGCGGGCTCGGCAAGGCCTGGGTGCTGAAACTCCGAGCTCGGGTGAAAGCGATGGACTGCAGGGTCCCCTGGTAGCGCAGAATGACCCTATCACGGTGAACGCTGACGATTTGAGCGCCACCCGGGATGGTGCCTCCGACACGGTAAACACGTGCAATACCATTCATTTCCAAAATCGCTAGGGATTGACGGTGGTCTGGAAGAACCGCGACGCCTATCAGTTTCAGCGCCAGGCTTGAAGGGGCTATCCCCCCACCCGTTGAATCGTGGTACGACGGAGGAGGGGTCCCGAAAGGGTCATCACGATCGAGGAGGGAAGACGCCGATCGCGAAACCACTGCTCCTCTCGTCGGCCCGAGAGCCGGCGATCGCCCCACGGGGAACAGCTCGGAAAGAACCGTCCAGAAAAAGGGAACCAGAGCGAACGCCAAAAGTATGACGAAGACGTACGGAAGGCCCGAGGGAGCCTTGCCGACGACACGTCGACCCGCGCGTATGGTCCCGCTGACCCACGGTGGTATTTCCTTAGCACGTGAACTCATGGCAACTCGTACGCGTGACGGTTATCCTGTCAACGGCGGCATGGTACGCGCCGAACCGGTATCTGCCCCAGGCTCGCGAAGCCAAAAGCCAGCGAAGCAAGCCTTCTCATCATAGCGGACCGAGAGAGCTTTGGGGAGAATCGGGATCGGAATGGACCGGTCAGTTTGTTCCCCGTGACCGCCAAGGGGCTGGGGTACAATCGGGCCATGAGCATCTCTTCCACCGACGGCCAAATCAGGGCATCGCCTGACAAGTCCGCCACGGATATCAGGCGACCGCGCCTCTACCGTGTCGTTCTGATCAACGACGATTACACCCCTATGGACTTCGTCGTGGATGTCCTCGAAAGGTTTTTCCACATGGAGCGCGTGAGCGCCACCAAGATCATGTTGCTCGTACACACTCAGGGAAGGGGGATTTGTGGTGTCTACCCGCGAGAGATTGCGGAAACAAAGGTTGATCAGGTTATGCGTTACGCGCGCCGGCACCAGCATCCTCTGTTGTGCGTTATGGAGAAGACGTGATGCTAAGCAAAGAGCTCGAGAACTGTTTGAACGCCGCGTTCCGTGACGCGCGTGAGAAACACCACGAATACATGACGGTTGAACATTTGCTCGGGGCGCTTCTCCTTTCGCCAACGGTGGTGGAGGTTCTTCAGGCGTGTGGAAGCGACATCGATCAGCTGCGTCAAGATCTTCTGTTCTATGTCGACGCACATACACCGACTTCAAGTGCGATTCAAGAAGTTCAGACCACACTGGGTTTTCAGCGGGTCCTCCAGAGGGCTGTGCTGCATGGACAATCGGCGAACGAGAGAGAAGTGACGTGCGTCAACGTTCTCGTGGCTATCTTTGGGGAGCGAGAATCGCACGCGGTTTACTTGCTCAATCATCAAGGTGTCACACGTCTTGATGTTGTGAATTACCTTGCCCATGGAAGAGTCAAATCACGCGAAGATCACGGCACCCCTTCGGAAAACGAAAGCGACTCCGAAGGGGACAGTTCCGAAACACGCACGCTCGAGCACTACGCCACAAATCTGACACGCCTTGCCCGTGAGCGCAAGCTCGATCCCTTGATTGGTCGTGATTTGGAACTGGAGCGGGCGATAGAAATCCTCTGTCGCCGAAGGAAGAACAATCCTCTCTTCGTCGGCGAAGCGGGCGTTGGCAAAACGGCTTTGGCCGAAGGATTGGCGTGGAGAATCGTCGATGGACAGGTTCCTGATGCCCTCGCCGATGCCGCGATCTACGCCTTGGATATGGGCTCGTTGGTGGCCGGAACCAAATACCGCGGAGACTTTGAAAAGCGGCTTAAAAACGTCATCAACGAGCTGCGACGCCGCCCCCAGTCCATTCTTTTTATTGATGAGATTCACACGGTCATCGGAGCCGGAGCCGCGTCCGGTGGTGTGATGGACGCCTCGAACCTGATCAAACCCATACTTTCCAGCGGAGAAATCCGCTGCATCGGCTCGACCACGCATCAGGAATACCGGTCGATTTTCGAAAAAGATCGCGCGCTCGCGCGACGCTTCCAAAAAATTGATGTTCCCGAGCCGTCCATAGCCGAGACCATCGCGATTCTCAAGGGACTCAAGGCTCGGTTTGAAGAGCATCACCACGTGCGCTATCCCAATCGGGCACTTGAGGCGGCTGCTCAACTCGCCGCGCGCTACATTACTGACAGACACCTCCCCGACAAAGCGATTGATGTGATCGACGAAGTGGGGGCTTCTCTTCAGGTGCGTGTTCAATCGGGTAAGAAAAAATCACGTCACTCAGTCACCGTGCGGGACGTTGAGAGTGTGATAGCCAAGATTGCCCGCGTTCCAACCGTGACCGTTTCGGCGACTGACCGTGAAACGCTTCAGCAATTGGAACGGAATTTATCTTTGACTATTTTTGGGCAAGACGAAGCCGTGCGTGCCCTCGCGAGCGCTATCAAAATGGCTCGCTCAGGACTCCGCGATGAGCGCAAGCCGATTGCATCGCTTTTGTTTGCGGGCCCAACCGGCGTGGGGAAAACCGAAGTGACACGGCAATTGGCGCTGGGTTTGGGCATGGAGTGTGTTCGTTTTGACATGTCTGAGTATATGGAGCGCCATGCTGTATCCCGTCTCATAGGCGCGCCTCCGGGTTACGTTGGCTTTGACCAGGGCGGACTCCTTACAGAAGCCATTTTGCGTACGCCGCACGCTGTTCTTCTGCTCGATGAGATTGAGAAGGCACACCCCGATCTTTTCAATATTCTTCTGCAAGTCATGGATCACGGTACGCTGACGGACAGCAACGGTCGGTCGGTGGATTTTCGTCATGTGATACTGGTGATGACCAGCAACTGCGGCGCTCAGGACCTGACGCGGCGTAGTATTGGCTTTACCGAACAAGATACGAGCCACGATGCACGCGAAATCATTCGCCGAACATTCAGCCCGGAATTCCGCAATCGTCTGGATGGCGTGATCGTCTTCCAGTCTCTGTCGACAGAAACTGTCCGACGAATCGTTGATAAGTTTGTTATTCAGCTTGAGAGCCAGCTGGAACCCAAGGGAGTGATACTCGACGTTGCCGAAGAGGCGAGAATGCTCATCGCCGAACTGGGGCACAACGAGAAGATGGGCGCGCGTCCCATGGAACGCATTATCCAGGAACAGATTAAACGGCCCTTGGCCGAGGAACTTCTTTTTGGCCGTCTGGTTCATGGAGGCCGCGTTCGTGTTGTGGTACGCGACGGGAAAATCGAGGTTGATTGCGTGCCCGCAGCAGCGACTTCACCACACGAAGCCTCCACCTAGTTTTGACGTTCTCTGGTTTAAGCGGTGCTGAACTCTCCGACGCAGGAAGACACAACGGCCGCAGCCGGTCGAGTCTGGCGCAACGTCTACTACATCTCCGACGGCACGGCAATTACGGCTCAAACCGTGGGGCGAAGTTTGTTGACGCAGTTTGAGAGACGCTACCGATTTCGTGATGCGCTTATTCCTTTTGTCGATAGTGAAGAAAAAGCGCGCAAGGTTGCCGAGCGCCTCGCGGACGATCAGAGTCGTCACGAATTGCCATCCATTGTATTCAGCACGTTCGTGAGTGAAACGCTGGACCGTATCGTTCGGGCGGCCCCTGGTGTTCATGTTGCTGTTTTTCACGAGTTTATCCCTCGATTGGAGCACGAACTCGGGATGTCCGCCGAGCACACTCGAGGGTTGGCTCATGGAGCCAGCGATTTCGCACACTACACGCGACGTATTGACGCCATCAACTACGCGCTGCTCCACGACGACGGCATGACAACAGAGGGTTATTCCAAAAGCGAGATCATCCTCATCGGCATCTCTCGGGTGGGGAAAACGCCCACATCGCTCTATCTGGCACTACAGCACGGCATCTTTGTTGCCAACTATCCGCTTTCTTCTGAAGATCTTGCGGCACAAACACTTCCGTCGGCTTTGCGCCCCCATCGGCGCAAAATCTTCGGCCTCACCATACAACCCGAGCGCTTGCAAGTCATCCGTCAAACCCGGCGCCCTGATTCTCATTACGCATCCCCGCGGCAGGTACAAGATGAGGTTGACGCGGCGGAAGGTCTTATGCGCCTTTCCGGGGTCCCGTTCCTGGATACGACAAAACGGTCTATTGAAGAAATCGCTTCGACGATTCTGCAAAGGCACTCGTCCATCACCGCCGAATGATCAGCCACCTCGAACAAAAATGGATGACGGCGCCTTCCGTCGCAGATCTGCTCTCTTCGACCACGGAGCGTGGCCTAGGGATGTGGCTCGCAGAACTTTACGAAGGTAACTACCGTCTTTTCTCGATCCTTTGCGGATCACTCAGGGATCTTCCCGAACGTTGGGTTTCCCGAAGAGAGGGATCTCTTCTCTGCACCTTGGAGGCTGTGCGCCTTGGTCCCTACACTACGGCCATCCGTTACCGCTTCACTCTTCCGGATCTTGCCGTGGCCGCTTTGGCTCGTTTGTATCACGATGCCAAGATTTGCGAAGCTCTCTGCTGCCTTCGTGAGATACCTGGCCCCCATGGGGCTGATGACGGTGACTTTGTGCCCGCTCTACGACGTCCTCAAGATCTGTCGATAGCCGTAAAATGGGCCATCAACCATCAGTTTCGCCGCTGGCTTGAGTACGGATTGGCCCGGGGCCACTTTACAGCCAGACGTCTGTGCATCGATCCGCGCGCGCTGTCTCTATGACAGTGAAGAAGGCACGAGTCCCTAACCTTGGTCGAGAAATGTGGCAGAATCATAGCCATGGCATAGCCACCGGAACATTCGGATGGGAGGAGGTACGGATTGAAGACGAACAACACTCAAAGGCTCCTTATGAGAAGGCTTTTTCAATGATGCGCACGTCTTGGTGTTGGCTCTAAGTGGGATTTGCAGATGCCTTCCAACGAGCGTGAATCCGACCTGCCCTACAATAGTAACGAGCTGACAATACGTGCTCAGGACATTCTTGAGCAATACGAAGCCGTACGCAAGGAACTTGGAGAAACAATTGCCGAGCGTGACAATCTCCGCCAAAAAATGGAGCGCCTCTGGACACAGTTCCGTGAACTCGAACAGGTTTTGGCAGACCCTGAACAAGGAACGGCCGCCATCGTCTATTATCGATTGCGTGCTGTTTGGAGCATTTGCCAGCAGCAGTTGGCCACACTCGCCCGGCAATCGGTTGACCGATTGATCGTTCCCGATCGTCAACGGTACGAGCAAAAAATAGCGATTGCGCTACAAACCAAACGACAGGCCATGGAAGAGCGCAAGTCACAAATTCAAGCCGAACGGGCGTCCATCTATGCCACCGTCTTGCGCCTCGAAGAGGAGCTTAAAAAAAACACGGGTTTTCATCGCGCAATCGCCCGGCGCAGTATCGAGCGGTCACTGCAGACGGCCCGGGAACGTCTAATCCCTTACGATGCGCGCATCAAAGAGCTCAGTAAACAAATTGAATCTTTGGATCAAGAGCCGCTCCCTCCATATCCCGGGTTGCCAATCAATGTGCGCCGTGACATCAATCTTCTTTTGATCGCTCTCGCGCAACAAAACTATCTTCTTTTCCGTGCAGACAACGTTGCCGACCATGCCCTGACAGCACACCGCAAGACTCTCAAGGAGGCCTATTTCGGCACGCTGGCGGATTGTCAAAAACTGGACCGATGCATTCGTGAAGCTCTGGTGACGTTCCGTAGCCGTAGTGCTGACAGCGCTTCGGTGCGGCGGCGTGCTTCGGATTTACGCTTGCAGGCTCGTTACCTGAACGAGGAGCATACTGTTCCCATTCCTGAAACGCTGAACTTTATCCACGAAACCAAGATTTCGGATCAGAAACGCGGCTTTGCTTCTGATTTTGATCAACCCATTCCCGTCAACGTTCTCGCTCTGAATTACTGGAATCTCCAGGATGTTCTCATGCCTTAACGGGGCAGTGAGAACGTTGTATGGCAGAACGTTCCATAACGTTTGTTGAATTTGTCGTTGCGCGGCTGTCCGATAGACAGTCCCCGAGACGCGATTCTAACCGCCCCGCACATTTTCTGCGGCAGCCCAGATGGCAGCCACATGCTCGGCAGCAATCAGCGGCATGTCGGGAATACGAAAATGGCGTCCTCTGAGCTGCGCGAGAGTATGTATAGGCGCCTGGCCTGCAATATGTAGCCACGCGTTGTCAAGCCTCAACTGACGTGCATTGCGGGCGCGTCTTTGGGACTCATAAGCCTTCCAATTGAGAGGAACGCTGTCGATTTTTTCGTCGTGACGCGCCTGTTCGATGGTGCGGACATAGAGTTTGTAGCGTGGATTGGTGTGGGCCCAAGCCAGGAACTCTTTCTTGATCATGGGAAGTTTGTGATCGAGACCCACGTGCATGACGGTATAAGGTGACGTGGGGATCTTGCTCCACGGTAGCGCGTTCGGTGAGTCTTCTTCACCAAACTCGTTGTCGAGAAGTGTCGATGGAATGGCGATATCGGGCGTAATCCCACGGTCTTGCGTGCTATCGCCGTTGATGCGATAGAACTTGGCAATAGTGAGCTTGATCTCGCCCGCATGCAGTCCCGGAAGAATGCGGTGCAAATTCATCAAAGTTTGAACGGTCCCCTTTCCGTAGGTGCGGCTACCCATCACGATGGCACGGTGATAGTCTTTCAGGGCTGCAGTAAAAATCTCTGTGGCTGACGCCGAGAGACGATTGACAAGAATGACGATCGGTCCAGTGTAGACAGGGCCACGGTTGGGATCCGGCATGATTTGCCGTCCGTCGGCGCTCATGATCTGGACCACGGGCCCTTTATCAATGTAGAGCCCTATCGCACGAGCCGCCTCTCGAAGAGAACCTCCACCGTTGTTGCGAAGTTCGAGCACCAGGGCGTTCATCCCCTCGTGCTCCAACTGAAGCGTAAGCCGCTTCATATCACGGTAGGTGCTTCGGTAATGTTTTTTCCCTTCCTGCTCACTGCGAAAGTCCAAATAGAACGTTGGAAGTGTGATGACCCCAATTTTGTAGACTTTGCGTCCGAGTGTTACGGGAACCAGGCGTGCGTGAGCCGCACCGCTTTTCAGTCGAATCGTTCCCCGGACGAGCGTGACAAGCTGTTTGGGCCCACCGACAGGGGCCCCGGAGGGCAGGATGCTCAGGCGGACGATGCTGCCTTTGGGGCCACGAATCATTTCGACAATGCTGTCCAAACCGCGCCCTACGACATCTCTCATGGCTCCCTTGGCGCCTTCCCCGATCGCCGTGATGCGATCACCAGGGTGCAGCTCTCCGTTTTTTGCCGCTGGGCCACCCGGAAGAATACGAACGATCGTGGCATAACCGTCCCGCTCTTCCAACTGTGTTCCGATCCCATGGAGCTTTAGTGACATGGCGATCCGGAACTGCTGTTGGGCAATCGGTGAAAAGTATGAGGTGTGCGGATCGATGCCTTTCGCGAAAGCCGTCATAAACGTATCGAACACGCGATGTTGCGGGATCTGTCGCAAACGTCTCAGTTGCCTTGTGTAGCGTCGGCGCAAAATCATGCGGGCTTGGGCCACCGTCTTGCCGTCGGCACGCAACCCAATGATCTCGCTTAGCAATCTCTCTTTCCATATCGACTCGAGGCTTTTCAACGATGGTGCCCACGGTGCATGCTCGCGGGCAAAAACAAATGATTGATTCCTCTTAAAGTCGTATTGACCTTGACGAAGGTAGGCAATCGCGAAGTGGAGCATTCGAGACACTTGATCTCGGTAGAGGATGTAAATCCTAAAACCCGGACGGAGATCGCCCCTCTTGAGGTCCTGGCTGAGATGCTGTCCATACTGGTGTTCAAAGGACGTAACTTGTGCGGCCGTAAAGAAATAATGATCGGGATCGAGGAGGTGCAAATATTCTTTGAGGATCAGTAGCCCGCGATGACGGCTCATTCGCACGGGCGGGTAATGAAACCGCCGAACTTCGTCGTAAAAGATGCGCGCAATGAGAACCTGTGCGGGACGTGGTTTCAGGTTCGCTACAGGAACCACTGCCTTGCGGGCATTTGGCGCGACTTTCATCTGTGGCTTGGCAAGAGCCAGGGCTGTGGCTCCGGCGCCCAAGACAGCAAAAAAGATCGAAACGACAAAAAGGCTTCTGCGCATGAACATGAACACGAACCGTAATCAAGTGGGGGGCTGGAGAGCCCCGAGCGGGAGGGCAGGGGGCGCGAACAGCGAACAGGTGTTATAAACACATGTTAGCACGAGTTTCCTACATAATACGCCATGATGTATGCAACAATTGAGGCTTCGGAAGCGGTGGAAACATTCCGATGAGTGAACGAACACGCATACGTGACATACCCGTCGTTCCCGCCGGCCAGAAATACAGCCGCCCGGAGGGATTCACCGCTATCCGCCACGGGGCGAAAGCGCGCGAAGTGGGCGACCCGCCACAACAGTTGGCACAAAGGAAGCCGGCCTGGCTCCGGATCTCGATGCCGGGTGGTGCCGATTATGAGCGCGTTCACGCCTTGGTGGAACATCATTCTCTTCATACCGTATGTCAGGAAGCTTTATGCCCCAACATTGCCGAATGCTGGAGTCGCGGAACGGCGACTTTTATGATTCTCGGCGCTGTTTGCACGCGGGCTTGCCGTTTTTGCGCGGTCGATACCGGCAATCCCCGGGGTTGGTTGGATCCTGAAGAACCGGCTCATACGGCCCGTGCTGTAGAACTCATGGGTCTGCGCTATGTGGTCCTGACTTCTGTGGATCGGGACGATTTGCCCGACGGAGGCGCCAGCCATTTCGCGGCATGCGTTCGAGCCATACGCCTTCGGACACCCGAAGCTCAAGTGGAAGCTCTCACGCCCGATTTCCGGGGCTCGGAAGAGGCTGTCGCGGTCGTCCTCGATTCTGGTGTGGATGTTTACGCCCAGAATCTCGAGACCGTGGAACGGCTCACCGCTCGGGTTCGTGACCCGCGCGCTGGCTACGGGCAGACATTGGCTGTCTTGGCCTATGCCAAAACCCACCGTCCGGACATCTACACAAAAACCAGTCTTATGCTGGGCCTGGGGGAAACGGACGAGGATCTTGAGGCCTGCTTCCGTGATATCCGCTCGGCCGGAGTTGACATCCTGACACTGGGGCAGTATCTCCAACCGACCCGCAACCACCTTCCTGTTGAAAGGTTTGTCCCTCCTGAAAAGTTCCGGATTTACCGGGATCAAGCTCTCAGACATGGTTTCCACGAAGTCGTGGCCGGTCCGCTCGTACGCTCAAGCTACAGAGCCGAGCAAGCCTTTGCTCGCAACAATGCGGGGCTGAATGGAGGAGGGGTGAAGGCGTGACGAGCGCTTAGGCTTCCCCAGCTTGGGATGGATTTGGGGGTATGTGCTCTACACGTTGGCTCTTTTTGCTTCGATGTGGTACATTCTTCGCAGTGTCGGCGGGTTCCGTCGAGAGCGGTCTTCCCCGGCAGCCACCTATCTGATGAGGTCACCATGAGAAAAGGCTACTGTTTGCGACTGTCTTGGATGGGCGTATGCGCTCTGGCGGTTGCTCTCTTACTCAACCCCAAGGCCGCGATGGCCAACCGTCTGGGACAGCACTATTCCCATAACAGGTACATGCTGAATCACACGGACTACTTGCACATCAAGCGGGCCGAGCATTTGATTAACCGGAAGGAATACGCGCGCGCGCGTCAGGGCCTCGTCTCCTTTCTGTCGTTCGTCCGTTACGACCGTTACCCAAAGGCTTTGGTGCTTGATCTCATTGCCGAAACCTATCTCGACGAAGGGAACTATCGAGGGGCCGTTCCCTACATGGAACGGGCTCTGGCCGTCCACGGGTTGCCTCGTGCTCAACAAAGGAACCTGTCCTACAACTTGGTGATCGGGTACGTGAACATGAGGCGTTATCACGCCGCGCTCAATCTCCTCAACCACATCCTCCCGCAGTTCCGTCATCCACCTCTTTCGCTCCTCTCATTTGCCGCCGTCGTCCATTATCAGGCTGGCGATTATGCGGGAGCGACTCATTATGCGCGAGAAGTCCTGGCCGCTGATCATACCGCCGGGAAAACACCCGATAAGTCGGCGTACGAAATCATCCTCAACTCGGATGTCAAAGATAAAAATTATGCTCAGGCCGCACACACCCTTCATGCCATGCTCCGCTATTGGCCGCACAACGGTGCCTATTGGTCCGCATTGGTCAGTACAGAGCTTGAAATGAAGCACGACCGACGTGCGCTGGGAACGCTCAACCACGCTTATCAGTTGGGTTTGATTCGTGATCAAGCGGATCTGAACAACCTGGTTTCTTTGGAGCTCTCCTACGGCAACCCGGTTACTGCGGCCACCCTCCTTAAGTCTCTCATTGCCTCGGGACGTATTCCCAATTCACAGCGCAACAAAGAGCTTCTCGTCGCCGCCTGGGCAAGAGCGCACAATACGGTAGAACTCGCTCGGGCTGTGGCGGCGGCCGCCCCGGGTGCGAAATCGGGCAGCATGTACATGTACGAAGCCAGCATGTGTTATCAGAAGAGCGACTGGGTCTGTGTGACGCGCTCTGTTCGCAAGGCTCTCGCCAAGGGGGCTATGAGCAGAACCCAAACCGGGAATGCATACGTTCTTCTTGGTACGGCCTACGTGAAGAGAAAACTGTATGGACCTGCTCTTCCTGTGTTCAAAAAGGTTCTTGCCGGTTACGGAGCGGGTGTGCACAAGCAGGCCGCTCAGTGGATCAAGTACCTGAACTATCGCTTGAGCATTGAGGAGGCCCGTCACGGACCCGGTGTCCTCAAACCGTAATGGTCGGTCAGACTCTGTCCATTTAACCAGACCATCCAGAGGGGCCAACTGACGACTCGGTTGGCCCCTTTATTGATTCACGGCTTTGAGACTACAAGTGAAGGGACCCGAGCTTCTGGGGGCATTGAGATATGTTCCTATTTGTTTGATGTGTTTTTTCATTGAGATCAGAAAAATCAATAAGATGACAACCATCACGCTCTGGGAGCAGACGTGACAGGAAACTTATTTGAAATAGACGTATAGTGCATCTCAGCTCTCTAAATACTGGTGGGAGATTTTCGGGTGGGCGCAGAACGGAACTTCTTCCCCTTTGGATATGGATCCATACTCGTCTTGGCAGCTGTGCTTGTTGGGTGCACCCCCTATTACCAGGCTGGCCAAGGGGGCTACTCGGCATATTCCACGCAGGACTTGGGGGGAACATATCAGTACGGAGGTTTTGAGGACACGTTTGGTCCTCCATCAGGTGGTTGGATCTATGGAAGCTTTGGGTACCCGAATCTTTATCCACTGTCCCCCAACTGGTATGTGTCTCCTTACCCCTATAGCCCCTATCCTGTGTACGGGCCGCCGGTGTTCGTGGGATCACCGCCCACCCCGCCACCTCCGCCAAGCGGACCTTTACCACCACCTCCGCCGGGCGGTAGCCCGCCGCCTCCCCCGCCTGGGGCTGGACCTCCTCCTATGGGCCCGCCTAATCCCGCCCCCGTGGGCCCACCGCCTCCTCCCGCCGGACCGCCCGGTGGAAGATACTCGCCATTAATGCCGACGATTCCCAACCCAGCACGTCCCCATCCCTGCCCCAGAGGCAAGCTCGTATGCCCCTAATTCTGGCCCGTCAACTTTTTTGAAGATTGTGCGTTTTAGTGATATGCAAAAATCACTGACGCCGGAGATGCTGATTGATCGAACAGAAGATGGTGAACGACTTGTGTAAAGCTGTCGCGCTTTGCGCTTCTTGCTCTTGAAGGAGGATTTATGAAACACAAAACCCGATGGTACGCCTGTGCTCTTTTGGTTGTTTCGCTCGCATTGATTCCTGCACCCAAAGCACGAGCGGGTTTTTTTATCGGTCTCAGCGGAGCTAACTTCGCCTTTTCCATCAACAGTGGTCTTGGCGTCTATCAGGCCGCGGAGTATCCTGGGTTTCTGTACTGCACGAACGTCTTCTGTTACCGGTGGGCGGGTTACGGATGGTATTACGCACCCTGGGGCGGAGGGCCCTGGATGTTCGCCCCAGCCGATTTTTTGCTGCCCCCCCCTCTTGTCTATGGCCCGCCGCCTCCTCTGGTCGTCGTCTACAGGCCGTATTTCGTATGGTGGCGTGGGTACATCGGTCCCTGGTACGCCATTCACCACCCCGTTTGGTGGCGTCAGAATCGCGTTTACATCACGCACTACACCGTATGGCGTACCCACGTGATTCGCACGTATGGGCCGCATGTCTCTTCCGCGGTCTGGACGCGACCCCGGGCCTTGGGCATGCGCCCTCGATTTTTGCCCAAGAGCCACCCAGATATTCGCTGGGCGCAGCACCAGTGGGCAAGAAACCGGCCGGACCTTTACGGCCGAGCCCGTGTTGAAGCCTTTTATCGCCAGCATCCCCAGTTTGGTCGCGCGCGTCCGATGCGACAGCCGATCAGGCGCTTCGGCGGGCCTGCCGGGTTCCGTGGTCCTCGAGGCAGAGGTTTTCCGCAAGGTGGGATGGGCAACAGGATGCATCCTGTCCCCAACAGGGGTTACGGCTACCGGCAGGGGAGAGAAGGGCAGCCATTTCGTCCTGTCGGACCCGGCGTTCGTGGGCCGGGCAGGGTCTATGGAAGACCCATGGCTCCGGCGATGCGTCCACAGGGGTATCGCCCTGCTCCGCTGAGGCGTTTACCGCAGCGTGGTGGGGGCCCCCGTCGTTGTCGCAATCCCAGACACTGTTTCTGAGGGCCTGAAAGTTCGCAAAATTCGTTCGTGGGGTGTCATGTTTGTGCATGACGCCCCACGAAGTGGTAGGAGACTACGACGTTTGTGACAATGGGTCGCACTTGTGCACTGGCGCAAAGGATGCTCAAAGACCTGTGGCCCCTTCAGTGAAGACGATTGATGCGTGAAAAACAAGATAACTGTCTTGGTAAACGCTGAGGAGGTCATTCCTTAAAAGCCCAAGCGTCTTCGCCTTTCCAACCTCTTTCCGATGAGGCTAATTCTAATTAGCGCGTCAAAGTGAACACAACCAGAATCCCGGAGGTTATCGAGTGATCCATATCCGGCGAGTTTTGCTTATTTAAATAAATAATATCAACATGATAATGATCATCAAGAGATTATGCATGAAGAATAAGTGGACGATTTGAAGTCGATGTATAGTAATGGTTAAATTCGCGGCTCAATCAACACCGAGGGAGGAGATTTTCAGATGCGCGCAACGGGGAAGTTATTTTCTTGCAGATATTGGTCGATCCTTGTCATGGCAGCGTTGCTTGTTGCCTGCACCCCTTATTATTACCAGGTTGGGCAAGGTGGTTACTACGCCGGCGGATCTAACTTCGCCTTTTCCATCAACAGTGGTCTTGGCGTGTATCAGACGGCGGGCTATCCTGGGTTTCTGTACTGCACGAACGCCTTCTGTTACCGGTGGGCGGGCTACGGATGGTATTACGCACCTTGGAGCGGAGGGCCCTGGATGATCGCTCCCGCCAATTATTTATTGCCTCCCCCTCTTGTCTATGGCCCGCCGCCGCCTTTGGTCGTCGTCTACAGGCCGTATTTCGTATGGTGGCGTGGGTACATCGGCCCTTGGTACGCCATTCACCACCCCGTTTGGTGGCGGCGGAATCGCGTTTACATCACGCACTATACCGTATGGCGTACCCATGTGATTCGGACGTATGGGCCGCATGTCTCTTCCGCGGTCTGGACACGACCTAGGGCTTTGGGCATGCGTCCTCGATTTTTGCCCAAGAACCACCCAGATATTCGTTGGGCGCAGCACCAGTGGGCAAGAAGCCGGCCGAATCTTTACGGCCGAGGCCCTGTTGGAGCTTTTGATCGCCAGCATCCCCAGTTTGGTCACGCGCGCCCGATGCGCGCGATGCGGCAGCCGATCAGGCACTTCGGCGGACCTGCAGGGTTCCGTGGCCCTCGAGGCAGGGGTTTCCCGCAAGGTGGGATGGGCAACAGGATGCATCCTGTCCCCAACAGGGGTTACGGCTATCGGCAGGGGAGAGCAGGGCAGCCATTTCGACCTGTTGGACCCGGCGTTCGTGGGCCGGGCAGGGTCTATGGAAGACCTGCAGCTCCGGCGATGCGTCCACAGGGGTATCGCCCTGCTCCGCTGAGGCGTTTACCGCAGCGCGGTGGAGGCCCCCGTCGTTGTCGCAATCCCAGACACTGTTTCTGAGAGCTTGAAAGTTCACAAGTTAATACGTGGTGTGTCGTACGGACATGACGCACCACGTGGGATCAGCCCAGGAAGATGACGTTCGCGACTACGTCTCACCGGACTAGGGATACCGGTGATCCTTATGTGAGAAAAAATCGATTGCGTTTCTCCGCGAGCGTCTCTCCAATGCGATAGGTGCCGGCTCTGTGCCAGGCCATACGGATGAAGAGAGGACCATGGTGACCGAAATCCGCAGACCATCAAGCCCTGCGATTGTGTCATCAGTTCTCTCAAGCCCTTTTTCAGCGCCTTGAAATCCAGTTTCTTGAACGCCTTGGAGTATTTGAATTCAGGATCCAAAGGATTGGATCGCACCGAGTGTTGATGCGGGATGCGAAGGTTCAGTTCATTGGGTCAGCAATCTCAGATTGTCCTTGCCTGATTCAGGGCTCCATGGTTGAACAGCAACACTGTTCACATGGGTGATGCTCGCCAACGCGGCGAAAGCCAAGGTGTTTTTATACAAGGCCTCAAGTTTGGCATTGTCAATGACATGCTGGCTCTCAACATTCATGTTTTTTATGAAAATTATCCTCATTAGACGTTCTGCATGAAAAGTGATAGATTGAGTGTAAGTGAGACTTGTTCTCTGTCAGCAACTAGGCACAAAGTGAACAGGCGCAGATGGGCTCATTTTTTTCGATGCGCGGCTCCGTTAGCCATGGCCATCACTCTAGGTCTCTCTGGTTGTGCAATCACACCCTACTCTGGGTCCCAGGCCTACGGTTGGTACTCCACATATGGAGGGGGAGGCGGAACCTACGACTTCAATGGCTTCCAGGAAACCTTCGGATGGCCAGGGGCATGGGAAGGGGGAAGCTATAACTACCCTGGGTACTATGAATACAACTACCCGTACGTTCCTCCTTACTCCGCATATCCTTACCCTGTCTTTACCCAGTCTCCCCCGCCGCCTCCCGGAGGAGGGCCCCCGCCGCCTCCCGGAGGAGGGCCTCCGCCGCCTCCCGGAGGAGGGCCTCCGCCGCCTCCCGGAGGAGGGCCTCCGCCACCTCCCGGAGGAGGGCCTCCGCCACCTCCCGGAGGGGGGTTCCCGCCACCTCCTGGAGGGGGGTTCCCGCCACCTCCTGGAGGAGGGCCCCCGCCACCTCCTGGAGGGGGGTTCCCGCCATCTCCTGGAGGAGGGCCCCCGCCACCTCCTGGAGGGGGGTTCCCGCCACCTCCTGGAGGAGGGCCCCCGCCACCTCCTGGAGGAGGGCCCCCGCCACCTCCTGGAGGGGGGTTCCCGCCATCTCCTGGAGGAGGGCCCCCGCCACTTGGTCCTCTTGGGGGAGGGCCATTTGGGCCGCCGCCCGGTGGCCCGCCTGGAGGAGGACCTCCGTCCCCTCCCGGCCCACCTGGTGGTGGACCACCGTTCAATCCCTAACCATCGCCGCTTCCCCAGCGCGTCCCGAGCCCTCTTCCATTACCGAGGATGCCGCGGTCGTTTGATCCCTCATCTCTACCCTGGCGGGCGGGTCTCGTATCCCTAAGTTCGATGATCGTCAGACCAGTAAGTTCACAAGTCATAGCTTGAGGGTTCAATTATTCATTTCTGGAGCACATCGCCATGAAACATCGCAAACTATCGGCAGGCGTGCTCGCAGCCACTTGCCTCCTTCTGGTTTTGCCCCTAGCTAAAGCGGGATCTTCCGGCGCTGAGCACAGGCCCGACCATAAGCCCGGAGCCTCCCGTCCGGTATTTCGGCCGAGGCTTGTCTATCGTCTTCCCTTTCAAGATACGATGCATCTTTATCAGGGTCAGCATAGTCTCCAGATCAAACGTCGCAGTTGGCATGGATGTCAAAACCCGCGCCTCTGTGTCGAATTGCCTCATCAGTGGTGCCTGTTTGGATGCGCAATCAAACTCGGCAGTTTTCCCCGCGTTAATCCCCAGGATTATGGTTGGTACACTGCGTACGGAGAAGGAGGAGGGCTAGTCAACAACATCTACGACATTGGTGGGTTCCAAGAAAACTTTGGCTGGCCGCCAAAGGCATGGGTGGGCGGAAATTACTACGATACCGGGTACTATGAATTCGGCTATCCGTATCTCTCTTATCCTGCCTACCCTAAACGCTAGTCCCTCTAGATCTCTGTAGCCGGTCTTTAATCAAACGATTGTCGTGATCGTTTACGTGTCAGCGTCTCTTGTGCCCGTAACCAGATGACGTTTCCGACAACGTCTCACCAGACTAGAGATACCCATGATTCACATGTGAGAAAAAATCGATTGCCTCCCACTGGCATCATCGTTTGCCATATCGTCAAAGCTGTGACCAGCACTGATTCCAAAACTCGATCGCTGGGCTGTTATGTTCCCATCCCAGGCGGGAAATACTAGCGGCATCGAGACGCAATTGATCGCCAAACCGCAGATTCATGTCAAGCCAAATACAGGCTAGAGACCGCAAGATATGCCCGTGGGCGAAGCAAAGTATCTGCTCACAGCCGGCAGACGACCAACCTTTCAGCAGCCTCCGGCAGCGCCGACGGATGTCATGACGACTTTCACCTTCCGGCGCGCCGCAGCGAAAAATGCTCCAGTTGGGATTTTCTTGATGGATCTCGGCTGTGGTTTTGCCCTCATAGCGGCCGTAATACCATTCGTGAAGATCCGGTTCCACCCGTGGATCAAAACCGGCGATCATCGCCGTGTGACGGGCTCGCAGCAAAGGGCTTGTGTAGACACTGTCGAAACGGTATTTGCCGGCTTCGAAGTAGCGTCGTAATGCCTCGGCTTGATTTCGACCGTTGTCATTCAGGTCAAGGTCGGTGACCGAGGTATGCCTTCCCGTGGCCGCCCATTCCGTCATTCCGTGTCGGACCATTGTGATGGAACGAATCGAAGAGTGGTTCATGGAGCACCTCGATGACGACGGCAGTCAGTGGAGAATCATTATGAGCGTGCTGGTGCTGCAGGTGTCGCCATGGATTGAGGTCCGCCTTTACAATCCAGGTCGCATGAGATATAGACGCCACGCCGCAGCAATCATTGGTGACGTTTTTGGTTTGTGTGCCCCGATCCAAATCCAGTCAGGATCATGACGGGCACTGAATTACTTCCTCGGAAGAGCATTGCCCGGAGGGAATGCGTGCCCCTTCCGTCGAAGGGTCAGTTTTAAAGCCTCACTATCGGACAAGGAACGTTACCGCGAAGATCATCACAAGCAGGATCCCAATATAGGCCAGATAAACATTCATTGATCCTGACTGAATACGGCCAAGCGCATCCGCCAGTTTGTGCACCAACCGTGTGATGGGCTCGAAAACCCATGTCCCAAAAATAGGCGCCTGACTGTAGGTGAAATGCAAATGTGTGATGAAATATTCACGTCCCACGCTTTCACGTTTCGTGACTGTCTGGGGGCGATAAACGAAACTATAAAAGTTTCGCAGCGCATTGGAGAAAACCAGAGCCGTGGTGGCGCTTTCCCGAGGTACGGCCGCTGTCCCGTGGGCCCAAATCGGGGCTCTCCGTACACCACGACGTGAGGACCAGAAGAGCAATCCTAAGGGGATAAGAGCGAGCAACGGTCCGACGATCATCAGCAGGGTAGGGGAGATGAACGCAAATTTTGGCGTGAGCGGCACCAAGAGCCACCCCCGAACCATCGAGGCCACCGCTTGCGGGTGAGGCGGCCATCCGCTCTGGCCCAGGAATGAAAGCCACCAGGGCATCCCGACGGCATACAGGAGGATCGTAAGGCCGGGGACCAATACGGCGACTCGGCCTGTTCGGCCTAAAGGTTTCTGTGCAGCTCCGTTTTTCCCGAGCAGTCCGACACCAAAAATCTTAGCCATGGTTGCCAAAGCGATGGCTGCCGTCAGAGCAAGCCCGGCTCCGGCTAGGGCCAAGGTGACGCGCGCCGCGCTACTGGCGAGATGGAAATCCTGGAAAATGGTCTGGAAGAGGTACCATTCGCCGACGAATCCGGCCTGCGGCGGTAGGGCGGCGAGGCTCATGGCCCCAAAGAGCGTGGCCAGTCCGAGTGTCCAAGGGGCCAAAGCCATAAGATGGCTTTGGACGATCCGGTAATCGCCCTTGGCTTCCTGAACACGATCGGCGGCGAGCATGAGAGTGCCTTTTGCGAGACTGTGTCCGCCGAGCTGGATGAGGGCAACCACCCACGCGAAGGTGGAAAGTATGGGCAGCCCCCCCGCCCGGAAGAGGATGGCCGCCCCCAGCGCCGTGACAGCCAAGGCCGCGTTTTCAGCCGACGAAAAGGCAAGAAGCGAGCGCCAATCTTCCTGCTGGAAGGCATAAAGGATGGTGAGTATGGCGGTCAGAGTGGCCACTGCCACAACCACGATCCCGAAGGCGGTGAGATGAGAAAAAGCCGGCATCCATGACAGTAGGGTCCGACCTAAAGCGAAGAAGGCCATGTTGAGGACTACACCTGAAAGGATGGCGCCGCTGGCTCCGCTTCCGCTGCCGTACGCACTCGGGTACCACTCATAGAACGGCAACAGGCCCAGCTTGGCTCCAAAACCGATAAGAAAGAGGATTCCGACGCCGAAGGCAGCAGCCGTCGGAAGGGCGGTCCACGCGGCGGGCCAGGATGCGAATGTCAAACCGCGTCCCCCCAGCGTGATGACGGCCAGTAACAGAGCCACCGCCCCAACCTCCAAGAGACCCAGCATGAATAGACTGGCTTGACCAGCCTCCGTTCGAGGGGCTTGCCGGTCGGCAAGCAGCATGACGGCCGCGCCGAAACTCATCAGTTCCCAAGCGATGAGAAGGCCGATCCCATCCTGTACCGTCCCCACTCCAAGAGCACCGATGAGACAAAGAGCCACCCCGGCTAGCCAGGCGCGGGGATAACGGGTCGGGCCGCCTGCAAAAACAGCGAACAGGGCCGGAATCAAGCCCCATCCCAGAAGCCAGGCGGCGCTGGGGTCGAGATGAACGTCAAGGGCGGTGGTGCCGATCGTGTAGAGAGACCCCCAACCGGATCCCCCGGGGAGGGCAAGCGCGGCGCCCACCAGAGCCGCCAGAATCCCGAGAGTCAACAAGAGACGGACCAGGGTTTCCCAGTGGGTCAAGACGGCAAAACTCAGGGCCAACAGCCAGCAGAACAAGGTTAGAGCGAAAAAATCAAGGCTCATAACGTCCCCCGTGGACTTTCTGTGGGACCCGCTCGAGAAGGAGGAGAAGGGCGTGGATGAAGGCTGCCGGATTCGGTGGGCAGCCAGGCAGCCAGACATCGACCGGTACGATGCCTTCCAGGCCGTGACCGGCCGCGTAACCTTGATCCATCGGTGCGCCGGATACGGCGCAGGTTCCTGCCGCCATCACCATGCGGGGTTCAGGCATGGCCTCCCAGGTGCGGATCAGGGGGAGCCGCATGGCCGGTGTCACCGGTCCGGTCACAAGCAGCAGGTCGGCGAAACGAGGCGAAGGAGTAAAGAAAATGCCCAGACGGTGCAGGTTGTAGAAAGGATTGCTCAAAGCCTGGAGCTCTGATTCGCAGCCGTTGCAAGATCCGGCGTCGACGTGACGGATATGCAGGCTCCCTTTGAGGCTGGATGCGATGCGGCGGCTGAGCGCCCGCTCTTCGTTCGCTGCAGCCGACTGGGTCAGGACCAAATCCTGGCGGTCACGGACAGCGAAAGCCCACTGGTCCGAGGTTGTAAGCGCGCCTTCGGGGCACGCTTCTACGCAACGTTGGCAGACGATGCAACGCCCATAATCGATGGCGATGCTTCCATCCGCGGTGATGGCTCCTGTCGGGCAGGATGCCACACAAGCCGCGCAGCCCGGTGGGCAGTGCCCGGGATCGAAAACGGGCATTCCCCGATGACCCTCTTGTCCGTCGGGACCATGGCGCGGCCAATCGGTGGCGGCGCATCCTGCCTTCATTCCCAACCAGACCCAGTTTGGCATAGGACCTCCTAACGATCGCAACCGGCCACCGTGAGGCCGAAGCTCGCCTCGTTGATGGCAAAATCCATCATGTTCGACCCGTGTACGGTAAAAGGGAAAACTCGCCAGTTGGAGAACGATGGGGATTTAATCTTGACTCTGAACAACCGGCCATCCCGGATATGCACGGCGTAATAAAGAGAACCTCGGGGGCTTTCGGTCCAGCCGAGCCCTTCTCCATGGTCCGCCGGCGCTAGGGGAGCGGCGCATACGGGGCCTGGTTTCAGATTTTTGGCGGCCTGAACAATCAGATCGAGAGCGCCCCTGAGGGATTCCATCCTGACCTGCGTCCGGGCTTGAGCGTCGCCTTGCTCGTGCAGTGGAACCATAAAATGTAAAAGCTCATAAGCCGCGTAGGGGTGGTCACGGCGCATATCGCGATCCAAGCCAGAAGCCCGGGCGACAGGCCCGGTGGCTCCTTGGTCGAAGGCTGTCTGCCGCGGCAGGATGCCGGTGCCGATGAGGCGATCCTGGTGGCTGGCCGTACGATTGAGGCGCTCGAGGTAAGCGATTCCCTCATCGGCGATCGTCCGAATGACCTCGCCGATACCTTCTCCCGCGAGGTCCCGCCGCAAGCCGCCCACGGTCAAGCAGTTGCGCAGAAAGCGGCTGCCGGTCAGTCGGGCGTTCACCTGCTTCACCCGTTCTTCCAGAAGAGTCCCGAAAGCTTCGCCCACCTTCAGGGTGGTGGTCTTACAAAGATGCCCGAAATAGTGGAAATGGTTGTAGAGCCTTTCCAGTTCCGCCAGGATGACCCGTAGCATCGCGGCCCGAGGGGGCACCTCCAACCCGAGTGCGGCTTCAACCGCTTGGCAGTAGGCGAGGGCATGGCAAACACTACCAACCCCTGAGATTCGCTCGGCCAGCGGGACCCCTTGCGTGGGCAAGAGATCATGGAAACGCCGCTCGAGCCCCCGATGCTTGTAAAAGAGGCGCATCTGGTAGTGCAGGATGCCCTCTCCGATGTAAGAGTAGTGGTGTTCTCCCGATTCTAGAACGTCGCCGCGAATCGGCCCCCAAATGAGATCCTGTACCTGATCGGCGCGTACCTCGGGCATAGTGGGAGGGCCCGATTCACCTGCAAGCCGGCTTTCGGCTTCTCTCTCAGGTCCCAGCGGAGGCGGCTGAACACTCATGCCTTCGTGGACGATCAGAGGCCAAGGCTCGGGGTGTTCCAGGAAACGCACCCCCGCAAGGTCCATCATCTCTCGCTCGTACCACCCCAAGAGTGGGACTTCCCGAGCCAAAGAAGGCAGTTCTCCTTCGCCACGAACTTTTAGGAGAAGGAAGGGGCGTTTGCCTCCCTGAGCGATCAGGTATCGGACTTCCACCGTAGGGCCTTCCCATACGGCATAGGCCATCTGGAATCGCTTGCCCTGCCGCACCAGATCCTCGGCCGCGGGACGGAGCTCAGAGGCCGTAAGAATGCGCGACTCACATTCGTTCACGGCAACCCCCGATGCGCCGCTGCAGCAAAGAACCGCCAGAGAGCGCTCGGCCACCAGAAGCCTAGCACCAAGACGGCCGCCAAGGTCAGCCCTAGCGGCAAGGTATTCCAAAGGCTCAGTTTGAGCGTTGGCTCCGCCCCGGATTCCGGTTCATCGCCAAAAGCCATGGCACGGAAATGATTCAGAAAGGCGATGAAGATCAAAATGAGGAGGAGGCCCATCACCCAAACAGCCCAGGCATTGGGGCCTTGAAGGCCGCCCCGCATGATCGTAATTTCGGAAAGAAAGAGGCCGAAGGGAGGAGCGCCGGTAATCGCCACCGCGCCCAGAAGCCATAAAAATCCACTGATGGGATAGAAACTGAGAATACTCCGCACGGCACTCATCTCCTTGCTGCCGTAGGCACGCATCATGTTGCCTGAGCCGAAAAACATATGAGATTTGGCAAGGGAATGGTTGAGCATGTGATACATGGCACCTGCCACTCCCAGCACGCCCCCGAAGCCGAACCCGAGAGCGACGATTCCCATGTGTTCCACGCTGGAGTAAGCCATGAGCCTCTTGGCCCCCGTCTGACGGATGATGAAAAAAGCCGCCAAAAAGAGCGACAGGGCACCGAGGACCACCAGGGCCGTTCTCCCTAACAGCCCTACGCCGCCTCCCTGCACGACACCCAGAAACCGTACGATGCCCAACATGGCGGTGTTGAGAAGAGCCGCTGAAAGCATGGCGGAAACGGGTGCGGGTCCTTCGCTGTGAGCGTCGGGCAACCAAGTGTGCATGGGGGCCAGCCCAACCTTGGTGCCAAAACCTACAAGAACCAGGAGAAAGGCAAGCAGCAAAAGGGCTTTGGGCATGAAGGGGGCGCTCGCGGTGAGATTGGCCCAAGTCATGGCGTAAACGGGTCCCAAGTGAAGAGTTCCCCCCCAGTAGAAAAGCACGATTCCAAGGAGCGCCAGTGACAACCCCGCCGAAACGATGACGATGTATTTCCAAGCCGCCTCAACGCTCTCCGCTTCACGTTCGAAACCCACCAAAAAGGCACTCACAATCGTCGTCAGATCAATGACAATCCAGTACAGTCCCGGATTGTTCATGAGCGGGGCTACCAGCATTGTGAGAGCGAAACCCGCCATCAGCGCGTAAAAAAGAGGCAGACGTGATTCTTCCTTTCGCAGCAGGCGCATATAGCCCACGGCGTAGAGGCTTGCCAAAAGGTAAACGATGGCAACGCAGAGCTCGACCCAGTTTCCTAAGGGGGCAAGAATCAGGTAGCCACCCCCCAAGACCAAAGATCGATCCGGAGCGATGAGGAGTAGTGTGACCGCTGCCCCAAACACCACGATCGCCGCCATCAGGTTCAGATATTCAGCTGCTCGCGGACGGTTCAGCAGCAGGATGGCAATAATGGCCGCTGTCGGCACACCCCAAAGGATGGTGATGAGTGAGCTCATCTCAACCTACCAGCTTCTGCAGCGCACGGCTGCTTGTGGCGCCGGCGTGCACCTTGAGGTAGCGCACGAGGATTCCAAACGTCATGACAATGACGAGAAGATCGAAGAGAATGACCAACTCCAGAAGCAAAGGCATTCCCGGGACCAGGATCTGGGATCCCAAGAAGATGCCGTTCTCGATGACGAGGAGTCCCAGGATGTGGCTGATGGCTTCTGAGCGTAGGACCATCAGTAGGAAACCGATCAGCACAAGGCTGAACATACAGGTGAGGGCCAGCACGGCAATGCCTGAAGGCAGGTCCAGTCGCCTTCCGAGTGCCTCGGCTACGCCGTAAGCAAAGATCACCAGGAATGCTCCGATCATCATGCTCGACGCGGGTTTCAGGAGCGGCGTGAATTCTCGCTCGATCCCCAACCGATCCACCAGCCGCAACAGCAGGTAGGGGAGTAAGCTGCCGCGGAAGAGAGCTGTTAGGATCGCGATGAAATAGAGCTCCTCGTAATGGCCGTAGTAGCCCACAGAGGCCGAGAGAAAGGCAATGACCCAGGATTCAGCGGCAAACGAATAAACATGATTTTTAAGCCAGTGAGAACCTAACATCACGAAGGACAGCACCAACGCCACGATGGCCAGAAGGCTGAACACTGATGTCGGCAGGAGGCCGAGATGGAAAATCAGCATGAAGCTTCCCCTGGGTTCATATCTGAGAGGCGACAATCGCAAGCACGGCGAACAGGAAAGACAGCGCCAGTGGTTCTTGATAACGGTAAAAGCGCAGCCGGGACTGCATGGTGTCCACAGCGGCCATCGAAAGTCCAAGGGCTCCGTACTTCAAAAAAATGATGAGGACCGCGAGCCCCACGGAGGCAAGGCTTCCTGTGATCGACAAGCCCCAGGGGAAGAGAAAGACGTTCAGAAAGATGGTGTAAAGGATGAACTGCTTCATCCAGGACGACCATTTCAGAAGCCCCAGGAGAGGGCCCGAATATTCAAGGACACGCGCTTCGTCGATCATGTAAATTTCGTAATGAATCGACGAATGGATTGGCAACCGGTCTGTTTCGACCGTCAGCAGTATCAGGAAGGCAAAGACCAGGAAGAGATGGGAAGGACCCCAGTAGGCCACAGGATCCTGGGCCAAAAGATGATTCGCCACAAACGGAAGCATGGCGTGATCCAGAAAGGTAATCCCGACGAGCACCAGGATCAGTGTCGGCTCGGCGAGGATGGTGAGCATCACAGATCGACTGGACCCAAGGCCGCCAAACGGTTGCCCGGAATCCAAGCCGGCCAGGAGGATCATGAAACTGCCGAGAGTGAGGATCAATCCGCCTCCCAGGATGTCGCCCATATCCGAGAGAGGTAGAGGGTAGTTGGTCAAGACAGGGATCAGGAGCGGCACTGTAAGCATGGCTGTAAAGGCCACGACAGGTGCTGCCCAGAAGATCCAGGTGGCTGTCTCAGGAAGAACTAATTCTTTGTGGAAAAGCTTCCAAAGATCGCGGTAAGGTTGGAAGATAGAGGGACCGCGCCCACGCTGTATGCGCTCTTCAGCCTTGACGATAAAACCGTGGAGCAGCGGAGCGAGAAGAAGAACGGTCAGAACTTGACCGATCTGCAAAACGATGGGGCTCAAAATCATACTTAGGCTTCCGATCACACAGACACTAAACTCCCCTGTTGCTTATGTGCAAACAGAGGGGGTAGGGGTCATTAGCCGTGATCGGCACTTAATATTGGCGAACCCCATCGCCTATGTGAATAGTCTACTACATCGTTAGGAGTTTGGGGGTTCTATAACTTTACATAATATACATTCTGGGTTATTCGGCCTAGGGTGGCTAGAGCCTTTCTGACGTGTTTCCCGCTTCCGTCTCTGCGACCACCATCAACTCTTCGGGCATCCCGATGTGGTGCAGCGCTGGTACAGGCGATGCATGGTCTTTTTTACCTGTCGAAGGTTACCGATGATCACATAGGCGTGGAAGTGGTAAGGCCCAGGCCTTACGGGACGGTAGCGATAAACGCAATTCCATTTGACGACACGTGGAAAGTCGACACTCCCGTAACCCGCATGAGGCCAGTCGGCTTGGGGCAGGCCCGGACAGTAGATGCCCATGGCGTAACGATGATCTGGCGTACTCCGGATCACGGGGTAAGGTTGCTCTCCTCTGCGACCACGGGCAGGAATCAAGCGCATGGACCAGGGATGAAAGTAAAAAGCTTGAGAGAACCTTGGCGGCATGTAGCCGGTCAACGCCTCAAAGGTAGCACTTCGGTAACGAGCCGGTACGTCAAAGGTGAGCGAGTCACGAAGGACGTTGTGGAAATCGCGCAGGCCTATCGTCAGATGTTTGTGCAGCACGACCTTGGAAAGCACCGCCCGATTGACGGCACGGTGCAGATAAGTGTGGCTCCCACAGACCCGGGGGTAGGACGATTGCCCAGGCTGCAGCCAGAAGGCCATCTGCGTGACCGTCCACAGTTGGTTGCCGCGAACTTTTATGGCACGCAGGACACTGCTGCTTCGATTCCCAGCACCGTTCGCGCGAGAACCAGCCTCCGTCGGGTTGTAGCAGACACCGAAGTTATTAAAGAACACGTCGCTTTGCAGCTCTCGGCCGTGATCCCGGCTGTTGATAAAAGACTGCCCCTTCCAGGTCAACGCGCTGATGGCCCCCGCGAAACGGCTGCGTGTTTGGAGGGTAAGGGTAGAGCCGAGAATCTGTACCGAGATCGTCCGATTTCCGTCGACACCCCGAGCCATTGCGGGGTAAAGGAACTCGGTCGCAGACAAGACGCAAAAAAGCGGAACCAAGTATATTGCACGCATGGCACCATGTTTACCCGATCCCATGCTACACAGGCGTTGTACGGTCTGCCGCAGGCTCATATTGCCACCTCTTCTAGCGCCCAAAACGACGCTCTCGCTGTTGATAGCTGCGTAAAGCGCGTAGGAAATCGATCCTTCGGAAATCGGGCCACAGCGCATCACAGAAATAGAACTCGCTGTACGCGGACTGCCACAGAAGAAAACCGGAAAGGCGCTGCTCCCCGCTCGTCCGGATGATGAAATCTGGGTCGGGCGTGCCGGCTGTGTATAGGTAGCGCTCCAAGTCTTCCGGAGTAAGATTTTTTGCCAGCTCCTCTAGGGTCAGCTGCTTGGCCTGGGCGTCCCTCAGTAGCGCTTTACAGGCATCTGTAATTTCTTCCCGCCCACCGTAGGCCAAGGCGATAGTCAAGAGCATGCCCTTGCGGTTGGCCGTGGATATCTCGATTTCTTCGGAAGCTTCAATGACGTGTTGTGGAAGACGATGACGCTGCCCAATGACCCTCACCCGTACCTCCTCGGATGACAAGCGCGGATTCTTGAGCATCTCCGCGCTTTCCTTGACGAAAAGATCAAGCAGGGTCTGCACTTCTTCTGTGGATCGTGTGAAATTCTCTGTGCTGAAGACATAGAGAGTTACGTGTGAAATGCGGAAATCCAGGCACCACTGAAGAAACTCTCGAAGTTTCTTGACACCGTATTCGTGCCCACGGATGGCTCGTATTCCGAAGTTTCTAGCAAAACGTCGATTCCCGTCCAGAATGAGTCCTATGTGGCACGGCGGCTGCCCCGCACGGACCTGCTTATCGAGTCTCTTTTCATAGTACCAGTAAATCGGCCTTATGAAATAACCAAAGAGACACAAAAAATAGGTTCGTAGTGAACTCCGAGCAATTGGAAGATGCGGGAGAGAGTCTTGTTCGGAGACGTCGCTCGCATCTGATTTTGAGCCGTTTTCTACATTGTTCTTGGTGCGGGCATCTTGATGGATGGATTGTCTCATCTTGGTCTCGGATGTCCTCTCCTACGTGACAAGAACCCAACGGTGCGGTGCCATTCTTTGTTAGCACCGCACCATGGAGTGCCTTTTGTCCCACCTGTCAATGAAGAACCATAGGCGATACATGAGGAATCTGTAAGTGATAGTTCCGATACGGTTCGCGATGGTAGCGAGGAATGGGATGTTCACGAAGCATGCGCAATGCGAGATGGACGGCTTCGACAAGCTGGGGGTCGATTCCTTTGCGCACAAGCGCGGGATTGTTCCAGATTTTGACCGTGGGCGCAATCCCATGATCCTCGACGGGGAAATGCCCGTTCAGGCCCTCAATTGCTTCACGAGGTGCGGTGACTCGCCCTCCGTCCATGAGCGGTGGGTACCCCCAAATTCCAACCAGCCCACCCCATGTTCTCGTGCCCACCAAGGGCCCAAGGTGCGCCATTTTGAAAAACCACGGTAGCGCATCGCCTCCGGATCCCGAGTAGCGGTTGATGATCATGACCTTGGGGCCCTGCATGACCTGTGACGGTTCAACGTACGTTCGTCCGTAGCGGTTGACATGCAGAGCCATCGGCTTGCGCTGCAGATACTGAATGACGTAGTCGGCGAGATCGCCCCCCGTGTTGAAACGTTCGTCGATGATCACTCCTTCCTTGTTGACCTGCGAGAAAAAATACCGATTGAAATAACGCAGTCCTGCACTATAAGTGTTGGGAAGATATACGTAACCCAACCGCCCATGGCTCATGCGATTCACCACACGAATATTGTGATCGACCCACGCCGCGAGATTGAGTGGGGCTTCATTGCTGATCGCGTGCACCACCAGATTGCGTGCTCCAGACCCGTTGGCGTTTTTGGCAACCGTCAGGAGAATATCTTTGTCGGCTAAACCTTCAAACGCCGCGTATATGCTTTTGCTCGCTCGAATCTGATGTCCGTTCACCGCGAGCACGTAATCGCCTCTGTGGATGTTCAAGCCGGGTTGAGCCAGTGGGGCGTAGAGAGACGGGTTCCACTCCCCTCCCCTCAAAATTCTGGTGATTTGATAACGTCCATGCTTGATTCGGTAACGAGCACCGAGAAGCCCGACGCCGACGTGGAGTGTATGCGGCTCCATCCCTCCACGGACAAACATATGTCCCACAGCGAGATAACTGAGCATCTCTCTGAAGAGAATGTTGAGTCCGTGGCGGCTCCCGACCCCAGGGAGATAGCGTTCAAAAATCTTGGCGACGCGGTCGATTGGCGTTCCGTCGAAGATAGGACTGTAGAAGTATGTATGCTCCATACGCCAAACGTCTTGATACATTTCCGACCAAGCCAATTGAGGTACCACTCGAACAATCATGTTCTCTGTGGGGATTGGGCGCCGAGTGAATTTGCCGATCGTCGAGTCGACATACCATTTGTGACCGACGGCGACAAGCATTCTCTTTCCGTCTCTTGCAATATGGAAAACGCGTGCCTGCGTAACCAGCGCGGTCTCTTTGCGTTTGGTGAGATTGTAACGAAGCACGGAAAAAGTGGGGAGACTGCTCAGCGGAGGGATCGGGGCGGCGCGAAGCAGGATCAGGCGGTCTCCCGGCAAGGATTCCAGTCCAACGTAATTAGCCGCTGGTACCGGGAGCGCCACCAGCCGGTCCCTTAGGTGGTCCAGGTCGATCCGTGGCTCTACGATGTTTTGTGGTTTCTTTGTGTCAACTGCGTTTTTGCTTCCCAGCCCAGGAAATTGCACGCGTGCTGGTATGGGCGATGGGGTTCTTCGCCCCAGAGCCAGAGCGTATACGCTGCGGCGGATTCTGTGGTCGAGACCGGTCATGTCCAGCGTTGTGGCAGAGAGACCCAAGTCAGTGCTTTCGGTGAAATACAAATAACGCCCGTGAGGTGAGAAAACAGGATCACGACAATCGCTTGAACCGTGGGTGACCATGTGGTTTGTGTGTCGCCTCACAGAAAACAAAACAATCGCGTGGCGAAAGTTCGGCTCAAGCCTTGTGTAGACAATCCACCGGCCGTTAGGTGACCAACGAGCATCGAAATGCTGTGCGGTCGAATCGTAGATGTCGGTGGCAATGAGGCGTGGGTGCGAATTGCGTTTTTTGAGATTGATTTCGTAGAGATGCAAACGCACGTCCGCGTACAAGAGTCCGTTGCCGCTTGGCGACCAGCGGAGATGCCTGTAAAAATCGTATCGCGAACCCAGCGAGAAGGCCCGAACCGGACCAATGCCGTCGGCTTTACGTACATACAGGGCGTAAGCACCAGATTGATCTGAGAAATACGCGATTCTCGACCCATGTGGTGACCAGGCCGGATCGCGAACCATCTCTCCCGCATCATGAGTCAGTGTCACCATTCCCTTGTGCCGGACGGACAGTTCGAGCAGTTTGCCGTAGGCCGTGAAGGCCACCCAATCACCGCGTGGGTCGATGGCTGAATTCTGGAGATAAGGTTGTGCCTTGACAAAGCGTGGACGGAGATCGGGAATGTTGCCCTCGAGCCGGATGGGAATTGTCCGCACACGTTGCGTGTGTAGATTGTAGAGCTCAATCCGGCCAAACCTGTCGAGGACGATAGCACCGGGTCCGCTTGCTGCGGAAAGCATGTCGAAATGGTGACGCGAAACCGGTAGTCTTTCCCGGAGGCGATGATTACGTACGTTGTAGGAGTACAGGGTAAATTGCCCGGCGGCATTGGAAAGGAAAAAGATATGGTTTCCTATCCAAAGGGGATCACGGTCTTCGGCAGGTCCGTGGGGTATACGCACAAGAATGCGTGAAGTCCCCAGTTGTGCAATGCGGATCGTGGTCTTTTGACCGCCTTCGTAATGCTGCCAGAAGCGCTCCCACTGAAGTTCGGGAACGTATGCGATTTCGTGATTGTGAGGAGAAAATGATCCTGCCTGGCCGGTGGGCAAAGGGAGCGGACGTGCGAATCCGCCTCGCCGAGAAACCAGAAAGAGGCGGGGAATGTAGTGTGGCCCATAACGATCGGAGCGAAACAAAACATCCCGACTGTTCGTTGTCCAACCTACGGCAATGTTGGGCGACGGATAATAGGTCAACCGATGGACGTCCGCACCGTCGGCACGTGCGACGTAGACATCCGTGTTGCCCTGGTATGTTGCGGTAAAAGCAATGTACCGGCCGTTCGGGGAATAAAGCGGCCGCCTCAAATTGCCGTGCCCTGTGATCAGTGGATGAGCCACACCGCCCTGCCGCGGAACGACCCAGATCAGTCCACCGTAAGCAAAAGCTATACTCGTCGCAGAGAGCGTCGGGTCTAGGAATAGCTTAGGGAGAGCTTTCCCATATCCGATACTGAGGGAAATTGCCAGGGCCACAGGCAGGAAGAGGTTTAGAGCAAAGCGTTTCATGGCCTTCGATTCTCCCGAGACAGCGAAGCTCAGCCCATCCTACACGAAATATTGACTCTCGGGTCAACCAAAAACGGGCTTGGTGCGTTAGACTTCACGTGTGCAACCCTTGGTTCCTATAGAGGGTTTCCCCCGTGCACCTGCGCCTTTATCTTCGCCCTCAACAATTCCTTCTTGCCGCTCTCTCTGTGCTTGCGGTGATGGCGCTCCCAGCGCACGCTTACATCATAAGAACGAAAATTCTTCAACACGCTCACTTCTCGAGCTACAAGGATTTTTATCTCATCAAGCAAGGAGCTTCTCCTCGTCTTCTCAGACTGGTTGCCCATGACTACGAGACCCTCTCATATACGAGAGTTTCCGATCCTGACCAGGCTCAGTTCTTTCTCAGAGTCAGTGTTCGTCGAAAGGTCATCAGACTGCGCGTTCCCGTCCCGTACCCCACCTACGGATACGGCTATGGCTACGCCCCTTTTGGGGGGCCGGGATGGGGACCGTTCCCGTTCTGCTGCGTCTATGGGCCCGCGTGGGGATGGGGCGTTTACGGCTATCCCGCTTACGGTCCAGCGTACCGATGGATCAGAAGAAGAGTGAGGATCATCGCAATTACGGCCGTCAGCCGCCGTGACAATGTCCCGGTATGGAGAGGGACGGCCATCACGCGTATTCGCAGCCGAACCGCCCTGTGGGCCATCGTATGGCACTTGGTGAACACCTTCCCGATCCTTTGATCGCCTCCGCCGAGTCGTCTGCAGCCGGATACCTCCGTCGCTTACGCGTGTGAGAGCATCACTCAACGCCAACTAGTCTTATCATTTAGGGAATCGTCGCGTCTGGCGTACTTGCCTATGAAAACTCTTTGTGCTCTCCGTTTCGCTGCCGCGACCGTGCTGCTGGCCTTTCTGGCATCTTGCAGTCACCCACGATACACAGTTCCGCTACACCTCGTGATGGGGATGGGTCCCAAAATCGTGGATGTGACCACAGGAACACACGGTCGGGTGCAAATGACGGTTCTTGGTCGTCTACCGCATTCACTGAATGTCGATGTTCTCAGCCGCGTCAGTCCGACAAAACTCCTTGTCAGCACTTATCCGAAGCATGAAATCTTTCTCTTCGATACGACTGATCATCGTTTCCGACTTGTGCATCAAGGGTGGAACGCCGTCTATTTCCCTGCGCTCAAAGCCTTCGTATTTCTGAACAGCTCAAAAGGGGAATTCATGGCGCAAGAGCTCTGGATCGCCCCGCTTACAGACCCTAAAGCTGCCAAACGTTTGGACCGTGGGCCCTTTCCCATCCCGATGCCGGTTGTCCCGATCGCGCCTAATGCTTTTGTCTACAGCAGTTGGCGGAAAACCGGCAAACAAAGGCTGTGGCTGTACAACCTGACTTTCGGAACATATATCCCGCTGCACATCTCCGGTGTTTACCCTGAGCTTTGGCTTGCGCAAAGTCATCTTCTCCTTTGCGTAAACCTTGCCAAGCTCGACCACCCCTACACTTTACGGTCTCTCAACGGTCAAATTGTCTCTCACCTCTCTCTGGGCAATTGGTACACTCCCGCGCTCGCCCTCCCCCATCGCCATGTCGTCCTCGTCGGGCGGCAGGCGCAGGCCATGTCATCGCCGTTTGCCGGCGACACGCTCATGGCTTACGGTCTCAAGAGCAAACGCTTACGTGTCGTTCTCCCGCATACTTTCGTTGGACTTGGAACGATTGTGAAATCGGTAGGGAGTGGGTAATTGCAAAGCTTCATTTTCTATGCTCGCCGCTTGGGAGCGCTACTTTACGATGGGCTTCTTCTTGTGGCGTTCTGGCTTCTTGCCACGTTTTGCCTCGTTCTCGCCAAAGGGCACGGAATCGTTGCGCCCGCAACCGGAACGATCGCCAAAACTCCGTACTGGTTTTTTCTGCTTCTGATCGCTTGGGCTTTTTTTTCTTGGTTCTGGTCCCACGGAGGTCAGACACTTGGTATGAGGGCCTGGAAGCTTCAACTTCGCCCCACGGTGCAGTCCGATGGCAACCTGGAGAAACATCCCTCGAGCGTGAGCTGGAGTCGTGCAAGCCGACGCTATGTAATTACGCTTGCCGTTTGGATTGTTGGAGCGGCGATGGTCATCACTCCGGCATGGGATCTCACGGCAAACATACACCTCCCTTTTGCAACACGAGTCACAGTTCTACTTTGCACGTGGGTGGCTGTCTCATTTTTTCTGTCCTTGGTGCCGATGTGGCATGGCAAGACCGTTATTGATGCCCTATCTGGCACAAGTATTGTCGCTGTTGTCTAACCGATTGAGAACCATTCCGTGAATCCAAGAAACTAAGGAGCTAAACAGCTCTCAAGCCCACCAACCCTACCCCTTGGGTCGCGATACCCCGGAGCGAATCGTCGGAACAATATAGGCAAGAAAAATTCTGAAGCCGATCTTGCTCTGATGCGGTGACACTATACGAAGGTCATTATTTGACCTGTGTCGATACCTGGGTGTTGGTGATTTTACCGACTGCCCATCTTGAGAAGCATTTCGTATTGGTGCTGTATGGCGTTCAAGAGAGCAGCCACCGATCCGTGATGCAGGAATGCCTGATATTCTGCGCGCCTGATCGCCATGTCGCTTACGCCGTCAGCCACGATGTTCACAATCAGCCAGCGGTTACCGCTGTGATGCAAAACATAATCAAACTGATGTTTGTGACCGTGGCCTGGGGTAAAAAATGTTGTGTAGACGTAAGCGTTATTCCCCCTGACGAGACTACGATCGATCTTGATTTCCTGCCCGCCGTACCCGTTGAAATTGTACGCATAGGTCACAGCCACAAGGCGTGAAAAGAGATGCATGAACCGTGTTTGTTGAGTCGGCGTGAAACTGTTCCAGTAGTGACCAAGCACAAGCCGGGAGATGAACGGCAGCCCAAACGAACTGCGCACGGCGGTTCTCATGATGGCACAGCGCTTGAGCATCCCCGCGCTTTTCCCCGCTTTCATCGTGGCCAAGAGCGATTGGTCAAAACGACTGACAACCTTAGCCGGTGTCTTATTCGTTGTGGCCACAACGTTGGCGCGAGAAATTTGAAGGAGAGTAAAGGCTAGGGCAAGAAACAGAAAGGCATTCAGAACATATTTGCGGTGACCGATCTTGGGCATGGTTACTCCACCTGCGGAGGAGCAGGTTTGGCTATGTGAGTAAGCGGTAGGTCATTTGTGAGGGTCGTGTGATGGATTATAGCTGGATCGCAGTTGCGTTGATATGAAGAATCTGGACCACCTTCCATAACCATTGGTGTAACAAATTGTTATAGCCATAAAACATTCGCCTATAATATTCAGCGGGTCACAATTCAGACTGAAGTCACGGTTGGGGATGTGCACGCAAAGATATTACTCACCGTTACATCTCTGTTTGAGTCTTATCTCTTGCAGGCACACCCTGGCTTGATGTGACGCGATGACCACAGCGAACACACCGAAAGAATCGGGGCGGTGGACTCGCCGGATGCTCGTGGGAACCGTCATGTTCTCACGTCGTCACGCGTGGTCGATTACGGCACTGGCCACGGTCGCGGCTCTCGCCAGTCTCATTTTTATCATCTCGAACTTCAAAATTGATACCAGCGTATCCCGCCTTCTCTTCCGAAGGGGCGACTTCACGCACGTCAACAAAGAACTTGTTCATGATTTCCCCTCCCTCGGGCGGCGGATCATCGTTGAGGTACACAGCGACGATGCATCGACGACAGCGCAGGCTACCCGTGACATTGTCCAGATCCTCAAACTCCATCCTCATTCCTATCCATTCGTTTACGCCCCGACTTCCGAGCCCCTATTTAGGCGAGATGGTCTTTTGTACCTTTCGACCCCTCGTCTTCGACAGGTTTTGACACGCCTCACGAAGGCGGAACCCCTCCTGGGATCTCTGCAAGCTCACCCTAACGTACGGGGCTACGCGCATCTTCTTGGGGAGATTATCCGCAACCTCCGAGAGCTTCCCACCCAAGAAAGACATATGGTTGCCTCAATTATTGATAAGGCGACCTTCGCAATGAATCGGAAGGAACGGAGTTCACCCGGCGCACGGACTCCCCTGGATTTTGAGAGCACACTTCTTGGATCGTCATCACGGTTTGCGCAAGCGCATACGAGAACAAGTGTCGTCATCGTCTCTCTACCACGCACCGACAACACCAGCGACCGAATGCATGAAGCCGTTTCTCGCCTGAAATCCCTTCTTCACAATGACGCCCAACTTTTGCGCACGCGTGCACACTGGGCGTACACGGGTTCTGTCATTCTCAGTCTTGACCAGCTACGGGCGGTGACAAGCGGGACGGATCTGGCAACGCTGCTTTCCATAGTCTTAAGTATCGTGATCTTGATCATAGGGCTACGCAGCATCAGACTTCTCCTGCCGATTTTGATCTGTTTGCTGATCGGCCTGATCGTGACGGCGGCGTTTGCCCTCATGGCTCTTGGACCCCTTAACCTGATCACTGTAGCGTTTGGCGTCCTCTTTATTGGACTAGGAGTCGACTTTAGCATCCAGTTCTGTATTCGTCTGCAGGAAGAACTTTCCAAGCAAGCCAACGCCGAGATGGCGTTTAGCGCCACCGCCTACCGGATCGGCTTTGCGCTTTTTCTGGCCGCTCTCGCAGCCGCCAGCTGTTTCTATGCCGTTATCCCCTCCGGATATAGCGGCATTCGCGATCTCGGCATCATCGCGGGCACCGGTGCACTCATTGCGCTTGTCTTAAACCTTACTCTACTGCCCGCTCTTTTGACAGTGTTCCGTGCGGGCCGCATCACAATTGCTCGCCCCCCTGTTCCGTTCGCCAAACTGCCGGTTAAAAAACTCGCACGCCCCATTTTTCTGTTCTCGCTCGTCATGCTGGCCATCTCGGTCGTCGTCATCCCGCGGCTCGAGTTCGATTTTGACCTAGCGCATCTCGAAAATCACAATACCTCTGCCTACCGTGTTCTTCATCAACTGGAACGCAAACTGTCTTTCTCTCCGTACACCCTCGAAGCGGTAGCACCCAATCTGGCACGGGCGAACCGCTGGGCGGTCACGCTCCGTCACCTCACATCTGTCGGTCGTGTCCTGACGCTCAGCAGTTATATTCCTGAGCATCAGAAAACAAAGATGGCGATGATATCGAATGCCGCGTTGCTTTATCCACCGCCGTTTGCTTCATCCCCTCGGGCCTCATTGGCTCGCGATCCACAACGAGACTGCCGTGTTTTGCGAAGCTTGGGTCGCGAGGCCCATCAACAAAGTCGAACTGCGCCTCTCTCGATGCGGGAGGTGCTCGTCCGCTTTGCGAATGCCACAAACTCGGCTTTCGGAAGCCGCTGTGCTCTCCCGGCATTGGAATCTTTAAATCGGCACGCAGTTCGGCCGTTACTTGAACTGAGCCGTGAAGTGGCCCGTCTGCTTAATCCGGTGCCCGTCACAATCCGTTCGCTTCCGGCAACGATCCGTGAGGATTATCTCGCCTCCAACGGAAAGGCTCGTGTCGAAATCTTTTCGCGACTCGATCTTCACAAATCCCGAAATCTTCAGAAGTTTGTCTCTCAAGTCACACGAGTCATCCCTGATGTCGGTGGAACGCCTGTTCTGTTTGTTCGTGGGGGAAAAATCGTTACATCAGCTTTTCGCGAAGCCAGCCTTCTGGCTTTTCTTTTCATCATCATCGTTGTCAGCGTTGTTCTACGAAGCTTACGCGATCTTTCTCTCACCATTGTTCCTCTTGCTCTCAGTGTCAGCTTGACACTGACCACGCTGTCTCTCCTAGGGATACAGTTCAACATCGCCAACATCATCGTGATACCTCTCTCCATCGGGTTGAGCGTGGCTTTCGGTATCTACATGATTCTGCGCTGGAAAAACAATCACTACGATATTCGGCAGGTGCTACGCTCCAGTGTCCCGGAAGGAATTCTTGTTAGCGGCATGACGACGCTCCTTGTGTTTGGAACGCTGGTTTTGACACCGAGTCCGGGCCTTTTTAGCCTGGGCATCACACTGGTGGTCGCGCTTTTCTGGACACTCGTCAGTAGCCTTATCATCCTTCCGTCAATGCTTTATTTGGTCGAAGCCTCGATCCACCATCGGGGAACACAAACATGAACGGGGCGTCTCGCTCACAAAAAACGACGAGCATCCGTTCACGTTTCGGCCTTTTGATTCAGGTTCTGGGCGTTGCGGGCGGCTTTGCACTTACGGGTTTTTTGATTACTCGTATCCATATCACCGCACTTGAGTACGCCCTCTCCGAGATTGGATACGGCATCGTTTTTCTCGTCTTACTGCATCTCGTCTCGATCCTCTTGGATTCTCAGGGTTGGTACATTGCACTTCACAGGCTACGCGCGCGGCTCGGAAGAGGCCTTGTGGCCAGTGCTGCGTGCCGACGTAATGCGGTACAAACCCTCGTGCCGCTAGGAGCCAGCGGCTTTGTCTCCGGCTATCGTACGTTGCGCCACCATCATGTTCAGCCTCATACCGCTCTCTCGAGCCTCATTTTTGAGACTACGATCACGACAGCCGGAGAGCTTTTCCTGTTGCTTACATCGGCCGTGATGGTTTTCAGGGGTGCGTCTCCGACGGGACGCTCCACCTTCCTTGATTACGCTCCCATTGCCGGGTTCCTTGCCGCCGTTCTGGCCGCTGCACTTGTCCTCCAGCTTCGCGGGAAGGTCTTCGATACTCTTGGCCGTGGCTTAGACAAATTGGGTCCGAGCACCCGCCGCTCGTCCTGGAGCCGTTTCCCTCTGCGTGTCAAACATGGGCTCTGGCGTCTTTACCGGTCACCGGCCGCTTGGGGCTGGGGCTTTCTTTGGCAGTTGGCCAGTCTTCTTACCGGCGCCGGCGCTGTCTGGCTGGCTTTCTTCCTGATTCACGCGCAGGTCTCGTTCATGGTTGCGCTCTTCTTTTTGTGTCTCGCACGAGCGTTACGTTCCTTTGGGTTTTTGATCCCTTCAGCCTGGGGTCTTCAGGAAGGACTCTTTATCCTGCTCGCCCCTTTGGCGGCTGTCTCGCCCACTGCGGGTCTGACGGTGTCGCTCATCCTTCGCGTTCGTGATTTTTTCTTTGCTTTTGCGACCGTTGCGGTCGGACGCTTCGCTTGGGGTTGGCATTCCGAGAAAAACTCCCCCCCACCGCTGCCGGAGGTCGCCCGGGGCTCCCTGGTGGACGATTGATCTCATGAGCGCACGCTACGATCTCAGCTATCAGCTCCGCCTCCTTCGCGCACGGGCATTGCGCCGTTCGTTCCGTGCAACCACTCCGATTTTCGATACGCTGCGGTCTTCGTTCTCGACGTCCGTCTATGACGCGGAAGCCCTGATCCTCAAAGCACAGAACGAGACAGGTCTTCGAGATTTTTTTACCCCCCCTCCGAAAGAAGCTCTCTCCGCGCTCCTGTCCTCGATACGCGCAAACAACACCTTGAACACTATCGGGCGGACGGCCCTGCGCGTGGACGTTCTGCGTCTTTTGTCCAACCATCTTCGTCTGGTCGAATTGTGCCGGCAAAACCCCAACCTTGCACGTAAGCCGATCTTTTCACCCGTGTTTATCATGGGATTGCCGCGAACTGCAAGCACCTTTCTTCACTCCATGTTGATCCTGGACCCCCGGCACCGTGCGCCCACGATTGCGGAGGTGACCTACCCCTACTTTGCGCTCGCCTCCCCTCGCGGCAGCAACATGCGCATGCGCCGGGCTCTCCACTGGCTGGACGTTCTCGAGCCCGACTTCCAAAACGCGTACCCGTCGCACCCCAAATCACCCCAAGAATGTTCCGAGATTCTCAGTAACACCATGGAAAGCCTGCGCTTTGACAGCACTTACGACGTCCCTGAGTATCTGGCGTGGATGGATCAGCGCACACACACCGGCGCCTACGAGTTTCATCGTCGCTTTCTTCAATCGCTCGACCATGTCTCATCCGGGGAAAAACGTTGGGTCCTGAAATGCCCGGACCACGTGTTCTATTACCAGGATCTCCTCCGGGTTTATCCCGACGCGCGCATCATCGTCACCCACAGGGATCCCGGTCGAGTGCTGCCTTCTGTGGCTTCTCTGACAATGATCCTCCAGGGCTTGTTCAGCGATCGTGTCGAGCCCGCCCGTGTTGCTCAGCGGGTTTTGGATCGTTGGATCCTTGGAGCGCAACGAGTGATCGAAATCGCCGACTCCGAGCACGCACGTTCGCAGAGGGTCCTACATGTTTTTTACGATGAGCTCGTCCGTTTTCCCCTTCCGATGCTGGAGAAGATTTACCGGTTCCTCGAAACACCGTTTCATGGAACGACGGCATCCAAGGTTCGTGAACATCTTGAGCGTTCTGAAGTCGGCAGTTATCGGGCCAACCGCTACAGCGAGCAATTCCAAAAGCTCCTCCCCGCTGCGTTCGTGCGCGAGCACTTCCGTGATTACCTTGCCCGCTTTGATCTGCGGGAAGGAGAAAAGTGAGGGTTTAGCAGGAAGCTCGGGTTCCACTCAACATACTCATGGGCCACGCAGTTTGATCCGACCCGTGAGCACGTCCCCGTACATCCGCCAGTCGCTGACAAAGCTCCAGAAAGGCGCACCAAAAGTTGCCGGTCGATTGTGCTCGAACACGTAATGACCGATCCACGCGCATCCATAACCAAGGATGGGGGCAAGAATGAGGAGCCACAGCGAAAGAATAAGCGAGAGAACAATGTCGACGAGCACGAGGCTCGAGCCAACAACATGAAAAAGGCGGCATCCATATGTTGAGTGTTGCTTGAGATAATAAGAATAAAACTCTGAATACGATGAGAATTCTTTCATAGATTTGCACTCCAAAGCCACTCCGTCTCAGAAGCTTACCAGAATGCGGTGTCCAGCCCTTGCCTTCGGGGATGCGGATAGAGGAGGGAAGGCACACACGGATGCGAATGCCGCGGTGGGCCGTCAGGGTTGGGACATAGACAGCGCTGTCCGCTGGATCATGGGGCTCCGGCGGACGGACCGTATGAAGCCGACCTGAACCCGGTAAGCCAAGCTTCCGCGCAAACGGCAGCGTAAGGAGCCCAAGGGGAGCCCCGTCCAGCATCCACCCGAGTGCCAAAGGCGCTGGATGAGTGCATGGGTTGACAAGAGGCTTTAATCAGGACTAGAATAGTCCAGTATTCAACTGTTCGCCCTCATGCTCAGACTCCGACGTCTTACCGACTACGGCACCGTGATCCTCGCACAACTCGCGGCGATGCGAGTCGGATGGATGACTGTCTCCTCGATTGCTCAGGCCACGAGGCTTCCGGAGGCTACCGTGGGTAAGCTTCTCAAGCAATTAACTCATCAAGGACTTGTGGTCTCACAGCGCGGAACCCACGGGGGGTATCGGCTCTCACGCGATCCGACGGACATCTCAGCGCTCGAGATCTTGGAGTCCCTCGAGGGCAGCATGGCGGTCACAGAATGCAGTCTCGGGAACCTCGGCTGCAACCACGCCGGCTACTGCCGTGTCCGAACACCGTGGCAAACGATCAACGAAGCCATTCGTCGCACTCTCGCGGGCATCACGCTCGCCGAACTCGCGGCTGCCCTGCCCATTCCCGCGCTCTACATGAGCCGCTCCGTCCCCCGCTCCAAGAATGCTCTCCCCGGCGTCGTTCAGGGCGAATCGACGGCTCACGAACCCGAGCAATCTCGTTCCGCCACCGCCCCATCGCGCCATCGCCCTGCCCTTTCGTCCGGATCACAAGACAGCAACCGTGAACACGTCCACCGATGAGCTGACGCCGCTTCTCCAGCGCGGCTACGAAGCGGGTTTCGTCACCGATATTGAGACGGATCAGTCCCCACCGGGACTGTCCGAGGAGGTGATCACCCGTCTTTCCGAGACCAAAAAAGAGCCACGTTATCTTCTCGACTGGCGTCTCCAAGCCTACCGTGCCTGGCTCGAAATGAAGGAACCCCATTGGTCGATTGCCGCCTACCCTCCGATCGACTATCAGGCCGTCAGTTACTACGCCGCCCCGCGAAGTGTCGACCCCAAACGGCCCAAATCTCTCGACGAGGTCGACCCTCGCCTTCTCGAAACGTACCGCAAGCTCGGCGTCCCCTTGCATGAGCAGGCGGCCCTCGCGGGGGTAGCCATGGACGCCGTCTTCGACAGCGTCTCCGTCGCCACAACGTTTCGGGAAACGCTGAAAAAAGCGGGAGTGATCTTTTGCCCCTTTTCAGAAGCGGCCGTCGAATATCCCGAGCTTGTGCGCCAATACCTGGGGAGCGTCGTTCCTTACCGCGACAATTTCTTTGCCGCGCTCAACTCGGCGGTCTTTAGCGACGGATCTTTCGTCTACGTTCCCCCGGGTGTGCGCTGCCCCATGGAACTCTCCACCTATTTTCGGATCAACGCCGCCAAGACGGGACAGTTCGAGAGAACGTTGATCATTGCCGATCGTGGCTCCTACGTCAGCTATCTTGAGGGCTGCACAGCCCCGATGCGTGACGAAAACCAGCTCCATGCCGCGGTGGTTGAACTCGTGGCCCTGGAAGGCGCCGAAATTCGCTATGCCACCGTACAGAACTGGTACCCCGGCGACGAGGAGGGACGCGGCGGAATTTACAACTTCGTTACGAAGCGCGGCGATTGCCGAGGAGCCCGATCCAAGATCTCATGGACCCAAGTCGAAACGGGCTCGGCGATCACATGGAAGTATCCGAGTTGCATCCTGCGCGGCGACGAGTCGGTCGGGGAATTCTACTCCGTCGCACTCGCCCGCCACCGCCAGCAGGCGGACACAGGAACAAAGATGATCCACATGGGGCGACGTACACGAAGCGTCGTGATTTCGAAAGGAATCTCGGCGGGTCATGGCCGTAACGCCTACCGCGGTATGGTGCGGATGGCCCCCACCGCTCTCCACGCCCACAACTACACGCGCTGTGACTCGCTCCTGATCGGCCCCCACTGCCAAGCGTACACGATCCCGGTTCTCGAGGTGCGTCATCCCTCGGCGCGTGTCGAACATGAGGCGACGGCATCCAAGATTGCCGACGATCAGATTTTTTACTGTCGGCAGCGTGGGCTGGACGAGGAAACAGCGGTCCACCTGCTCGTCAACGGGTTCTGCCGCGAAGTCTTCCAAAAGCTGCCGCTCGAATTCGCCGTTGAAGCCCAAAAACTGATCGCCGTCAGCCTGGAAGGAGCCGTCGGATGAACAATGAACAGCCTCTCCTGGATGTCCGAAATCTTTGGATCAAGGCCCAGGATCAATTCATCCTGAACGGCCTCGATCTCCGAATCGGGCTCGGCGAAGTGCATGCCATCATGGGCCCAAACGGCTCCGGTAAGAGCACTCTCGTCCAGAGCCTCGCGGGGCATCCGGGCTACACCATCGAGAAGGGAGAGATCTCGTTTGACGGCGAGGATCTCTTGACGTTGACGCCGGAGGAACGGGCCCGGCGCGGGCTTTTCCTGGCCTTCCAGTATCCCGTCGAAATTGCCGGTCTCGGCAACGGCTACTTCCTGAAGGCGGCGGTCAACGCCGTCCGTGAAGCCCGGGGCCAGACCCCCTATGACGCCGTCGAATTCCTCAAGGTCTTCCGTGAGCTCGCTCCGCTTGTCGGTCTCGGGCAGGATTTTCTCGAACGGGGCGTCAACGCCGGCTTTTCCGGAGGGGAAAAGAAACGCAACGAAATTCTCCAGATGCTCCTCCTCGAACCTCGCCTCACGCTCCTCGACGAAACGGATTCGGGGCTCGATGTCGATGCTCTCAAGCTGGTTGCCCGCGGGGTCAACGCCACCCGCTCCAAAGACCGGAGCATCGTCCTCGTCACCCACTACCAACGTTTGCTCGATTACATTGATCCCGATGTTGTCCACATCCTGATCAAAGGGCGGATCGTGCGCTCGGGAACACGGGAACTCGCGCGTGAGATCGAGCGGGAGGGTTACGAGCCCCTTCTCACGGCCATGGCTTGAAACGTTGATGTCCTCCCCCGTCGAATCCTTCCGCCCGCGTGCACTGTCCGGATCCTCGCCGACACGGATTCGCAGTTGGGACGATGCCCGCACGCACGCGGAAAAAGCTCTCGAGGTCCACGCTCCACCCGACAGGCACGACGAACGCTGGCGCTACACGCGGGCACAGGATTTTCTGCCTCCTCTTGCGAGATCCAACGAAACGACGGCATCGGCGGAGAGGAAGCTTGGGACAGAACTCACGACTCCGGCCCCGTCAGAAGAGATTCTTCTTCTCGAAGACGGGAAAATCGGTGATCCCGAGGCCCGCCGCCGAGACGGACTTCGCCACGGTGTGACCCTGCGAACGATGCGTGAGGCTTGGACTGAAGACCCGGCGCTCATGAAACGCATCGTTCTCTCCTCGCCTATCCGCGACCGCTACTTTGTCTGGTGGAATACCGCTCACCTCGACGACGGTTACGTGATCGTGGTCCCCCGAGAGCGTCCCCATGACCGCCCGCTACAGATCCTCTGGCAAAGTCCGAATGCGGTTGTCGTCCGGCGTCTTCTGCTCGTTCTCGAACCCGGAGCACGGCTGGACCTCGTGGAAGGCGAGGCCGCTTACCCCAACCAGCTCCGGCATCTCGTCCGCGATATTCATTTAGACCGTGAAGCCACACTTCACCACGCGCTCCTCGACGCACCCGGGGTCCACGAAAACTGGCTCTGGACGACGGGTGTCGTCGTTGATGAAGGGGCCGCGTATCACGCCCTTGGTGTGCACGCGGGCGCCCGCAAGGCCCGTCACGAGATCTGCGTCGACCTGAGCGGGTCGTGGGCACAAGCGACTCTTGATGCGGCGGTTCTGCTTCCTTCAAAACATGTTTTCGATCTTCAAACGGAGATCGTCCATCGGGCCGACGCCACAGAAAGCCGCCAGCGCGTTCACTCCGCAACCGCCGCTCGAGCGACGGCCGTCTACGGTGGCACGATTGTGGTCGAATCAGCCACCAAGGGTGTCGTCGCTCACCAGCAGAGCCGGGGCCTGCTGCTTGATCCTGCCTCGGACATCAACAGCCGACCCGAGCTTCATATTCGCAGCGACGACGTCCTCTGCACGCACGGCGCCAGCATCGGGGCGATCGATCCAGAGGGGTTGTTCTACCTCCAAAGCCGCGGTCTCAACGCCTCTCAGGCCCGCGCCCTTCTTCTCAGGGCGTTTGCCCTACGTGTGCTCGAGACGTTTCCCGCCGCGGCGTCTGAGGTCCTTCGGACAGCTCTGGCGAAGCGACTGGAGGTTCTCGTGCGCCTTCTTGTCCCCGAGGTTGCCCTGTGAACGCTCCTCTCCTTCATACGCCACCGCCTCCGACCGGCTATGACGTGGACCGTGTGCGTGAAGATTTTCCGATTCTCCGCACGCGCGTCCACGGTCACCCTCTGGTGTATCTCGACAACGCCGCGACCACGCAAAAGCCCCAGTCCGTCATTGACGCTCTCGTCCGGTATTACACGGAAGAAAACGCCAACGTGCACCGAGGGGTCTATCAGCTCAGCGCTCTCGCCACGGAACGCTACGAGGAAGCCCGCGAAGCCGTCCGTGCCTATCTTCATGCGCAAACGCCCAACGAAATCGTCTTTTTGCGCGGGGCCACCGAAGCGATCAACCTTGTTGCGAACAGTTTCGGGAAGGCCTTCGTTCGCGCAGGGGACGAGATTGTTCTCACGGAAATCGAACACCACTCCAACATCGTCCCGTGGCAGATGCTCTGTGCGCGCACCGGCGCGCGTCTGCGAATCATCCCCGTTGATGAGGCCGGCGAGATCGATCTCAAACAGGCCGCTGAAATGATTGGCCCGAAAACACGAATGGTCGCTTTTTCCCACGTTTCGAACGCCCTGGGGACGATTCTTCCCGTGGCCGAGTTGACCTCGCTGGCCCACGCCCAAGGGGCCGCCGTCCTCATCGACGGCGCCCAGGCCGCCTCGCACCTTGCCGTCGATGTTCGGCGTTTGGCTTGCGACTTCTACGTCTGTTCGGGACACAAGATGTACGGGCCGACGGGCATCGGGGTTCTCTACGCCCGCGAGCAGTGGCTCGAAGACCTGCCCCCCTGGCAGGGGGGCGGAGACATGATTGAGACGGTCCATTTCGACAAGACCACCTATGCGTCCGCACCGGCCAAGTTTGAGGCCGGGACGCCCAACATCGCCGGGGCCTGCGGCCTGACCGCCGCTCTTCGCTATCTCCAGACGCTCGGTCTCTCGCGCATCGCCCACCATGAGCACGATCTTCTCGAGTATGCGACGGCGCGCATGCACGAGCTCAAGGGAGTACGGATCATCGGCCAATCCACCCGCAAGGCCGCGGTCCTTTCGTTCGTGGTCGAGGGCGTCCACCCCCACGATGTTGGCACCCTCCTCGACCAGGACGGGATCGCGGTGCGCGCCGGCCACCATTGCGCGATGCCGACCATCGAACATTTCCAGGTTCCGGCGACAGTGCGCGCGTCCTTCGGTCTGTACAACACACGCGAGGAAGTGAACCGTTTTATCGAAGCTTTGGCTCGTGTGCGCGAGATGTTCCTGACATGAATCCGATGCTTTCGCTTTATCAGGAAATCATTCTGGACCACAACCGTCATCCGCGAAATTTCGGACATCTCGATCCTTGCACGCATCAGGCGCAGGGCTTCAACCCGCTCTGCGGAGACAAGGTGTTTCTTACGCTCAAGGTGGGCGATGAGGGCGATGAGATTCGTGAAATCGCGTTCGAAGGCACAGGATGCGCCATCTCCGTCGCTTCGGCCTCCCTGATGACCGAAGCTCTTCGCAACCTCCCTGTCGAAGATGCCCGAAGGCTCATCGAGGCGGTTCATGAGCTCATCGTCGGGGGAACGGTCCCCGCGCTTCTCGAGGAAGAACGTTACGCCCGCCTCAAGGCTCTCGCGGGCGTTCACGAATTTCCAGCCCGTGTCAAGTGTGCCACCCTGGCCTGGCAGACCCTGCGTGCGGCGCTCGACCGGAAGACGCAGGAAATCAGCTCCGATCCCCGCTCCTGACCCGCGATGCCCCGCGTCTACGAACCCGTCCGTTTCATCCGCGACTGCAACGCCACTCTTGTCCCCTCGGGAGCGGAAGTGATCGTCCCTGAAGGCGCCGAAGGAACACTCACCCAGGCTCTGGGGGGAAGTTTCACCGTTTACGTCGGCGGAAGCCTTCTCCGTATCAAGGGATCCGACGCCGAGGCCATCGGCCGTGAGCCCCCTCCTCCCGTCCCTGTTCCGGAGAATCCGACGGCGGATGACATCGAGACGCTCGTTCGCGAGCAGCTCCGTGAAGTCTACGACCCCGAGATTCCGATCAATATCGTCGACCTGGGACTCGTCTACGAACTCAAGGTTGAACGGACCGCCCCCGAAAGTCACACGTTCCGTGTGGCGATCAGCATGACACTGACGGCCCCGGGATGCGGGATGGGGGGTGTGCTGGTCGACGAGATTCGCACACGGCTCGCCGCCATCCCTCCTGTCCAAGACGTCCAGGTCGACCTCGTTTTTGATCCGCCGTGGGACACAAGCCGCATGTCGGAAGAGGCACGTTTGGAATCCGGGCTTCTCTGAAAAAGACACACGCGGGCGCCCCGTGAAACGGGATTTGCCAAAGATACGGACTCCGTTGCCGAGTGAGCCGCTTCGACATCCGCGTACTTACCGAGGACGGTGGAGGGTCGTGTCTGGGACGGGCGGACGATTCAGGATCCGCGCCGTCATCACGTACGACGGCTCGAAACTGTAGATTCGGGCTCCGCCAAACGGGGTCCAACGAACGAGAGAGAGCACGGGATGACGCAGCGGATGGGGTACGGCCTTGAGCCAGCTCGGCAGGTGCGACCGGAGGAAAATGTAGAGACGAAGGCGCTTGTTCCCCTGCGTCGCACGCCGGAGGATGTCCCGATCGGGACCGCTTCGGAAATCAATGGGGATGCCGACCTTGATGGACAAAACTTCGCCGAGATGAACCATCGGGCCGCTGCGCCGTACGACGATGGTGGCGGGAAGGGAAAAACGCAGCAAGCGAGCGACGTTGTGAGCAAGAGCCAACTCCTCGTGCGACCGTGAAAGCGGAGCGGCCGGGAGCGTCAGGAGGAGGAACGCACGGTGCTCGCGTGCGAGATCGAGCGTCCGGACGATGAGAACGATGAGAACGGCGGCGACGAGAAGGGCGCCAATGAAGACCGTCCGACGGCGAAGATCCGACATATTCTTTGCACCGATCATGCTTAGCCCTATGATACGATCGCGAGACCGTCTTCGTATTCGTTAACTTATGCCGCCCCCTTTGTTGACCGCCGTCGTTCTCGCACGTGACGAGGCGAATAATCTCGAAGAACTTCTTCCCACCCTCGGCTTCGCGGACCGCGTTCTCGTCGTCGACGCCGGAAGCCGTGATGCGACGGTCGAAGTGGCCCGCCGTCACGGTGCCGACATTCTCGTCGCCGACGATTGGCAGGGATTTGGCGTTCAGAGGCAACGGGCCGAAGCGGCCATCCCAGAAACCGTGTGGATTTTCATGATCGACAGCGACGAGCGTATCCCGCCCGAACTCGCCAAGGAAATCCGCGAGGTCATCACGACAACGACAGAGCCCACAGTCTTCATAGTACGTCGTAAAACCTGGGTTTTCGGCCGCTATCTCCGTCACGGAGGCTGGTACCCAGACGAAGTGGCGCGCCTTTACACAAAAGGCAGCGCCGGTTACGACTCGAGCACCGTCCATGAAAAGCTCGTCCCCTACAAGGGAACCCGGGTGAAGAAGCTTGCCAACCCTCTCCTGCACTACTCTTACCGTGATCTCGAGCATTACCTGGTGAAATCGGCCCGCTACGCCGCCCTTTCCGGCCGCGAGAAAAAGCGCCGAGGCGAGCGCTACCTTCTCGCGAGGGGAATATACCACGGAACTTGGGGTTTCTTTCGTATGTACTTTATAAGATTAGGTTTTCTCGACGGTAGATCCGGCCTCCTGATTGCGATCCTCTCCGCTCACTCGATCTTCTGCAAATACGCTGATGCCTGGGTCCGCAATCAAGACCCCCCTGCGGCGGAAGGCACGAGATCGGCTTAACGACTGAAGAAGCGCATCTGCACCTCTTGCTCCTTTGAATCGCTCATCACAGCTCAGGGAGGCCATGGTGACGGCGGCTCAAGGCGAACGCAGATGACGCTCGAGAAATGCGCAGACGCGACGGTTGTCTTCATCCGAGGGGGGCAGGAGAGCGTCGCCACGCGCCGCCTCTGGACGCGTGACGGGAAGGTGGAAACCCTCCTTTGTCGGAGGGCACCAACGTGTCGCGTTGGCACTTCTTTTTTCGGGGAAAAACCCCACTGTCGGGACACCCAGACATCCGGCAAGATGCAAGGGGCCGGTCGAGCCCGAAAGGAAGGCATCGACGACGCTAAGATCCAGCGCAAAGCGTGCGAGACCCGTGCTCGAGACGTGCAAGCGGTTGGGCAATCCTTCCGCGTCAAGCCGTCGGGAGAGATTCTCGGCGTACGCACACTCCTCAGGGGCAGGCCCGGAGGTCACGAGAAAAGTCACACGCTGAAACAACCGTCCGATGGAACCGCAGAGCTTCACGTATCCCTCAAGGTCGAGGTTGCGGGCGGACCCGCCGTGGCCCGGGTGGACGGCGATCAGAGGAGTCCGCTCCCCGAGTCCGTATTGCTCACGAAGCTCACGAGCGTGCGCGCGACGGCGGTCGACGGGGAAGCCGAGGTAGGGGGGATCCTCCAAGGGATCTGGGGGCTCGATCCGCCAGAGCTCGAGCGCGAAAATCGCCAGATCGAGGTTGTAGCGGTATTCGGGTTTCAACGAGCGCGAGCGGTGCTGGTGCAGGCGATGAGTGTGGTGGACCTGGGCCAGTTTGACGGCGGGGGCAATCCGGATCGGGATTCCAGCGCGGCGGAATGCACGAGCCGTATGGTAGTGCGAAAAAAAACTGATGACGGCGTCGTAACTCTGATCACGCAATCGTTCGGCCAGGGCGGTGCCGTCTGTTCCGTTACGCACGGCATGCGAAACGACGAGGACATCATCGAGACTGGTGCAGAGTCGACCCAACGGAGCGGTGTACTCAGGAACCAGAGCCGTGATTCTCGTCTCCGGCAAAGCCCGTCGGAGAAGGGCAAACGCCGGCCACGCCAGCATGAAATCACCGAGCCGGTCATCGCGAACGACGAGCAGAGATCGCGGCGAAGGGGTTTGGCGGGCGGCACTCATGGAACGGCTCAGGATACACGAAGAGTCTTCCGCATCGATCGCGGAAGGAACTTCTCGACACGGGCGGCGTTCGCATGAGTTCTCTCACACGCGGACGGCCCACCCGCTTTGCGGAAGAAGACCGTCTTGCACCAACAGCCCGAGAATGACAAAAGCCCCCCCTGGAGAGGCGCCTCCTGCGACAATCAAGACCCGACTTCCATTCTGGCGGAGGCGGTGGGATTCGAACCCACGGTACCCGTATAGGTACGGCTGATTTCAAGTCAGCTGCGTTCAACCGCTCCGCCACGCCTCCGCCGGATATTGTAACGATGTGACCAAGAAAGTCGTCCACATGGCGCTCTCACGGGGCACGCCGACGACACCGCCCGTGTCGTTGAAGGGCATAGAGAGCCACGACGCTCGTGGCCAGGGAGAAGATGATCACCGCCTGGGGTTGGGTCGCCTCGAGCCATCCCATCATCACCCCCCCCAGCATCCACGCGCCTCCGTAGACAGCATCGAAGATCCCGAAGAGCCGCCCCCGCGCCGCCGGCGTGGAGGCGTGCCGTGCCACGGCGGCGTGGAGCATTCCCTCCATCGCGCCTAGACTGAGACCCCATCCCGTCAATCCCCACACCAAATCAGCGAACGACGGGTGCGCGGTGCTTAGGGCGAACATCGTGAGAGGAACAAGCACAATCGGGAACTTGAGCGCCGGTGTCCCGTAGCGGTCATAGGCTCTTCCGAAAACGAGCGCCGAAAGGGCGCTGACCGCCATGGACCAGGCAAAACCCAGCGCAATGAGACGGGGCGACCAGTCTCCACGCGCCATCAGGGTGTAGCCGAAGAGAATCATGGGCGAAAGCCCCATGATCAGGACCCCTCCGCATACGCACAGCCAGAAAAAGCCCTGCGACGGCGGATCATCGCTACGTGGGACTTCCCCCGCGGATGGCGTCTCGGTCGGGGCTCTGAGGCTGCTCGTTCGCCTGTAGAGGCGCATGGCCAGGAGCAGGATGAGGACGGCTCCGGCGGCCGGTATAAAAAGCCAGAGAAATGCCCGGCTGTATCCTTCGGCAATTGTTGCGGCGATCAGAAGTGGTCCGGCGACAGCCCCGATCTGGTCCATGGCCTCGTGCAACCCGAAAATCCGACCCGAGCCGAGAAGGTCCCCGGCGCCGGCCAACAAGGTCTTTTTGGGGGGATTGCGCAAACCCCGCCCGAGCCGTTCGAGGAAGAGAAGTGCGATGGCCCAGCCAAGCGCATGAACGAACGCGAGAAGCGGCAACGCCACGAGGTTGATCAGATAACCGAGATAGAGAAGAACGGTCCTCGACAGCTCGCTCTTGGCCAGCAATCCGGCAGGGTAGCGGACGGCGTAGCCCAAGAACTCGCTCGCCCCCGCCACGAGGCCGACCGCCACAGGACTTGCCCCCAGGACCAGAAGGAACGGACCAAGGAGGCTTCGCCCACCTTCGTAGGTCGCGTCGGCAAAGAAGCTGACGACTCCGAGAAGGAGAACAAAACGAAAAAGAAGTGCTCTCTGTTTCCGCAGCCGATCGCCGACATCAAGATTCATGTTTGGAGCCTCTCTCTCCGGAAAGCGCCGCCAGTATAGCGAGAGACCCCAAGCCAAAAACGGGCTGGGCGCACAGCCCTCTTCAGGCCTCGTCGGATGTCGCGTCGGGAATCACGCCTATAATGATCGTCCGGTGACGCGCTTGCGCATCGGGATATGATCTTTCGCATTGCCGTCCCCGCGCCTCATGTCCGGTTCCTCTGTCATTTTCTCCGCCCCTGGAAAAGTGGTCCTCATCGGCGAATACGCCGTTCTGGAAAATGGAGCCGCCTACGTACGTGCGGTCGACGTCCGCGCACGCGCGTGTATCGAACCGCACGCCTCCAAATATCTTCTGGAGGCGCCGGACATCAACGTCGCGGAAATCGAGTTTGGAACTACGGCAGACCGCAAGCCGATCTGGCGACGCCCGGACGGCAGCCTGCAAGCACCGCGCGAACTTGACCTGGCGGGCACCGTTCTGGCCAACGCCCTCGCCAGGAGTCCCCTCTCCCCTTGCCGCATCCGTCTTGATACCTCGGCGTTTTTTGCCGAACTCGCTCGAGGAGGACGCGCCAAAATCGGTCTCGGATCGAGCGCAGCCCTGACCGTCGCCCTCGATGCCGCCCTCCGCGTCTGGACGTTGGGGCCCGAGCACGGCGGGGAGCACGAGGATCAGACCACCGCCCTCGCTCGCCTTCAAGCACTCCACACGGGGCATCAGGGCGGCCGGGGCAGCGGCCTCGACATCGCGGCGAGCCTGTGTGGAGGGACCTTCGTCTATCGACGGAGCGAATCTCACCCCAAACTCACCCCTCTCCCACTCCCGGACGGGCTTGAGCTTTTCTGCGTCTGGACCGGTCGTTCTTCCTCAACGGGCGGGTTTCTCGAACGCCTGGCCACCTGGCGCCGCCGCAACGAGCGGGCGTACGAACGCTTCATGCAGGATCTTGCACATCTCTCGGATCAAGGAATCGACGCGGCCGCCCGTGGCGACGGTGATCGGTTTTGCGCGACTCTGCGTGACTACAGGCGGCTCTTGGACGGGCTCGGATCGGCCGCATCGCTTCCGATCGTCTCACCGGTTCATCGACGCCTCGAACACCTTGCCACGAAAAATGGCGTGACGTACAAGCCGTCCGGCGCCGGCGGGGGCGACATCGGTGTGGCGTTCGCAGCGGATCCCCGCGGTGCGCGGCGATTCCGAGATGCGGCAGGTGACGAGGGGTTCCTCGTCCTCTCCTGTCCCGAGGCTCCCACCGGTCTCCGGCGGGAGAAGGAAGCGATTTAAGCGCTTCGCCCGGCTTGCCGCCGCAGCTCGTCGAGGCTTACGGCGACCGTCGACCCTGTGAGGGATTCATTCGTGTTCGGCCTCTCATAGAGGATGGGAAGCTCGGGGGCGAAAGATCCTTCGGTGCGCGGCCCGCGCAAATGTACCAGAAGGGCCTTGAGGGGGTGAGCAAACGTGTCGTTGACCGCCGTTCCCTCGTAGCCACAATGCGCCATGCAGTTGTCGCATTTGGGGTGCTTGCCGTACCCGTAGGATTCCCAATCGGTTTCTTCCATGAGAGCACGGAACGTCTTCGCTGTCCCCTCCCCGACCAAGAGATAACAGGGCTTCTGCCAGCCAAAAATGTTATACGTTGGGTTACTCCACGGGGTGCACTGGTAGGTTTGGTTCCCGGCGAGGAAATCAAGGAAAAGGCTCGACTGGTTGAACACCCAGCGGCGGCGACCCTCCTGCCCCCGACGAAAAATGGCACGAAAGAGTTCCTTGCTCTTTTGACGTGGCAGAAAACGGTCTTGGCGCGGAGCCCGTTCGTAACTGTAGCCTGGTGAAACCGTGATCCCTTCCACGCCGAGGTCCATGCAGTAATCAAAGAAGCGGGCGACCTCGTCAGGATCTTCACTCTGGAAAAGGGTGCAGTTGACGGTCACGCGATGGCCCCGATCGCGTGCGGCACGGATCGCCTCCGTCGCACGGACAAACACACCGGGCTGACACACCGAGGCATCGTGACGTTCTTCAAGTCCGTCGAGATGGACGGAGAAGGTCAAATAGGGCGAAGGTTTGTAATCGTCAAGCCTCTTCACGAGAAGAAGAGCGTTCGTGCACAGGTAGACGAACTTCTTGCGCGCGATGATCCCCTCGACGATCGTGGGGAGCTCTTTGTGAAGAAGTGGTTCACCTCCCGGAATCGAGACGATCGGAGCCCCGCATTCGTCGACGGCATGAAGCGCGTCCTCAACGCTCATGCGGCGGCGCAGAGTCTCCTCGGGGTAATCGATTTTGCCGCAACCGCTGCAGGCCAGGTTGCACTGGAAGAGTGGCTCGAGCATCAGCACGAGAGGGTAACGCTTGATGCCCTTGAGCTTTCGGGACAGGATGTAGCGACCGACACGGTACTGTTGAATCAGGGGGACGGACATGATTTGAACCTCGAAGCGGTCAGGTCACCGCGGGAGAAACGGGTGTGTGGGCACGGAGACCGGACGACGGCAAACAAAGAAGATCAAGAACACGATCGAAGTATTCGCCGCGAAGGGCCCGCCATTCCATCAGAAACCAGGGCGTGAAGATCTCGGGCGTCTCCTCCACCGCCGCATCAAGCTCGTCGGGAGCGTAGTGACGATACGCCGCAACCTCCTCGGGATGAACGACAGGCGCGCTCGATGTCCGCCCCACGAAAACCCAGCACAGCTCGTGTTCCGAACCGGCGGCTCCGTACGAAGCCTGATAACGGAACTTGTAGACGTAATGGAGAGGCGTCTCGAGCCCGAGTTCTTGCTGCAAACGGCGGCGGGCGGCCTCCGCCGTCTCCTCCCCCAGGCGCGGGTGACTGCAGCAAGCGTTCGACCAGTAAAGCGGCCACAGACGCTTGCCCGAACTCCTCTGCTGGAGAAGCACCGAACCATCGTCTCGAAAGAGGAACACCGAAAAAGCACGGTGAAGACGACCCTCGCCGTCGTGGCAGAGTCGTTTGCTGGCGCTCCCGGTCGGCCGGTCGTCCGCGTCGACCAGGATGAGACGTTCCTCATCGTTCGAAACCGACGCCGGTGCTGCGGGGCGATCAAGAAGCACGAACGCTCACCTCAAAGGCCTGATAACCCGCGTCGTTCATCGCGTGAAGGATGCGCTTCGTATCCTCCGGACAGAGGGCGATGACGGCACCGCCCCCTCCCCCTCCGGTCAATTTGGCGCCCAAGGCACCGTTTTCGCGCGCGATCTGGACAAGCTCTTCAAGTTCCCATGTCGAGACACGAAGCGATGTCAGAAGGCCGTGGCAGAGGTTCATGAGCTCTCCGAGCTTGGGCAGATCACCCTCACGCACGGCCACCAAACCTTCTTGTGTGAGGTGGTCGATCTCATCAAAAATCCGCTCGTAAAGCACCGGGTGTTTTTCCCATGAAGAACGCACCCGTGCCACCATCTTGGCGGTCAGGCTTTCGACACGGCTCAGGGCGACGACGAACTTCAGCTCGCTCGCCGGCTCGAGAAACGTCATCGCGGGCTGAGCCTTGGCGTCGTAAAGAAGGAAACGTCCGTACGTCGCCACCGTGTTATCGATCCCGGAAGCCGTTCCGTGCGCGTTCTGCTCGCAGGCGTAGGCCAGGGCGTTGATCTGCTCGTCGTCGAGGCCGATCTTGTAATAAAGGTTGAGCGCTCGCGCAATCGACACCGCCATGGCGGCCGACCCGCCCAACCCCATCGCCCGTGGCACCTGGGGATAGACCTCGATGCGCATCGGCTGGTCTTGAATGCCCAACCGTTCGAGCAACATCAGGATCGAGTTCTGGAACGTGTCCGGATTGTCCGGCCGCCGGTGGACCCTCTGCTCGAGACTCCAGCGTGGCACGATCAGATGCACCCCTTCGTCCGCAGGCCTGATACGCGTGCGGATGGCCAGCGGAATGGGCGCGCTCAACGCGCGGCGCTTGTAAACAACCGCGTGCTCTCCGAGAAGAATGATCTTCCCGTGTCCCACCCCCCAGGGACCGTCGTTCGTTTCAGCGCGCACGGACGTTTTCTCGGTGTGCTGGGAACGAATCTCCCGGAGCACTTCCTGAGCTTTCCATACCTTGATCTCCCCGCTTTCAATCAGTTGTTCGACCACCCGATCAAAGACATCTGGGGTGGCGCCGGCTGCAGCCGCAACGGTACGGGCGTGAAGCGTCATGTGGCCGCGCTGGATGCCGTCGGTCACCAGGGCGCGCAGTGCGGAAAAGTTCTGGGCGAGACCCACCGCCCCCATGACTTCCGCCAGTTCCGTTGCCGAGCGAACACCCATCATTCTCAGGTTGACGGCGACCGTGGGGTTGGACTGCAGGGGACCACCGACGATCCCGACCTTGAGGGGGAGGGAAATCTGTCCAACGAGATCTCCCTGCTCGTTTCGCGTCCAGCGTGTCAAGGAGCGGTAATGCCCATCTCGGGCGGCGTAGGCGTGCGCAGCCGCCTCGATCGCCCGCCAGTCGTTGCCGGTCGCCAGTGCGACGGCGTCGATACCGTTCATGATCCCTTTGTTGTGCGTAGCTGCCCGATAAGGATCAACCTGCGCAAGATCCGTGGCTTGAACAATCCCGTCGCAGACTTCCTGCCCATCGTAGACCTGCTTGCCCAACATGCGGGCCGGAATGGTGCAAGTGGCTGTCACCATGGCCCGATCGGTCAAATTGGAAAGAATACGAAGAAGAGCACGTCCGCCGGTGATGTTTTCGACGAGCGTCGCAACGCCTTCGCACATCGTGTTGACCAGGTTCGCGCCCATGGCGTCGCGCGTGTCAACGAGAAGATGAAGAACCAGCATATCGCGACCGGTCGAGGGAGCCACATGGCTGTGCACCTCGATATCGCGCGCCCCTCCCCCACGCGCCAGCATCTTCGGATGGATGCTGTTGGCCAACGCGAGAATCTCGTCTTTGCGCTGGAGCAGTGCCGCTCGGGCCTCGGCGGGGTGCGGAACATCAAGAACTTGGATTTGCCCGATCAGGATGGGATCGGTGGAGACACTGCGAAAGCCGCCCGCGGCACGCACGAGTTTGGCGGCCGAGCAGAGCGCGGCAACGATCGACGGTTCCTCGACAACCAGCGGGACGACATAATCGCGGCCGTTCACAAAAAAATTGAGACCGAGACCTACGGGAAGGCCCATGACCGCGATCACGTTCTCGATCATCTTGTCCGCGTGGTGCAGACGAAGGGTGTGCTTGCCGACGGTCAGGAGACGGTAATCGTCCTCGTCGATGAACCCACGTTCGTGGATGGCCCGCACCCGCTCGGTCACGGTGAGCTTATGAAAGTTCGGTATACGCGAACGCTCCATGACAAGCTCCTTCGAAGCCGTAAGATTGTTCGTCACCGCCCCGTTTGTTCAGGGTCGCGCACAGACAACCGTCAACTCATTATAAACTTTTCAGAACTTGAAGCCCTGCAGGACCGTCCTCGATCCCCTTTCCCGAGCCATTTTTCCCGAACTCCGATCAGGGTGATTCCATGGAAGGTGCGCGTCGCCTTGACCAGAACCGACGTCCCTCCACCCACTGCCAGGAAAGCAGCGCGAAGCCGCCGTAGACGATTTCACGCAGACGCTTGAGCACCGAAACCGCAAGCATGAGGTCGGCCGGGAGTCCGAGCACCCCGCCAAGGAAGACGAGGCCCATTTCCTGGATACCCAAAGCCCCAGGAACGAAGAACCCCCCCGTTCGCAAGGCCTGAACGCCGGCTTCAAGAATCACCGCATCGAGAGGGTCGACCGGATGACCCATGAGACGGAGGGCAATCCACACTTCTCCCGCGCCCACCAGAAGGCCGGCGATCTGGCCGGCGAAGCACCATAGAAGTGCCGAACCACGGCGGTAAATCGCACGAATATCCCGATCGATCTCCGCGGCCGTATCTCCGTTCTTGCCGGCGAGCACCCCGAGCCCCGTCAGACGCCGAAGGGCCCGTCCGCAGAAACCGACCAACCCTCCGTGCTGGAACAGCACGAAAATCCCCACAATGGCCAGCGCCACGGCCACCGCCGGCAAGGCGTGAACGAAGAGCGAGCCTCGGCCGACAAAGACGGCGAGCAGCACGAATCCGAAGAGGGCGAGCACAATCTGGCTCAGGAGGGTCACCGTGACTTCCACCACCACCGTCGCCGTTGCAAACGCAAGAGGTAGTCCTCGCCGCGTCACGAGATGCACGCCGGCAACCTCACCCCCGATGCGTACGACCGGAAGCACAGACCCGACAGCCTCGCGAATCGACGCCACCCAGAAAAGATAGGGAACAGACGCCGCTTCGGGATGTTCCGGCCGAAGCCGGATGAGCGAACGCCATCCCAAGGCATCAAGGGTCAGCGGAAGTGCATGATAGGGAACCAGCCAAAAAGCACCCAGGCCGGCCGCGGCCAAAGCGGCCACGACGGCCTCACCGGCATGTCGGGCGAAAACGAGGAAAGCTGCCGCGAGAAGGGCGAGTCCCCCGAGATAGAGAGCAAAGGAGCCCCATACTCGGCGGGGGCCCGCGCGGGAAGACAGGTCGGCTTGGGAACCCGACGAAGAAGCGGCCGCATCAAGCATCTCTACTCTGCACTCTCATCTTGCCGGGGGCGTGTGCCACCAGCGTCAACAGAGACGGCAACACAACCAGTGTACTCACAAGAACCCAGGCGAGAGCGATCACGAGCGCCCGGCCCAGGCTGCCCACGCCAGGATCGGCCGCCAACATCAGACTGCCGAAGGTCCCCAAGGTCGTCGCCCCGCTGTAGAGAACGCCCCGAGGTGTGCTGCTTCGCAGCACGTTCTCAACCGGGATCCCGTCACGCCAGCGGAGAATGAAATAGATACCGTAGGCCAGCGACAGACCCAAAAGCAGGGGAAGCACGATGATATTGGCCAGATTGTACGACTGATGCAGCACGGCCATGCTCGCCGTCGTGAGCACGACGGTGATGACGGTGGTGCCGAGAATCAGACCGACGTCCCGCCAGCGGCGGAGCACCAAATAAAGAAGTGCGGCCGTCAGTACAAGAGCGATCAAGGACGCCTCGACGAAAGCGTTGAGTACGGTCTCTCCACCCGCGACGAGCATGACCGGAGTGCCCACGGCGTCCGGAGCCAGACGGCGAACTTGGCGAACGAATCGCCGCAGTGCCGTCTGGTGGGTCAGATCGAGCCGGGAAAAGATTTCAAGGCGGTAGATTCGCCCGGGAGCTCGAAACAAGCGGACCACGGTGTGCGGAAGTGTCGCCGTCGTGACCCTGGGAGGACGCAACGCATGGCTTAGGAAATCGAGATTCGAAACCAATCCCCCAAGAAGGGTGTGTTGCAGGCGACTGAGCGCCGTGGGCGCGCGATCGTGGAGCAGGCGACTCAGGGAGGACGCAAAGCGCCGAAGAGCGAAGCGAAGACGTGGGCTGCGGACCGACGCCTTCGTGAGGTCCTTGAAGACTGCGGCGTCCCTCTTCAATCGCGCCCCGGCATCGACGGGAAGGCTGAGATAACGCTTTCGATCGGGACGCAGGGTGAACGGAGGGAGAATCAAGCGCAGACGCCGGAGGAGAGCCTGCTTGCGCCGCTGGTTTTGCGGGATCAGTGTGCGGAGACTGACGACCCGACCCACGCTCGACAATCGGGCGAGACGATCGGTCATGAGGCGGGCGCGACGACGGCCGCGTACGAGAAGATCGATGCTGTACGGTGAGTAGCGGCTCTGCGCCGCAAGACGATCGAGTGTGCGGACGGCGGGGGCCTGCGGGTTCATGAGGTGAAGAGGGTTGAAATCGAAATGTGTCCGGAGAGACAGCGGTACGGCGGCAATGGCCAGGAGCACGGCCATCACCAGAACGGGTCGAGCCCCGGTGTGAATCAAGGATGCGTAGCGCGCTGCCAACCGGTGGCCGGACGGCGGGAAACGGTGTGCTCGGCCGAAAAGGCGGATCCAGACCGGCATCAGGGTGATGTAGGCGAAAACGGCAATAAACATGCTCGTCCCCGCAACCACACCGAGATCGATGATTCCCGTGTAATCCGTGGGCAGGAACGAGTAAAAACTGATGGCCGCCGCCGACGCGGCCAGCACAAGCGGCCACGTCAATCCCCGGGCCGTACGGGTGAGTGCCCGGGGCGTGTCGCTTTGGGCGTGGTATTCCTCAAGATACCGAACGCCGTACTGGACACCAAAATCGACGCCCAAGCCAACGAAGAGGACGGAAAAAGCCACCGAAATGAGGTTGAATGGCCCGAGAGCGAGGGTGGCCAAAGCTGTCGTCCAAGCCAGCCCCACGACCAGGGTCAGGAGAATCGCCGCCGTCATACGGACACTGCGCACGGCCAGAGCCACAAGGACGAGAATGATCAGGAACGAGACCGCCAAGGCGGCCCCGAGACCTTGGCGCACGGTCACAAGCTGCTCGTCGGCGAGCACCGCCCCACCGGTCCAGCCCACCCGGATCCCGTGCGCCGGGTCGATCCCAAGCTCGGGGAGAACACGGCGAAGCCGCTCCAGCGCCGCATGGTAGGGGCGAAGTTTCTGGGGTTGTGCCCGAGGGCGAACCGTCACGATCGTTCGTAGGACACGCGCCCTTCGGGCGAAACTGGTCGGCATAAGGATCCGCGTCCAGTCGAGGCGTACAGGGCGATGTCTGCGGAAACGAGCGAAGGCGCGGGCGAGTGCGTGGAGAACCGGTGGGAGGAGACGGTCCTTGAGACGGTGGAGGCCGTGATGCTCGATCGCCGTTTTAAGAAGCCCCGTCAATCCCGTCAGCGTGGGCCGGCGGGCCAGGCGGCCAAGGAGTGGGCCGGCACGCGTCAAGCGCGTCGAAAAATGTCTCAACTCGGGAAGTGAGAGATAGAGGAGTGCCGCACGATGAAAGAACGGGTCGACCTCCGGGTCGAGAGGATCCTGATACTCGTGTGGGTGCTGACGCAGCCACACAAGGATCCGCCGTGCGGCCCGATCGACGGCGTGACGCGTCGGCCCGTGGAGCACAAGGACGATCGCGTTGTGCTGTTGGGGGAAAAGCTGCTCGAAACGACGGTTGAGAACGTGAAAACGAAGATCTTTCGAGAGAAGGTTGCTCGTCCGCGTATCGATTCCCGCACGCGTGGCGATCACATAACCCGAACCCGCCGTGACCAGAAGAGTCGCGAGAAGGATCCAAGGTGCACGGCGGGCGGTCCACGTCTGATAAGCCGCCAATGCAGAAATCCAACGGGAAAGGAAACGATCCAACCGCGTCATTGATTCACTTTCCGACGCACATCCCGCCCTCCGGCGCAGGGTTCCTCAGGGGCGAGGAGACGCGCCCCCTCCCCGAGCCGACAGACAATCAGGCGACGCACACCCGCAATACTCAAGAGCCGCTCACGTACAGCCGCGAGCGCCTCGCTCGTACAGACGGCCTTGACCTGCGGTCCGGCGTCCACGGTGAAGAACACCTCGTGGCCGCCCCGTCGAAGAGCCACAATCTCGTGCAGCGCTTCGACCGTTGCGCCACGCCAATAAAGAAGACCCGGACGGGCGGACATCGCAAGCGCGTGCATCTTGAGGCAGCTGGCTTCGGAAACCGCGGCGAGACGAGAAAAATCATGATGGCGAATGGCCTCGCGTGCCTCGACGAGATCCGCAGGGTGGCTGGAGACCCAAGCCGCAGCGTACGGGGAGGTCGCGAAGCTTCGGCGCATCCCCTCGCCGGAACCGATTTCTTTTTCCTCCTCGCGGATCACGGCGACGACAACGTGGAGCGGCCAGTCGGCGGGGGGCAGAAGAGGGCGGGCCACAGCGTCACTCCCGTCTGGACTCTGGCCTGTCGACATTTCGACAAACCCACCGTAGAGCGAGCGGGGAGCCGAACCGGAGGCTTCACGGGCGAGACACGAGCGCTCGTCCTCCGAGAGGCGAAGTCCGAGGGCGGCCTCCGCGGCGACGAGGAGCGCGGCGAAGCCCGAAGCGGAGGAAGCGAGCCCCGCACCCGTCGGGAAATCGTTGACACTCTCAACTTCCGCCGCACCCGCATCCGGAACGTAACGGCGAAGACGGTCGAGAAGCGCTCGAACACGGCGGTGTGTGTTTGCGTCGGCCTCCGCGCCTCCGAGCCGAATCCGGTCGTCGCCACCAGACCCCGTGAAACGGACGCACGTCTGTGTCGCCATCCCGTTGAGGGTCATCGAAATCGATCCGACGGCGGGGCGGTTGCCCCCCCCGTCTTTTTTCCCCCAGTACTTGACGAGCGCGATGTTCGGATGCGCCACCGCGCAGGCTTGTCCGAGCGTGCCGCCGGCACGGGAAGATCGAGGGGAGTGCGTCATGGACAAAGTAGAGGCGACCGTCTTGGGGGCCCCAAGCGGAAAGGTTCGACAGTAACCTTCGATTCTATCAGAGGGCCTCGGGCCATCGGGTCGAAGGCGCCGCGGCCTTCGTCTTTTGACATGCCAGGGCGCGCTGTCGGCCGGAGCTTTAGAACATGAGGGGCGACCCCGAATCGCACAGACAGCGCGCGGACCGTGCCAGGGCGTCGAAGGCCTTTTTCCGACCGCGGGCCAGCATCCAGAGTCGCCACGGCGAAACACCCATGGGGGCCGTGAACTGCTGCCACCAAGGGGCATCCCACCGTCCCCACGGATCGAGAAGACGGGTCAGCGAGGAGGGAATTTCGTCGTCCCGGCGATCAAGAACGGCGCGAAGGACCCCCCACGGGACACCGTGTTCCCTGGCCGCACGGGCGACCGCGCAGCTCTCCATATCCACGGCGGCTCCGGGCCAGCGCCGATCCCAAGCCCGCTTGTCTTCGACCCCGAGAACACGCGCCGAACCCACCAGAGTGTCGACCGAAGAGTCGTGCGGGGTTGCCGCAAGTCGCTGGCTGAGAGCCGCACGTATCCCGCTGTCCACCTCGAACTTTTCCCCGCTCTCAGCGTCTACAAGGAGAGAAGGAAGAAGCAGGGATCCCGGCACGAGGTCGGGGCTGAGGGCCCCGCAATATCCGAATGACAGTAGGGCTTCGCAGCCGCTTTTGAGGAGGCTCTCCGCCGCCGCACCGGCCCGCGCGGCTCCCACGCCAGAGACCCACAGTCGTACGTTCGATCGCAGGATGGTCTCACGATCCAGAGAGGGGCGCTTGAGACCGAATGCCCGGGCTTCATCGGCGAGGGCGCAGACGACCCCGAGCCGCGGCGGGTCACTCAAACGACGCAATGCACCACTTCATTCCCACCGCTCGCCCGTGCGCCTGCCTGCGCCTGCCGGGACAACCGTCGGTACATCGCAAGTGCCCAGAGCGGAAAGTACAGACTGTAGCCGTGGTATTTCAGGTAGAACACGCGGGGGAACCCCGGGGCGGTGTACTCGGGGTCACGCCAAGTCCCGTCCGATTCTTGGGTGCGGACGAGATAAGCGATCCCCCGCTGTACCGCGGGTGTTCCCGTCCGCTTCGCGGCCATCAACGCCATCACCGCCCAGGCGGTCTGGAACGCCGTGCCACGCAGGTGCGTGCCTGCCAGAGAGGGATCGTCGTAGCTGTCATTCGATTCCCCCCAACTCCCATCCTCACGTTGCACAGACTCCAGCCAATGCACAGCACGGCGGATCGGTCCCGCCCCCATGTCGTACCCAGCCAACTCGAGTGCAAGAAGGACGGAAAACGTTCCGTAGATATAGTTAGTCCCCCATCGGCCGTACCAGCCGCCGAACTCCTCTTGATCGTCGAGGATGTACTCGAGGCAACGGCGCATGCTCGTTTGCAGCGCTTCGGTCGGGAACGGAAGAGATGCGAAATAACCGTAAACGTGGGCACTCACATCCACGGTGGGCGGATCAAGCAGCGCCCCGTGATCCGCAAAGGGAATCTCGTTCAGGTAGTCGTGGGTGTTGTCGGCGTCGAAGGAAGCGAATCCTCCGTTGGCGCTCTGCATGCCGAGCAACCACCGTGTCGCTCCCTCCAGGGCCGATGCGTAGCGCGCACGGGCCGGAAGCCAACGCTGAAACGCCCAGGCGACCATTGATGTGTCGTCAAGGTCAGGGTAATACGCGTTGTTGTACTGGAACGCCCAGCCGCCCGGTTCGAGATCAGGCCGTTCGACGGCCCAGTCCCCGCGCAGTTCGGTGACCTGCCGACCGGCAAGCCAGGCGAGCGCACGGTCGATCGCTTCGCACGGAGGTTCCGCGAGCTCTTCGAGGGCGAGCACCGCGAGCGCCGTGTCCCAAATCGGGGACACACAGGGCTGACAGTAGGCCTCATCGTCACGCTCGACGACGAGACGACGGAGAGCCTCGCGCGCGTCTTTGCAAAGCGGATGGTCCGCAGGATAGCCGAGAAGACGACACGCTTCGTAGGCGTTGACCATCGCGGGGAAAATGGCACCCAACCCGTCGCGGCCATTGAGACGCTCGGTGAACCAGAGAAGAGCCCGACGAAGGGCACGGCGGCGCACGAATCCCGGAATCAGGGGTTCGAGACCCCGACCCAGTCGATCAAGAAAGAAGAAGAACCTGTTCAGTGACGATCGGGCAATAAAGTAACGATGCTCATGCCACGGTGGGGTCACGAAGAGTTCCGGAATGCCAACACCACGCGGATTGCGTGCCTGCGCCTTGAGGCTGGTCAGGACAAAAAGAGGAACCATCACGGTCCGCGACCAGTAGGAGACCTTGGTGATGTGAAACGGGAACCAGCGGGGAAGAAGCACGACCTCGACCGGAATGAACGGGACCGCTCGCCAAGGCACCTGAGCAAACATGGCGAGGGCGATTCGTGTAAAAACGTTGCACCGTGCGGCACCACCGCGTGCGAGCACCAACGCGCGAGCGCGGCGCATGTGATCCGCGTCAGGATCGTCACCCGCCAGTTTAAGAGCGTAGTACGCTTTCACGGTCGCGCTGAGATCGCTTCGCCCCCCCTGATAATGGGGCCAACCGCCCTCGGAGTTCTGCACGCGCCGAATGTACGTGGCCAGGCGCGCCTCCAAGGAGCTATCGATTTCGTCCATGAAATGCATCATGAGGATATATTCGGCCGGAATGGTGACGTCGGCTTCGAGCTCGTAGCACCAATGCCCGTCAGGCGCCTGATCTCGGAGCAGCGCATCGGTCGCCGCGCGAAGGGCGTCGTTTAAGGCCTCATCGTCCGCTCCGTCGAGAATCGTCCGCAGCGGAGGCATCCGTTCCTTCGTCCGAGGTTCGGCGGAGATCATTCGGGCGGAGACTGCGTTGGGTAAGGCGAGGCTTCGAAAGCCACGCTCTCGTCGTTCGCCAACGGCAGGGATCGGGTTGCGAGAGCGAAGAGCGTCCGCAGTGTCCCATCCTGCCCCGCCGTCAAGGCGAGAACACGGCTGATGGTGCGCACACTTCGCCGGCTGATCTTGACGTCTTCTCCGCAACGGTACCCCGGGTTTGCCGCCAACTTGCGCAGCGTGAAGACGGCGTAACCGATAGCCCAGAGACAAAATTCGCGGATGCCGCGCTGTTCCCGAGGGATCGTCAATGTGAACGTCAGGGCGCGATGAAGATGGCGGTGGGCCAGCGCCACGAGATCCCGCACACCGGCCTCGAAGCCCGCGCGAGGCTCGAGCGTCGTCAGGCTGCACCCGCGGCGGGCAAAGACATCTCGCGGAAACCAGCACACGCCGTGTTTGCGATCCTCCCAAAAGTCCTTGAGAATATTCGTCATCTGCAAACCGAGGCCGAAAGAGACCGCAAGAGACGAGAGTTTGGCGCGCCGCTCGGCCACACGAATGTCGTAAAGACAGAAAAGCTCGGTCAGCATCTCTCCGACGACGCCCGCTACGTAGTAGCAGTATCGGTCGAGCTCGCCGACGTCTTCGAGACCTTCGAGACTCACGTGGCGTTGGAAACGGGGCATCCCTTCACACATGATTTCGAGAGTGCGGTTGAGGCAGCGACGAACGGACATGTCGAGCTTGTGCGTAAACGCCACCACCCGTGGCAACTCGGCCAAAAGCTCTCGCTCGGCGGGCGTGGTGCGCTGCGAGAGTCGGGGGAGAAGCTCGGACACGAATCGCTTCGGGTCCTGATCGCCGGAAACGACCGCACGAAAGCGGAGGTGAAAACGGTTTTTGTCCTGAGGATCGAGTTCCGGTTCGTCCTCGATCGTGTCCGCGATGCGGCAAAGAAGGTACGCGTCCGCCACCACCCAGCGCAGAACCGGAGGAAGACGAGGAATGGTCAACGCGAACGTCCGCGACGTTCCGGCCAACATGGCGGAGAGGAAGCGGGCCTCGTCGTCGCTGACGACCGTCGCTCTGAGGGGGCTTTCCGTAACGCTCACCGGGACTCGTGCATCAACAAGGAAGGACAATGTCCGTGGGTGGTTGCGGCGTTTTACCGACGCTTCTCAAGCAAGTCGACGAAGCGGGTTTGCGCCGCATTCTTGTAGCCGGGTTGTTCACTAAACGTGTCACCATTATAACGAACGTTGGACGGAACGCGAAGGGTGATCCAGCCACCCGCGGCCGGCAAACCATTCCAGAGCATCCGCAACGGCTTCGCGCCATGGGCGGGCCTGATAGCCGAGTTCTTTCTGTGCTTTTTCGGAACTGTAGTACATCTTCTTGCGGGCCATCCGCAGTGCATCGAGCGTCACGCGCGGTTCGCGCCCCGTACGCCGAGCCCAAAATTCGTCGATCCAAGCCACGGGATAGAGTGGCCGCCGGGGAAGTCGGACGTGCGGGGGGTGCCGACCGGCTTCTTCGGCAACCCCGCGAAGGAGCTCCTTGAGGGAAAGATTGGTCCCGCCGAGTATGTAGCGTTCGCCGATCCGCCCCCGCTCGTAGGCCAGCCGGTGCCCGCGCGCGACGTCCGCGACATGCACAACGTTCAGCCCCGTATCCACGTAGGCGGGGATTCGGCCCCGTGCGGCGTCAAGGATCATGAGGCCGGTCGGTGTGGGTTTGATGTCGCGGGGGCCGACGGGCGCCGAAGGGCAGACGATGACCACGGGGGCTCCGTCTCGGGCCACACGAGCCCGAACTCGCTCTTCGGCCAGGAATTTCGAACGCTTGTACGCGCCCACCATGTCCGCAAGGCTCACGGGTGTGGATTCATCGGCCAGTCGGCCGTCGGTAAAGGCGGCCAGTGTCGCAACGCTGCTCGTGTACACGATCCGCTCGACACCCTCCTTGAGAGCCGCGCTGAGGAGATTTTCCGTGCCGCCGACATTGACCCGTTCGAGCTCTTCGGGGTCGCGGACCCAAAGGCGGTAATCGGCGGCGACGTGGAAGAGGGCTCGGCAGCCCTTCAGAGCCCGGGCAAGCGATGCGGGATCACGAAGGTCGCCCTCCACGATCTCGACGTCGAGCCCGTCGAGATTGTCGCGTGGGCGGCCCGGACGCACAAGGACACGGAGCTCGTGTCTTGCGTCGAGAAGCTCGCGCGCGACGGCCGATCCCACGAATCCCGTTCCTCCGGTCAAGAGAGTCGTCACACGGGGCCTCACGTCGGTCGATCGCAGGCATTCTAACCCGCGGCAAGGGCTGAGAATCTCGGGCCCGCTGCGGCCGCCGTATACTGCGGCGCGTGAACTTCGCGCCGTCCGTCACCCCCTTGCCCACCCATCCTTTGGAGACTCTGTGGTCGGCGTGCTGACGGTTCTCGGCATACTCGCGTACGCCGTCGCCGGCGCCTACCTTCTCTTGGCCGCCCTCGCTCTCCTCGGGGGGGCACGCACACTCCGCGCCCCTTCTCCCTCTCTCTCCGAAGGGGTGAGCGTCCTCGTCCCTCTCCACGGCTCCTTCGTCGGCATGGAAAGATGCCTCGAATCGCTCCTCCGGCAAGATCACCCCTGCTATGAACTGTTGTTTGGAACCTGCGATCCCGAAGACCCTGCACTCGCGGTGCTCGAGGAGGTCTCACGTCGTTACCCGAAAACGCCCGTACGGGTGTTCGTCACACCACCCCCGCCCGTGGGCACGAATCCCAAAGTCGTCAATCTCGAGGCTCTCGAGCCGCACGCACAACACAATCTCGTGGTTCTGATTGACGCCGACATCGTCCTCGAAGCCGAGCACCTGCGCCGCGTCGCGGCGGCTCTCCACGACCCGGCCATCGGTCTGGTGACCTGTCCCTACGGCGTTGAGATACCGGCTCGGGCCAATCTCTGGCAGAAACTCGCCGCTCTCTACATCGGCGACTGGTTCTACACCTCCGTCCTCATCGGTTCTCTTGTCGCGCCCAAGAAGCACGGCTTCGGAGCCACCCTCGCGCTCCATCGCTCCACCCTTGCGGCGGCGGGCGGACTGGGCGCTCTGCGGCATGTCCTGGCCGACGATCACGTCCTTCCCGAACGTGTTCGCGTCCTGGGCCTTCACACCGGGATTCTGGAGAGTGGAGTAAAAACCGTTGTCAACGAAGCCACGTTCCGCACTCTTTGGGCGCACGAAAAACGCTGGCTCGGGACGATCCGCGCCCTTGATCCCTGGGGCTACCTCGGTCTTCCCGCGGGCTTGACGAGCGTCTTCCTCTTCTTGGGGATTGTTCTTCTCGGAGGCGGTGCTGTCGCCTGGGGGGGGTTTCTGGTTCTTGCCGCTGGGCGGCTTGTGTTACACTTTCTCGCGTGGAATCGCTCGCGAAGCGGAGGGTTGAGCGCCGCCGTCCTGCTCCTTCCGGCGCGTGATTTTCTGACCCTCGCCGAATGGCTAGCCGCCTTGGGCGCACGACGTCTCGTCTGGAGCGGGTCCCCTCTTACGATCGACGGCCGCGGGCAGTTGGAGGACAACGATCCATGAGCCTAAAAACCCTTCTTCTCCATCCCCCCTCTTACGACGGTTTCGACGGTGGGGCCGGCTCCCGCTACCAGGCGCGCCGCGAAATCCGTTCTTTCTGGTATCCGACTTGGCTGGCCCAGCCCGCCGCTCTCATTCCGGGCAGCAAACTCATCGATGCTCCGGCCGACGGGCTCAGTGTCGAGGAAGTGCTTGAGCGTTCCCGTGACTACGAGTTCGTGGTCATGCATACAAGCTCTCCCTCGTTCGCGGCCGACGCGGAGTTCGCCGCACGCCTCAAGGAGCGTTCACCGGACCTCCTCATCGCGATGGTCGGTGCAAAAGTGGCGGTTGAGCCGGAAACCTCCCTCCAGGGAGCTCCCGCCGTCGATTTCGTCGCCCGCGAGGAATTCGACTACACACTCCTCGAAGTCGCCCAAGGTCGCCCCTTCCGTGAGGTTGACGGCGTGAGTTACCGGGCGGCGGACGGCGGCTTCGTTCACAACAAGCCACGCGCCACGATCGAGAACATGGACGAGCTCCCCTTCGTTTCTGAGGTCTATAAGCGGGACCTCACGATCGAGAATTACTTCATCGGTTACCTCAAGCACCCCTACATCTCCTTCTACACCGGGCGGGGCTGCCGTTCCAAGTGCACATTCTGTCTATGGCCGCAGACCGTCGGTGGGCATCGCTACCGTGTGCGCAGCCCGGAACACGTGATCGAGGAAGTCCGCTACATCCAGAAAAACTTTCCGCAGGTCAAAGAGATCTTTTTTGACGACGACACGTTCACCGACTTCAAGCCACGCGCCGAAGAAATCGCACGTGGCCTGGGCAAGCTTGGTGTCACCTGGTCGTGCAACGCCAAGGCCAACGTCCCCTACGAGACGCTCAAGGTCATGCGCGACAACGGGCTCAGGCTTCTGCTCGTCGGCTACGAGAGTGGGAACCAGGATATTCTCTTCAACATCAAAAAAGGCCTCCGTCTCGACATCGCCCGCCGCTTCTCGAAAGATTGCCGCGATCTCGGCATCACGATCCACGGCACCTTCATCCTCGGACTCCCGGGAGAAACGCGCGAGACGATTCAGGAGACCATCCGTTTCGCCCAAGAGATCAACCCGCACACCATTCAGGTGTCCCTCGCCGCTCCTTATCCCGGCACGCGTCTTTACCGTGAAGCGATCGAGAACGGCTGGCTCGACCTGAGTCAGGCGGATCGCCTGGTCAGCGAAAACGGCTTTCAGCTCATTCCTCTGAGTTACCAGCATCTCGACCATAAGGAAATTTTCGAATCGGTCGCCACGTTTTACAAGCGTTTCTACTTCCGCCCGAGCAAGATCGCCGAGCTTGTCGGAGAGATGGTGCGCAGCCCCGAGATGATGAAACGGCGCTTGCGCGAAGGATTGGAGTTCGCCCGCTTCCTTCGCGAGCGACACGCGGCGCTCTGAGTCTCTCAACCCCGTGACCGGGCCGGCCACGGCTCAGGCGACGACGCCGCGGAGAACGCTCATCGTCACGGCCGATGATTTCGGGCTCAGTCTCGAGGTCAACGAGGCGGTCGAAGAGGCGCACCGCACGGGCATTCTCACCTGCGCCAGCCTCATGATCGGCGGGCCCGCATCCGCCGACGCCATCGCCCGCGCGCGGCGTCTTCCCCGCCTCGGGGTGGGATTGCATCTCACCCTGACGGCCGGACAGGCTCTTCTCGATCACGCATCCCTCCCCCGCCTGACGGATCGTGCAGGCCGATTTCGGGGCTCGATGCCGACGGTTTCCTTTCGCCTCGTGATCGACCGCGCGCTCCGTCGTGAGCTCCGACACGAGATCCACGCTCAATTCGAGGCGTTTCGCGCCAGTGGCCTGTCCCTCGATCACGTCGACACGCACAAGCACTTTCATACGCACCCTTTCGTGTTCGAAGATCTTGTAGGGATCGGACGCTCTTACGGGCTTCGGAGCCTGCGGATACCCTCCGAACCTCATCGACCGGGACGGGCCATTGCGGGGGGATCGGCCCCTCGGATCTCCGTTTCGACGTTGGCAATGGCGCTTCCGCTCCGTCGGATGCGCCGACGATGTCGAGAGCTTGGGCTCACATCGAACGACTGCGTCCTCGGCCTTCGTGCGAGCGGGGCCATGGACAAAGCCCATGTCCTGCGGGCTCTCCGGGCCCCCCTGACGGGAGTCGTGGAACTCTATCTCCACCCGGCCATGATTTCCGGTGCCGATGTGGATCCGCAGGCCGCCACGGCCCGCCATGCCGAGGAATACCAGGCCCTCATCGACCCCGAGGTCAAGCGTGCCGCCCACGATCTCGGCTGGAAACTTTCAACGTACGGAGAATTAGCCTCCGGGACAGAGGATCGGCCGCCTTCCCCTGGCATCCGGCCGCCCGACGCCTTAGAATGAGTCCAATGCTCGTGTCCCCTTCCCGCCTCTCGAGGGTCCTCCCATGACACGTGTTTCGACCGTGACCCCATCGCAACTCTCCGCTCTTCTTGACACCGGCGAAGAGATCGTCCTCGTGGACGTCCGGACCGACGAGGAATACGAAGCCCTGCACGCTCGAGGAGCCGTCCACGTGCCGCTTCACACGTTCACGTGGAAGGAACTCCAGACCCAGATCAAGCGTCATGGCCTGCCGGAAGACGAACCCGTTTACATTCTCTGCCAGCACGGGACGCGGGCCACACGTGCCTGCGAAAAAGCCCTTGAGGAGGGGGCGGACAAAGTGCATGTCGTCACCGGGGGGACTGTCGCTTGGGCCCAGGAAGGATTGCCGGTCGTCCAGGGTCGCACTCCAAACGGTGATTGAGCCGTAGAGTCATCGGTTTTCCCCCTGGAGAAATCTTTTTGGCAAAAAGGGGAACGGACAGACCGCCCAAGGCTGCTTGGCACTTCCAGCCCCCGCGTGACCACGGAAGGTTGCCCCATGTTTCCCAATCTCCATCGACCGGGTGCACGGGCGACTTCCGCCGGGAGAGCGTCATCGAGGGTGTCCCCCTACCGTCGTGGTGCGTCAGAAGAAACGCCCAGTGCCGTCCAAGGCGCGCCCGGTCGGAAGGCGCCGAGGGCTCCCCCACCGGCCGGGCGGGGCGAACGGCCATGGATTCCGTTCGCTTTTCAGTTCCGACAGAGGGAGCGCAAGACCTCGACAAGAGAAGACGTGGCGGGGTCGGGTGACGGACAGCTCCCCAGCACGACGCCCATGATGTCGGGATCCGCCCAGGCCGTCAACCGCTCGAACGCCGCCCGTTCCTCACCGCCCGCATCCGGATAGCGCTTCTCGAGATAAGCGTTCAGAAGAAGATCGAGTTCCTTGGCCCCGCGCCGACACCGCCAGCGTAACCAACCCGGGGGACAATCGCCCACGCGACTCACCTCCGGGCGCTTCCCGTCGTTCATCTCTATCGTCCGAGGTTCACCCTCAGGTTTCGCGGGCCATCATCATTTTTTTGATTTCACCGATGGCTTTGGCGGGGTTGAGTCCCTTGGGGCAGGTGTTCGTGCAATTCATAATGGTGTGGCAACGGTAGAGGCGAAACGGGTCTTCCAAAGACTCGAGACGCTCCCCTTTGGCCAAATCGCGGCTGTCCGCAAGCCAGCGGAACGCCTGAAGAAGGACGGCAGGACCGAGATATTTCTCGGGGTTCCACCAGTAACTGGGACAGGCCGTCGAGCAGCAGGCGCACAGGATGCACTCGTAGAGGCCGTCGAGCTTGGCACGGTCCACGTGGGTCTGAAGGCGCTCACGATCACCCGCCGGGGTGTCGTTCTTGATCCAGGGTTCGATGAGCGCGTACTGGGCGTAAAGATTTTCGAGATCGGGGACGAGATCGCGAAGGACCGGCATGTGCGGAAGCGGATAAATCTTGATGTCGCCCTTGAAGCTGTCGATGGCCTTGGTGCAAGCGAGCGAGTTCATGCCCCCGATGTTCATGGCGCACGAGCCGCACACCCCTTCACGGCAGGAGCGACGGAACGAGAGCGTCGGATCGATCTCGTTCTTGATGTGGATGAGTGCGTCGAGAACCATCGGCCCCACCCGGTCGAGATCGAGCTCGTAGACGTCCATGCGTGGGACGGCGGGTGATTCTTCCGGATTGAAGCGGTAGATGTGAAAGCGGCGAATGCGCTTGGCGTCGTGATCAAGACGGTACGTACGGCCGGGCCGAATGCGGGAGTGTTCGGGAAGACGCAGCTGAACCATGGAAGGGATCTCCGAAGAGGCCGGTCAGTAGACCCGGGCCTTGAGAGGGATCGAAGGAACCTCGCCGCTCAGGGGGTCGAGGTGCACGGGGCGGTACGCAAACGACAGCCGTCCCTCGGCGTCGAGGGTGGCCTGCGTGTGCTTGAGCCATTTTTTGTCGTCACGCTCGGGGAAATCTTCCCGTGCGTGGGCTCCACGGGACTCTTCGCGACGGAGGGCGCTTTCCGCCGTCACGATCGCGCAGGCCAGGAGATTCTCGTACTCGAGTGTCTCGACGAGATCCGTGTTCCACACGAGACCGTGATCGGAAAGGCGAATGTCCTGTGTCGCCCGGCGGATCTCCTCGAGATCCCGGCAGGCTTGTTCGAGAGTTTCTTTCGTACGAAACACGCTCGCCTCGGATTGCATCGTCCTCTGCATCCGTTCGCGAAGGCGCGCGGTGGGTTCCGAGCCTGCCGCGTTTCGGAGGGCGTCGAAGCGTGCGAGGATCCGATCCGTCGCTTCTTCGGGGAGCGCGGGAAGGCGGGCACCCGCCGTCAGGACCTCACCGCAGCGAAGCGCGGTGGCCCGGCCGAACACGACGAGATCGAGCAGTGAGTTGGATCCGAGCCGGTTGGCGCCGTGCACAGAAACGCACGCCGTTTCACCGACGGCAAACGCTCCAGGAACGATCTCTTCACGGCCCTGGCTATCAACGCGGCGGATCTCGCCGTGGTGATTGGCGGGAATCCCACCCATGTTGTAGTGAGCGGTCGGAAGCACGGGGATCGGCTCCTTGGTGACATCGACACCGGCAAAAATACGGGCCGTTTCGGCGATGCCGGGCAGACGTTCATGTATCATTGCGGGATCGAGATGTTCAAGATGCAGATACGCATGGTCTCGGCGTGGGCCGACGCCACGCCCCTCACGAATCTCGACGGTGATGGCCCGTGAGACGACGTCGCGCGAGGCGAGATCCTTGGCATGGGGCGCGTAACGCTCCATGAACCTCTCCCCCTCGCTATTCGTCAGATAGCCGCCTTCCCCGCGCACGCCCTCGGTGATGAGGCAGCCGGCTCCGTAAATCCCCGTCGGGTGAAACTGCACGAACTCCATGTCCTCGAGCGGAAGTCCGGCGCGGAGCGCCATGCCGTTGCCGTCACCCGTGCAAGTGTGCGCCGAGGTGCACGAGAGGTAACTCCGCCCGTAACCGCCGGTGGCGAGAACGGTCGCCTGCGCACGGAACCGATGCAGCGTCCCGTCCGCGAGGTTCCAGGCGAGCACGCCGTGCACCTGTCCGTCGTGAACGAGAAGATCAATGGCGAAATATTCAACGAAGAAGTTGACGCGGTGGCGCAGCGCCTGCTGATAGAGGGTGTGGAGGATGGCGTGGCCCGTCCGGTCGGCAGCGGCGCAGGTACGCTGCGCGGTCCCTTCACCGAAACGGGTCGTCATCCCGCCAAACGCCCGTTGGTAGATTTTCCCGTCCTCACGGCGCGAAAAAGGCACCCCGTAGTGCTCAAGTTCGACGACCGCGCGGACGGCCTCCCGGCACATGTATTCGATGGCGTCCTGATCGCCGAGCCAGTCCGACCCCTTGACGGTGTCGTACATGTGCCAGCTCCAGTGGTCCTCGCCCATGTTGCCGAGCGAGGCGCTGATCCCTCCCTGAGCCGCCACCGTGTGGCTGCGCGTCGGAAAGACTTTTGTCACGCACGCCGTCGAGAGCCCAAGCTCGGCAAGGCCTACCGCGGCCCGGAGGCCCGAGCCTCCCGCGCCGACGACGACCACATCGTGGTTGTGATCAATGACGGTGTAGGCCATGCTTACCTCACGAAGAGAAGCCGCAGGAGCTCGAAGAGGTCGACCGCGAACACGAAGGCCAATCCCAGGCGCAAGGCCCAGAGGAGCACGAACCTGGTCGCGAGCGCGGGCACGTAGTCTTCGACCACACTTACGAGTCCGCACAGGAGATGGTAGAAGAGAGCGGCAAGAAAGAGTGCAAAGAAGAACGCCGTCCACGGCCGTTCCAGCCAAAGAAGCGCCGTGGTGCGCCCGCGGGCCAGAATCAGCGGGAAAATCGTGAGGAGCCAGAAAATGAAGGCGATGAGAGCCACGGCGCTCAGGCGTTGGCCGAGCCAGGAGCGGCTCCCTTGGTGACGGGAGCCGAAACCGCGAACCCGGGCGTTGACGTCGTCGATCACGGGAATCACCCTCCTAGACGAGCCGCGGGATCCAGAAGACGATCGTGAGCGCGAGGCTCAAGACGACGACCGTCCAGCCGGTGGCGACGTAGCGCGCGCGCTCGAATCCCCAGCCGAGATCCCAGAAAAGATGCCGAAGACCGTTCAACAAGTGATAAAACAGCGCCCAGCTCCAGGTGACGAGCAAAACGATGCCGAACGGCGTATGGAAGAAACCCACGTACGCCCGAAACGCGGCAGGGGCGTCGACGAGCATCACGAGCCAGGCGGAAAGTGCGAGGGCCCCCACACCGAGCCAGAGACCCGTCAGTCGGTGCGTGATGGAGAGCACCGAGGTGATCTGCCAGCGGTAAACCTGGATGTGAGGGGAGAGAGGTCGATGAAGCTCGGGCATGGAGGTCGTCTCGATCGCCTTTCAGAAGTCGATACAGCGTCCGCGTCGTTCCCAGTCGCCGAAGCGGGTGGGCTCAGGACCGCTTGGACCGCCGATTTCACGCCCAGCCGCGGGCGTTCGCTCGGAGGAATCGGAGGGGCGCGGCGAGGAGGCGACGTTTTTGGTCTTGTCTTGGGTCGGTCGCGTCTCGATTTTGCGCATGCGCCTATTATACACAGGCGTTTCGCGCTTCTCACCACCCGTGAGGACGACAGCAGTGGACAGCAACGCGGCGGCTCTCATCCGGCGTTCAGAGCAGGCGCGAACCAGGGCCAAGGGTCCCGCATGTCTCAACGAGACCGTTCTCGAACTCCGGGGCCCAGATACGCTCGCCTTTCTCGAGAGTTTGTCGACCACGTCGCTCGCCTCGATTCCCGTCGGAGGCTGGCGGTGCGCGGCTTTTGCAAACGCCCAAGGACGCCTCGTGGCCTGGGGGCGCCTCGTGTCCTGCGGTGAGAATTTCCTCCTGGCAGTTCCGGGTGAGGGCACGGGGGCGCTCCTGGCCGCGCATTTCGCGCGTCACCGTCTCCGGAGCCGGCTCACGATCGAAACACGAGACGACCTCACGGTCGCGGGCAACCCGGAGGGATCTTCCTGGAATCCGGCGGCAATCGCGGGCACCGTGGGCAGGGATCCCACGGAAGAGAGCTGGAGGCTCGAACCCTCCTCGGTGATCATCCGAGGGGGCCGCAAGGGGACCATGACCTCCGATTCCGACGCCGACCGCGCCTGGAGGCTCCGCGAGCTCGCGGCGGGGATCGTGCGTCTCCCCTCCTCTCTCACGGGCACATTCACGATACCGGCGCTTGGGCCTTTCGTCGTCTCGTTGGTTGCGCTCGACAAAGGCTGCTTCCCGGGTCAGGAAGTCGTGCGCAAGATGCTCCGCCTGGGGCACGGGAAACGGGTTCTCGCCTGGGCTGAAAGCGACGTCACGTTCGAGGCGGGAACCGTGCTCGTCGATGAGGCGGGACGGGAACGCGCGCGCGTCCTCGGCTCGATCGCCGACGAGGAGCGATTTTTCGTTCAGCTCGTCGTCCAGCTCGAAGGCGGCTCTGAACCCAAAGAGCTACACGCACCCGAAGGCGCATCCGTCTGCCGGATCCGCGGGCTCATGCTCTCGGTCGGCGCGGGGACGACTTAAGCCCTCAGTCTCGGAGGGGGGCGTGGGCCCAACCCGGGACAAGCCCGGGCGATCCGCTCAGCGGCTCCGCGGGGTGCCGAGAACCCGCGACTGCAGACGTTCGAAACCGATCAGACGCAGGAGGTATCTCTCGTAAAGAGGCTCCGAGGTTCCCTTGCGCATCTTGCGCAGAAAATATTTCTCGAAAGCGATCTTCGCGAGGTGCACCCACACGCCGTCCCCGAACCAATTGACGTCGCGCGGCGGGATCTGGGGGACGGCCGCGAAAGCGGCCCCGTTCCAGCCGAAATCGGCGAGACAGATCGCCTGCCAAGTGCCCTTGTGCGAAGGTTCCCGTCCGGAAAGTTCTTCCTCGAGATTGCGGCTGATGGCGCCGATCATGCACTCGATCATGAAGCCCGTCTTCGGGACCCCACAGGGGACGGGCGTCGGTCCGACGGGCGGAATGGCAATGCAGACGCCGGCCGAATAGATGTTGCGGTACTTGGCATTGCGCTGGAAGGCATCGACGAGCGTGAAACCGCGCGGGTTCGAGAGCCCTTCGATGCCGGAGACGGCGTCGACGCCTTTGAAGGCCGGAAGCATCATGGCGTGGACAAAAGGAAGCTTGTGGATGCGTGCGACGTTGCCCTGGGCGTCGAGCTCCTCGACGTGGAGAGCCCCGTCCTCGACGCGCGTGGTGCGGGCGTTGGTGATCCAGCGGATGTCGTGCTCGCGGAACTCGTGTTCCATGATGCCTTTGGAGTCGCCGACGCCGTCGAGTCCCATGTGACCGATGTAGGGCTCCGGGGTGACGAACGTCATCGGAACCTTGCTCCGCAATCTCTTCTTTCGCAGAATCGTATCGAGGATCATGACGTACTCGTAGGCCGGGCCGAAGCAGCTCGCTCCGGGAAGCGCGCCGACGATGACCGGGCCGGGTTCGCGCAGAAGCTTCGCAAAGCCCTCGTGGGCCCGTTCGGCGTGATCGACGGTACAGATCGACTGCGTGTATCCCTCCGGGCCCGCCCCGGGAACCTCGTCAAAAGCCAGCTTGGGGCCGGTCGTGATCACGAGATGGTCGTAGGTCACGAACGAGCCGTCGTCGAGGACGAGCCGGTTTTCGCCGGGCTCGACCTTGCGTGCCGCCCGGGCGATGAAATCAATCTTTCGCCGCTCGAGATACGGTCGGAGAGGAAAAGTGATCTTCTCGCGCGTCCTCCGCCCCACCGCGACCCACGGGTTGGAAGGAACGAACTGGAAATAATCCCGCTCGCTGACGACGGTGACTTTGTGCCCTCGTCCGAGCCGCCCACGGATCTCGTAGGCGGCGGGAAGACCGCCGATGCCCGCACCCAAAATGACGATGTGTGCCATGGCCCTGACCCTCTAACGATGAAACTCGAGCGGCGCGGACGGCCCGACAAAGTGTCGCGACCTCTTGCACCTTCTCGTAAGCCTAGCGCAAGAAATCCCCGCACACGCTCCTCGTTCGCCCCAGGGTCTTCATTCCTTGTCTTGATGGAATGAGGGGCATCTTCGCCGCTCCTCACCCTCTTAGCCTCTTTTCATATCTCCGTTCAACCCTTGCGGACCGTCTCGAGAAGGGCAAAGGCCTCGAGACGCAGGGCCTCGAGGGCGCTTTCGCCACGCTCGGTCTCGCCATAGATCTTGACGATCCGTTCGGTCCCCGAGGGACGGACGAGAATCCACGAAGAGGCGGTCTCAATCTTGAGCCCGCCGATGGGGGCTCCGTTTCCCCGGGCGTGGGTGAGGACACGCCGGACGGGTTCGTCGCCGAGCGTGGCGAGGGGGCATTCTTCCGGGCGCAGGGCGAGGAGACGATGCCGGTCGCTCTCTTCGAGCCCCACCTCCCAGCGGGCCCCCAGCGGGGACCCGTGCACGGAGGTGAGATCCTCGTAAAGGAGCGCGGGGTTGCGTCCGCGGCGCGCGGTCATCTCAGCGGCAAGAAGCGCAGCCACGATGCCGTCCTTGTCCGTCGTCCAGACCGTGCCGTCGCGCCGGAGAAAAGTCGCTCCGGCGCTCTCCTCGCCGGCAAAGGCCAGACGACCGGCGTCCAGTCCCTCCGCGTACCACTTGAAGCCCACCGGTGTCTCGTAAACCATGCGCAGACGGTGGACGGCCACCCGGGCCAGCGCCCGTGTCGTTGCCACCGTCGTCCCGACGGCGGCCGCCGGGGACCAGCCGGCGCGCTCCTCGAGAAGATAGTCCGCCGCGGCAGTGAGATAACGGTTGGGCACGAGAAGACCCGAGCCCGGGACGACGATGCCGTGGCGGTCGTGGTCGGTGTCACAAGCGAAAGCGAGATCGTAACGATCCTGGCACTCGCGAAGGCGGCGGAGCACGTAATGCGAGGAGGGATCGAGGCGGATGCGTCCGTCGTGATCGAGCGGGACGAACCGGAACGTCGGGTCGACCTCATCGTTCACCACGCCCAGATCGAGACCGTAACGTTCGGCGATGCGCGGCCAGTAGTGCACCCCCGCTCCACCGAGCGGATCGACCGCGAGCCGCAAGCCCGAGTCACGCACGAGATCGAGATCGACCACCGCACCGAGATCCGCGACGTAGGTCTCGAGATAATCGTAGCGGCGGACGGAGGAGGAGGCGAGCGCCCGTGCGTGCGGGATGCGACGCACACCCGCGAGATTCGTTTCCAGAAGCCGGTTCGCCTCCGCTCCGATCCGTCCGGTCAACCCATCGTCGGCCACACCACCGTGGGTGGTGTGGTACTTGAACCCCCCGTCGGACGGGGGATTGTGCGACGGCGTGACGGCCAATCCGTCCGCCTTGCCCGAGCGTCGGCCGCGGTTGTAGGCGAGGATCGCGTGGCAAATGACGGGCGTCGGCGTCGGGCCGTCATGGGCGTCGAGGAAAACCGGAACCTCGTGGGCGGCGAGGACCTCGAGCGCCGTCGCGGCGGCCGGCACCGAGAGCGCGTGGGTGTCGAGGCCGAGAAAAAGCGGGCCTTCCACCCCCTCCTCGCGGCGAACCCGACACAGGGCCTCGGTGATGGCGAGGATGTGGGCCTCGTTGAAAGTCCCGTCGAGGGAAGACCCCCGGTGCCCGGAGGTTCCGAACGCCACCCGCTCTTGCGGGCGCGACGGATCGGGACGCCGGTCGTAGTACGCGCGGAGCAGCGCAGCGAGATCGATGAGATCCTCGGAGCGGGCGAACTCGCCGGCACGAGGATGGGTCACGCCCCCTCCCCCGTCGGCGGACGGAGGATCCGTTCGCCGTTCATGTAAGGGACGAGCGCCGCGGGAAGATGGACGGCGCCTTCGTCGTCCTGAAAATTCTCGAGAAGAGCGACGAGGGCGCGGCCGACGGCGACTCCCGAGCCGTTGAGCGTGTGTGCCCAGGTCTTCTGCGTCCCGATCCGGCAGCGGAGACCGAGACGACGCGCCTGAAAATCTCGGCAGTTTGAGCACGAAGAGATTTCGCGGTAACGCTTCTGCGAAGGGAGCCAGACCTCGAGGTCGTGTGTGCGGGCGGCGGCGAAGCCCATATCGCCGGCGCAGAGGAGCATCACACGGTAGGGGAGCTCGAGCTTCTTGAGCACGGCCTCGGCGTGGGCCGTGAGCTCCTCGAGGGCTTGCGCCGAACGCTCGGGCGTGGTGATCTGGACGAGCTCGACCTTCTCGAACTGATGCTGGCGGATCATGCCGCGCACGTCGCGTCCGTAGGAACCGGCCTCGGAACGGTAACACGGGCTGTGGGCGACGTAACGGAGCGGGAGTGCGTTCCCGTCGAGGGTCTCCCCGCGCACGAGGTTGACGAGCGGGACCTCGGCGGTCGGAATGAGGAAGAGCGGCGGGTCCTCGGTGAGTCGGAAGAGGTCCGCTTCGAACTTGGGAAGCTGCCCACTGGCGGTGAGGCTCTCGGCGTTCGCGAGATGCGGAACGTAAACTTCGGTGTACCCGTGTTCGCGGGTGTGGAGGTCGAGCATCAGGGCCACAAGCGCCCGCTGGAGGCGGGCGAGCGGTCCGCTCAGGACGACGAAGCGGCTGCGGGCGATCGCGGCCGCCCGACCGAAGTCCATGCCGCGGTAGAGCTCCCCGATCGCCACATGGTCGCGCCGCCCCTCACCCGTGCCCGGCTCACCCCAGCGGCGCAGTTCGCGGTTGTCGTTTTCGTCGCGCCCGTCCGGGACCTCGGGATCGGGAAGATTCGGAAGGCCGAGAAGGAGTGTCTCGAGCGCCGCGTCCAGACGACGCAGCTCGGCTTCGAGCTCCGCCGCACGGGCGTCCTCGTCCTGGGCATGCGCGAGAAGCGTGCGAATGTCTTCGCCGCGGGCGCGCGCGGCTCCGATCGCCTTGGCTTGTTCGTTGCGGCGGTGGCGGAGAGCGTCGAGTTCCTGACGGCGGGCACGTCGTTCTTCGTCAAGGGTCCGGAACGCTTCGCGGTCGAGGTGGTGGCCGCGGCGGGCCAGCACTCGGGAGGCCGCCTCGGGATCGTCACGGAGAAGGCGAATGTCAAGCATGAAGATTGGGTCCTGTGGCGAGTCGTCCGCGACGCATCAGTCGCCGCCCTCCGGAGAACCCTCCGCGGCGGACGAACCCCGTCGGTCGAGTTCCCGAAGACGTTCGAGCCGCTCTTTCAAACGCTTCTCGAAGCCGCGCGAACCGGCATTATAGTAACGGCGGTGTTCAAGCCCGGCGGGCATGTAGACGACACCGGGGGCGTAACCTTCGGGTTCGTCGTGCGGGTAACGGTAGCCCGCACCGTGACCGAGGCTCCGGGCGAGGTCGGTGGGCGCGTTGCGGAGATGGAGCGGCACCTCCCGGCTCGTATCGTGGCGGATCTCACGTGCCGCCCGGAGGTGGGCGAGATAGACGCTGTTGCTCTTTTCGGCGGCGGCGAGATACACGGCCGCCTCGACGAGCGCAAGGAGCCCCTCGGGCTCGCCCAACCGTTCATAAGTCTCCCAGGCATGGAGCGTGAACCCGAGGGCGGCGGGGTCGGCGAGGCCCACGTCTTCGGAGGCGGCGCGGAGAAGCCGGCGGGCCACGACACGCGGATCGACGCCGGCGTCGAAGAGACGCACGACCCAGTAGAGCGTGGCGTCCGGCGACGAGCCGCGGAGACTTTTGTGCATCGCCGAGAGAAGATCGTAGTACCAGTCACCGGACTTGTCCGCCTTACGGAAGGCTTCCCCGAGGACACGCCCGAGGAGATCGCGCCCGACCGTCTCGCGCCCGAGGCTTCGTGCGACGTGCGCCGCCACTTCGAGATAATTGAAAAGACGGCGGGCGTCGTGGTCAGAGGCACGGAGAAGAATCGCCCGCGCGTCGGCATCGAGGGTGAGAGGCGGCCGAGCAGGCGGATGGAAGAGCTCATCGGTGAGCGCCCGGTCGATCAGCCGCTCGAGCGCCTCCTCCGGCAACGGGCGGAGGATCACGACCCGCGTCCGCGAGAGGAGCGCCCCGTTGAGCGCAAAGGCGGGATTCTCGGTCGTGGCGCCGATCAGGACGAGAACTCCCTTTTCGACCCAGGGAAGGAGGACGTCCTGCTGCGCCCGGCTGAAGCGGTGGATCTCGTCGAGGAAGAGGACCGTTCGTTGGGGGAGACGCGTCTCGGCCGCTTCGGCGGCCTGGCGGACCTCGCGCACCCCCGCCTGGACGGCCGAGAGGGAAACGAGTTCGGCGTTCCAGCTTCGCGCGAGAAGGATGCCGAGAGTCGTCTTGCCCGTGCCCGGAGGGCCCCAGAGGATCAGGGAGTGGGGAGAAGCGCGGGCCGCGGGATGGAGCGGGCCCTCGGGTCCAAGGAGATCTTCCTGCCCGAGAATGTCTTCGAGCGCCTGCGGACGGAGACGTTCGGCGAGCGGCGCGACTTCCGTCACGGGTGCGTTCGAGCCCCTCCCAGCACCGCCGTTCCGGGCGGGGGACGAAAACGGAAGCGCGTGGCGGGGATCGGGGCGTTCAGAACGACCCGGTGGAAGCGAAGATCCGTCCGTTCCCCGAGTCGGTCGCGAAGCCTCATCGCAACGGGGATTCCCCCTCTCAGGCCGAGGGTGATGCGCTTGAACGGCCCCGGACGACGGGGGCGAAGAACGTACCAGTCGGTCCGACCGATGCGTCCCTCGTAGGTGATCCGGTAGAGGCGGCTCACGTGGCTGTCACCGGCGAGGAGAAGCGAGGGTCTTCGGCCCAGCTCCGCCCGTTCGGGACGCACCGTGGCCTGTTCGAGTTCTTCGTCGTAAACCCAGATCCGCCGACCGTCCGCGACGATCCGTTCGGGTGAGGGCGCCTCGTAAATCCAGGCAAACTTTCCCGGCCGGGCGATCCAGACGCGGCCCGAGCGGCGGCGGGCGGTGTCGAGCGCAGGGTCGTGGACGACCTGGGTGAACCGCGCTTTGAACGTGTGGACGGCGGCGAGGACGCGGACGAGCTTCTGGGTCGCGGCCGCCTGGACGGCGGAAGAGCCGGCGGGTGGCGGCGGTGCGGCATGCCCGGCGGAGGACGCGCACCCCACGAAAACCGCTGCGGCCATGACCCCCGCGAATCGTCTCGGGCACCTGCCAACCTTGTGCATCAATCTTCCTCCGGACGGCGGACGAGAACCTCGCGCATCCCGTTGGACTGCAGCGGGCCCACCAGCCCTTCGTGTTCCATGCGCTCGATCAGGCGTGCGGCCCGATTATAGCCAATGCGCAAGCGGCGCTGGACGCCCGACGTCGACGCCCGTTTCGAGGCGAGGACGATGCGCACCGCCTCATCGTAAAGGGGATCACTCCCCTCTCCTCCTCCGCTGTCCCAGCTCGGGGCCTCGGCGTCGGCCTCGTCGCCCGAGACCTGCTCGCTCAGAATCTCCTCGTGGTACTGAGGGGGAGCGGTCCGGCGCAGGTGCTCGACGACCCGGTGCACCTCGCTGTCCGAGACGAACGCCCCGTGCACGCGCAGGGGAACGCTCTGTCCGGCGGGCAGATAGAGCATGTCGCCTTGTCCGAGGAGCGATTCCGCTCCGTTCTGATCGAGGATGGTCCGCGAATCGGTGCGTGAGGAAACCTGGAAGGCCACACGCGCCGGAACGTTGGCTTTGATGAGACCGGTGATCACGTCCACCGTGGGCCTCTGGGTGGCGAGAATGAGATGAAGGCCGGACGCGCGGGCTTTCTGCGCGAGACGAGCGACGAGCTGCTCGACTTTCTTGCCGGCAACGAGCATGAGGTCCGCGAGTTCGTCAATGACGATGACGACCTGCGGGAGGGCCGGCAAAAGCTCGGGTTCCGGGTAGCCGAGCTCCGCGAGGAGAGCCCGAACCTCGGCCGTCGTCGGCCCGCTTTCTTCCGCGCGCCGCCGGCGGTACCCCATGAGACCGCGCACCCCGAGGGCGGCCATCAGCCGGTAGCGGCGATCCATCTCGTGAACCGCCCAGCGGAGCGCGGTCGCCGCCTCACGGACATCGATCACGACGGGAGTCAGGAGATGAGGGATCTCCGCATAGGCGGAGAGTTCGAGCATCTTGGGGTCGATCAGAACGAGCCGAACCTGCGCCGGTGCGTTCTTGTAGAGGAGGCTCAGGATCATCGCGTTCAAGGCCACCGATTTCCCCGAGCCCGTGGTTCCGGCGATCAGGAGGTGGGGCATGCGCTCGAGATCGGCCACGACGGGCTGGCCGGCAATGTCTTTGCCCAGAGCGAGGGTGAGGGGAGACGGAGCGTCGGCGTAGAGACGGGTGCGCAGGATCTCGCCCAAAGTCACGATTTCGCGGGTGGCATTCGGCACCTCAAGACCGATGTAGGGCTTGCCGGGAATGATGTCTACGACACGGACACTCGTCGTCGAGAGGCTTCGTGCGAGATCGCGGGCCAGAGTGGCGATCTGGCTCACCTTGACACCGGGTGCGGGCTGGAGTTCAAGACGGGTCACGACCGGCCCCTGTTCGACGGCGACGACGTGAACCTTGACGCCGAAATCGCCGAGCTTGTCCTCGACGAGACGGGACATGGCTTCGAGCGATTCGCGATCTTCGTGTTGCGGCCGCTCGGGCGGGGGGTCCAGGAGCGAGAGCGGCGGAAGCGCGTGGCTTTCCGCCCCCTCGAAGAGCCGGCCTTGCCGCTCGCGGAGCACACGCGCGCTCGGATCCGCGACCGCTTGGTCCGCCGTGCGCACGAGAGGGCGCGGGCGCGCGGGCGCCGGGGGGCTCTCCTCGCGGTCGACGCGGACGGGGTCGACGACGGCTGCAACTTCCGGAAGAGGGTCCACCGCACGCACGACGGGAAGCTCGCGCTCCGCCCGCCGATCCTTGCGCTCTTGCCGCCAGCGCAGGAGGAGCCAAGCTCCGAACGTGTGAAAGAGATCACGAAGACGACGCACGAGATCGAGCCAGGAAACCCGGGTGGCCAGGGTCAGAGCGGCCAGGAAGATGCCCACCAGGAGAAGAGCGGCCCCGAGCGTCCCAAGCCCCGCCCGAATCAAGCCGGCCAAGGCACTTCCCTCAAGCCCACCGCTCGTCGTGCCAAGCCCGAAAGACGGCGTGTGGGGAAGAAGAAGTGCCGCGAGTGCCGCCAGGCCGGCCAGAGCCACGAGCGCCGCAAGAGTGCGGAGGACGAGCGGGCGCCGGGGGGCGACGAGCGGAGGTCGGTGAAAGGCGACGAGGAGGCTCAGGGCCAAGGGCGGCAGGAGGAGCGACGTCACCCCCGTCAGGAAGTAGAGCGTGGCCGCCGCGTCCGCCCCCAGGCGCCCCATCCAGTTGCGGACCGGGCGAGCGGAAGCATAGAACCAGCTGGGGTCGTGCCTGTGGTACCCGAGAAGCGCGAGAAAGACGATGAGAGCGAGGACACCGCCCATCCAGAACGCGGCCTCGCGAAACGCCCGCGACGAGGTCTCGTGGGTCGGAAGCGAACCGCGTCGTCCAGGGGGCCGCCGGCGTGCTTTCATCCGGCCTCTTGCGGGCACCCGCCGTGCGGCGCTTCCCCTCTCACCCCTTGAGCGCCTGGAGGCGGATCTCGCCCGCCTCGACGTTGAGACCACGGACGAGCGCCGGGTCGTTGCGCCAGTCGCCCGCCGCAAGGCGCAGGACGTAGGGCGCGACGGCGGCCGAGAGCGCCTGCGAGCTTGTCCGCGGGACGGCGCCCGGCATGTTGGTGACCGTGAAATGCACGACGTCGTGGTAACGGTAGGTCGGATCGTCGTACGTTCGCGGTTCGGTGGTCTCGATGCAACCGCCCTGGTCGACCGAGATGTCGACGACGACGCTCCCCGGCTGCATCGCTTCAACCATCTCGCGGCTGATCACGTGCGGGGCGCGTGCCCCGGTGATGAGGACGGCCCCGACCACAAGATCCGCACGACTCACGGCCTCGGCCACATCGTGGGTGTGCGGATAGAGCGCCGTGACGTTGGGGCCGAGGGCGCGCATCTTCTCAAGTTTGTCGCGGTCGGTGTCGAAGACCGTCACTTGGGCGCCCAGGGCGGCGGCCACTTCGGCGGCGTTGCCGCCGGCCACCCCCGCCCCCACGATCACCACACGCCCCCGCCGGGTGGTCGCGACCCCGCCCAACAGGATCCCTTTGCCACCCTGGGGCTGGTGCAGGAGATGGGTCCCGATCTGGATCGAAAGACGGCCCGCGATGTCGCTCATCGGAGCGAGAAGCGGGAGACGCCCGCGGGCATCCTCCACCGTCTCGAAAGCAATGGCCGTGAGCCCGATGTCGAGAAGGGCGCGGGTGAGCTGGGGCAACGGCGCGAGATGGAGATAACAGAACAAAAGATGCCGTTTCTCGAGTGAGCGGAGATCCTCGGCGATGGGTTCTTTGACCTTGACGATGAGATCACCGCGCGCAAAAACGTCGGGGTGAGTCGGGACAATCGTGCAGCCGACGGTGGAATATTCCTCGTCGGGGTACCCGCTCATGACACCGGCATCGTGTTCGACAAACACCTGGTGTCCGTGGCGGACGAGTTCCGCACAGGCGGGGGGGATGAGCCCGACACGGCCTTCACGGGGTTTGAGTTCGCGGGGAATACCGATACGCATAGATGGCCTCGTGGGCTTGAGGATCCGGGGGCTGTCCCGTACAATGTCGCGGTCGGACGGTGACGAACGCACGTCCGGATCCGTTTCCGACGTGCAGGATTATAGCCGTGACCCCACCTCTTCGTTGCCGTCTCCTCATCGTCGGATCGGGCCCCGCCGGATACACGGCCGCGATCTACGCCGCACGCGCGAACCTCGAACCGGTGCTCCTCAGCGGTCTCGAGCCGGGCGGACAACTCACCACGACGACCGAGGTCGACAACTGGCCCGGCGAACCCGACCCCGTCCTCGGCCCCGATCTCATGGAACGGATGCGCCGCCACGTCGAACGCCTCGGCGTGCGCATGATGGCGGACCATGTTGCCCACGCCGACCTCCGCTCCCACCCCTTCGTCCTCGAAGGCGACGAAGGCTCGTATCAAACAGACGCCCTCATCATCGCCACGGGATCAAGCGCCCGCTATCTCGGCCTCGAATCGGAAAATCGCTACAAAGGGCGTGGGGTTTCGGCCTGCGCAACGTGCGACGGGTTTTTCTTCCGCGGCGAGGAGGTGGCGGTCATCGGCGGCGGAAACACCGCCGTCACCGAGGCGCTCTACCTGGCCAACGTGGCCCGTCGGGTCCACGTCGTCCACCGGCGGGACGCTTTTCGGGCCGAGAAACTCCTCGCCTCGGAACTCGAGAAGCGGGCCCGGGAGGGACGTGTGCTCATCCATTGGAACCGGGTGGTCGAAGAAGTCCTCGGCGACGGGGAGGCTGTCACGGGCCTGCGTCTGCGCGTCACCGACGGGGACGGACACGAGGAGCTCACGGTCAAGGGTGTCTTTGTGGCGATCGGGCACACACCCAACACCACGCCCTTCGCCCGCGATCTCGATCTCGATCACGGCTATATCCGCCTTCATCCCGAAGGGGGGGCGGGAACGACGGCCACCAGCATCCCGGGGGTATTCGCCGCGGGTGACGTCGCCGACCCCGTCTACCGACAGGCCGTCACCTCCGCCGGGACGGGTTGCATGGCTGCGCTCGACGCCGAGCGCTATCTCGGTCGTCTCGCCTCGGGCTGAAGCCCCCCCACCAACCCCGGAAATCCTCGGCTCAAGCCTCGGGTTTGAGGAGCGGGAAGAGAAGTACCTCACGAATGCTCTCAACGCCGTTGAGGGCCATCACCCACCGATCGATGCCCACCCCCAACCCGCCGGTCGGAGGCATCCCGTATTCGAGCGCCCGAATATAGTCCGCGTCGTACGCCATGGCCTCTTCGTCGCCCGCCTTCTTGCGTTCGAGTTGCGCCCGGAAGCGGCGTTCCTGCTCCTCGGGGTCGTTGAGTTCGCTGAAACCGTTGGCGAGTTCACGCCCCCCGATGTAGAGCTCGAACCGCTCAGTAAAAAACGGGTCGGAGGGGTCGTTTTGCGCGAGCGGCGAGACCTCGGCCGGATAGTGGGTCACGAAGGTGGGATGCCGGAGGCGGGCCTCGACGAGCCCTTCGAAGAGGGCAAAGAGAAGCGTGCCCGCACCCGCTTGCGCCGGGGGAGGAAGACGGTGCGTATCGAGAAAGGCACGCAGAGTTTTCGGGTCCCGCAGAGACGCGGTGCTGTCGAGGCCCAAAGCCTCGGCAACGAGTTCGTCCATGCGGCAACGGCGAAAGGCGGAGCCCAGATCGAGACCCTGCTCGTCTTCTGCGCCCGGTGCGCCTGAGCCCTCGCCGGGCGGGGGCGGAAGGCGCGTCTCGCCGAGAACCTCGAGCGCCGTGTGGCGGAGGAGCTGCTCGGTGATCGCCATCATGTCGTTCCAGTCGGCGTAGGCCTGATAGAGTTCAAGCATCGTGAACTCGGGGTTGTGACGACTCGAAACACCCTCGTTGCGAAAATTGCGGTTGATCTCGTAGACACGCTCAAACCCCCCGACGATGAGACGCTTGAGGTAAAGCTCAGGGGCGATGCGGAGGTAGAGGTCGAGATCGAGGGCGTTGTGATGCGTCACGAAAGGGCGTGCCGCCGCTCCGCCCGGGAGCGTGTGCATCATGGGGGTCTCAACCTCGAGAAAGCCGAGGGCGTCGAGGTAACGGCGGAGGGCGGTCACGGCACGGCTGCGGCGGACGAACAGCGCGCGCACCTCAGGATCACTCAGAAGATCCACATAGCGGCGGCGGTAGCGTTGTTCCGGATCACGAAGTCCCTTGTGCTTCTCGGGAAGAGGACGGAGGCTCTTCGCGAGAAGTTCGAGCTCCTCGACGTCGAGGCTCAGCTCCCCCTTGCGGGTTTTCATGAGCCGCCCGCGCGCGCGAATGATGTCGCCGAGATCGAGTTCGTCGGTGAAGCGTCTCCAGAGATCCTCGCCGGTGCGGTCGCGGGCAAAGTGGAGCTGGAGACGCCCCGTGACGTCATGAAGATCGGCAAAAGCGACCCGTCCCATCACCCGTCGGCCCATGAGGCGTCCGCAGACGGCGAGACGCACCGCCTCGTGTTCGATCTCTTCCGCTCCGCGTGCGTCGTAGAGCGCATGGAGCTCGCCGGCGCGGGCGTCCCGTGACGCCCGAAACGGCGCGTAGTGGAACCCCGCCGCACGCAGCCCCGCGAGTTTCGATCGCCGCTCGCGGACGAGTCGCTCCTCCTCCTCGCGATCGGGTGTGCTCATCCGTTGGTCTCCGTCGCCTTGAGCGCGGCGACAAGAAAGGGCTTGATCGCCCCGTCAAGAACCGCTTGGGTGTTCATGGTCTCGACCCCTGTCCTGAGGTCCTTGATCCGGGACTGGTCGAGGACGTAGGAGCGAATTTGATGCCCCCAGCTGATGTCCGGTTTCTCGGCTTCGCGCGCAACGTGCTCGGCCCGCCGGCGCGCTTCCTCTCGTTCGTAGAGTTTGGCCCGCAGTTGTTTCATCGCGGTCTCGCGGTTTTTGTGCTGGGAGCGTTCATTCTGACAGGCGACGACAATTCCGGAGGGAAGATGTGTGATGCGGATCGCCGATTCGGTCCGGTTCACGTGTTGCCCACCGGCGCCGCTCGCCCGATAAGTGTCGATCCGCAGATCCGCAGGGTTGATCTCGATCTCGATCGAATCGTCGATTTCGGGCGTCACGTCGACCGACGCAAAGGACGTGTGACGTCGGTTTCCGGCGTCGAAAGGCGACTTGCGGACAAGGCGATGAATTCCCGTCTCCGTGCGCAACCAGCCGTAGGCGTAATCGCCCGCAACGTGAACCGTCACGCTCTTCAACCCGGCGACCTCGCCTTGCGACTCGTCGATGATTTCATTGCGAAAGCCATGTTCGTCGCAAAAACGCAGATACATCCTGAGCAGCATGGCGACCCAATCCTGGGCTTCGGTTCCACCGGCCCCCGCGTTGATCTCGAGAAAGGCGTTATTGCGATCGACGGGGCCGGAGAACATCCGTTCAAATTCGAGGGCGGCCACCTCCTTTTCGAGGGTGTCGAGGTCCGCGGCGGTTTCCACGAGAAGCGCGGGTTCGTCCTCGGTGTCGAGAAGCTCGAGGAGCCCCGAGGCCTCCCGTCGATAAACGTCGACCCGCCCGAAACGGCCCGTCAGATCCTCAAGCTCGGCCCGCTCTTTGTTGAGCGCCGTCGCCCGGGCGGGATCGTTCCAGAGATCGGGGGCTTCAAGCTCGCGACGGACTTCTTCGAGACGCAGGAGACGGCGGTCGTAGTCAAAGAGACCTCCGGAGGCTCTCGAGCCTCGGCTCAAGCTCGCTCAGGCGCCGACGAAGGACACCGACTGCCGGCGCCCCCGTCCCATCCATGGCGGAAGCCGAGGCCGATCGCGGACCTCTCGGGGTTTGATCGTCGGCAACGGACATCGGCTCCTCGGCGTGTCGGACAACGTGCGGCGTCGATTATACGGGAGGGGAGCACGAGTCTTGGTACCGGTTTTCCGCAGCGCGGCAGCATCGGGCAAGGACACAAAGGCGACGGACCCCGGTCGACCCAAAACGAACCGGGCGGAAGAATCGGACCTCCTCAGTCACGTCCCTGGGGAGAGAGGCCGCGAGCGGGCATCGACCCGGGAGTTGAGATCTCAGGGGGCGAACGCTCCTCATCTCCTTGCGCAAGCGCCAACCGCCGTTCGTTGTCTCCGCCCTCTCCTTGACGGGGGTCGCTCCCCAGAAGGTGGAGGATCTCGATTTCAAGGTCGCTTCCGGGACGCTCCGCGGATCCGTCGCGACGCCGGATCCGGTAGACGAAGACGGGAGTCTCCCCGGCGCGCGGCGGTGCCTCCTGTCCCCGCCGTTCACGCGCGAACCAAAAAGCCGGAGTGACGCCTCCGGCGGTGCGGATCTCGAGACGGAAGTCGCGCCCCGCGCCGAGCGGACGAACGGAGACGATCTCCAGGCGGCCGCAGAAAAGTGGTGGAGGGAAGTCTTTCCCGAACGGTGCGAGACGGCTGAGGTGCCCGGCGAGATCCGGTACCAGCTCGTGTCCATCGGAAAAGGCATCGATCCAGAAGACCGGTCGAACGCCGTCCGGAAAACGCCGTGCGACCGCCGAGGAAAACGCCGTGCGAAAGCGTTCGAGATCGCGATGATGAAGACGCAGCCCTCCGGCGCCTTCGTGTCCTCCGAACGAGACGAGAAGACCGGGGTTGGCGTCGGCGATTTCCTGAAGCGCCTCGCGCACGTGAAAGCCCGCCACCCCACGCGCCGAGCCCGTGAGAAGTCCGGGATCCCCCCCCTCCCCGTTCCCCCCGTCGCGATCGCCCGCCCCCACCCGCGAGAGGACGACGGTCGGGCGGCCGGTCGTCTCGCACAGGCGCGAGGCCACGATCCCTTGGACACCCGCGTGTCCGTCGTGATCGAAGAAGACCACAAGACCGATCTCGTCGCCGGGGGTGGTCCCGAGCGTCGCGAAAGCCCGCTCGGTCAGTCTCGCGTCGACCCGGCGACGCTTCTGGTTCTCGTTCTCGAGTTCACGCCAGAGCGCCTCCGCCTCCGCATCGGTCGCGGCAAGGAAAAAACGGATGGCGAGATCCGACCAGTCGAGACGCCCACAGGCGTTGATCGGTGGGGCGAGGCGGAAGGCCACCGTCTCCTCGCTCACCGGACCACGAAGCGTGCGGCGAAGCGCCCGCCAGCAGGGACGGGCACCACGATTGATGCGGGCAAGCCCACGACGGACGAAGGCGCGGTTGTTCACTCCCCGATCGGGGCGCAGGCTCACGCAATCCGCGACCGTCGCGACCGCCACGTAGTCGACAAGATCGACGAGGTTTTCCGCGGGTGGCGAACCACGGAGGGCTCGCGTGCGGGCCACCTTCATCATCGTCACGAACGCCACCGCCGCCCCGCAGATCGTCGGGTCGTAGTCGGCGTCGGGCCGGCACGGATTCAAACACGCGAAGGCGGACGGCGGCGGCCCCTCCGGCCCCAGTCCATGGTGATCCGTGACGATCACGTCGACACCCCGCGCGCGAAGGCGACGGATACGCGGTTCATCCCCGCTCCCTTTGTCGGCGGTAATGACAAGGGTGGCTCCGAGCTCAAGGATCCGCTCGACCACGGGTTCCGTGAGCCCGTAGCCCTCGCGGATACGGTGGCTCGTCACGATGCGGAACCGCTCGGGCGGATGACCGAACGCGCCGAGGAAAGAGCGCGCAAGAACCGCCGCCGACGCGGTTCCGTCGACGTCGTGGTCGCACGCACAGACGATCAGCTCCTTCTCCGCGAGCGCGCGCAGGATGCGCTCGACGGCGTGGTCCATGCCGGGGATGGCCTCGGGATCGGGGAGCGCGGCGAAGGACGGTTCGTCGAGACGGCGATGATCGACGTCGCCCTCGAGGCGGCCGGAGAGGAAACGGGCGGTCCAGGGATCGTGCCCCGACGTCAGGTAGCGCGTCTCGAGATCGGGACGGCGGGGCCGCAGGCGGACGAGCGGGGGAGCGATCTCCCCGCTCATCGTGGTCCCCGGGAGGACGTGGCTCGATGCGGCTTGCGCCCGTCGTGCAGAAGGGCTATCGTGAGAGGCCTATGCTCCTCTCGCGCGACCGGCCACCCGACGATCTCCGCTACGTCCGTTCGGTGACGGAGGGAGGCTTCGTGATCGGCACGGAACGGCACACGGGTTCCCTTCTCGTGGGAGCGCGGGGTGTCGGGCCGTGGCCTTGCGATTTCGCCCGCGACCCACCCGAGTGGGCCCGCGACGCCCTCCTCTCGCTCGAGGGCGAACTCCTCATCGTTGGGACCGGCGCGCGTCTGCATTTTCTTCCGCACCCGCTCCATCTCTCTCTCCTCGAGCGCTTCGCCGGGGTCGAGGTCATGACAACGGTGGCCGCCTGCCGGACGTACGACGTGCTCGCGATGGAGGGCCGTCGGGTCGTCGCCGCCCTCGCCCGCCTCGAGCCTCATTCCGGCCCTCACGGAGGCTGATCGCCGCCTGCGGCCTCCACGAGACCGTCCTCGTCGAGGATGCGGCGCAGGCTCTCGAGAGCGCGGATCTGGATCTGTCTCACTTTTTCCCGGTTGCTCCCGAGGCGCACCGCAAGCGACTCGAGTGATTCGGACGCGAGCCCGTCGAGGCCAAAACGGCGAACGACAATCTCACTCGTCGTGGCGTCGAGGTCTGCGAGCCAGCGAAGCACCGTTGTGTGCAAGCGCTCACCGTCGAGGGCTTCGGACGGGTCGATGCCGACGGTGCCTCCCTCCCCTTCGTGACTGTCCGGGGGAACCTCCGCCTGCGGAGCATCGCCCGAGCCGACGGAACCCGGCGCCCGCACCGCCGCAAGCGGGACGGTCAAGAGCCGCTCGAGAGCCGCGCGCGAGAGACCCAGGCGGTTCGCGAGTTCCTCGCCGGTCGGCCCCCGGCCGAGTTCGCGGGTAAGCCGCGTGATCTCGCGGTGGACGCGCGAGCGGCGACGTGCGACGTGAATCGGCAGGCGGATCGCCTGCGCCTGTTCGGCGACGGCCCGCTCGATCATCTGGCGGATCGAAAAGGTGGCGTAGGTTGAGAACCGATAGCCAAGCTCGGGGTCGAAACCGTCGACGGCACGGATGAGACCGATGTTCCCCTCGCCGATGAGATCCGAAAAATCGACGCCTCGGCCGATGTACCGGCCGGCGATTTTGATGACGAGCCGGAGGTTGGCCTCGATGATCTTGCGCCGGGCGTCCTCGTCGCCCGAGCGGGCACGGCGTGCGAGGTCGCGTTCATCGTTGCGGTCGAGAAGCGGATGACGGCCGACGTCGCGCTGGTAGCGCCGCAAAAGATCGAGATCGCGCGAAAAATCGCTCGACGGCGGCGGGCCTCGCCCATCCGGAGCGGCGTCCCCCCGAGCGGCATCCTCGCCGTCCTCCGCTCCCGCGGATGCGCTCCCGAGCGCGGGCTCCTCCGGCTCCGGATCAAAAGGAGATTCGTGATCCGTCATCACGTCGGAGGCGAAACATAGCGGAGGGGATCGACCGGTCGGCCGTTGTGACGAATCTCGAAGTGCAGCAGCGGGTGATCGTCGCGCCGTCCCATCGTGGCGATGACCTCTCCGGCGTGCACGATTTCGCCCTCGTGGACAAGAATGTGGCGATTGAAAGCGTAGGCTGTCAGCGTGCGAAGATCGTCACGGATGATGATAAGCCTTCCGTAAGCCGGAATGCCGGATCCGGCGTAGAGGACACGGCCCGCGTGCGCGGCACGCACCGGCTCGCCCGCACGGCGACCGAGAATGTCGATGCCGCTGCCGTTGAGTCCCGAGCCCGTGAAAGGGGAGAAGATGCGCCCACGCGCCGGCCAGACCCAGGGACCGGGGTAACGGTGGCGGGCGAGGGCCGCGACGGCGGGTCGTGCGCGGGGTACGGTGACCGGCGGGAAGAGACGGATCTTTTCCCCGGGGTAGATGGTGTAGGGCGGCGTGATCCCGTTCCAGCGGGCCAAACGCCGATCGTTGAGCCCGTAACGCCAGGCGATCGCGTAGAGGTTCTCCCCCGGGCGCACGACGACGATCCGCCGCGAGGAAGGTCCCGGGTGAAGCGGCCGCCAGCTCAGGATCGGAGCGCAAGCCCCCAACGCAAGAAGAAAAAGAAGGAGGGCGAGAGCCGCCGGGGCGTGCGGGGTGCGAGCCTGGCTTCCCCTCACGGCTCGAGCCCACGGAGCGAACGGACAAAAAACACGTCCTCCTGCCGGCGCTCGACCCACCGGCCCTGAGCGTCCTGCTCGACGACCACGAGTCGTTGCCGGTCGTCGCCGCCGACGGGGGCCACGAGCCTTCCGCCGGGGGCCAAGACCTCGCGCAGAGCCGTGGGCACCGAGGCGACGGCCGCGGTCACAACGACCGTGTCGTACCCCTCTGCGCCCACGGGCATCTCGAGTCCGTCGGCGTAGAGCAGTCGGAGATGAGTCAGACGGAAGGTGGCAAGAAGGCGACGGGCCCGATCGTGGAGCGCGCGGATGCGCTCGACGGAATCGACGGCACGCGCGAGCGGCGCCAAGACGGCCGTCTGGTACCCCGAGCCCGTGCCCACTTCGAACACACGCCCGAGATCACGCCGGCCGCGGAGCGCGAGCGCCGTCATGCGTGCCACCACGTACGGTTGAGAGATCGTCTGGCCGTGGCCGATCGGAAGTGCGGTGTCCTCATAAGCGCGGCTGGCCAGGGCTTCGTCGACGAAAAGGTGGCGCGGCACCGAACGGATCCGATCAAGGACACGTTCGTCCTCGATCCCCTGCTCGCGCAGACGCACCGCGAGCCGCTCGCGCGCTCGCTGCGACGTCATCCCGACCCCGCCGTCGCGGAGAAGATCAGCCATCGCTCGAAAGCCCTCCCAACCAGCGGACGAGAGACGGGAGCACCGCATGACGGGTGAGGTCGATCTGAAGCGGTGTCACCGACACGTAGCCGCGGTGCACGGCCTCGAAATCCGTCCCCTCCCCCGCGTCGGCCACCTCCCCGGCGCTGCCCACCCAGTAGATCCGCCGCCCGCGCGGGTCGTGATCGGCCACCGCACCGCTCGCCCGGTGACGGCTTCCGAGCCGCGTCGCAAGGACCCCCAAAAGGGCTTCGTAGGGGCGGGCCGGGACGTTGACGTTGAGGACCGTGTTGGACGGAAGTCCGGCCTTGGGAAGGTGCGTGAGAAGATCGCGAACGACCCGGACCGCCGTCTCGTACGGGCGCTCCTCGGCGTCGAGAAGCGAGACGGCGATGGCGGGGAACCCCAGTGTGCGGCCCTCCATCGCCGCAGCCACCGTCCCGGAGTAAAGGACGTCGTCCCCAAGATTGGCTCCGTCGTTGATTCCCGAAATGACGATGTCGGGCTCGTGCGGGAGGAACCCCGTGAGCGCGAGATGCACGCAATCGGTAGGCGTTCCGTTCACGCAGTAGCGTCCCGGCGCCAGGGGACGGACGCGCAGAGGAACGTCGAGCGTGAGCGAGTTACTCGCGCCGCTCCTGTTGCGGTCGGGCGCCACGACCACGATCTCCCCGAGGTCCGCCAGACCGGCGGCCAAGGCCTCGAGACCGGGAGCGTGGCAACCGTCGTCGTTGCTGAGAAGCATGCGCATGGGCGGGCCCGGGACCGGTTGCTTCGCGTCGGATTTCACGTCATCATAAACGACGGACGATCCCACGGGAGCGCGCTGTGAGCTCAGGCAAGACCCCCCCGGCTCTGTCCGAAGAGGAGCGACGGATTTTTCGCGATGCGCTCGGCGGCGTCCGCCCGCTTCCGGCGCCGCCCGAACCTCCGCGGGCGCCCCCGCCCAAACCGGTGGCGCACATGCGCAACCGAGACCGCCAACGGGTGCTGGACGAGAGTCTCCACGGGAACGTCGCACGCTGGCCCGACACCTCGGCGGGAGAAGAGGCCCTCTACGCCCGCCCGGGCATCCAGAGACGGGTACTCGAACGGCTGCGCCGCGGGCGCTACGTGGTCGCGGACGAGATTGATCTCCACGGACTTCACGCGCGCGAGGCCACCGTTGCACTCGCGGCATTCCTGAACCGTGTCCCGCGCAGGGAGCATGCGGTGTGCGTGCGGGTGATTCACGGCAAGGGACGGCGCTCACCCCAAGGGGCGGTCCTCCGCCCCCTTGTGGCCACTTGGCTCAGCCGACGGGAGGATGTCCTCGCCTTTGCGACGGCACCGGAAAGCGAGGGCGGAAGCGGCGCCCTCTACGTTCTCCTCCGGCGGAGCTGACCGCGGCGGTCGGCCCGGTCGCGCACTCGGGCGTCGGGACCGCTACGAGCGACGGGATTTCAGGCGCTCGACAAACGCGGCAAGCGCTCGGCGGGTCTCTGGGGCAAACCAAAAATCGCTCAGGGCCTCGAGGTCTTCGCTCTCGGCCCGACGGGCGAGTTCGAGAAGATCGCGACGGGCGGCCTGCCGCGTGGACTCACGGGCGGGCCCGCGCAGGCGGCGGGCCGTCACCCGCCAGCGGGTCAGACGTTCGTCCCAGAGTTCGGGCGGGACGACTTCGTCGACGAGCCCCACCGCCAGAGCCTCCGTGGGCTCGAGAAGCCGACCCTCGATCAGGAGCGCACCGGCCGTGCGGACACCCACCACCCGTTGGAAGAGAGTCACGATGAGCGGCGGGACCGCAAGACCCACGTCGACCTCGTTGAGGCCGATCCGGTAAGGGCCCGAGCAGAAGAAGCGCTGATCGGCCGGAAGCGTGAGGACCGTGCCTCCGGCCGGACAGTGACCGTTCACGGCGGCGAGGACCGGCCGCGGGTGACGGATCAGGCGGACAAGCACACGGTGAAGGAGGCCCCAGAAGCGGGTGATCTCCTCGCGCGAGTACGTGAGGAGCGTCGGAAGATCGAGTCCTGCGGAAAAAAGGCCCGGACGCCCGGTGAGGATGAGACCGGCGAGATTCTCCTCCTGGGCCGCCCGTGCGAGGGCGTCGTCCAGGCACTCGAGAAACCCGAGATCGAGGGCGTTGACGGGCGGGCGCTCAAGGGTGAGGATGCGAACATCCTCAAGCGTGGCTTCCATCACCCCGCGGGCCTGCCCCTCGCCGTTCACGAACGCGTCCCTCGTGAGGTGGAAGGCCGTGTGTGGGCGGGGCGGACCGTGTGCCGGGAGTGCTGGCCGGAGGGTCCCTGAGGAGTGGAATCGTCGATCATCACTTGATAGAAGCTTTCGCCCGGACGGACATAACCGAGATTGTAGCGAACGGCGGCGGCGAGCGCCCCTCGCCCGCGTTCAAGGTTGCGAACGTCGGCATGCAGGAGATCGTCGCGAAAACGGTCGACCCTGAGACGCACCTCGAGCCTGTGGATCCTTCGTGCGATCCGCTGGTTTGCGGCCACGCTGTCGCGCGACCACCAGATTTGGCGCTGGAGGAGCCCGAGGAGCGCAAGGAGGACCACGGCAAGAGAGAGCTCAAGCCGACGGGGTCCACGGGGCGATCCGCTCATGCGTCATCCTCCGGGACCGCCAGCGGATGCTTGCGGGCCACCGTGTCGAGAGCGAGAAGAATATCGAGGAGTTCTTCCATCCGGTCGAGCGGCAGCGCGTTTGGTCCGTCGCTCAGCGCCTCGTCGGGCCGCGGATGAGTCTCCATGAAGACCGCCTCGACGCCCACGGCCACAGCGGCGCGCGCCAGGGCCGGGATGAACTCGCGGCGGCCTCCGGAGCGGTGGCCAAGACCACCGGGCTCCTGCACCGAGTGGGTGGCGTCGAAAACCACCGGGCAACCGGTGCGGCGCAGCACGACGAGCGAACGCATATCGGAGACGAGATTGTGGTAGCCGAAAACGAACCCCCGTTCGCAAACCCAGATCCGCTCGTTGCCGACCGCGCGGGCCTTGGCGACGACGTTGATCATCTCCTCGGGCGCGAGGAACTGGCCCTTCTTGATGTTCACCGGGCGTCCCTGAGCGGCGACGCGCTGCACGAAGTTCGTTTGGCGGCAGAGAAGAGCCGGGACCTGGAGCACGTCCGCGACGGCGGCCACCTCTTCGAGCGGCGTGTCTTCGTGGACGTCGGTGAGGACCGGCACACCGATCTCGCGGCGCACACGCGCGAGGGCCTCGAGCCCCCGTTCGAGGCCAAGCCCACGGAAGCTCGCGTGCGAAGAGCGATTCGCCTTGTCGAACGACGCTTTGAAGACGAAGGGGACAGAGCGGGAGGCGGTGAGTTCACGCAGACGCCCGGCAACCTCGAGGACGAGATCCTCGCTCTCGATGACGCAGGGACCGGCCAGGAGGGCGAGACGCGACTCGCGGCCGAGATCGGGCACGATCATGCGGTCGTCTCTTCCCGCGTGCGAACACGGCTGCGGCGGAAATCCCGCGCGGCTTCGACGAACCCCCGAAAGACGGGGTGGCCGTCGCGCGGCGTGGAACGGAACTCGGGATGGAACTGGCAGCCCAGGAAGAACGGGTGGCCGGGCAGCTCAAGGAGCTCGACGAGATCGTCCACCGAGCGGCCGGAAAAACAGGCCCCGTGGCGCTCGAACGCCTCGCGGTAGCGGTTGTTGAACTCGTAACGGTGGCGGTGCCGCTCTTCGATCTCGAGAGCGCCGTAGAGACGGTGGGCGAGCGTTTGGGGGATCAGACGCGCGGGCTGCGCGCCGAGACGCATCGTCCCCCCGAGGGCGCCCGAAGCGCTCCGCTGCTCGCGCCGGCCGCTGCGGTCCTGCCACTCGGTGATGAGCGCGATGACCGGCTCGGGGGTGGCGGGATCGAACTCGGTGCTGTGGGCCGCCGTGAGACCGAGCAACGAACGGGCGATGTCGATCACCGCGACCTGCATGCCGAGGCAGATACCGAGGTAGGGCACGCCCCGTTCGCGGGCAAAACGGGCGGTGGTGATCTTGCCCTCGATGCCTCGCTCCCCGAACCCGCCGGGAACGAGAATGCCGTCGACGCCCTCGAGAGCCCCGGTGCCGCGGTCGATGATGGCCTGGGAATCGACATAACGAATCTTGATGCGCTGCCCGGTGTGGAGTCCGGCGTGGTGGAGCGCTTCGTTGAGAGACATGTAGGCGTCGGTGTGATCGACGTACTTGCCCACCATGGCGATGACGACTTCTTCCTTGGCGCTCTGCGCGCGTTCGACCACGGAGCGCCATTCGCTCAGATCCGCCGGAGGCGCCTCGATCCCCAGGCGATCGAGCACGATCTGGTCGAGGCCCTGCTCGTGAAACCAAAGGGGAATCCGGTAGATGTTGTCGATGTCGATCGCCGAAATCACCGCATCCGCAGGGACGTTCGTGAAGAGAGCAATCTTCTGTCGCGCATCAGTCGAGAGCGTCGCCTGGCTGCGACAGAGAAGGACGTCGGGTTGGATCCCGATCGAGCGCAGTTCCTTGACCGAGTGCTGCGTGGGTTTGGTCTTGACCTCGCGGCTGCTGCCGATGACGGGGACGAGCGTGAGGTGCACATAAAGCGCCCGCCCACGGCCGACCTCTACCCCCAGCTGGCGAATCGCTTCAAGAAACGGCAGCGATTCGATGTCACCCACCGTCCCGCCGATCTCGACGAGGCAGACGTCGGCGCGTCCGGCGGAGGCCCCGATCGCTTGCTTGATCGCATCGGTGATGTGCGGGATGACCTGAACCGTGCTGCCGAGATACGAGCCCTGGCGTTCGCGCTCGATCACCGCCTGGTAGATGCGCCCGGTGGTGAAGTTGTTCAGCCGAGTCGTCCGCTTCCGCACGAAGCGTTCGTAGTGCCCGAGATCGAGATCGGTCTCGGCGCCGTCCTCGGTGACAAACACCTCCCCGTGCTGGAACGGGCTCATCGTGCCCGCGTCGACATTGATGTAGGGATCGAGCTTGATCAGGGTGACGTCGAGCCCCCGGGCCTCAAGGATGGCGCCCAGGGACGCGGACGCAATACCCTTCCCGAGCGAGGAGACGACCCCCCCCGTCACAAACACATAAGCCGTCATGGGTCCGCCGCGACCAATTCGAGTACTATCACGCTACCAAATCGTCCCGCCGAAGGCAAGCCCCCCTCGAACGCCGCGGGAGCCGAACGCGGTCCGGAGACCTTAGCCCATGCTGATCGCTGCCGTTCTCGTGACCGTGCATCTCCTCGCCCTTCTCACCTGCATCGTCTTTCTGGCCGGGCGAAGCGCGCTTCTCCGTCCTGAGGTCGGAGAGGCACGCCGCTCGTTCGGGCCGCTTTTGCGGCGTCTCGACCGCATCTACTGGGCGGCGCTCCTCACTCTTGGCGCGAGCGGCATCCTCCTCATCCTCTTTGGCCCCTACGGGCCGGCCTACTACGGACGCAACATCCTCCTCGTGCTCATGGCTGTCGGCTGGCTGGCTCTTCTGCTCCAGGCCGCCTTCGCGACCCACCGATTGGGCAAGATCATGCACGGAGGAATCGGGAGTGACGAGGCGTCTTTCACACGCTTGCGCTCTTCCCTGATGGCTCAGGGACATCTTTTCGGGCTCATTGTGATCTTCGGTGTTTTCTTGGCAATGGGTTACGGGAGACTCTGAAAAGAGTCCACACTTCTCAGAGCAACCGGAGCTGTGGCCGAGAAGATATAAGAAGATTCCCTTAAATATATCTTAAAGTCTTGATATAAAAAATAATTTAAAATCTACTGATTAAAGGGGTCGATTCTAAGTTGATTCTCTAAGTTATCATGGCATCATTCTGAAAATCTTCAAGATAAAGACCCGCTACCTTGTTGATATCCCAATTTCCCAGAACCCTCTCCCGCGCCCTTATGGCCAACGAGGCTCCTGTCTCAGGATGATCCACAAGGCAAGCAATCCGCTCGGCAAGTTCCGTGGCGGAGCCCGGGCTGTAGAGGAGCCCGTCGCGGCCGTCGGTCACGATGTCGAGAACCCCGGCGGCAGCGGCGGCGATCACAGGCCGACGCATCGCCATCGCCTCGACGAGAGCGAGACCGAAGGCTTCAACGTGCGAGGGAAAGACGAAAACGTCAAAAGCGGCGTAAAACTCCTCCGGTCGCTCGGTCGCGGGATGCCACGACACTCGCGGTCCAAGAGCGCGTACACGACGGAGAAGTTCCGCCTCAAGAGCCTGTTCCGACGCGTCCCGGCCGGCTGAGCCCACGAACGAAAACCGAATCCGCGGATGCGTGGGAAGAAGGTGCGAAGCCGCCTCGAGAAGGTCCGCCTGGCCTTTGTGCGCCGTCACCCGCCCGAGCATGCCGATGACGAAATCCGACGGCGCCCAGCCGAGACGCGCGCGGACCTCCGCACGATCGACCCGGGCGGGATCGAAACGTCCGGTGTCGATACCCGGCGGGCGGACGAAGATTCTCTCCGGCGGAAGCGGCAGAACACGGCGGGCCTCCTCCGCGACATGGCGCGAGATTGCGTAGAAACGCCGCACACGCCCGTAGATCCAGCGGTGCCAGGGGTCGTGGCGGACGTGCCGAAGCCCCATATGACGGGTGACGTAAAGAGCACTCCCCGTTCGGGCCATCACGAGGGCCGGAACGAGCACCCGAAGATCGCGTCCCTCATGGACGTGCAGGAACGAGGGCCGCGCCCGACGAAGCTCACGGGCAAGCGCGAGAACACTGCCGGCTGCATCCGCTCTCCGGCGGGGAAGCAAGGGGTGAGAATCGAGACCCGCTTCTTGCGCCCGCCACGTCAGTGGGGTCTCGGGCTGGACCAGAAGAGCCGTCGCCACTCCCCGGCGGCGGTAGGCTTCGGCCAAAAGAAGAACTTCCCCTTCAAGCCCGCCCCAACCGCTCGCCCCACAACTCAGAAGCACACGCTCGGGTCTCGGAGAGGACGGGGATCTCACAGGTGTGGATCTGCCGAGATTTTGATTCCCATCTCGAGACCCTCCGAACGGACTGCCCTCTCACGATTTGATATTAGCCGAACCTGACGACCCGAAAAACTTGGAGGACGGGCTCAAGTATCTGGGGGCATCGATCCCGACGCCTGGGGCCGATGCTGACAGAGACAGACTCCATGTGAGCCGCAGCATTCGGGCCTGAACAGCAGAAGGCTCACCGAAGAGCGAAGCGTTGGCATGGGGGCGTCACGGCCCTAGGGGAATCCTGCCGACTAAATCTCGATCTCATCGAAACGTTGCGAGAAATACCTGGTCCCGGCGCCTGTTCAGACGGCGGGCGTGTCGAGCGGTCGCGACAAGACGCTGCGCGTGTGGCGGGCGAGAAACTCGAAATAGCGGTCGATGTAGCTGATGTCGTTTTCGGTGTCAATCAAAAACGGATTCATGAGTGTATGCCGCAGAATCATCAAGCGATCGGCGCGGTCATTGTCGTCGCGAAGCGTCGAGGGATCCAGACCGAGCATGTCGAGGACCTGCCGGGTATCGGCCTCGCCGAGGCTCTGCGGGTGCAGGCTGGTGACGGAATTTAAAAACTCGCGTGTCGGGAGAGGCTGCTCGGGAGAGCCACGAAACTCACCGTGCAATCCGCGGACGAACTGGTTCATCACGGCCACATCGCGGTTCCCGGCAGGATTGAGAGCCAAACAGACCAGATTGCTGTCCGGTGGGTAAGGGATGCACACGTTCAAAAGCCCGTGCATCTCCTCCGCGAAACGGGCGGCTCGCTTGGTGAAAGCTTCGGTGGACAAAATGGTCTGGCGGACCAACCGGCCGAAGTGGGCGTGATCCAAAGGCAGCACGCGGTGCGTCACATACACCGCCGCCGCCGCGGCACCTGATTTGGATCCTTCCAAAATGTACCGACCGAGCTTGCGGAAATGAGCGAAATAGTCCCCCTCGTCGGAACCACTGAAAACGTAATCGGCCTCCTCGGCCAACAACGCCATCCCTCGGTGGTCGCGGCAGACGAAAGCGCCGGTGCCGTACGGCAGATACCCCAGCTTGTGCGGATCGACGGTGACCGAATCGGCTCCACCCAGAGCGGATATCGCGGCGTAAGTCGCTTCGCTGGGGAAGGTCTCGAACTCACGGCGTACGTCCGCAAAAGGGCGCAGGCGTCCGTCAGACTCACGGAACAGGGTGGCGAGATAACCGCCCCAGGCTGCGTCCACATGGACCCCAAAGCCGTAACCCTCACGTGCATGACGGTCACGTAAAGCCAGAATGCCGTCGATCGGGTCAATGGTCCCAAATTCGGTGGTACCGAACACGCCAACAGTCTGCAGGACCGACCGCTCGCTCTCTCGGAGGCTCCGCAAGACAGACTCCAACCCCTCGAGATCGAGACGCATACCACGTTCCGGCAGAAGAATTAATTGCTCACGACCCAAACCGAGCAGCTTCACCGCCTTGCTCCACGAATAATGGGCGGTCACGGGAGCCAGGACGACCGGTGGACGCACCTGCGGGTGCCGCGCAAAAAATGCGACGTGACCGAGATGCTCAATGCGCTCGACGCGAACCCGATCGCGCCAGTATCGTCGTTCTGCCGGTGTCAGCTTGCTCGTCCATCGGCACCATGAATCGAACAACGAAACACTTTCCGCCGGGGTGAGATTGAAAGCCGCCCAGTCGTCCGGCGGCAAATCGAGGGCCGATGGCGCCGCGGCACGCAGTGCCAACGGAAACGCCTTGAGCGCCAGAGCCAAGCGCAGGGCTTGATAATTGGCGAGCGTCCCGCCGGAAGTGAGGTAACCGAACGCACAGTCCGGGCGCGACGGGTCGGCCGGGTAACCCAACATTTGGGCGAGCTGCAACCCGGCGTGGATCTCCATGTTTATCGTGACCGGCGCCGCTTCTTCGGTGACATTGTTGGGGTTATACGGTATCGTCAACATCAGGGCCGCGAGACCGGGCAGCAGAAGATCCGACACCATATGCCCGAGATAGCGCGGGCTGTGGAAGGGAACCGAACGTTTCAAAGATGCGGACAGCGCATGCAACTCGTGCCGCAAGCGCGCTTCAAAGGCCAGGAACTCCGGTTGCTGCGCAGCACGGGTGGGGATCGCCGGGGGATCCTCCGGATGGACGTTACGACGCCAATAGACGTGGTCGCGCAAAAAATCGGTATGCAGTTTGATCAATAAATCGTCGTTCTCGCCGTAAGGACCAAGAAAATAGGGGTACAGGTTGGAATCGACCATGGTGAATAACACGCGACGCGAGAATGAGCTGCACGGGGAAGCCGTGGGGAGATGTGCCGAACCCGAGTTCGTGACCTCCGCGACCAGGAGCCGTGAGCCGACGACTCTCTCTACCTATGTTGGAGATCTAGGGATAGGATACTGTGTTTGTTAATAGACGTAATCGAAATTCATAGGCGTTCCATCGCCGAAAGCCCGGCGGATCATTCTTCGTACAGGATTCACCCACGGGGGCCCTTCCGGCAAGGGTTCTAACCGCGCATCAAGAATCCCTCTGCGTTGGGTCGATCCGACCGCCGGGACAATCTGCCCGATCCGCGGACTGTGGCCCGGTCACGAGAGAGGAAGCGGGGTTCCGTTGAGACGGTGCCATTCACGGATCCCCTCCCAAATTTCTTCAGCCGTCTCCGCGTACCAGAAGAGCTCACGATCTTCAGGATCGATCACCCCCTCATCGGCCAGGAAATCCATATTCAGCGCTTGACTCCAATACGACCGACTCACCAGGACAACGGGAACCGGCGGCATCACCCGAGTCTGGATCAGCTCGAGCGTCTCAAAAAGTTCGTCGCACGTCCCGTACCCTCCGGGGAAGACGACGAGCGCCCGGGCGCGCAGGAGAAAATGCAGTTTCCGGACGGCGAAATAATGGAATAGAAAACAGAGATCCGGTTGAATGTAGGGGTTGGGATACTGTTCATGCGGCAGGGTGATGTTGAGTCCGATCGACGGAACGCCGACGTCGAAACTTCCCCGGTTGGCCGCCTCCATGATCCCGGGACCTCCTCCGGTCATGATCCAAAGGCGCGGGGTCGGCAAGTTTTTTTGCGAACGGGCCACGAGTCGGGCAAAATCTCGAGCCGTTTCGTAATAGTGACTCTTGGCCGCAAGCCGTTCGGCCACCGCGACGGCTCTCTGGAGTTCGGGATCTTCCGGATGCTCCCGAGCCGCCTCCCGCGCTTTGAGGAGGCGGGCTTGGGCCACCCGCGGTTCGCGTAAACGTGTGCTTCCAAACATGACGATCGTCGATTCCACGCCGGCCCGACGAAGGGCCGTCTCGGCCTTGTCGTAATCGAGCATCAGACGGACACCGCGACTGTCGGGTCCGGCCAGAAAATCGAGATCACGGTGGGCTTCGCGATAGGTCGGACTCTTGAAAATCGCAGCTTGCAGCGTGGCCGCCTCCGGATCCTCGTGAGGATCCTTGGGGAATCGGTTCGGCAACGGCACCCGGCGAACCGTCGGATGAGGCGGTGGCGACACCTTTTCGAGTGGAGACGGAGCCGCGTCCGAAGGAGCCGGAGAATCAGACATGGAGGACCTCCCGAAAATCCAACCGAGGACCCTGAGGGAGAGCCGCGCCACGAACTAGAGGGCGAGACGAAGCTCTTTCAGGGCTGTTCAATTCCTGTGGCTATGATAATAAGGTCTTGTGCGCAATTCGTCCCACGACCCCGGAGGACGAGCGACAGGGGAGCCTGAGATCGCCCGTTTCCTTCCCGCGCCGCGCGAATCCGTGCGAGTGGATCCCTTCAACCACGATCGAGTCTCCGACCCGGCGAGGACACCCATGACCGCTCCTTCCTCCCCTCCTCCCTCCTCTTCGGAGACGTCACCTTCCGCGACCGGACTCACGAGCGAGGCGGCCGAGGCCCGGCTTCATCGTTACGGTCCCAACAGCATCGAGGACAAACCTGTCCCCTTCTGGAAACAACTCCGCGCCAAGTTCTGGGGGCCGGTTCCTTGGATGCTCGAGATCGTGATCGCGCTCCAGCTTTTTCTGGGACGCGGTCTCGAGGCGATCATCATCGCGGCTCTCCTGATTTTCAATGCGGTTGTCGCCTTCATCCAAGAGCACCGGGCTCAAGACGCACTCGCTCTCCTCAAAAAGAAGCTTCACGTCGGCGCCCGGGTGTTTCGCGACGGCCAATGGTGCGTGATCCCCGCGGAAAATCTCGTTCCCGACGATCTCGTACACGTCCGCGCCGGCGACTTCGTGCCGGCCGATCTCGAGATCTCCGACGGCCGCGTCAACCTTGACCAGGCTGCACTCACCGGGGAATCCCTGCCCATTGAGGCCGACATCGGCAAGCCCGCCTACACGGGATCGATCGTTCTCCAGGGCGAAGCCACGGGTCGGGTCACCGCAACGGGGGCGCGCACCTATTTCGGCCGCACCGCCGAACTCGTCCGTACCTCCAATCCCCCGAGTCATATGCAACAAACGATTTTTGCCATCGTCCGTTGGTTGGTCGTGTTCGACGTCCTGCTCGTCGCTTGCGTCCTCCTCTACGCTCTCCTGCACCATTTCCCCTGGACCGACACCGCTCTTTTCTCTCTGATGTTGCTCGTGGTCTCGATCCCTGTCGCACTCCCGGCCACCTACACACTGGCCACCGCCATCGGAAGCATGACCCTGGCCCACCGGGGCGTGTTGGTGACACGACTACCGGCCATTGAAGAAGCCGCGGCCATGGACGCTCTCGTCTCGGACAAAACCGGAACCTTGACACAAAACAGTCTCGTTCTGTCCGCGGTCCGCCCCTTGGGCGCCGCCACCGAAGAAGAGGTCCTGCGCGGCGCAACCCTGGCCAGCAACGAAGCCACTCAAGATGCGCTCGATCTCGCCATTCTGGCCGGCGCACGAGCACGCGGCGTCCTCGACGGCCTCCCCCCGCAGACGCAATTCGTCCCTTTCGATCCCACGACGCGGAGAAGCGAAGGGGTGTATCTCGTCGAAGGCCACACGTGGCGGGCGGTCAAGGGAGCCCGCACCGCCGTCCTCCCCCTCTGTCACCTCGACCCCCCGTCGCAGAAAGCCTGCGAGGCGGCCGAGGAGGAGCTGGCGTCGCAAGGGGCCCGTGTCCTCGCCGTGGCATCGGGTGCCGGAGACGACCTCAAACTCCTCGGCCTCGTGGGACTCGCGGACCCCATCCGCCCCGAAGCCGTCGACATCGTCCGCCGCCTCAAGGATCTCGGAATACGTGTGCGGATGGCCACGGGCGATGCCCTCGAAACGGCGAAGGCCATCGGGACTCGCCTGGGCTTGGGTCAACGGGTGTGTCGTGTCCGTGACGACGATCTCGGTCACGTCGAAGACTGCGACCTCTTCGCGCGTGTCCTGCCTCAGGAAAAGCACGCCATCGTTCGCGCCCTCCAGGCCGCAGGGCATGTCACCGGCATGACCGGCGACGGCGTCAACGATGCCCCGGCACTCCGGCAAGCGGAACTGGGGATCGCCGTCTCGACGGCCACCGATGTGGCCAAGGCGGCCGCCGGTGTCGTCCTGACCGATCCCGGACTGGGCGGTGTACTCACCGCCGTTCAGACAGGACGGGAAATTCATCGGCGCATGCTCACCTACATCCTCAACAAGATCCTGCGCGTCCTGGTGATCGTCGTCTTCCTGACCGCGGGCGTTCTCCTGACCGGCCGTTTCCTGTTGACGTCGACACTCCTCGTCCTCATGATTTTCGCCAACGATTTCGCCACGATGAGCATCGCCACCGACAGTGTGCGTCCCTCGTCGCGTCCCCAGCGCTGGGAAATCCGCCATCTCTTGGGCTCGGCGACAATCTTTGCCGTCCTCACGCTCGCGTTTTGTGCCGCGAGCTATCTCTGGGCCAAAGACGTCGGGCTCTCTCACGCCCAGCTGCAAACCGTCGTGCTGCTTATCCTTGTCTTCACCAACCAGACGAGTCTTTACGTCCTGCGCGGGGACGGGCCTTTCTGGCAGGTCCGTCCGTCACGCTGGCTTCTGGCTTCGAGCATCGGAGACATTGGAGTGGTGAGTCTTCTGGCCCGCGCCGGCATCTTCATGGCTTCTCTGAGCTGGGCTTTTATCCTGGCTATCCTTGTCATCAGCGTTGTGCTCGCCTTGATCATGGATTTCTCCAAGCGCTTTATCTTTTCCCGGTTCTCGATCGCTTGAGGAAGCGTACACAACAGGCCGTTTCCCGAGTAGAGAGTCCGCCCTCCCCACCAGCGGAGACGCCACACCGGAAACGTGAGAGCTCCGTTCAGGAACCCTGCTCGTCAAGATCGAAGATCTCCCCGTCCTTGGGGGAAACCCAGTTCCGATGACCCGTTTGGGTGAGCCGTTCAGAGAAGGCCTTCATGCCGCGATCGTAGTCGCCGTGAACGAGAAAGATCTTCCGAGGGCGACCACAACGTTGGAGCCAAGCCCACAGCTGACTTTGGCCGGCGTGGGCCGAAAACCCGTTGATGGTATGAACACCCGCACGAACCGGCACCTCGGCGCCGAAAATCCGGAGGGACTTTCCTCCGTCGATGATGCGACGGGCGGGCGTTCCCTGGCTTGTATAGCCAACGAATATCAATGATGTAGAAAGATTTCCCAGATAATGCTCGAGGTGATGACGAATGCGCCCCCCTGTGCACATCCCGGAGCCTGCCATGATCACGGCCGGTCCCTTGACATCGTTGATGGCCTTCGACTCCGTGACCTCCCTCGTGTAGTGGATGTTCGGCCGCTCGAAAGGATCACGAAGCGAAATCAACCGAGCCGCTTCGGGGCGAAGCTCGTCGAGGTTCTCCCGAAATGTCGCGGTGGCCGAAATGGCCATAGGCGAATCGAGAAAGACCGGCAATCGCGGATCGAGGCGTCCTCCCTCGAAACTCTCCGCGAGCACATAGAGGATATCTTGGGCCCGCTCGAGAGCAAAGGTGGGAATCAACGTCTTCCCCTGAGTCGAGGACGCCTTTCCGACCGTCGTCAAAAGCTCGTCGACAGAGTCGTCCCAAGGGCGGTGGTCCCGATCCCCGTAGGTCGTTTCCATGACGACGTAATCCGGCGCGCGAGGGGGCGGGTCGGAGTCCGCGAGAAGCGGACGGCCCGGCTCACCGATATCGCCCGAAAAAAAGATGCTTACGCCCGACCCCTTCGTCGTCTTGAGCTCGAGGAAGACCGAGGCCGATCCGAGGATGTGGCCGGCCTTGACGAAGGTCGCGTGAATCCCGGACGCCAATTCCCGTTGTTCCCCGTAGCGAACGGGCTTGTCGAAACGTCCCATCACATTCAGCACGTCCTCGGCCGAATAGAGGGGTGCGGGAGACGTGCCACCTTCGTGCGGGTGTCGCTCGTGATGTCGCGCGCTCTCTTCTTGAAGTCCCGCCGCATCCATCAGGACGATGCGCGTGAGATCGCGGGTCGCGGCGGTGGCGAGCACTCGGCCACGGAAGCCGCGTTTGGCGAGCAGCGGAAGTCTCCCGCAGTGATCGAGATGGGCATGGGTCAGGATGACGAGGTCGATCGTTTGGGGATCAAAACCGAAATCCCCGGCGTTCTCTTCCTCGATTTCACGCCCGCCCTGGAAAAGTCCGCAATCGACGAGCAGCCGAAAACGATCGGTCTCGAGAAGATGGCACGAACCCGTCACTTGTCGGGCTGCGCCGTGGCAAGACAGGCGAATCACGGTTGACCTCCGAAAACGAAAGGGAGACGAACCCGGGAACCGCGTCCCTTCCCCGGCGGAGAGGGCCAGCCTCGGACCATTTCAGGGCAACCCCCAACGCCAGCGACGAACCTCGGGGAGATCCTCGAGATGAGTCGAGATATGGAGGCGGTGCCGCTCGAGAGTCTCGCGGCACTCTTCGCGGAGCGCCTCGGCCCTCGCACCATCCTTCTCGACCAGGTCGAGAGCCCTTAGCACGAGATGGTAGCGACTCAGTCCGTTCAGGACCACCATGTCGAAGGGTGTCGTGGTCGTTCCTTCCTCACGATAACCCTCCACGACGAACCGTTCGGGATGCGAACGGGCCCCGACGAGCCCTTCGATCACGTGAGGGTAGCCGTGGAAGGCGAAGAGTACGGGGCGATCGCGGGTAAAGATCTCGTTGAAGGCGGCGTGGGGAATCCCGTCCGGATGGTCCTCGGGCAAGGTCAGGGTCAAAAGGTTGGTGACGTTCACGAACCGAAACGAAAGGTCGGGAAGACGTCGCCGCAGCAAATCCGCCGCCGCCAGCGTCTCGAGGGTGGGGACGTCGCCCGCACAGGCGAGCACAAGCGAAGGGGATTCGCTCTCCCCTCCTTCGGCCCACCGCCAGCGTCCGAGTCCGGCCGCGGCGTGACGAACGGCGTCGTCCAATCCGAGCCAGGTCGGCATCGGCTGCTTCCCGGCGATGAGGAGATTGACCCGGTGACGGCTCGCCAACGCGTGGCGACTCACAGCCAAGAGTGTGTTCGCATCGGGCGCCAGATAGACGCGGACGTAACGGTGCCGACGGTTGAGGACATTGTCGATGAACCCTGGGCCCTGATGGCTGTAGCCGTTGTGGTCCTGACGCCAGGTGTGCGACGTCAAAAGGATGTTGAGGGACGGGAGCGGACGGCGCCACGGGATCGCGTCGGACGACTTGAGCCATTTCACGTGCTGGTTGATCATGCTGTCGACGATCGGGGCAAAGGCCTCGTAGCACGCGAAGAGACCGTGCCGCCCGGTGAGGACGTAGCCTTCGAGCCACCCTTCGCAACAGTGTTCAGAAAGGACTTCGAACACACGCCCCTCGGGACTGAGATGATCGTCCTCGGGACCAATGGGCTGGAGCGTGCAGCGGTCGGTCACCTCGAACACGGCGTCGAGCCGGTTCGAGACGAGTTCGTCCGGGCAGAAAAGGCGGAAATTCGTCTCGTTGGCACGGAGAACGTCCCGAAGCCACTGACCGAGCGAGCGTGTGGCTTCCACGTCGTCCGCCCCGGGCGACGAGACGGACGGCGCCACGGGCTCGAGGGGCGGCAGCCGAAGATCGAGACTCACACGTCCGCCGTCGGCGTCCGGGACATTGCCGGGCAGGAACGGATCGTCGGGAAGACCGGACAGCAAGCGCTCACGGGGACGTCCCGCCTCGTCGAAGAGTTCCTCCGGACGATAACTTTTCAGCCAGGACTCCAGTTGGGCCAACTGCTCGGCGTCCTCGCGGGCCCGAGGAAGGGGAACCTGATGAGCCCGAAACGTGCCTTCGACAGGAAGACCATCGACGACGCGTGGGCCCGTCCAGCCCTTGGGCGTTCTCAGAACGAGAAGCGGCCACGGGGGCGTGGTTCGTGCCGAGACGGTTCCGTCCCGCCACGACGACTGGATCTCCTCAATCTCCGCAAGCACGGCGTCCATGGTCCGGCTCAAGACGGCATGAACCCGCGCGGGATCCGCGCTTCTCACGAGATGAGTCCGGTAACCGAGTCCGTCGAAATGGCGGGCGATGTCGCGGTCGCTCATGCGACCCAGAACCGTGGGTGCCGCAATCCTGTAGCCGTTGAGATGCAGGACGGGAAAGACCGCCCCGTCGCGTTTCGGGTTGAGATAGTGGAGAGACTTCCACGCCCCGCTGGACGGCCCGGTCTCGGCCTCGCCGTCCCCCACGACGGCCATGACGAAAAGATCCGGGCGATCGAAGGCGGCGCCGACGGCGTGAAGGAGACCGTAACCGAGTTCCCCTCCCTCGTGGACGGCGCCCGGGACATGAGGGCCCACGTGACTGGGCACGCCCCCGGGCGTCGAGAATTCACGGCAGAGCCGGTGGAGTCCCCCAATGTTGCGAGCCAGCTCCGGGCGGACATTGTGGTAACTGCCCTCGAGCCAGACGTTGGCCAGGACGGCCGGCGCCCCGTGACCCGGCCCGGGAATGAACAGTGTCCGCCTGCCCTGTGTCCGGGCGATTCGAAGAAGTTGAATGTAGAGAAGGTTGAGCCCGGGACACGTCCCCCAGTGTCCGAGAAGCCGCGGTTTGATGTGTTCCGGACGAAGCGGCTCCCTGAGCAGCACGTTGTCGAGAAGAAAGATCTGACTTGCGGAAAGATAGTTTGTCGCACGCCACCAGAGCGATTGCCAGGCGGTGTCACGCCGAGACGGAGAAGCGGTGACGTTCATGATCAACCCGTTCCCTTGCCCGTGGTGACCCTGTCACTTTAACACGTGAGGCCGCAATGCTCGTTGGTCCCGAATTCATAAAGCCTACAAGTCCAGAATCGTTCCAAGGCCCGAAGCATCGTGGATGGACGCTTCTCGTCATCCCCAGGAATCCACGAGATGTCACTCTTGGACATCCTGGCTCCTTGACACGGGTGCGAGAACGGAGCCCCGATTCCCGGACCCGACTCGTGGGTTTTTTCATACCGTGCGTTTGCGGCACACGGCTTCTCCGTGACCCCTCGGATCGATCCGCCCGTCCCACGATCCGCCCGTCCCACGAGGAGCCTCCCGAGATGCAAACGAGCCCGTGCCGTTCTATACTGCCCATGGACTCTGAAACGGGAGACCACTCATGAAACGGAAATACATCAAAAACGTCCGAGGGCAACTCGAGGGCTATATCGACACAGACGATAACGGCCACGAGAGTGCCAAAAACTCGCGCGGCCAACTGCTCGGGAGCTACAAGCCGGAGACCGATCTGACCGTCGACGTGAAGGGTCAGACAACGAGCTACGGTGACTCGCTCTCGGCGCTCATCGAAAAAGACTGATCCGCTCACCCGCCTGCGGGCACGGCAGGCATTCGGCCGCACCACGACGGCCTCACACGAGAGTGGGAGGTGAGCTCCTTGATCGCACCGCAGCCGCGCGCTCGGGCAACCCCGCTCGGATGATCTCCCCGACGGTTATCCTGTTGTGCGTGTGGCAAAAACGCAGGCGCGCGACTTCGATTTTTCTTTCATGATTCGGATCAAGGCTCGGAGCCCCGGCAGGTCTTCACGACCGATTGCTCTAATCCCCCGCCGCCCGGAGCAAGCACCTCCAAGACGATCGCCCAAGTCCGTACTTTTCTCGGAAAGGGTCAAAAGGTCGACGCGATGCAATAAGCCTCGGTAAGTCGTCGGGTGCACGTTCCCAGTGCACCCTGTGACGCATCTCCACCTTGCTTCTTCGTATCCCTTCAATCCGTTGAAGCACCGTGGTGGGATTCGAGCTCCCGGCCAAGGCCGGACACCCGGTAGCGCACGGTGGTTCCGAACCCCAGCAGCGTGACGACAGCGAGCAAGGCAAACACCGCATCCATCCCTCCGCTCGCTTGAAGCAGAGGGATCAAGAAGACCCCCAACACAGCCCCGAGCTTGGCAAGGGAGGCCGAGAATCCCGCACCCGTGCCGCGGATGTTGGTCGGGAAAACTTCAGACGGGAGGAGATAAGTCGTACTGTTCGGGCCTGCGTTCATGCTGAGATTGAACAGCATGAAGCCCGTCAGGAAACCAGGCAGGCGAACCGCCGGGTCTCGAACGATCGTCGAAATCGCAAGGATGCCGAGGCCGGCCAGCATACCCGCAAAGCCCACGAGCTGCATACGGACCGCCCCCCAACGAGGAACCGCCCACCACCCGAGAAGGAAACCGGCCAAAAGAAAAGAATCGACGGCTCCTCCCCAGGCCACGAGAAGGGAAAGATTGTTGCCCCCCTGTCCGGCCCCCAAGTGGAGCGCCTCGAGAAGCACGATCGTGAAGAGTCCGACGCCGTAGGCTGCGACATCCAACATGAACCACGGGACGGAGGCCAAGAGGGTCCGACGCAGATAAGCCGGATCGAACAGCGTCCGAAATCCGAGGGATTGGGGCTTGGACACAGGTTTGATCACCACGTGGGGCGTTTCTCCCAAGCGTTCGGCCGCTGCCGGGAGCCTCGGATCCTCGTCGCGAACGATCCACCGGATGGCCCGTGCCGCCTCGCGGTTACGGCCTTTTGCCATCAACCAGCGTGGGCTCTCGGGAATGACGAACCGGAGAATCAGGAACACCACGGCCAAGAGAGCTTCGGCAAGAAAGAAAAGCCGCCACACCGAAAGACCCGTCCGCTCCTCCAAAAGGAGAAATGACGTCCCCGCCCCTGTCAGCATACCGATCGCCTGCAGGCTCATCGCCGCGACCATGGCGCGGCTTCGCGATTGCACGGGCATGCACTCGGCGATCTCGCTGCTGCCCACGGGGAAGTCCATGCCGACGGCCATCCCCATGAGGAACTGTCCGGCGATCAACGTTCCTCCACCGGATGCCAGGGCGCACACGAGCGTCGCCAACGTGAGCCCGACGCTGTCCACGAGCAGCCACGTCTTCCGGCCGTACTTGTCGGCAAAGCGGCCTCCCGAAAACGCCCCCAGGACGGCCCCCAACAGGAGAGACGCGCTCGTGAGAGAGAGCTGAAAACTCGTGAAGTGAAAGTCCTTGACGAGAAAAGGAATCGCAATTCCCAGCATGAAAACGGAAAGCCCGTCGAGGAGCATGCCTCCCGCCGCCGCAAACCAGAGGAGTTTGTGCGAGGATCGCAGCCCGGACCCATCCAGGATCTCAAGCAAGACGAGATGGTCCGGATCGACGGATGTCGTCTGATCTCCGAGAGAAGACGAAGAAAGGTTCGGGGTCATGCCCGTAGTACACTCCTGGGCTCATGGAAGGACGAATGATTCGTGATCCACCCGTCACGACGAGCAATTATGCGCGTATGGTTTACATACGTAGCTTACTATCTACATCAGGTAGCCACGTGCCTTGTCGGGACAAAAGCCGAGTTTGGGCGATCACTTTTAGGCTTCTTTAAACGCGAAGCATCATGGTTGAACCAACAACCCGAAATATTGCACCCTTCTTTATTGAGCATCCTACGGGCAACAATGCCAGACTGAAGTGGCCCCCCAAAGTTGGACAGGGGGGTAAGCTCTAGGCTTCTGGATGGGGAGTCAAGAGATGAAGATGATTCGCGACACCCGGGAACGTCTCCAGGTCTCGCAGGCAGTGTTTGCGCGCCAGCTTCGTGTCTCCCTGCGCACACTGGAGAACTGGGAGCAGGGCCGTGCCGCACCCACCAACACCCAGGCCGCGGCACTCATCCTGATGGTGCACAAATACCCGGACACCCTGAAGCGTCTGGGTGCACTCAGCGATAAGGCCGCTTGATGGCGGGGAGATCACAAGGCACGAGAAGGCGCTTCCAAATCCTGATGTAATATCAACTGAAGCCGCCCGGGGTCTCCAGAGAGCGCGGAATGGGAGAGGTCATGACAAGAAAAAATCTGGCATCGTCAGCAAACGGTGCCAAACCCAGCACCGGCGCCAAGCTCAGCTTCGAAGCCAAGCTCCGGGCCGCCGCCGACGTGCTGTGCAACAACATGGACGCTGCGGAGCACAAGCATGTTGTCCTGGGCCTGATCTTTCTCAAGTACATCTCCGACGCCTTCGAGGCCAAGCACGCCGAGCTCAAAGCCGACAAGAAATCGAGTGCCGATCCCGAGGACCCCGACGAGCACCGCGCCGTCAGCATCTTCGGGTGCCGAAAAGCCCGCTGGGCACATTTCAAAGCCAGCGCCCGCAACCCAGCATTGGGACCCTTGTCGATGACGCCATGACCACCATCGAGCACGATAATTCCTCCCTCAATGGCGTATTGCCAAAAGACTTCGGGCGTACCGGTCTCGACAAGCAGCGCCAGAGCGGTGGGCCAGTTCTATACCCCGTCCCGCGTGGTACGCGTGCTGGTCGAGATGCTCGCGCCCTACAAGGGCGGGTTTACGACCCCCGCTGCGGGTCCGGGGGTATGTTCGTGCAGTCCGCGCTGCGCGTGAACGTGGACAACGACACGCTGCTCCGCATTCTGGACAATCCCGCGGCGATGGCTGCCGTGGGGCGTATTGAGGGCTGGCGCTCGCTCGGCGACAACATCATCGAGACGATCATTAACAAGAGTCGGACATGTTTCGGGTCGTTACCGACCTCACGGTGAAGGACTTCCACCTGCTAGTTCGCCTCAAGGTGTTCAACACCGGGCAGATGAACCAGACTGTCTTCGCCTACCGTTGCTACGAAGACGCCCCGCTTCGTTATACGGGAATCGAGAATTACGAGAGCCTGACCCACTATGAACTCTATGACATCATGGTTGCGAGAGAGTGAAATGGCGGCGATCGCGCTCCGGATGCACGAAAAGGTGAAGAGGCGTTGGGCGGCCGAGACCGAGCGGGCGTGGAAGGAACTGGGCCGCTACGACTTCGATGCCCCGAGCCTGCGTCAAACGTATCCTGCGCAAATACGACTACCCGCCGGACATGCAGGAGAGAGCCACCCAGACGGTGCTGGAGCAGGCGGAGCTGCTGTCGGAGACCTGGGCCACAGCATGATCAGTAGCATAGGTATCGATACCAACATTGAAAGTGGCATAGGCCGGGCAACCATCCCCGCCACATCGTGGCGGAGGGGCACGATATGCCGGCGTTAGACCCAGACGTGCTGATGCGCACTGCCGCCTTCGAGCAGGTTCGGCGCTTAAGCCAATTGCACGATCATCTGACCACGACCGAATTGAAAGCAGGGTTTATCTATGACGGTAGGCGATTTCCTCTCATCAACCCACAGCGCGGCATTTTCAAGCCGCAGCCCATGCGGTTCCTGCTCTCGATTAAAACCGTCTTTCCCAAGCCCGGCGCCAAAGTCTGGTATGACGACCAGCGCGAGGTGCATCGTCAAATCTTTGACGGAGAGGAAACCATCGATTATGCCTTCATGGGACAGAATCCGGACTCAGCCGACAACCGTTGGCTTCGTGAGGCATTCGAAAACCAGGTGCCCATTATTTACTTCCTCGGAATTGCACCTGGACGCTATCAGGCGATCATTCCCGCATTCATCGCCGGGTGGGACGCCCAGGCGTTGAAAGCCTGCGTTGCATTCGGCCTTGCCGACGAGAGCACATGGATGCTACCGGCCGAGGCGATCGAACGGCGCTATGCGCTGCGCCAAGTAAAACAGCGACTTCATCAGGCCTCATTCCGCGAAGCCGTCATTTCCGCGTATGGCGGCCGGTGCGCGTTTTCTGGCCTACCGGAACCGTTGCTGTTGGATGCAGCCCATATCATCTCGGACAAGGACGAGCAGCTCGGGCAGCCGATCGTGCCAAATGGAATCCCGCTTTCCAAAATCCACCATGCGGCGTTCGACGCCCATCTGATCGGTATCGATCCAGACTTCCGGATTCATGTTTCCGAACGCCTCCTCGCGCAAACCGACGGGCCCATGCTTGAAGCGCTCAAGGGATTGGATGGGGGGGTCTTGCACCGGCCAAGCCGACCACAAGATTGGCCAGATCGCGATCGCCTGGCGTTGCGGTTTGAGGCGTTCGTGAAAGCTGCATGATTCCTAAATAGAGTTCTCCTGTGGTTTACAACCCGTCAGCCACCGCCTGGACAATTCGCATGGACAAAGTCAGCGACAGCGCGCCCCGATTCGTCAAATCCAGAAGACTTCACCGTCAGTTCGCCAACCAAGGTATCATCACAAACCCTAATTGGCCCCCATATATGGCGGCATCATTAACCACGACGGAGGAGTCCTTGACCAGCCAGCAAATGGCTCCATAACTGCTGTCATGGCCGGGGTCGTGTAGTAAGCGAACTATCATCCTGCACGACGACAACGACCCAATCCCAACCTTGGTCACATCGCTTTTAAATTGTGCGGCCTCGTATGACCGTTCCCAGGGATACGCGACCCACCCTGCCGTTGTCGTGGCAGTCTTTTTCATAGCGTTCCAGTGCATCGTGCAATGTCGTGCGCTCGCCTCCCGTCCGATCCTGCCACTCGCCGCGATCCATCGCACCTTCGATCTGCCGTGCCCAGGCGTCCGCCTCGCCTTTGGTGTCGAAAGTGCGGTACTTCGGTCGCTGGCCGATGCGGATGATCTGCGCCTGCCAAACGGTCTTGCCGCTCGGTCCCAGACGCTTACGAAATGTTGCCATAGCCACTCCTTTTGCTATGACTGAACTACGGCAAGGCTATGGCAAACGCAAGGTGTATGGCAAGCAAGGAGGAGAAACTAACCGTAACTGATTGATTTAATTGGCTCCCCGGGACGGGCTCGAACCGCCGACCCGGTGATTAACAGTCACCTGCTCTACCAACTGAGCTACCGGGGAAGCCGACGTCCCTCTGATCTCTTCATCTTCGGGCTTCCTGCCCTCAGGCCCCCTATTTTACGACACGTTCCTTGCGCTTGCCACGTGTCTGCAGCCCTGAACCAAGCTCTCTCAGGCAAGTTCAGGGGCTGCACGATGGACCTGATATGATCAGCCTCAGCTCCACGGAGACCATCTTGATGTCCTCCCCCGCCCCCCTCCTCCTCCACGGCACGAGCTTCCGATGCCGTTACGGCCTTCTGACCCTGACCGTGCAAGGCGGGAAGATCAAAAGTCTTGATTGCACGGTTGGCCGAAACGTCCGTAAGTCCTCGAGCCTCTCTCCGGATCCGGATGCGCTCTCCCCGCTCGTGGACAGAATTCTCTCTTACCTCGAAGGGAAGCCGTTTGAAGACCTCCCTCTCGAGCCCGAGGGAACACCTTTCCAAAAGAAAGTCTGGGAAGCCCTCCGGCGGATTCCCAGGGGGCAGGTGGCAAGCTACGCCGAAGTGGCGCACGCCATCGGTCTCCCGTCCGGAGCGCGGGCGGTCGCACAGGCCTGTGGGGCCAATCCCATCATCTTTCTCATCCCGTGCCACAGGGTCGTGGCCTCCGACGGGACACTGGGGGGGTACGGACCTGGCTTGAGACTCAAGGCCAGCGTGCTCGGCGACGAAGGCGTGCGCATCGAGAAGCGCGGAACCCTGTGGACGATCGCAGGGATGTACAACTCCGCTCGTGCGGCAAGCAAACACGATTCCTTGGCTCAGAGATTGGGCGTCAGCGACGCTTGGGATCGACGAGAAAGCGAAGCTTCTCGCCGAGATAGTCGCGAAACTCCTCGCGCACCTCGTCGTGTGTGAGCCCGTATTCGACGCAAGCCTGAAGGTAGCCGATCTTCGATCCGCAGTCGAACCGTCGTCCGTCGAAGACCGTGCCGTGAAGGGGGGCACGCGCAATCGCTCTTGAGAGGGCATCGGTGAGCTGAATTTCGCCGCCGACCCCCGGTTCGAGCCCCTGAAGGGCTTCGAGAACCTCGAAGGTCAGAAGATAACGGCCGATCACCCCAAGCCGTGAGTAGGCCTCGCCCATCCGGGGCTTTTCCTGAAGTCTCCGGACGCGCACCGTGCGATCGTCCACGGCCTCGGGGTCGACGATCCCGTAGCGGGAAACCTCGCTCTCCTCAACCGATTCGAGCGCCAGGACCGGCCCCGCGGTGCGGGCGTGGATGGCCTTCATCGTCTCCAGAAGAGCACCGCTCTCCTCCTCCCCGTAAAGAAGATCGTCGGCCAGGAGAACATAAAAGGGATCTTTGCCGAGGATCGGCGCCGCGCACGCAATCGCGTGTCCGAGGCCCAGAGGGTGGCTCTGGCGAATGTAGACACAATGCACCGATTCGGGAACGATGCTCTCAAGGAGCGCCAGTTTTTCCCTGTCCCCGCGGTCTTCGAGTGCGCGCTCGAGTTCGTACGAGCGGTCGAAGTGATCCGAGATTGCGTTTTTGGTTCGGCTCGTCACGAACACGAGAAGTTCCGCACCGGCGCGAACGGCTTCCTCGACCGCGTACTGCACGAGCGGTTTGTCAACGATCGGGAGCATCTCTTTCGGGGTCGCCTTGGTGGCGGGAAGAAAACGCGTCCCGAGGCCGGCCACCGGGAAAACGGCCGTGCGGACCCGAACCTCAGACACGTGTCCGCCTCTCGAGGCGAACGAGCGGGTGGACGTTCGGCGGCGGGGGCGAACGGCCGAGAACGGCCGGAACCGATGAGGGATCCGCCTGCGCCCGGGTTCCTTCCTCGCCTATCCACTCGAAATGCGGAAGAAGTGAGGACCATTTTCGGCAGCTCGGGCACTGCCAGCTCTCTTGGTGGAGTGTGTATCCGCAGTGAAGACAACGGAAACGGAGTGATCGGACGAGAAGCGGGCGGAGACGAAGCGGAAGATCTTCCGGGATCGGACCGTCCGCCCACGATTCGGGCAGGAGGCCCAAAAGCACCAGGCTTGTCGCGAGCGCGGGATGGGCCTCAAGAAATATATGAAGCCAGCGGTGCGCGTGCTCAGCGTCGACCCCCGGATCAATCAGCGCGGCGCACGCCACCGACTGGCGCTCGGCGGTGGAGACCGATTCGAGCCGTTCGAGGAGGCGGAGGAGGCCGCGACGGTCCTCGAGACGTCGAAACGTCGCGTAACATTCGGGATAGGTGGCGAAGGCAAAGCGGAGATCGGCCCAGAAGGCCTGCTCGAAGCGGTCGAGAGCCCGACGGTCGTCACCTTGACCGAGCGCGATCCGCCCGAGGGCGAGGTGCGCCCGAAGACAACGCGAATCGTGCGCGACCGCTTCGTGGTAGAGACGGGCCGCCTCGTGGGTGTGTCCGAGCCGCTGGGCGCGCTCCGCCGCTTCACAACGGTAATGCGCCAGGATGGGGTCGAGGGTTTCGGCGCTTTCGCTCGCCAAGCGGACCGCCGTGGCGTAGGCCTCATCCCAAGCGCTCTGGTATTCGTAGATCGTGAGAAGACGTCCGAGAGCGCGAACGCCGTAGGTGGAATCCCGGGCGATATCCTTGAGAAGCGTCTCCGCCCGGTCGTGGAGGCCCGCCGAAAGGTAGTCGCAGGCCAGCTCATAGAGAGCGCGGACGTGGAGGGAACGCGGGAGGTCGGGCCGCGCAATGAAGTTCTGATGAATGCGGATGGAGCGCTCGAGCTCACCGCGGCGGCGGAAGAGATGGGCCAGCGCAAACTGCACCTCGTGCGCTTCCGGTACGGTCTCGGCAAGACGGAGGAAAACCTCGAGCGCCCGGTCGGTCTCGTCATTGAGAAGCAACCCCAGCCCTTCGAGTGAGCGGCGCATCGTGCGCGTTAGTCGTCGACCCGACCGCCGCCGTCGACGTCGGGTGCGGCCCCAAACCACGATCACGGCAAGAAGCAAAAGAAAAAAAAGGACGGCCAGCGTCGGGGTAAAGTTCACGGGTCCGCCTCCTTGCGGTCCGCTTCTCCCGAACGTCCCACGAGACGGGCGTGGCGGTGTTGGAGAAGGTGGTAACGGAGACGCCAACCCCACCAACGCGGAACGACAACCAACAACGTCAGAAGGACGCCGACGAGAAACGCCGTGAAAATCGCCAACGCCATCGGAAGATGGACGATCCAGTGGGTAAAACGGACGGCGACCGTTTGGCGGTTTTCGAGAGTGAACACCCAAGCGGCAACGACGAACGCCAGGGCAATGAGGGTTGTGACGAGACGACGAAGGCCGTGTAGGGCGCGAAGAACACCCGACGGACACCGGGGTTCATTGTTCACGATCCCCGCTCCGCGTGCACGGGGGGTTCGTGCGGTTCAGTCCTTGATGGGGACACGGTTCTTCTCGATGCGGCGTCGAAGCAAACGACCCGGGCGGAAGTGCGGCACGTAGCGCCCACCGAGCGCCACAGGCTCCCCGTTACGTGGATTGCGCCCGAGGATGGGCCGGTAATAGTGCAGACAAAAAGAGCCGAAACCGCGGATCTCGATGACCCGGGCCTCGGCCAACGCTTCGGTCATGACCTCGAGGACGACGCGAACGGCCTCCGCGACGTCCTCGGGTGGTGTGTGGGGGAAACGGGCCATGACACGGGCGATGACATCGTTACGGGTGAGGCCGCCGTTCGCGGCCTCCTCGATGTCTTCGGTATCGACGGCCTTCCCCGCTGTCATTCGCGCGTGTCCTCGCTGTCGCTGGCGTCGGTTTCACGATTGACCATGAGTGATTTCATCATATCGCCCAGGGTGGTACCTCCCTCGCCCCCTCCGTTGCGGCCGGCCAGAGCATCGAGCGCCTGGGCCTCTTCGCGGGCTTCAAGCGCGCGGACGGACAGCGAGATCGCGTGACGCTTGCGGTCGGCCCCTACGACAAGAGCTTCCAGCGGATCGCCGACGTGAAGAATTGTGCGCGCATCCTCGACCCGATCGCGGGAGATGTCGGACGCACGGATGTAGCCGTCCACACCGTCTCCGAGATCGACGTCCGCGCCACGGGCATCGACAGCTTTGATAACGCCCGTGACCGTCGCTCCCTTGCCGTGCTGGTTCATGTAGGCGGTGATCGGATCTTTTTCGAGCTGTTTGACGCCGAGCGAAATCCGCTCGCGCTCGGCGTCCACGCCGAGGAGAACCGCTTCGATCTCATCTCCCTTCTTGTAGTTGCGGATCACTTCCTCACCGGGCTTCTCCCAACTGATGTCGGAAATGTGCACGAGTCCGTCGATCCCTCCTTCCAGGCCGACAAAGATGCCAAAATCGGTAATCGATTTGATTTTTCCGCTGATGTGTTCGCCTTTCGCATGGTTGTTGGCAAAATCAAGCCAGGGGTTGGAGGTGCACTGTTTCATGCCCAGAGAAATACGGCGGCGCTCCTCGTCGATCTCGAGCACCATGACCTCGATCTCGTCGCCGATATGCACAACTTTGGACGGATTGATGTTGCGGGTCGTCCAATCCATCTCCGAGAGATGCACGAGGCCTTCGACGCCGGGTTCGATCTCGACGAAGCAGCCGTACTCGGTCACGTTGGTCACGCGGCCGAACGTCCGGCTTGCCACCGGATGCCGGCGGGCGATGTCGATCCAGGGATCTTCGCCGAGCTGCTTGAGTCCGAGAGAGACACGGTTGCGTTCCCGGTCGTAGCGAAGAACTTTGACCTCGAGTTCTTGACCGACGCTCACCACTTCCGAAGGATTGCGCACACGACGCCAGGCCATGTCCGTGATGTGCAGAAGCCCGTCGACACCGCCGAGATCCACGAACGCGCCGTAGTCGGTCAGGTTCTTGACGACCCCCTTGAGAATCGCCCCCTCGACGATCTGCGAGCTCAGCGCCTCGCGTTCGGCCCCGCCCTCGGCTTCAACCACCGCGCGGCGTGAGACGACGACATTGTTTCGCTTCTGGTCGAATTTGATGATCTTGAATTGAAGCGGACGCCCTTCCAGGAAGGTGGCGTCGCGAACGGGCCGGACATCGACGAGAGAGCCCGGGAGAAACGCCCGGACCCCGTTGAGATCGGCGGTGAAGCCGCCCTTGACCTTGCCGTTGATCACGCCGGTGACGACCGCGCCGTCACGAAACGCCGTCTCAAGTTCGGACCAGGCCCGAAGCCTCTTCGCGCGCTCGTGAGAAAGGCGGGTTTCGCCCATCCCGTCTTCAATGGCGTCAAGCGCGACGTCGACGACATCGCCCGGCTGCACTTCAACCGTCCCGTCAGGGCCGCGGAACTGTTCAACGGGGATGACCCCCTCGGACTTGAGGCCGGCGCGAACGACGACCATTTCGGGGCCGACACTGACGACCTCGGCCTTGATGATGCTCCCCGGTGTGAGCTGTGACTGGGCGAGAGATTCCTCGAGCAGTTCGGCAAAAGATTCGGACATGAATGATGTGACCTTCAAAGTGATTGACCCAAGCGCAGCAAGCGCCGGGCGGGTTAGGGCACCTTCTCCAGTTCCTTTGGGGACGGCACGGGGGTGATGATGGCGAAGCGGTCTCCTCTCACTCCGTCCTTACGTTCGTTCGTTCTTTCCTCCCGGCAAGCCCATGCCGCCGAGCCGATCGAGCACTTCGGTGACGAGCTCGCCCACCGTACGCTCGGTGGAATCGAGCACAAAAGCCCCTTCCGCCGGGCGCAACGGAGCCGTCTCGCGACCGCAGTCGCGCCGATCACGGGTCCGAATGGCCTCCGTAAGCGCGTCTAAATTAACACGAACACCGCTTGCGCTCAACTGCCGCCAGCGGCGTTCGGCCCGGATCTCGGGGCTGGCGACCAAAAAGACCTTGAGCCGGGCTTCGGGGAAAACCACCGTTCCCATGTCGCGACCCTCCGCGACGAGGCCGGGCAAGCGAAGGCAGGCGCGTTGAAGAGGAAGGAGACGGGCGCGGACCTCGGGACGGGCGGCCACCCTCGAAGCCAGTTCACCGAGATCTTCCCCCCCGAGCTCGGCGGTGAGATCACGTGAACCCAGGAAGAGATGCCAACGCTTCGTGACGTCTTCGAAACGCAGATTGTCGAGCCCGCGCCGAACCGTCTCCTCGTCGATACGGCCCTCGTGCTCATGCGCGAGCACCCAGGCCAATCCCCGGTAAGCCAGGCCGCTGTCGAGACAATACCAATCCAATCGTTCCGCCAGCGCCCGGGCCAGCGTTCCTTTCCCCGAGGCCCCGGGACCGTCGATGCTGACGACGGGGATCGGTGTGTCCGTCACGAACGCGCTTCCTCCGCCGCGAGCGGGAGCCGCTCGCAGGCTTCGAGGAGAAGATCGTTTTCTTCCCGCGTGCCGATCGTGATCCGAAGATAGGCGTCGATGCCTGGGCCGCGCAGGGGGCGCACGATGATCCCGGAACGGAAGAGATCCGCACAGACGCGCGCGGCCGGAAGCGGTGGACGGACGGTGAGGAAATTGGTGGCCGAGGGAAGGACGCGCCAGCCGCGGCGGGTGAGCTCGGCGGCGAGACGCGGTCGCTCGCCGAGGACATGCTCGCGACTGCGGCGGTAATGCTCACCGTCGCTCCAGGCCACCTCTCCGAGGGCCAGCGCCGGGGCCGAGACGGCGAACGGCAAGCGGATGCGGTTCACGAGCGAGGCCGCTTCGGGGTGCATGACCCCAAAGCCCAGGCGTGCGCCGGCCAAGCCATAGATTTTCGAGAACGTCCGGGTCACCACGAGATTCGGATGGCGGGCAAGAAGCGGCAGGGCCGTCGCGGCGTCGGGATCCTCAACGTAGTCGATGTACGCTTCGTCGACGACCACCAGGACATCGGGCGGTACGGTTTCGAGGAGGCGGGCGATCGTGGAGCGGGGGAGCACGCAGCCCACCGGGTTGTTGGGATTGTCCAGGAAGAGAATCCCCGCCCCCTGCGCCGTGCGTTCGGCGAGGGCCTCGGGGTCGTGCGCGAACGGACGGGGATCATCCTCCGGGCGCGAGGGAGCGAGGCTCAGCGGAGCCTCCGCCGCGTGAATGACGATCCGGTACGTCGGAAACGTGATGGTCGAGATGACCCCGGCGCGTTCGCGCCCGAGAAAGGTCTGAGCGAGCCAGCTGAAGAGAAGATCCGATCCCCCCGCGAGGACGATGCCCTCGAGCGGGACCCCGAGCCGCCGTGCGATCGCCTCGCGGAGCCGTCTTCCCAACGGGTCGGGATAGAGACCGAGCGATTCGTAGATCCGATCCCCGATCTCGCGGACCCGAGGGCTCGGGCCGAAGGGATTTTCGTTGGAGGCCAGTTTGACGACCCGATGTTCGCGCCGCACCTCGGCAGGAAGATCGTCCGCAGAAAGCCCGGGCTCGTAGGCGCGACTCTGAAGGACACCGGGCTGAGGCGAAGGAGCGAACCGGGGATCAGCCATGACGTCGGCGAAACTCCTCGAGAAACCGTGCGAGATCCGCGACGGCCTCTTCGGGCTGGGCGTTGTAAAGGCTCGCCCTGAGACCCCCGCGGCTGCGGTGCCCCTCGAGCTGGTGGAGACCCGCTGCGGCCGCTTCGCGCAGGAACACCGGCAAAAGGGCGGGATCGGCGAGCTGGAAGGGGACGTTCATCCGCGACCGGTAGGCCGGCGACACCTCGTTCAGATAGAAACCTCCGCTGCCGTCGAGAACCGCGTAGAGGCGATCGGCCTTGCGACGGTTGCGGACGGCGAGGGCTTCAAGCCCCCCCGCGTGCTCGATCCACTCGAGCATGAGGGCGGCCGTGTACCAGGCGACGGTGTTCGGCGTGTTGAGCATCGAGCGCTCGGCCAGATGGGCGGCGTAGACGTCGGTGCGCGGAACACCGGGAAGATCCTCGGGCAAGAGCTCACGGTCGACAACGACGACCCCGAGACCCGTGAGGCCGAGGTTCTTCTGCGCCCCGGCGTAGACGAGGGCGTGCGGGCCGATCTCGATCGGCCGCGAGAGGAAGTTGGCGGTCATGTCGGCGACGAGCGGACGCGCGACCCGCGGCGCCCCGGGGAACTCGATCCCGTCCACACTCTCGTTGTCGGTGTAGTAGACGTAATCGGCCTCGGGATCGAGGGACCAGGATGCGGTCGGCGGGACCGCGACAGGAGGCTTCGAGGCGCGTGCGGCGACGCGGGCCTCGGGAAGGAGCCGTCGGGCTTCCTCGTAGGCACAAGCCGACCAGTGCCCGCTCACCACGTAATCGGCTCGTCCGCGGCGGCGGCCGAGATTGAGAGGGATGAGCCCGAAGTGGGGGGTCGCCCCTCCGTGCATCCAAAGGATGGCGTAACGCGCAGGGAGGGCAAGAAGGCGCCGCAGACGGTCCTCGAGCGCTTCCCGTACCGGAGCGAAGAGCGGTCCGCGGTGCGAAATTTCAGCAACGCCGAGCCCACTGCCCTGATAGTCGAGAAGATCGGACGCCAACCGCTCGAGCACTTCGGTGGGGAGATACGCCGGACCCGGGCCAAAATTGCGTGCCCGCAAAGGCGAAGAGACACCTCGTGCCGTCACGGCGTGGGGCTCTCGGGCGCACCCGCAGATTCCCCTCCCTCCCCTCCACCGTCGCTTTCCTCTCCGTTCGGGCCGCCCGGAACGGGCGCGAGCCCTGTCACCCGATCCCCGTCCTCGAGGCGAATGAGACGCACCCCCATCGTCACCCGACCCTGACGCGAGATCGTGGAGACGGGGGTCCGCACCACCGTGCCTCCCTGAGTGTAGACGACGACCTCGTCCTCGGGGCGGACGCCGAGTGCGGCCACGACCGGGCCGTTACGCCCTCCCGCACGCATGCAGAAAACACCCTGTCCGCCGCGGTGCCGGCGCGGAAATTCACCGACGTCCGTCCGCTTCCCGTAGCCGTCGGCGGTGGCGACGAGCACCTCCGGGGCGCTTTCGTCGAGGACGATCATCGCGACGAGCTCTTCGCCGGAACCGAGGCGGATCCCACGGACTCCGTGCGCCGTCCGTCCGAGCGGCCGAAGGTCGGCGTCGGCAAAGCGGATCGCCTTGCCGTTCGAGGCGACGAGCATGAGGTCCGATCCGTTCGTCAGCGCCACCGAAGCCACGGTGTCGCCTTCGGCCAGGCCGAGCGCAATGATCCCGGTGCTGCGGGGGCGGGAAAAGGCCTCGAGCCTCACTTTCTTGACGGTGCCGCGACGGGTCGCGAAGACGACGTGATGGTTCTCCTCGTAGCTTTTGATCGGCAAGACGGCGTTGACCCGTTCGTCGTCGGCGAGCGGGAGAAGATTGACGAGGGGTTTGCCCTTCGATTGAGAACCCGCACGTGGCAAACGGTGGACGTCAAGCCAGTAGAGACGGCCCGCTGTCGTGAAGCAAAGCAGTGTGTCAAGCGTGTTCGCCACGAGAACACGTTCGACGAGATCGTCGTCTTTCAGTTGGGCCACGGAGCGTCCCCGTCCCCCACGGCGCTGGGCCCGGTACTCTTCGAGCGGCTGGCTCTTGGCGTAACCGGTGTGGGAGAGCGTGACCACCATATCGACCGGGCGGATGAGATCCTGCGCGGTGAGAGACGTCGTCTCGTCACTGATCTCGGTGCGTCGTGCGTCTCCGTAGCGACGCGCCACATCCTCGAGCTCTTCACGGATGACGCGGCGCAGCTCGTTCGGGTCGTCCACGATGGCGCGCAGACGGCGAATGCGCTCGAGGGTTTCGAGATACTCACCGAAGATCTTGTCGCGCTCGAGACCCGTCAAGCGCTGAAGGGTGAGCTCGAGGATGGCCTTGACCTGCGCCTCACTCAACGTGTAGGGGTCGCGGGCGCGCTCGGGCTGCCCGGCGCGGCCGACAAGCTCGGTCACGAGCGCGGCCGGCCAGGCCCGGGAACGAAGACTCTCCCGGGCCTCGGCGGGCGACGGGGCGGAACGCACGAGGGCGATCATGGCGTCGAGGTTGTCGAGAGCCACCGTGAGCCCTTCGAGAACATGCGCCCGCTCGCCGTCGCGCGCCAGCTGGTGGAGACTCCGACGAACGACGACGGTGCGGCGGTGATCGAGAAACGCCTCGAGGAGCGGCTTGAGGCCGAGGGTGCGCGGCTGACCCTCGACGAGGGCCACGCAGTTGACGCCGTAGGTTCGCTGAAGCGCCGTGTGCTGGTAGAGCTGGTTGAGGACGACTTCGGCCGTCTCCCCGCGGCGGAGCTCGAAGACGATGCGCATGCCGTCGCGATCGGACTCGTCGCGGATGGTCGTGATGCCCTCGAGCCGGTCCTCGCGCACGAGTTCCGCGGCGTGGGCGACCAGCTCCGCTTTGTTGACCTGGTAAGGGAGCTCGGTCACGACGATCTGCTCGCGCCCGCTTTGCCCGAGAGGCTCGACCGTCGCCCGTCCGCGCAGGAGGACCCGCCCCCGGCCGCCGGCGTAGGCCTCGTAGAGGCCCTGGCGGTTCATGAGGATGCCGCCCGTCGGGAAATCGGGGCCGGGAAGGACACGGAGAAGATCGTCGAGCCCGACGTCCGGCTCGTCGAGAAGAAGAAGCGCGGCTTCGATCGTCTCCCGAAGGTTGTGCGGCGGAATGTTGGTCGCCATCCCGACGGCGATGCCGGAGGCCCCGTTCACGAGGAGGTTCGGGATGCGCGCCGGAAGAACGCTCGGTTCCTCTTCGTTGTTGTCGTAGTTGGGCGCAAAGGGAACGGTGTCCGACTCGATGTCGGCGAGCATTTCTTCGGCGATCCGGGCCATGCGGATTTCGGTATAGCGCATCGCCGCCGGCGCGTCGCCGTCCACCGAGCCGAAGTTGCCCTGACCGTCGACGAGCGGATAGCGCTGGGCGAACGGCTGGGCCATACGCACGATGGTGTCGTAGACCGCGGATTCCCCGTGCGGGTGGTATTTACCGATGACGTCGCCCACCACGCGGGCCGATTTCTTGTAAGGCTTATCGGAGGTGTTGCCGAGCTCGTGCATCGCGTAGAGAACACGCCGCTGCACGGGTTTGAGGCCGTCACGGACGTCGGGCAGTGCACGCCCGACGATCACGCTCATGGCGTAATCGATATAGGAGCGACGTAATTCCTCTTCGAGATGGACGGGGAGAACGCTTCCTTCGGAGATCTCCGTCATGAACGGACCCGCGAATCGTGAGTATCCGCTTATTTTATCAGAAAAAGCCTTGATTTAGTTGGATCGCGCGACGTTGCGAGTCGATGCGGACGGCCCTCAAAGCCCAAGAATGCGCGCCCAATCCTTGTCCCCCGGCCGTGCCGAACCGCGCTCGGTCACGATGAGGTCGACGGCCTCCGCCGGGGTTCGGTCGAACACCGGATTGGCGATGCGCAGGCCCGGAGGCGGATCTCCCGCGCCGAGGCTCCGCCAGACCTCGTCACCCGGCCGCTCTTCGATCCGACCCTCCGCACGACCGTTCCACGCGGGATCGACCGTCGAGGTGGGCGCCACGACCATGACCCGTGCACCGCCCAGGCGGGCCAGCCGCGCGAGCATGTGCGTGCCGATCTTGTTGAGGACATCCCCACGGGGACTGATGCGATCGGCACCAACGACGAGCCAGTCGTACGCCCCGTCGAGAAGGCGGGCTCCGGCGGCGGACTCGGTGAGAAGGGTGACGGGCACGCCGGAATAGAGGAGCTCGTACGTCGTCAGCCGGAGTCCCTGACCCCAGGGGCGCGTCTCGGTGCAGCTCACCTCGGCGAGGCGTTTCTCACCCCAAGCGCAGCGCACGACGCCGAGAGCGGTGCCCGGTCCAAGAGTGGCCAGACTTCCGGTGTTGCAGTGCGTAAGAACGCGCACACCGGGCTCGAGACGGCGGGCACCTTCCCGGCCCATCGCCCAGGAGGACTCCTCCTCCTCACGAGCGATCGAGCAGGCCTCGGCAAGAAGTGCCGTCCCCAGTTCCGGGGGGTCGTCGGCCAGCACACGACGCATGCGACCGACGGCGTACGCAAGGTTGACGGCCGTTGGGCGCGCCGCCGCAAGGCGGTCGAGCGCCTCCTCGAGACGCCGCCGCTTCTCTTCTGAGGCGGCGGGACGTAGCCGCACCTCTTCGAGGACGACGGCGTACGCGGCCGCCACACCGATGAGCGGAGCGCCGCGGACCACGAGGGAGCGGATCGCGGCGACGACGTCGTCGAGACTTCGGCACTCGATCCAGACGCCCTCGGCGGGCGGTCGCCTTTGGTCGAGAAGACGCAGACGATCGGACGCCCAGACAAGCGCCTCGGGATAGGGCGGACACGAGGAAGGGTTGGGCATCACGGTCTCCAAGGGAGGAGCGTTTCGGAGAGCACGAAGGAGAGCTTCATATTTTATCCGTCGTCCACCATCCCTCCCGCTGCCTGTTCATGGTCGCGTTCGCGCGCCCCACGCTCTTATGGCCTGTCACTCCTCATCTGCTATAGTTCAGCGCACGGTTCCCCGGACCCCCCATGGACGCGATCGACACCCTCATCGTCCCGCGTTGGATCCTCCCGATCGAGCCTGCGGACGGCGTTCTCGAAGACCACGCTTTGGCCGTGGCGCGGGGACGGATCCTCGCCGTCCTTCCGCGGGCGGAGGCCCTGTCCCGCTACGACCCCCACCGGCGCTGGGATCTTCCGCACCACGTGCTACTGCCGGGTTTCGTCAACGCCCACACGCACGCGGCGATGTCTCTCCTCCGCGGCCGGGCGGACGATCTCCCGCTCGAGCGCTGGCTGCGCGAGAGGGTCTGGCCGCTCGAGGGGCGATTCGTGGATGCGGATTTCGTCCGCGACGGCAGCGAACTGGCCGTCGCCGAGATGCTGCGCGCCGGTGTCACGACCTTCAACGACATGTATTTCTTCCCGGACGAGACCATCGAAGTGGCGCAACGCGCCGGCATCCGCCTCGTCGCGGGACTCGGCGTGATCAACGTCCCGACGCGCTGGGCCGAACGGCCCGAAGACTATCTCGAGCGGGGGCTCGCCGTCCACGATCGCTACCGCGGCGCTCCGCGCCTCGGCTTTGCGCTCGCTCCGCACGCGCCGTACAGCGTGCCCGAGGATCTCCTTCGGCGCCTGCGCGTCCTCGCCGACGAACTCGATCTTCCCTGGCACATCCACCTGCACGAGACAGAGTCGGAGATCGAGGCCTCGCTCGAGGCCTGCGGTCTGCGTCCCCTCGCCCGTCTCGAACAGCTTGGCTGTTTCGATGGCCGGCTCATTGCCGTCCACATGACCCAGCTCACCGCGCCGGAGATCGCCACCCTCGCGGCCCGTTCGGTGGGGGTCGTCCACTGTCCGGAATCCAACCTCAAGCTCGCGAGCGGCGTCGCCCCCGTCGCCCGACTCCTCGAGCACGGCGTTCCGCTCGCGTTGGGAACGGACGGAGCGGCCAGCAACAACGATCTCGACCTTTTGGCCGAAGCACGCACCGCCGCTCTTCTCGCCAAAGTCGCCGCGCGCGACGCGGCCGTGCTCCCGGCGGCCCAAGCGCTTGAGCTCGCCACCCTGGGCGGGGCACGCGTCCTTGGTCTCGACGGCCGTGTGGGCTCTCTTGCGCCCGGCAAGGAGGCGGATCTCTGTGCCGTCGATCTCCTCTCGGATCCGGCGCGCGGACCCGTCTACGATCCCGCGTGCCACCTCGTCTACAGCGCCTCGGGGCGGGACGTCACGCACGTCTGGGTCGAAGGCGAACTCCTGGTCGAAGATCGCCGTCTCCTTCGCCACGATCTCGAGGATCTCGGCCGACGGGTCGAGATCTGGCGCCGCCGCCTCGCCGGCGCGGCCACGGAGGCGGCGTGACGTCCGCCGCCCCCGAGGACGTGTTCTCGGCCGAGGCGGAACACTGGTGGGACCCCGACGGGCCGCTCAAGACGCTCCACGCCCTCCAGGCGCTGCGCGCCGCTTACCTCGAAGAGATCGAACCCGACGTCGCCGGACGCCACGTTCTCGACGTGGGTTGCGGCGGGGGACTCATGACCGAGGCCTGGCAGCGGCGGGGAGCGCACACCACGGGACTCGACCGCTCGGCGGCCCTTCTGACGGTCGCCCGACGTCACGCCGAGGCCAACGGGCTCGCGATCCGTTATCTCGAGGACGACCTCGCCACCTTCGCCGGGCGTGAGGCCGGAACCTACGACATCGTCACCGCCTTCGAGGTGATCGAGCACGTCACGGACCCCCAGGGCTTCACCCAGGCACTCGCCCGACTCCTCGCCCCCGGCGGAAGACTGTACCTGTCCACGCTCAATCGGACGCTCCGGGCCTGGCTCTTCGCCATCGTCGGGGCCGAGTATCTCCTCGGGATCGTTCCGCGCGGAACACACCGCTACGGCGACTTCCGACGCCCGTCCGAGATCGCCGACTGGGGACGCGCCGAGGGTCTTGCCGTCGAGGACCTCCGCGGCGTTCGCTATGACCCGCTCACCGGACGAGCCTCTTTCGGGCGCGACGTCCGGATCAACTACCTCATGCGGTTGCGCCGCCCCAAGGGCGAGAGACCCTGATCCGGTGCTCGTTCTCTTCGATCTCGACGGGACCCTCGTCGACAGCGCCCCGGATCTCCACGCCGCTCTCGTCGCCCTCTGCGCGGAGGAAGGACGTCCCGCGCCCACGCCCGAGGCGACCCGTCGGGTGGTTTCGCTCGGCAGCCGGGCCCTTCTGGCGTGTGCGTTGAGGACGCTTCCCGAAGACCCCGAGGCCTACGAAGCCCTTCGCCGGCGTTTCCTCGCTCTTTACGAGGCCACGGCCCACCGCCGCACCGTCTGGATGGACGGCATCCCCGAGCTTCTCCAGATTCTCGGCGCCCGGGGCGACGATTGGGGGATCGTAACCAATAAACCTTGGGACCTCACAATTCGCGTCCTCGAGCGGCTTCTCCGGCCGGAGCTGCCCAAGCCCCGGACGATCGTGGCGGGCGACAGCCTCGCGCGTCGCAAACCGGATCCCGCCCCGCTCCTGCACGCGCTCCGAGAAGCCGGGGCACACCCCAGCCAAAGTCTTTATGTGGGGGACGCCGAGGCCGACATGACAGCCGCTCGGGGCGCCCACCTTCGCGCGTACGTGGCGCTCTGGGGCTACCTGGGCGAGGATCCCGATCCCGCGGCCTGGGGCGCGGACGCTCTTCTTGAGCATCCCCTGGATCTTCTGAACGTCGGAGCGCTCGACGCGGACGACGAACGATGAGTCTCCCGCTCCCGCCCGATCCCTTTGCCGAGTCCTACAGGAGCGGCACGAGCTACGCCCTGGCGATTCGCTTCTCTCCGGAAGAGCACCGCGGCATCCTCGCGTTTCTTTTCGCTCTCAAGCTCAATCTCGACCGATTGCTCGAGAGCCCCACCGAACCCGAAGTGCTGAAGATCAAGGCGCTCTGGTGGGAAGAAGAGCTCGCACGGGCCGGGCGGGGCGAAGCGCGTCATCCCTTGACCCTTCGGGCACAGTCGCTCGGGTTTCTCGCGCGCCCGGGGCTCGAGGCTCTCGAGCGCTTCGCCGCGGGCTACACGGCTTGCCTGGGGACGGCGGAACAGGGCCCCGACCAATTCTTCACCCGCGCCCGCGCGTCAGGAGGGATGCTTCTCGAACGGGTGAGCCGTGTTCTCGGCGAGGAGCGGACGCCCGGACTCGAGACGGCCCATCGGGCGGGCACGGCCCACGAGGCGGTCGCCCTCCTTCTTCACGACCGCAAGACGCGCGAACGGTTCCCTCCTTCCTCCGCGGAACGGGAACAGCTCGTCGGCCAAATTCGTTCCGATCTCGAGGCTCTCTCCCGACCCGACGGGGCGTTCGTGACGAGCCCGAGCCAGCGCGTCACGCGCATCCTGCTCGCCCTCACCCGAGCACGTCTCCGGCGTGGAGAGCCGGGTCCCTTTCACAAGATGTTCCTGGCCTGGTGGCACGCACGACATGAGCGACACGATTGAGATCACGCGGGTCCCGACGGCGGGCTACCGCCCGGCGCCGGAGGCGTTCGCATCCCGGTTTTTTCTTCTTGCCAACATCGCCGCGGGCGCGGGTGTCCCCCTCGCCCACCGCCTTGCCGCCCTGGGCGCACGGACGATTCTCCTCGACCCATCACGCGAAGTTCTCGAGAAAACGGACGACGAGATTCGTGCGCAGGGCGGGGCTCCGCCGGTGCTCCAAGCCCTTGATCCTCTCGGAGCCACCGTCGCCGACTACGACGCGCTCGCCCGTGCCGTGGCCCGTGAACGACCCGCCCTGGACGGCCTCGTTTGGGACTGTGGCTACGTCGGCCACCACGGGCCGATCCTCACCCATCCGCCCGAACACTGGTACGCGATCCTGAGAGCGCACCTCGATGCCGCTTTCGCGATCACGCAGGCTTTTCTGCCCGCACTCTCGGCGCTCCCGCGGGCGACGGTGATCTACACCACGTCCGAGGAGGGGCGTCGGCCCCGCGCCTTCGCCGGCGCCCACGCGGTCGCGCACGCAGGTCTGGAAACCCTGGCCCGAATCGGAGCCGAAGAATACGCCTACCGCGGGAGTCCACGCTTCTACACTCTTGATCCCGGGGAGGTGGCCACCACTCTTCGTGAGGCCTTCTTCCCTGGGCGGGAACCCGGCGAAGTGCCGCCCGCCTCCTCGATCGTTGATGCTTACCTTGAGCTTCTGGACCCCACACGCCCCGGACCCGGGACCGTCGCCTGCCTCGCCTGTCCGCATCCCGAAAGCCCACGGGAAGCGCGCGGCGCTCCTTTGTGCAAGGGGAAGACGGTCAAGCCCGATCGCTAAAGCCGGAGCCGGCGGTGGAACCCGCCGGCTCCAGGGTTCAAGAGCGGTTCAGGCTCCGGGCAGACACTTTTTGCCGCAGCCATCGCGCAGAACGACCGCCGTCGCGTAGTAAAGCGCCGCAACCGAGGCGATCACCGTCACCCATGCGCCAATGCGGGAGAACGCCGCCACGCCGAACGCACCGGCCACGAACTGCAGGGCGAGGGCGATATCAAGAAGAAGGAGGAAGAGAAAGCGCATCCCACCGACACTGCGGGCAGCCATCCAGAGCCCAAGGAAAACGACGAAGTACCAGAGCACCGCGCCGAGCGCCACCAAGCTCACCGGGGCCACGACCATCAGAGCCAGAAGGAAGAACGTCAAGCCGTCGAGCCCCTGGTTTTCGAGCCAGGAGAGAACAGCGAGGACGACCAGCACGAGGCCGACACCCATCCCCAGCATGAATCCGCCCGGTGCGGACGCAACCGTGAGACCGGTGAAAGGCAAGGAGTGCATGAGGAGAAAGGTCGCCACGGTGAAATAACCGGCGACGGCCGTGACAGTGGTTTTATTCATGAGATTTAGGTCTCCCTAATGATTGTTGTGTAGATCCGACGCTCCAAGCGAGCGTCGTGGTGAGCCGCCAGGATGGACGGCACCGCACCGTTATAGCACCGAACGGAACGAGACGCCATGGATCTCAATTGAGGCAGAAAACAACAGTTCAACATCATGTTTTTACAATAATTATTTAAGTCTATTCCGCCTCCTCCGGCCCCACTCCACCGCTGGCCCTGGAGTAAGCATCTCCGACACACGATGAGGAGAGCGACCTTGCTCTGAAAGAAGGACAACATCGGGGAATATACGCGAAAAGCTTGAAATCACGTGAATGGCACGTGTGCGCAGAGCGGGAAGGCTCCTCTCAGCCGCTAGGCCACCCGCGGACCGGTTGCTTCCGTCTCAGGGACGTTTGGGGCTCCATCACTCGTAAAGAGCTCACGGCGAACGATCGTCTCTTCGCGATCGGGTCCGGTCGAGACGAGGGCAATCGGAACGCCTGAGAGTTCTTCGATCTTTTCGAGATACGCTCGAGCCTCACGCGGGAGACGGGTTTCGTCACGGATGCCCAACGTCGAGCATTTCCATCCCGGGAGATCGACGTAGACGGGCTCGGAAACGGCGTAGTCCTCGGCTCCGGTCGGAGCGACGGTCAGTGTCCCCCGCGGGGTGCGGTACGCCACACACAGGCGGATCGTATCGAGCTCGTCCAGAACATCGAGTTTGGTCACCCCAAGCGAAGAGACGCTGTTGTTGATGATCGCTCGGCGCAGCGCCACCACGTCGAACCAGCCGCAACGGCGGCGGCGGCCGGTCGTCGCGCCGTATTCCAGTCCGCGACGTGCGAGATACTCACCCATGTCGTCACAGAGCTCCGTCGGGAAGGGCCCGCCTCCCACACGGGTGGTGTAGGCCTTGACGATCCCGAGGACCTCGTCGATGTAGCAGGGTCCGACCCCGCTGCCCGTCGCGGCTCCACCCGAGGTGGTGTTCGAGGAGGTCACGTAAGGATACGTCCCGAGATCGACGTCGAGAAGCGCGCCCTGCGCCCCTTCAAAAAGGACGTTCGCTCCCTCGCGCCGAAGATCGAAGAGGCGATGGCCCACGTCCTCGACAAGCGGTTCGAGGACGGGAGCGTAAGCCAGGTAACGTTCGAGCGTCTCGCGAAACGAGACGGTCTCGGCATGGAAATAGTGCGCGAGGACGAAATTGTGGAAATCGAGGATCTCGCCGAGCTTCGTGGCAAACCGCTCGCGGTAAAAGAGATCGGCGACACGAAGCGCGCGCCGCGCCACCTTGTCCTCGTAGGCGGGGCCGATCCCGCGACCGGTGGTGCCGATGGCCAGCTGCCCGCGGGCCGCTTCGCGTGCGCGATCGAGCGCCACGTGCGAGGGCAGGATGAGCGGGCAGGCGGGGCTGATCCTCAGGCGCTCACGGGCCGGAACACCGCGGGCCTCGAGTGCCCGAATTTCCTCGAGAAGAGCCCCGGGCTCGACGACCACCCCATTGCCGATGAAACAAGCGACGTGAGGGTGGAGAATGCCCGACGGGAGCAGATGGAGAACGGTCTTTTCGCCGCCGATGACGACCGTGTGACCGGCGTTGTGGCCGCCCTGGAAGCGGACGACGGCACGCACCCTCTCGGTGAGGAGATCGACGATCTTCCCCTTGCCTTCGTCCCCCCACTGGGTGCCCACGACGATGAGATGGCGTCCCACGGCCGTTCTCAAGGCGTGTGAGGGCCGCCGGGGCCGGAAACGCGGCCGGCGGCGGTCTGGGATCGCTCGAGAGCGCGGGCGAGAATTTCGGACCGGACGAGCTCGGCAAAGAACGAAGGGGCAGAACGGGCAGCCAGTATCTCCTCATCGAGAGCGCGGGCTTCAGCCCGCGCGCGAGCGAGACGGGCCGCCCGGCGGGCGCGCGCCAAGAGGTTTTTGCGAACACCTTCCTCACGCGCAAGAAGAAGCGCCCGCTGCGTGGCATCACGTTTCTCCGTCGCACCGAGACGGGCAGCGAGCGCTGATTTCCGTCGGGAAAGGTACCCGCTCAAAGTCTTTGACGACCAACGGAAACGATCGGCGTCCAGAGAAAGAAGCGCGAGGCCATCACGCCCACAGCGTCGCACGAGTCCACCCAGTTCGGAACGGAGATCACCACGCCCGAGAAGCCGGGACAGTTCGAGCCCTCCGAGATGACGGGCCACTTCCTGGCGAACGAGGTCCGCAATTTTGTGTCGCGCCACAGCGGGAGGACCGAGCTTGGCGTAGAGAAGAGGTTTCGTCACCTGCCACGTCCAAACGTAGCCAAGGATGCCTTTCGCCGCCGGGGTTCCCCCCGCGCCCTTCATCGTCCAGGGAACGACGCCCGAAGCGGTCTCAAGGCGGGTGTCATAGACACGCGTGTCCTCGAGGAGCGGGACCGCCCAGACGAGGGCCGGACCTCGGACCGCGCGAAGCGGCGTGTCGCCGCGAAGGACGACCGCGGTCTCCCAAGAGCCGATGGGTGTACACGCTGCACGAAGGAGCAATGCGCCAACCAGAAGAACGCCACCGAGAAGAAGACTCCGAGCGAGACTTCTGTTCACATCGAACTCCGCGAGGAAGGCACCGGGTGCGCCGGGGGTTTGGACGGTTTTGCCCGTGCGGGCGCGGAGGCGTGCGTCTGCTGCGGCGTCGGGGCGATGGGTCCGAGAACGATGCGAAGTTTTCGGCCGAACGAAAGCGTGACGCGTTGCGCACGAATCCCGCGCCGAAGGAGCTCGAGCGCAAGAAGCCGGCGCGCCAAAAGAGGATCACGACGGTAGACGGGAAGAAGAGATCGGAAAACGGCGATACGGTTTTGGGCGCGTGCGAGAATTTGTTCGTCTCTCCGGCGCTCACGAGCTCCGAGCGCTTCGGCTTCGAGACGGGCCAGGGCAAGACGCGTCTTCGCCTTTCGTCGCGCAGCCAAAAGTAAGGCGTCCTGTCTTTGTGCAAGATCGACGAGAGCGGCCGCTTCTTTTCTGAGCGGCCGAGGTGGCACGAGCGCAAGCCCGAGAACGTCGAGACGGCCCCACGGGGCGAGGGCGGAAAGCCCCTGTCGCCCGGGAGAAGTCTTCACCCCACGCGGCAAGGGGGGCGGACGCGACCAAAGGCGGATCAGGGCGCTGCGAATCGCTTCGATCCCCCCGCTCTTCGTGGGGTTTTTCAGGGTCGGGCTCAGCAAGACCTGGGCCAGGATGTGCCGAAGACGCGCGCGCCTGAGCCGGCTGAGACCGGCCGAGGCCAGCGCCGCACGCCGCGGGTGGAGCGCATGGATACGGTAACGCAACCGTACCACGAGAAGACGCCCATCGTCCGTGAGCACGTGCATACGCAAAAGCCGCGCCCCACGCGAAGGAGCGGCGGCAAGGAGAACGCGTGTGAACGGCCAGGGAGAAAGCCAGTGCGTACCGGACCCGAGCGTCCCTTCCGGCTGCCCGAGAAGGAACGGGTAGCCGACACGGCCTGTCGGAATACTGACCAACCCCGTGCTCAACCAGAAAACCAGGAGGACGACAAACGGGATGAGAAGCGTCAGTCGGTGGTTGCGGCGCAATCCACGCCAAGGATCCTGGCCCGGAGTGCGGCGCCGGTCCCAGCGCGCACGGATTTTCTTCAGCCAGAGATCGAGTTCGGGCTCCTGCGGGGGCTCCTTCCAGGGATCCTTGTCTTCGGGCATCTCATTCCACCCCACGGGCACGGGCCTCACGGGCGGGACGGCGCGAAGGCGACGCAGCTCGACGCACGTGGCTCCCGTCACGCAAGCGGCACGGATCGACGGCGTGGGCGGCGCAGAGCCGCTCCCACAGACCCTCGTCGACGATAAGGTCCAGGATCCAGGCCCCTCGCGGGTCGGTGCGTTCGGCCACGACGGCACGTACGCGGTAGAGCGCGGCCCGAAAGGCCCCCTCCCCGGCCGTCAGAGTCAGCCGCCCTTTCCGGGCTCGGGACGCCAGACGTTCGGACACCGCCGCCCGTAGGAGATCGAGACCTTCACCGCTCCCGGCGGAAATCCACACACGCTGGGGGAGGCCGCGGGCGTCGCGTTCCACCCGTGGATGTTCCCCGAGGCGATCGATCTTGTTCACCACGTCGAGGCGCGGAAGATCGCTCGCCCCGATCTCACCGAGGACATCGAGGACCGCGCGTTCCTTTTCGAGTCGGTCCGGAGCCGAGGCGTCGACGACGTGCAGGAGAAGTGTGGCCTCCCGAATCTCGCCGAGCGTCGCTCGGAACGCCGCCACAAGCTCGTGGGGCAGTTCGCGGATGAAGCCGACGGTGTCCGCGAGGACGACATCAGGATGGCCGGTGAGGGGCACACGGCGAAGTTTCGGATCAAGGGTCGCGAACAGACGGTCGGCGACCTCACCTTCGTCCGTTCGGGCGAGGGCATTGAAAATCGTGGATTTTCCGGCGTTGGTGTAGCCGACGAGAGCCACGGTCTCGACCGAACGGCGCGCACGGCGCGCGCACGCCCGCCGACGGGCCAACGTCTCGAGCTCGCCTTCCAACTGGTGGATCCGGCGGTTGATGAGACGACGGTCGGTCTCGAGCTGGGTTTCACCCGGGCCGCGCAATCCGATTCCACCTTTCTGACGCTCGAGATGGGTCCAGCCTCGAACGAGGCGGCTTGCCGCGTAGCGGAGACGGGCGATTTCGACCTGAAGCTTGCCTTCGTAGCTTTGCGCCCGCTCGGCAAAAATCTGGAGGATGAGCCCCGTGCGGTCGACGACACGGGCGAGAGAACCGTTTTCAAGATTGCGGGCCTGGACCCCGCTGAGCGGGTGGTTGACAAGGACATGGCGCAGCCCTTCGCGTGAGACCGCCTCCCCGATCTCGCGCAGCTTGCCGAGACCCACGAACGCCCTCGGATCAGGCTTCTCCCGGCGCCCACGGACCGTGACGACCGGCTTGTATCCGCCGGACAGGGCAAGCGCGGAAAATTCCTCGAGCGACGTGCGGGCTCCACCTTCGGCACGGCCGAGATCCAGCTGGACGAGCACCGCTCCCTTCGCGGCGTGTTCTTCCACGGAGACGGGGTCAGACGCCGGAGTCCACCTCGTCGAGCGCCTCGCTGCTCTCTTCGGTCTCAAGACTCACGCGTCGCGAGGGAACGACCGTGGAGACAGCGTGTTTGTAAACCATCTGACTGACACTGTTCTTGAGCAGGATCACGAACTGATCGAACGCTTCGATCTGCCCCTGGAGCTTGATCCCGTTCACAAGGTAGACAGAGACGGGCACCCTCTCTTTGCGCAAGAGATTCAGAAACGGATCCTGGAGAGAAGCGTTCTTGGTCATATATCACACACCACCGGAGCAAAGATGACGAACACACCGGGAAGTGTCCACGGATACATGTTCGTAGAGAGACATTTTAGCATATCCCTCCCATACCGAAAAGGGCTGTGATGGGCTCCATGCTTGTTTCTCAGGCCCGACAAACAAGGCGGCGGAAGCTCCCTTCGGGCACGATCGGGAGCGACCCCGGGGAACACCGCGGGACCGGCCTCCCTTCCGGTGCAGCGTTTCCGGGGACGACCGGACTCAAGGACGTGACGAGAGACACGCCATCCGAGTGCCACAGGGCACGGTACAGAAGAACCTACCGGCGGACGCCGCAACGGAGCCTGTGTCTCCGAACCTCGTCTCAATCCCTCCCCCCGGAGTCGAGGAATTTGTCGACCGACTGCTGAAGATCCATCTTTAGAGTTCGCTCGTTTTCCCACGGAAACACCCGCCAATCTTTGAGAGAGCGGATCCAGGTGGATTGCCTCTTGGCCAACTGTGCCGTGGCAATCCGCGCCCGCTCCACCGCCTCGTCATAGACGCGCCGACCTGCGCAACACTCCCAGAGTTGGCGGTAACCGACGGCCCGGATGGCCGGACACGAGGAATCAAGATCGCCGCGCTCGTAGAGAGCGCGCACCTCGTCAAGAAAACCGCGTGCGAGCATGGCCGAGAGGCGTGCGTCGAGGCGGCGTCTGTGCGCCGGGCGGTCGTGGACCGCAATCACCAAACGCAGGACCGAATCCTCCTCCATCCGTGCCGATGATCGGTGGGCGCTCGGCCCCTTTCCGCTCAGGTTCAAAATCTCGAGCGCGCGAACGATCCGCACCCGGTCGTGGGGATGGATACGGGCCGCCGCCTCGGGATCAAGGCGGGCGAGGCGGGCGTGCAGTGCCGACCAGCCAACCACCGCAGCTTCGGCCGCGAGGCGTTGCCGCTCGTGCGGGTCGGCAGGTGGAAGCTCGGCGTCCAAACCACCGAAAAAGGCACGGAAATAGAGGAATGTCCCGCCCACGAGAAGCGGCAGGCGTCCACGGGCGCGAATCTCCGCGATCGCCCGTCGTGCGTCGGCCACAAAGGCGCCCGCGGAATAATCCTCAGACGGATCCCTGAGATCCAGCAGGTGGTGAGGAACGCGGGCCCGCTCCGCCGTTCCCGGCTTGTCGGTTCCGATGTCGAGGCCCCGGTAAACCTGGGCCGAATCGACGCTCAGGATCTCGGCGCCGAAGCGTTCGGCAAGAGCGAGGGCGAGAGCCGATTTGCCAACGCCCGTCGGGCCGGCGAGGACGACGAGGGGCAAGCCGCCGCGCGCCCGGGGGGCCGTCACCGCCCGCGCCGAAAGAAACGGTCGAACGTCTCGCGGCCCAGGACGACGTAACTCGGTCGTCCGTGGCTGCAATGCTCGGCTCCTTCGGCCTCTTCGAGGCGGTGCAAAAGTTCTTTCATGGCGTCGATCCCCATGGTCCCTCCCGCCTTGACGGCCTGATCGCAGGCCACGTCGGCGAGAATCTCGAACACACGCTCGGCCAAGGCGCGTTCGTCGGGTTCGTCGTCCCAGCGCGAGGCCACCGCTTCGAGAAGCCTTTGCGGGTCGCTGCGCCCGAGAAGCAGAGGAACGGCACGGATCACGAGGGTCGAAGGACCGAGAGCGTCGATTTCGAATCCCAGGCGCTCAAGGCGCGGAGCGGCCTCGGCAAGAAGAGCACAAACCCGCGGCCCGAGATCGACGGGATGGGGGACGAGTAGTCTCTGGCGGGGCACGGGGCCCTGTTCGTACTGAGCCTTGAGATCTTCGAACAGCAGCCGTTCGTGGGCGGCGTGAATGTCGACAACGACGAGATCGTCGTCGGAGCGGGCCACCAAAAATGTCCCGGCCAAGACCGCGAGAGGCTCGCCCAGGCGGCGCCTTCCTGTCCCTGCCGCGAAGACTGTATCCTCGGCGGCCGGCTGAAACTCCTGAGAAGCGCGAGCCAGGGTCTCGTCCATGCGGAGCGCGATCTTTGTGACCGGCGGGCGCGGCGCACCGAGGCCGGGCAGATCCGCGCCCCGTCCCGTCCCGAAGGGGGCCCGGCCCGCGGACGGCGGAGCGGGGATGTCGTGACGCGGAGAAAGAAGCGTGGCTTCGCCCCCGTGCGGTGCGGCCAGTCGCTCATGACAGGCGCCTTCCACGAACGCGTGGAGGCGACCTCCATCACGGAAGCGGATCTCCTGTTTGGCGGGATGCACGTTCATGTCGACGTCACCAGGAAGGAGAGTCAAGCGCAAAAGATAGGCCGGTTGGGCACGGCCATGGAGGAATTCCTCACAAGAACGCCGAAGAGCGTGGTGGAGTGTGCGGTCGCGCAGAGGCCGGCCGTTGATGCACCAGAGCTGGGGTTCGCTGAGCTCCCCCGCGCAGCGTGGATCAAGAAGCCAGCCGTCGAGGTCGAGATCGCCCGAGGTCGCCTTCACCCGCAGAGCCCCGTCGGCGAACCGTCGTCCGGCCAAAGACTCGAGCCAGCGGTGGACCGTCTCGGCCTCCTTCCCCTCCACGGCCGGAACCGCGAGCAGGATACGCGTTTCGTCACGCACTTCGAAGGAGGTTTCGGGGTGCGCGAAGGCGAGTCGACGCACGGCCTCGAGGACGTGGCGACTTTCGGTCACAGGTGTGCGCAAGAAGCGTCGGCGTGCAGGAAAGCGATAGAAAAGATCACGAACCTCGACCGTGGTTCCTGTCGGATGGGCCACCGCCCGAGGCTCCGCGGAAGGATGGCCGGGGCGGACGGCGTCGAGCCGGTAGGCCTCCGCCCGCCCGCTCGCCCGCGAGATGATGGCGACGTCGGCCACCGCCGCCATGCTCGCGAGAGCCTCCCCACGAAAACCGAGGGTCGACAGATGGGCCAGATCCTCGTAGGAGGCGATTTTGCTCGTCGCGTGCGCTTCGAGGGCCCGAGAAAGATCCTCCCGAAGAATGCCGCAGCCGTCGTCGCGCACACGGATCAGACGGATGCCGCCTTCTTCGATCATGATCTCGACACGTCCCGCACCGGCGTCGAGGCTGTTCTCGACGAGCTCTCGGACGACCGAAGCCGGCCGCTCAATGACTTCGCCCGCCGCGATCCGCTCGACCAACTCCGGCGGGAGCGGCCGGATGCCGCCCGGGGTGACGTTCACGGAGGACGGGGTCGGGAAGTGGCGTTCACCGGACCCATTCTAGAGGTTCTCTGAACAACGGCCACCCCATCCGTGGAGGGCGCTCTCCGAACGCGCAGCGACGGCGGCGAGGAAAACGCAGACCTCGGGTCGTGAAGGTTCGACACGATGCCCACGTCGATCTCAACGGCCACGCGCCCCCGGCACAATCAAGACCTCTCCCGGAACAATGAGGCTCGAGTTCAGGTGGTTCAGAAGGCGCAGGCGGCGAACCGAAACTCCGTAACGTTGCGCAATGCCGCCGAGGGTGTCGCCCGGCTCGACAACGACGCGGCTCGCTCCCCGGCGGGCCTGGGCGACGCTCAGGGCCAGACGGGTCCTTCGGTTTTCTCGAAGGTCGTGCAGAATCCCCTCGGCGATCCCGCGGGCGATACGGTGCCGGAACCACGGTTCGGCGAGCTCGCGTGCCTGGACCGGGTTGGTGATGAAGGCGGTTTCGATGAGGACAGAAGGAATATCCGGTGTCCGAAGAACCGCAAAATCCGCCTGCTGAACCGTCTCGTCGTGAAGCGGCACAAGAGCCCCGAGCGTGTGAATGATCGCGCGTCCCAGCCGGAGACTTTCGTGGATCGTGGCCGTCTGGGCCAAATGGAGCAAAACGCGGCGAAGTCCAGGACTTCGGTGCCGGAGATTCACCGAATAGACCTCCTCGTGTGCCCGTGCGGCCTGATCGTTCTCGCTACGCGCTTCCCAGCGCGCCAGCGTGCTCGTCGCTCCGTGACGTGAAAGAGCAAACACCATCGCTCCGGAAATCGCGCGGTCGGGAAAGGAATTGGCGTGAATCGACACGTAGAGCTGACCGTGTGCCCTCTGGCAGATCCGGCGGCGCTGACGCAGCGAGACGTAGTAGTTGCCGGTCCGCGTCATGACCACCCGAACCCCAGGGACCGTTTCGAGATCGCGGCGGACCCGCAGGCCGATCGCGAGTGTGACGACTTTTTCCTCAAGCCCGTTGGGTCCGATGGCCCCCGAGTCGATCCCTCCGTGCCCGGGATCGATGCAAACCACAATCGGCTTGAGCCCACGCCGAAGACGGCGGTCCACGATCACCGCAGAGGGTTCCGCACCACTTTTTCTCAGCGGGCGAAGGACAAGAACGAGGACGCGGTCGCCGTGAGGCCCGGGCGCACCGTAGAAACTACGGGGGAGCACGGCCCGACGAAGATCAAAGACGAGCCGGAGCGAGGAGCCTTGCCGACCAAGACGGACCGCGCGAACAAGACCGGCCGCTTGCGGCAAGGCGGCGAGGGCCGAGACGGTCCTGTGAAGGTCGAGGACGAGCCGATCGGGGCGCGCCAACGTAAAAAGATCGTGCCCGACGCGGCGATCGAGGCGCAGACGGATCACCGTTCTCGACCCGTTGCGAATCACCGCGAGGCCGAGAAGCCGCGCTCCCGGAGGGAGCGGTGCGGCCGAAGCCACCGTCACCCAAAGACAAGCGCACGCCAGTGCCAAGATGCGACCACGCACGATGGGATACCCTCTCGCGTTCCGGATGGGAGCCTGGAAGAGCTTAGCCTTGAGCGTTCTTCTCGTCAATCCCGTCTTCGGCCGGACGCTCCGTCCCTGGGAACGGGTGCTCACCGAACGACGCCGCGAACCCCGGCACGTCTTCCGCCGCCAGAGGGGGAGCATAAAGAAAACCCTGAAAACGTTTGTAGCCGAAGCCGACGAGAACATCCCTGTCCACCGCGCGCTCGACCCCTTCGGCCACGAGTTCGAGCGAGAGGTCGGCCGCCAGACCCGCGACCGCACGGGCGATCACCTGAGCTCCGGGATCGTCCGCCACATTGTCGACGCAGGAACGATCAACTTTGAGAACCGCCACCGGAAAACGGCGCAAGAGACTCAGGCCCGAGTAGCCCGTCCCGAAATCGTCGATGGCGATGCGGACGCCGTGAGCCGTCAGGCGTCCGAAGATCTCACGGACCCGCTCGGGATGCTCCAGAAAATTCGTCTCCGTGAGCTCGACGACGAGCTCGTGCGGAGGCATCGCGGTGTCCGCGAGAAGAGCAAGAAACCGGGCTTCGAAATCGTCTTCGGTCAGGTGACGGAGGGAGACATTGACGTGGAGATCCGTCGGCCTCCACGGCTGCTCACGCCATTGCTGCCAGACCAGAAACGCCCGTCCCCAAACGGCCTCCTCGATGCGTCCGATGAGGCGGTATCGCTCGGCGAGTGGCACGAACACGTCGGGGCTCACGAGAGGCAGCGCGTCGTGGGGCCAACGGGCCAAGGCCTCGAGAGCCACAACACGGCGCGTCTCGAGATCGACCACGGGCTGAAACGCGCAGGTGAAACGGTCCGAGGCCGCAAGATCGCGCAGGCGGTGGACAAGCTTCGCCTCGTTGAGCGCCGCCGCGTGGGTTTCGGCGCTGTAGAAGACGACCGAACCTGGCGAGCGACTCTTGGCCTCACGAAGAGCCGCCCCAGCGTGGAGAAGAAGCTCTTCCTCGGAACACGCGTCGGCTGGAAACAGGCTGACCCCGACGGACGCGGTTCCGCCCACGTCCGGGGCGTGCCGCCCGTAGGCGTTCGTCACCGCTTCGTGCAGCCGTTCAACCAGCAACAAGATTCCGGTGTAATTCTGCTCGGGAAGCACGGCCACGGACAGAAACTCGTCTTCGCCGATCCGGGCCACACTGATCTCATGCATGTCGATCGCCTGGAGATTCTTCCCCAGATCGCGGAGCAGCGCATCGCCCACGTTCTGCCCGTGGAGATCGTTGACGGTGATGAAGCGATCGAGATCAAAGTCGGTGACCACCACCAGACTCCCGTCCCGGCGGGACGACTCGACGGCCTGATGAACCCGGTCGAGAGCCAGGGTCCGGTTGGGCAGCCCGGTGTGTTTGTCGTACTGGTCGAGATAAACGGCGCGGCTTTCCGCCTGACGAAGGGTGGTCACGTCGGAAATCACACCGTCGATGTGGTGAATCCGCCCGTCGGGGCCAAACGTGGCCCGGGCGCTTTCGAGCGCCACGAACCGCTCACCGTTGCGGCGTTGCATCTCGACCTCCACCCGCTCGTAGCTCGTGTTGCGCTCGAGAAGCGCAAGAAGTTCCTTGCGGCGCTCGGGATGAACATACAAGCGTGCCGGATCGAGCTCCAGGAGATCCCGGAGATTGGAGTAGCCGAAAATCTGTGCCAAAGCCCGGTTACAGAAAAGAATAGCCCCTTGCGGGCTGCTCCGGTAAATACCTTCCGTCACGTTGTTGGTGATCGAGCGGAGGAGTTCCAGGTTGCGGTTGAGTCGCGCGGTCAGTTTCTCGGCCAAGAAAGCGACCCGGACCTGCGTACGGACGGAGAGGAAGACGAGGAGATAGACGAGAACGGCCACGGCCAGGCCCGCCGCGAGAAGAATGGCCGGAAGCACACCGGCGTGGTAGACGCGGACAAAGTCGACACGCCAGGGACGTCGGCCGATCAGGAGATCGCGTTCGAGACGAAGGCGGACAAAAAAGAGGCCCTTCGAATCCCCTCCTCGGCCGCTCGCTCCGTCTTCGAAATACCCGGTGGTCCACGACACCGGCGCCAGACCCACGTGGAGGAAGTGGTCGCGGCTGATCTGCCCGACGAGGCGTGGGAGCGAGAGGACGAGCGAGACCCACCCCGGGAAACGTGCCAGTCCGCCCACCTTGGCGAGTGACCGAACCAAAACGATACCGACCGTCGGGTGATCGTGGAGCCCCCACACCCGAAACGGGGCCGTCGAGCGAATCGCACGACGACGGCCGGGCCGCAAGAGAAGGCGTCGAACACGTTTGTTGGCGCAGGCGTCGACGCCCACCACCTTGGCGGCCACGTCTTTCGGCCAATAACGATCAACGACGCAGTGAGGCACCTTCCCCAGTGCCGGACCATGAATATGCATCACCGCCACGAGGCCCGGAGAATAAGCGAGCGGCTCCAGTTTATGGATGAAACGATACCAAGTGGCCGGCGACAGCTCGTGTCTCGGAGCCACGTCGTAGAGCGCGGCCACCGCATCAAGAAGCCGTTCTTGGTAACGGACACGTGTCTGGAGGGTTTCGAGAGCCGTGCGGGTCTCGATCCGAAAACGATCACGATCCTCCCGGCGCTGGAGATCCAGGACACGCACGAGCGACAAGAGGGTCACACTCAGGACGAGTGCCGCGGCGAGCGCCGGAAAGAGATGGTGGCGAGCTTGTGCGCGGAGGTCCTGAGAGAGCCTCGGTGGAACGGGCGCCGACTTTTCCCGACGTCGGCCCAGACGGCTCAACACTCGACCACGTTCACGGCCAGGCCGCCCAGAGACGTTTCTTTGTATTGCCTCTTCATGTCGAGTCCCGTCTGGCGCATGGTGGCGATGACCTGATCGAGGGACACGCGGTGATGGCCGTCGCCCGCGAGGGCGAGGCGGGCAGCGTTGACCGCCTTGACCGAGGCGAGAGCATTGCGTTCGATGCAGGGAATCTGCACCAGCCCGCCGACGGGGTCGCACGTGAGGCCAAGATTGTGCTCCATGCCGATCTCCGCCGCATGCTCAACACGGTCGTTCCCACCTCCGAGAGCCGCCGCCAAACCACCCGCCGCCATGGAACAGGCGACGCCGACTTCCCCCTGACAGCCCATTTCGGCGCCGGAGATGGAGGCCTTCATCTTGTAGAGAACAGCTATGGCGGTGGCCACGAGGAGAAATGTTCGGACGCCCTCATCGTTCGCGCCCGGATGGTGGTTCCGGTAGTAATAAAGCACGGCAGGCACGATGCCGGCGGCCCCATTGGTCGGAGCGGTCACCACGCGCCCGCCCGCGGCGTTCTCTTCGTTGACCGCGAGAGCATAGAGATTGAGCCAATCCATGTGGGTCCAGGGACCCGGTTCGGATTGCTGTGAGAGTCTGCGGTAGAGCTCCGGCGCGCGGCGGCGCACGCGAAGTCCACCCGGGAGTTCGCCCGAGGCGTGTAGGCCGTGCGCGATGCAGGCACACATCGCCTCCCAAAGGCGATTGACGCCGGAGCGGACCTCGTCGGGAGGGAGCGCACTGCATTCGTTGCGCCAGACGAGCTCGGCGATCGAAAGTTCGTCCCTTCGCGCCAGATCGATCAGTTCCTGGGCCGAGGAAAACTCGTAGGGAGCCTCCCGGAGCCGCCCTCCCCCGCCGTCGTCAGGCTCGTCGGCCCGCAAGATGAAGCCCCCCCCGACCGAGTAATACTCTTCGCTCCGGAGCACGCGATCCGCCGCATCGAGCGCCGTAAACCGCATGCCGTTGCTGTGCCGCGGCAGCAGGGCATCACGATGCCAAAGAAGATCATTGCCGAGGTCAAACTCGATCGGGTGTTGCGACGCGAGCGTGAGCCGTCGTGTCTCGGTGACGGCGGCAAAACGCGTGAGTACCGAATCGGGATCCACTGTTTCCGGATCTTCGCCCATGAGCCCGAGGAGGACGGCCCGGTCGGTGCCGTGGCCGCGCCCCGTCAGTGCAAGCGAACCGAAGAGTTCGACGCGAAGTCGCGTGACGCGCGCAAGAAGACCCGTCTCTTTCAAGCCCCCGACAAAGGCACGACCGGCACGCATCGGGCCGACCGTGTGGGAACTCGACGGCCCGATGCCGATCTTGAAGATCTCAAAGACGCTGTACATGGACGCTAGTGTAGCAGCCGGCCGGACGGTGCCAACCACCGGATGACGAAGGAATCCCGTCGCTTCATGCGTCTTCTTCTTGATTGAGAAG
>JAKCBQ010000039.1 GCA_021839245.1 Pseudomonadota bacterium
GGGAGGTCAGACGGCGACGGGATTGGTGACGCTTTATGTGGAGCCGTCGTTGGGGACGACGTCCGGGGGGACGTCGGGGGGAGGCTCGGTGGGGGTGGGGATGCTCTTGGGGCTTCTGGTGCTGGTGGGGCTCAAGAGGCGGCGGAAGCTTGGAGGGAGGCGTGTCTAGGCGGAGGGGCGGGTGAGGGGCTTCCAGCTTTGGGGCTGGAGCACGGGAGGGCATGAACAGACCGGGGTTGGACCTGGGCCAACCGGGTGTCGTGGGTGGTCACATGGTGAGGGAAGCGTGCGCCCGCCGGGTTGAGGGTGAGAGCCGCGGCATGTCTCGTGTGTCACGCAACTGTCTCACCGTTTCCAAGCCAGGATTCGACTCCGCTTCCGGTCTGCGGTCCGCACCTTCGCATAAAAGGCGATCAGGTCGTCACGATCGATGTCACCCAGGAGAGCGCCTCCGTCTCGAGCCACGACCGGGACCTTGCAAATTCCACGGCGTTCCATCATCTCGATCACCTCCGACAGGAGGGCCCGTTCATCCACCGCCGCCTCTGGAGCGACGGACTTCTCGCGGTCCGGGTCAGAGGTCTCACGGGTCCCGACCGCCCGGGCCCTCACGAAATCCCCCGCGCGCCGGATCTCGAACGGGTCCTGGGTGAGTTCCTGACGGACATCGTGCCCGCGGAGGGCCAGTCTCTCGGTCATGATCGAGCGCTCCTGAAACAGGACCCCCACCAAGTGGGCGACCATGCAGACCAACAGCAACGCCACCAATGCGTGGGCGTTTCCCGTGACCTCGAATCCGAAGAGGGCGGCCGTGAGCGGGGCGCGCATGGCGCAGCCCATCACGCCCGCCATGACGAGAAGCGCCCAGAGTCCCGGCGTTCCCACCGGAATCCAGCCGCCGAGCAGGAGACCCGCGGCGCCACCGACCATCACCAACGGCGCCAAGACTCCCCCGGCTGTCCCCGAACCCAGAGCGAGACTCCAGACGAGACCTTTGGTCACCAACAGTTTTGCGGCGGCTGCCCGAGACAGACGCGCATTCAGGAGGGCACGGATATTGTGGTAGCCCACACCGAGCGCCCGCGGATCGAGCCAGCCACCGAGGCCGACGAAGATCCCCCCGAGGGCGGGCCACCACATCCAATGAACCGGATTTTTCTCGAATTGCCGCTCAAAGAAATAGACGAGCTGGGTGAGCCCCATGGCGAGCAATCCGGCCACGACGCCCGCCGCAATGCACCAGAGAATCCCGGAGAGCGGGAGCAGAGCGGATTCGGGCATGGGGAACATGGCTCCGGGTCCGATCAGGAACGGCCGCCAGAACTGGGCGATCACGGAGGCGACGGCGACGGGAACCAGACTTCTCGGTTTCCACTCGAAGAGGAGGAGTTCGACCGCCATCAGGACAGCGGCGGCCGGTGTGCCGAAAATGACGGTCATCCCAGCGGCCGCTCCGGCCGCGAGAAGGGTCTTGCGCTCGGCCGGGTTCAGGTCGAGGAGCTGCGCAAAGACCGAACCCAGCGCCCCGCCGGTCATGATGATCGGACCTTCGGCGCCAAAGGGGCCGCCGGTCCCGATGCTCACCGCCGAGGCCAACGGTTTGAGCCAGGCCACCCGCGGGGGAATACGGCTTTCTTTTTCCAGGACGGCCTCCATGGCCTCTGGGATCCCGTGGCCGCGGATCTGGCGGGATCCGTAGCGGGCCATCAACCCAACCACGAGGCCCCCCACCACGGGAACCAGAATCAATGTCCACGCCAGGTGATTGGGAATCGAATGATGCACGAAGCTCCATTGTCCGTAATAGGCGGCGTTGATCACAAAGGCGATCAGCTTGAGGAGCACCCAGCCCATGAGCGCCGCGACGCTGCCCACGAGAACCGCAAGCAGGCTGAGTCGGAGGATCCGTTCTCCCCCGGAGTAATCGCCCGTCTGTTTGACGATCGGGAGACGCAGGCGGAAGCGCTGCAGGAACGTGGGGGCGCGAGGGGGCAGGGAGCGCTCTTGCATCTATCTCAGTAGGATTGTATCGTATTACGATATATTATCCTACAGGAGGCGCGCCGTGGCACGGACCGGAACCCCCGCTGACGAGCTCCCTTCCCGCGGGGTCCCGCGTTCGACCCGGGCTCAATCCTCTTCCCGGCGAGCCGGGGTCACGGGGAAAAGAGAGCCCCCGCTTTCGCAGGAAGATTACGAGTTGCTGGCGTACTTCCGGCACCACATCCGGAAGTTCCTGGTTTTTAGCGAGACGGCCGCCCGGGCCGACGGGCTCACTCCCCAGCAGCACCAGGCCTTGCTTGCGATCCAGGGGACGCGCGATGCTCTCGAGCCCACCATTGGGGAGCTCTCCCAGAAGCTTCTCATCCGTCACCACAGCGCTGTCGGGCTCGTCGACCGCCTCGTGTCGGCCGGATACATCCGGCGCGTGGGCTCGGGCCGGGACAAGCGCGAAGTCCGACTCCGGCTCACCCCAAAAGCCCGACGCCTCCTGGATCGGCTGAGTCGGCGCCACCGCGTCGAGCTCAACCGGATCTCACCGATCCTCCGGGCCATCCTCCACAAGCTCGAGAGCCGGGAGCGTCCGCGGAAGCCCACCTCGAGAAAGCGCGGCCCACGATGAGCTCCCGCTAGGCGGCTCTCGCATCCGGCCCTGGCTTCGCGACACGTCGGAGTGCGATCAAGGAGTGATGACGTTGGCAGGGTGAGATCGGGTTAGTGTCAGGCCGCCGAGCCGGCGGTAGACGGACGGTCGCTGCGGACGGGTAGCCGACGGATCCATGTCCAGGCTTTGCCCTATGACGGTCAACCCCGAGTTCGGCGCAGTCGTTCAGTTGCGATTTCATGGAAGACTGTTGCGCAGCAAAAACCCTGATGAGAGTTGAAGACTGTCCAGCGCGCGTCGCGGCGAGCCGCAACGACGTGTCAAGTGAAAAGGGGTTGGCACAAAACTTCCGTTTTTACCGACGATGCAATGAAACATTCCGAATGCGCCGTTTCATGCATGCTTTCAACAGTTTTAGATGAGGGGATGTTTGAGCCTGTAAATTCCACTTTTGGCCTCAAAGTTATGGAGAGGATAGCCATCTTGCCTTCAGAATTCCTGCCCATGATTCCCGAGGCTTCATCTTGGTAAGATTGAACAGAAAAACCTTTTTTTGCCGCGATAGACAAAAACCACAACATATGACAGCTCGAGATCGACGCAATGAAGGCCTCTTCGGGATCAATGGCAGCCTCAGAAGAAAACGGAAGTGGGACCAAATGAGGGGAACTTGAGGCTTTGACTTCAAGACCGCCGTCAAAACTCCAAGTATGTACCCTGCTGTATTTCCCGGTCTTAAAGTCAGCACCGTCGCAGTACCAAACAACTTTTGTAAAATACTCATCACTCATCTGTGGGCTCACTTAACGGTTGAGTTCAGCCCTCGCCCGTCAGGGTGGTCGTCTGGGCGAAGGGTTCGGCTGTTTGGTACAGCGGCGGGCTCAAGAATGAAGCGCAACACCGAAGGCCAAAGTGGACCGGAGGAGGTAGATGGGCGGACATGGCGGTCAGTTGAGCATGTCGAAGAGGAATCGGTTGCAGCAGAGCTGAATAATGACATGAGCTTGAGGGCGGTAGCAAGGGCTTTGGGTCGGGGTGTTTCTACCCTACGGGACCAACCTAGGGGGGCGTAAATGGGCGCCTAATGGAATGCGCCTCAAAAATGGGTGTAATTGGGTGTAAAATTGGTTCATGCTGAAAACCGACACCATCCAGATCACTGCGGAAATCCTGAATCTCATTGCCAAGACCGACGAGTTCAAGGGCGCATGGCGCGCTTTGGGTACACTCGCGCCCGATCGTCTGTCGGCGCTGCGCCGCGTGGCCACCATCGAGAGCATCGGTTCCTCCACCCGTATCGAGGGCAGCAAGCTGTCCGACCGGGAGGTGGAGCAGCTGCTGTCGAATCTGGAGATCAAGTCCTTGGCCACCCGTGATGAGCAGGAAGTTGCCGGCTATGCCGAGCTCATGGACCTGGTGTTCTCGTCATGGCAGGACATCCCGTTCACCGAGAACCACATCAAACAGCTGCACCAGATCCTGCTGCGCCACGGCGAGAAGGAGACTTGGCATCGCGGCAACTACAAGACCCACTCGAACAGCGTTGCCGCCTTCGACGAAACGGGCGCACGGATCGGTATTGTGTTCGAGACCGCGTCGCCCTTCGATACGCCCCGCCTGATGGCGGAATTGGTGGCCTGGGTGAATCAGGAGCGTGAGACAGCCCGTCTGCATCCGCTGTTGATCATTGCAATCTGTGTCGTCGTGTTTCTGGAAATCCATCCCTTCCAGGACGGCAATGGACGGCTCTCCCGCGTGCTGACCACGCTCCTGCTGCTGCAGGCCGGTTATACCTACGTGCCATACAGCTCGCTGGAAAGCGTGATCGAACAGAACAAACAGGCTTACTACCTGGCATTACGGCAGACACAGGGAACGATCCGAACGCAGTCGCCGAACTGGCAACCGTGGCTGGTGTTCTTTCTGCACTCCCTGGCCGAACAAGTGCGGCGCCTGGAGAAGAAAATCGAACGCGAGAAGATCGTGCTGGCGGCCATGCCGGAGCTGCAGCTACAGATCGTCGAGTTCGCTCGCGAGCGCGGACGCGTCACCATTGGCGAAATCATCAAGCTGACCGGGGCCAGCCGCAACACGCTCAAGCAGCATTTCCGAGTACTGGTGGAACGCGGCACGCTTGATCAGCATGGCAGTGGCCGTGGGGTTTGGTACGGCCTGCGCTGACAAGGCTGGGCGCAGATTCGATTCCACGTTTGGGAACTTGATCGGCGTCGGAAGGGAGACGAGGTTGAGGCCGGTTATCGGCCACCAATCAGGGATGAACCCGGCTTGATCGCCCACGTCCGCAGGACGTACCGAAAGGCTTTGCCTGGTACGGTTTCCGGGGCTGGGGTGCCGCGGTCCGGAGATCGTGTTCGCATCCTCCAACGCAAGGCGAACTCCACCTCTTTGCAGTCTCTGGGAGCAGAGAGAGGGTGTGTCGGGAGGGGGATTGTGGCCATGCTGCTGCGCTCGGACGGGGGATCGGGTTTGAGCCGTATGTCAAGAGAGGAGGCTGGGGGCGACTTCGAGGCATGACTCTTCGCCGATCTGAAGTTGTTTCAACACGATCTTTTTGGCTTTCCCACCGGAGATTTTTAATCCTTTCAGGCCTCCCCGCATGCCCAAGCCGCTGGGCGTCTCCGTAGCTTTGACGACCCGGTGAACCGGTTCTAGGGTCCGGCTGATCCTCGGCGACACGGACGCCCAGGGTCCGCAAGACGACAGGCGGGGGTTGCAGAGAAGATCACCAAGAGGACTGAGGCTCGCTTTATGACCAAGTCTTTTCCGCGTCGCTCGGCTCTGTGTGGTTCGTTGTGCGTTCGACGGTCTTGTTTCTTTCGCTCATGCTTCCGCTTCGGAGCCCAGGAGGGCTTCCCCGGGGTCTCGTGATGGTGAGGCTCGGGCGGATAAGGGGGAGTCGCTCGATGCCAGGGGTTATGCGCGGCTCGGGGATCTTCGGGGCTGTTTTGGAGCGGAAGAGGAGAAGTTTCGTGGGGCGGGTGAAGAGATTGATCTTCGGGCGTTGGCTTGGGGCCGGAGCCGGGGGCATGAACCGACCGGGTCCTCGCCCTGGCTTGTCGGAGGATGACGTGGGTGTTCACGTGGCGAGGGAGGCTTACGCCCGCCGGGTTGGAGGTGAGAGCCGCGGCATGTCTCGTGGATGACGCAACTGTCTCACCGTTTCCAGGTCAGGATTCGACTCCGTTTCCGGTCCGTGATCCGCTTGTTCGCGTAAAAGGCGACCAGATCGTCACGATCGATTTTCCCCAGAAGACCGGCCCCGCTTCGAGCCACGACAGGTCCCTTGCGGATTCCACGGCGTTCCATCATCTCGATCACCTCCGACAGGAGGGCCCGTTCATTCACCGCCGCCCTGGAGCGACGGACTTCTCGCGGTCCGGATCAGAGGTCTCACGGGTCCCGACCGTCCGGGCTGGCGGGCTCCCCTCAAAAGCCCGGCGCCTCCTGGATCGGCTGAGCCGGTGCCACCGCGTCGAGCTCAACCGGAGCCCGCCGGTTCCGCGGGCCATCCTCCACAAGCTCAAGAGCCGGGAGCGTCCGCGGCCGGCCCCCGCTCCTCAGAACATCCCGAGCTCGAGTGGCCGGTTTGCGTATTGCAACGGGAGAGGGCTGAGGGAGCCAACCGTCCTCCCGGGATCCTCGGCCGCGACCCCGGCAGTCAATCCTCCCGGTCTCTCTTCTGGACACCATTCGCCGAGATGGAGATGGTCCACCCCATCGGGGCCCTCGTGAGCAAATCGCCGAAAGGCGCCGCCTGACGACTCGAAGACGTCGGCGGATGAACGCCTAGGCTCCGGCTCCGTGCCAGAAGGCCCAGAAGACCACCATGAGCATGGCGACGATGTAGAGACGAAGCGCCCAGAACACGACCTGCTGCCAGGGACGGAAACGCGCCCGGGTGACGGGCGGGAGCGGGCGCGCCCACGCCTCCTTGTCGAGGAGGATCTGGATGTCCTGGGGGGAATAGTCTTCGAGTTTCTTCACGGCCGGATCCTCCCTTCAGAAAGCCTTGGGGAACAGGGTGACGACGCCGTAGAGGGCGTTACACACGATGAGGAGAACGAGGATGGCGATCGAGGCCGCGTTTCGACGCGGGCTGTTGACGTACTCGCCCATGAGCTCGCGATCGTTGAGAAGCATCAGGAGAAAGAGCATCGCGGCGGGCATGAACACCGTGGCGATGACTTGGACGCTCAGGTTGAGAAAGCCGAGCGGAAGCTTGGGCAGAAGGACGAACGCGCCGGCGAGGACCGTCCCGAAAAGCGCCGGGGCGTAAAACGCCCACGCGTCACGGGGGCGGGCGTTGATTGAACGCGGGAGTTCGAACGCCTCGCCGATCGCCCAGGCGGAACTTGCCGTGATGACGATCGAGGCGATGAGCCCGGCCTCGACGAGACCCAAGGCGAAGAGTTTGGCCCCGAGCGTCCCGATCCGCCGGACGAGGTCGTGGATGACGACGAGGGCGGAGAGATTCTGGGCGTCCGGGAGCCCGTGGAGGAAGGCGCCTCCGAGCGTGAGGATCGCGATGGCCACGATCACCATGCCGGTCACCCCGATCATGAGGTCACGTCGGCTCGCCGGGATGTCCTCCGGGAGAAGCCCCTTGTCGACCACGCAGGACTGCTGGAAAAAGAGCTGCCACGGCGCGATGGTGGTGCCGATGTTGGCCGAAAGGAGCATGAGGAACGTGGCGGAGAGGAACCCTCCGGAGACCATCCAGTGGGCCCCCGCGAAGGCGCGCGCGACCGCCCCCCAGTCGGGGTGGGCGAGGATCACGACCGGCACGAACACGAGGTTGAAGACGGCCACCCAGAGGGAGATCCGCTCCCAGCTCCAGTAGCGGAGGAAGACGAGGACGTAGGTGACGAAGAGGAGCGAGAGAAGGACGCTCAGCCAGCCCGGCACGCCGAAGAACGAGAGACCGACACGGATGCCGATGAATTCCGTCATGAGCGTGAGCACGTTGGCGGCCACGAGATCGAAGAGCGAGAAGATCCCCCAGAACGGCCCGTACCGTCGCCAGATGAGCTCGGCGTGCCCACGCCGGGTGACGGCCCCCAGCCGGATGGTCATCTCCTGGACGACGTAGGCGATGACCCCGAGGGGGATCATGAGTGGGAGAAAGATTCCGAGCCCGTAGGCCGCGCCGGTCTGGGCGTAGGTGAGCACCCCCCCGGCGTCGTTGTCGCCCAGCATGACCAGGATGCCGGGACCGACCAGGGCCAGGGCGAGGAGGACCCGGCTCAAGAGGGTTTTCTTCCGGCGGAGCTCGTAGACGTGCAGCCGGTCGCGGAGGCGGTGACGAAGTCCGCTCGCCTCGTCGTTCACGTCCTTGGGAAGAGGCGGGGCGTGATGGGCAACGGTGTTCATGACGGAGACCTCGACGGGCGGAGGAAGGCTGATCTCTCCAGTCCGTCGTGCCGATCGAGAGGCTCCGCGGTTCGGTCGGGTGCTCGAGGCACCCTCTGCTGCGTCGGTCAGTCCTCGGGGCTTTTCGTGTCGAGCCTTACGGACGAGGGTCTCGCAAAGCTTCGCCTCTTCGGGAGGAGGAGCCCGACCGGCGGGGCCTCACGTCAGGGGAGCACGAGAGACGATCGCCGACGGTGCCCACCAAGAGCCCGTGCGGAATGGGGGACGACTACAACAATCGTTCACGGTCGGTCGATCGCCACGGCTAAACCAGACGGAGGCGATTGTACAGGCCGTCAACGACATTTGCAAGACCTTGTATAAGTCCACCACCTTTGGCACTCGGGTTGGTGGTGACGGAGGAAGGATAAAGGCATCGACCCGATCCGTGTGACTGAGCGCGAACCAGGGCTCAGCCCTGCGCGTTCACCTCGCTGACGGCGAGCGCCATCCAACTGGGTAGGACCGGCCGCGCGGCTTGCAGGGCAGCCCATTCTTCCGCAGGCAGTTTGGCATGCAGGATGCGCAGGGCGGAGGGAGCCTGTTCACGTCCCAGCCACGACAGGGCGCGAATGGCCTTGCCGGCCGGACGCTTGCCGAGCACGAGCTGCCAACGGTAGCCGTGCTTGAGCACAACGATGCGGTTACCCAGGCGCAACTTGCGCGTGGGTCCTGACGTCAGAAAGATCTCCCAGGTCGGCACCTGCGTAGTCAGGCCTAGCGCATTGGCTTCCGCCGCGCCGTTGGGCACGACGATCTCACCGCGGGTGGACGCGATGGCTTCGACGACCCCCTCGGTCGATGGCGGTCGGGAGCCGAAGCGGCTAGCCACCGGCAGGACGTACGCCCCCCTTCCGACACGTAGCAACTTTTCCTCGCGGGCCAGCCTGGACAGCGCCTGATCCACGGCGGCTCTTGATGCTAAATGCAGGAACTCTTTGGGCGAGATCAAGCCTCCCTCTGGCAGGGCTTTGGCGGCGGACAGAATGGCTTCGCTGAGGCGGCTCAATGTAACGGTCTCCGGTTGTCAGAAATATATATTATTTTCTGACATTTTTCAACCCGCCTCGGTGCCGGTATGAATGGTGTAGTTCCCTTTGGTTGAGCGATGAAGCTCCGTTTGGTTCGTCATCACTTAACTCTTTGATATTCATATGTTGTGGCTTTTGCGGACTTCAGCCCTTAACGGGTCGTTGAAAAACTGCTTTTCGAGCACGCCGCCGCTGCCGGTTTTGCAGAAACGAACGGTTTACAGCCGTGTGCGCCCCATTTCGAGGGCTTTTCGCCTGGGCTTCAGGCCATTTCCTCCACTTTAGGCGCACGGATCCTCTGCTTCACACATGATGCGTGTCCCACCAGCCGTCGATGCTTCCCATGCGCACCAGGTTGCAAGCGGCAGAGCACAGCAGCGCCTGGCCCGCAAGCTTGGCCCGGCTCATCCCATCGGTCTTGACCAGTCCGCTCGCCGTCTTGATCAGCCAAAGACCTCTCTGGGCGCCCACGAAAGATCCCCGAATTTCAGGGTCGAATTTCAGGAACGCGGACCCAAGAATTTAAGGATCCGGACTCAATGCAAGGGGAAGAAGGCCGGAATGAGGAACCCGAGGAGGGTCGCCATGAGGGCGAGGAGGGGGAGGCCGACACGGAGGAAGTCGCGGAACTCGTAGCCCGCGGCGGTCATCACGAGGACGTTCGTCTGGTAGGCGAGAGGAGTGGCGTAGCCCAGGTTGGCCCCGAACAGGACGGCGAGAAGAAACGGCTCGGGCGGGAGTTCCAGCCCGCGGGCCATGGCCACGGCGATCGGGAGACCCACGAGCGCTGCGGTGGTGTGGGAGGCGACGTTGCCCAGGAGGGCCACGGCGAGCAGGATGAGGGCGATCAAGAGCGCCGGAGGCCAGTGACGGGTCCCGAGGAGCACGAGGTCGGCCAGAAACCGCGCCGCCCCGGTGTCCATGAGCGCGAGACTCAGAGCCACGCCCGCCGCAATGAGAAGGACGACGCCCGGATTCACGCTCCCCGTCGCCTCCCGCCAGCGGATCGCCCCGCTCACCGCCATGAGCAGGATCCCGAAGGGGGCTGTGACCGCGATCGGGAGGACGCCGAGAGCGGGCGGCAACACGATGGCGGCCATGATGAGGAGGGTGAGATTGGCTTTGGTGCTCCGGGGAAGATCGGCGGTCGCGTCGAGGAGCGTGAGCTGCCCGCTCCCACGCAGCTGAGCGATGCGGTCCCGCGCCCCCTGGACGAGGATCACGTCCCCGCGGAGAAGAGCTTCGTCTTCGATGTCCACGGCCTTGAGGGGCGAGCCCCGGCGGTAGATGCCGAGGGGCACGAGGTCGTAGCGGAGAGCGAACTCGAGATCCTTGAGCGTGCGCCCGCTCAGGCGGGAGCCGGGCATGATGACGACCTGGGCCAGCTGCTGGTCGTCGCCGGCCTCGGGATTCGCCCCTTCGGGCCACGGTTTGTCGCCGGCGTAGAGTCGGCCCTTGAGAACCGTCTCGTATTCCTTGAGGCGCGAGGGCGTGTCCTCGATCTCGAGGCGATCGCCGGCCGCAAGGGTGAGGTCCGGGAGCGGCGCGATCGGAAGCCTCCCCTCACGGATGAGGTGACGCGTCCGGAGCCCCTCCGCCTGGGATTGCACCTCGGCGAGGGTCCGGCCGACCGCGGGACTCCCTTCGGGGATTTCGAGAAGCGCGCGGAAACGCCGCCTCGAATCGTCACGGGCGAGGGGACGGCGGTTGGGAAGAAGGTGCGGGGCGATGAGCCAGAGATAGAGGATGCCCACGCCGCCGGCGCAGACGGCCGGAAGCGTGAACGAGAACATGCCCATGGGCGGAAGACCCAGCCGTCGGGCGAAGGAGACGACGATGAGATTGGTGGCCGTCCCGATGGTGGTCGACATCCCGCCGATGAGAGCCGCGAATCCGAGGGGCATGAGCACCTGTGTCGACGACGTCTTTCCGCTCGTCGAGGCGATCTCGATGAGCGCGGGGATGAGCAGGATGACGAGCGGGGTGTCGTTCACGAAGGCGCTCAGGAACGCCGTGGTGACGAGGATCATGAGGAGCGCCAGACGCGGGGCGGCCGCCCAGATCCGGCGCAGGAGACGGACGAGGGGGAAGAGGGCGCCGGTGCGAACGACCGCGCTCCCGGCGATCATGAGGGCGACGATGGCGACGAGGGCCGGGTCGCTGAATCCCGAGAAGAACACCGTGGGGTCGACCGGGCGGCCGTGACGGACCAGCGGCGCGACGGCGAAAAGAAAAGGCAGGACGACCAGGATCCCGAGGCTCGTCGTCTCGATGGAGATCTTCGGTCGGCTGTAGAACCAGAGGGCCGCGACGACGAGGAGGAGCACGGCGACGGCGTGGAATCCGAGGGGCGGAAGTCCGTGAGGATCCAAGGCGGCGGGAGCGAGGGGCATGGGGAGGGGAGGGATCGAAGGACAAGGCGATTTTAGGGGAACGGGGAATGTCGGGAGGCTCCTCCTCGTCATGCGCCCGCGAGGTCGGGTGCCGTTAAGCTGTGGCGTCTCCTCCCGTTCCGTCTCTTCAGAGGGTTCCCCCATCCAAGTGTCTCTCGTTCCCGGGGAGCTTCTGCACCATCCCCTCCTTCTCGCCGGTGCCGTGGTCATCGTCTTCGTGGCCTTCTATGTGCGGGCCGCGATCGGATTCGGCTCCGGGCTCATTTCCGTGGCCCTCCTCAGTCTCTTTTTCCCGATCAAGGAGACGGTCCCCGTCGTGCTCCTCCTCGATCTCCTGGGATCCGCGGTTCTCGGGGCGTACGACTTTCACGAGATCCGCTGGCCCGAGTTCCGGGTGCTCGTTCCCGGGAGTTTCGTCGGCCTCGTCGTGGGCTCGTTCATCCTTGCGGACACCAACGCCCAGAGTCTGACCCGATTCCTTGGGATCTTCATTCTGGCGTACGTGATCTACGCTCTCGCGTTCAGGCCCGAGAGGCTCCCCAGGATCGGTGCCGGCTGGGGTCTTCCTGGGGTCTTCGGGGGTGTCATCGGAAGCCTCTACGGCGGTGGCGGGCCGCCTCTCGTGGCCTACCTCCAGATGCGCCGTCTCGACAAGATCGG
>JAKCBQ010000009.1 GCA_021839245.1 Pseudomonadota bacterium
CCAGGGCTTCGGCCAGGATCTCGAGATCGTCGAGAATCTCACCGGCAAGCTCCGCAAGCCCGCGACGCTCTCCCGGGCCCGAGGCCAGCTTGAGACGGGGGTCGCGTCCCCGGTAGGCGACGAGGCGGACGTTGGCCTGGGCGTCGAAGGATTCACAGGCCGTGAGAGGAGGACTCGGAAGGAAAAAGCACCGCCACAGGAGGAGTTCGATCAGACGCAGTGTTGCGGCCCGGACCCCTGAAGAGGTCTCGGGGTCCAGATCGAGAACGCGCACCTCGAGATAGCGAATGCCGTCCCGCGCCAGACTGCGCAGGGGGCGTTCGTCGGCAACCTTGCGCGGTTTGGGACGGACGTAGGCGTAGTACTCGTTCTCGGTTTGCAGCACGGCCGTGCTCAGCTGACGCCGGCGGCCGTGGCGATGGACGCCGATCCGCTCGTAGGCCGGATCGGGCGTGCGCGTCGCGTCCGTGAGGGTGGTGATGTAGGAGGACAGGGAGTTGAGATCGATGCGCAAAGGCGACTGGCCGCGGTTCTGGTAGCCGAGATCGCTCATGCGGAGGGTTGTGGCGTAAGGTTCGTAGCGTGTCGTTTCCGACCAGGGCGTGGAGGGCAGGGCGTGTCCGGGACGGTAGCTTCGGCACATGGCCGGCGAGGCCCCGAAGAGATAGCACGGGAGCCAGGCGACACGAACGCTGTTGCGCAGCACGTCCATCAGTCTCCGGTTGCGTTCTGCTCCACCGTCCTCCTCGTCACGGGTCCAAAGCGCTTCCGGGAAGGAGTAGTTGAAGTGCACCCCGGCGACGGTTTGCATGAGGCGCCCGTAGCGGTGGCCGAGGCCGATGCGGTAGACGTGGCGGAGAAGCCCTTGAGGGGAGGAGCCGTATTCGGCGATGCGAACCGCACTGGGACGGAGGATGCAGGGCATGCTGGCCGGCCAGAGAAGTTCGTCGCCGATGTGACGGTGCACGAGAACGTGAAGATCGTCGAGGAACCCCATGACGGCCTCGGGGTCCGTGAACGGCGGGGTGATGAGCTCAAGCATCGCCTCGGCATAGTCGGTCGTGACGTAGGGATGGGTGAGCGCAGCGCCAAGGGCCGGGGGATGAGGTGTCCGTGCCAGTGGCCCCTCGGGGTCGATCCGAAGAGATTCCTTCTCGAGTCCTTTGCGTCCTTCTCTCAGGAGTTCTGGAGGATGCTCATCGAAAAACGCGCGGAGGCTTTGACGGAGCGTCACGAACGGCCCTGCATCGAAGAAGGGGAAGTGCCGCGCTTGGGCGTGACCCCTCCGTTTCGGAAGTGCAGGCCCCGGCGTCGGCCGTCCCCATCATACACACGGCGCCGGGGTCGTGCCGCCCGCGCTCATTGCCAGCAGTGTTGCGCCGTGTCTGTTCCGGTAACGGATTGCTGGCCGAGCATGTTGATCACAAAAGAGGCGCAACCCGTGTCGGCCTGCTGTCCGTTCTCGGGCGTCGCCGTGAGCGTGAAGCTCGTCGGCCCGGAAGAGGTTGCGGTCATATTGTAGTAACCGTTGGTGCTCGCCACCCCGCCCTGAGCATCGAGCGGGAAGCCGAGCGCCTGCATGCTCGTCGTATAGCTGTTGTTCGTCGTGTAGTAACGTTGCTCGGCGCTCGCCCCTTCGAGGAGGAGCGAGACGGCGTCCGTCCGGTGTGCTTGGAGAAGATAACGCTGGTAGGCCGGAATTGCGACGGCCGCCAGGATGCCGACGATGGCGATCACGACGAGGAGCTCGACCAGAGTAAAGCCCTTCGCCCGACGGGGAGCGGGCCCGAGGACACCGCTCATCGTCCGGCCCTCGGAGAGTGGAAGTGCGGATGTTTTGCAAGAACCTGCTCGATGTTCCGGCGGGCGAGTGCGGCCTCGCGTGCGGCGATGAGGCGGGCGATCGCCACGCGGGACAACCGGACGGGCGGGCGCCCGGGGCGGATCTCGATCTGGGTGTCGAGATTCACGATCGTTCCGTTTTTCAGGACGAGGACCGGCGCATTGGCGCGCGCAGGGACCGCCAGGGCCGCGATCAAAACGGCCGGGGCGGCGGTGAGGACGAGTGAGCGGATCATGGGGCAATCCTCCGAAGGTGTGGGCGGTCAGCGCAGTTCCCACCAGGTCAGCCGGCCGACGTTGCCGCTGTGCTCCAGCCAGGAGCTGATGGTGTTGTTCGAGAGTGTCACGAGTTTGATGTCGGTGATCTCCCCCGGGCGCGTCGAGATGATCGTGGGTGCGGCGGCGTAACCGTTGCCGAGGCCGATGCCGACCGGGCTTTGACCGTTGACCTGATCGCTGCTCGTGAGCGTGTCCTGACCGTTGAGCGAGAGGCTCGGTCCCGGGAACGCACCGCCCGTGGCGTAGTTGACAGCCATGAGATAACTGTACCCGCCGCTCGAGCAGGCGCTGCCGCTCGTGTTGCTCGGCGTGTAGGTCGTGAAGACGACGGTTCCGCCCTCGATCCGCGGGTTGGTGATCACGCGCTCACCGCTCCCGGGAAGATTCATATACCAGCCGTCCTGGGACTGCCAGTCGATCGTGTTGCTGGTGGTGGTTCGCACCGGGAAGGACACGGTCTGCCCCTGGCTGTTGGTGTACGTGTAGGTTGCATCGGTGATGGTCTGTTCTTGAAGCTTGTTCAAAGAGATCGGCTTGTTGGGGGGTGTGGCCCCCGGGGCGGTCGTATCGAGAACGCCGTAGAACGATTGGGTGTAGGTCGTCGTGAGATCCGGTGTCCCCAGGAACTGCCCGGTTCCGAAGAGAACCAGAAGTGAGCCCGGCGGCGTCCCGGGCGGGCCAAAGGTGACCACCGGGGAGGTCGTGATCGGCTGATCGGCCTGGGTCTGGAAGAGGACCGAAGCCGTCCAGTCGGCGGGCGTGGGTGAGGAGAGGTCGATCCTCCAGAGATTGCCCTGGAGATCGCCCGCGTAGACGAGATCGTCGACGCCGGTTCCGTTGTTCACGTCGGAGACGACGACGGGGGTCGAGAGCCCGTTGGGCGTGTTGCTGTTGCAGGCCGAGGGCACATCCGAGCAGAGCGAGATCTGATCGATGAGTTGCCCGGTCTGAGCGTTGACCACGAAAAGATAGGGGTTCCCGTCGACGTTGTTGTATCCCGATCCGAAAATGACGACGAACGTGGTCGTCCCGTTGAGATCGATACTGGCGATTTGGGGTTGGCTGAAGGTGTCTCCGAGGTAAGGGCTCGAGAATTCCCAGAGGACGTGGGCGGCGAGCCCGCTGGGGGTTTCGAGCTGGCTCGGGTGCGTGACATCGAGAGCGTAGATGCTTTGCCCGCCGGCGTTCAACCCGCCCACAAGGATGGTGTGCCAACTTCCGTCGCTGAATTGGACGTCCGCCGCACTGGGCGAGCCGTCGACGTAGAAAAGGTGGCTCGCGTTGTAGGTGGGAAGCGTGAGGTTGGCGAGGTTGGCGAAGACCCCGTTCGGGACGAACGCAAAGAGCTCGCGTCCTCCTCCGCTGGGGGAGGCGTCGAAGGCGTGCAGCATGCCGTCGTTCGCTCCGACGTAGACGACCGGTGTGCGGTTGGCTTCGTCTTCTTCGAAAGTTAGATAAGAGGCGTTCGTGTAGGTCCCCTGCGGGGGGCCGACGTAGAGAGGGTTGCTGTAGACGATGTCGCCGAGGAGCGATGAACGGTCACGGAACGGGCCTGCGGGCTCGGCGTCCTGTGTATCGCCCATGAGATAGTCGAGGACGGCCTGGCCGTAATCGCTTTCGTTGTCGCTGAACTGGGCTTGCTGCTGACTCGAGAGGGTGTTCCAGTAGGTTTCGAGATCGCTCTGCTGGGTCGGGGAGAGATCACCCCACACGAAGGGAACCCCGCCCCCGGCTCCGTTGTTGAGAACGGGGTTCCAGGCGGCGACCGAACGGTCTTGCCAACCGTTTCCGGCCAGTGTGCTGTCGAGGATGCTCGCCGCATCCCACAAGGAGTTTTTTGTGCTCACCTGCCCTTGGCTGGAGACGGGATAGACGTCGAGATCACCCGTCCAGTCGCCGTAGGGAAGGGCGTCGGAATCGAATTTGGCCTGGTAGACGACCGTTCCGGTGTTGAGCGAGGTCGAGTTGACGGCGGCGGATGTGGTTGTGACGTTGTTGACCTGAATCTTGGCGAAGATGGTCGCGAGGTCGTTGGTCACGGCCTGAGGGGTTGTGCCCGGGAAGTAGTCGGCCGTGCCGCCGGCGATCGCCATCGCCTTGAGGGTGGCGGCGGCCGCGGGGTTGAGGCTCGGGTCCACGCCCGCCCCCATGCCCACGACGTAGGTCTTGATGCCCGCGCTCGCGAGTTTCTGGAGTTGCGAAACGGCTTCGATCACCGCGCTGTCGTTGGTTCCCGAGGGGACGAGAGACGTGGTCAGGCCCTGTTCGACGTCGGAGGCGAAATCCGCACTCGTGGTCGAAACCGTGCCGCCGGTCGTGAGATTGAAGGCCGCGTAGACGCCGTAGCCCGCGGCCGCACGCGAGCCCAAGGGAGGCCAGTCGTACCCATACACGTCCCCTTGGGTGGGGAGTCCGTCGGAGAGCAGAATGACGTACTTTTGTGCGGGGCAGTTGGTGTTCGATGTCGGGGGCGAGCTTCCGTCGTACCCCTGCGTGTAGTACTGATAGGCGGCGCTCAACAGACCCGCGACCGGGGACTGGACGGCGAGGGCCTTGATCTCGGAACTGCTGGCGTTATTGGTTTCTGGGGCGAAGTAGGGCGCAAAGCTCTTGATGTAGCACTGGAGCTGGGTCTCGTTGCCGGTACAGCCGGTCGCGTTCTCGTAGGAGGTGATCGGGAGGACGAGGTTGCCCTGATTGTAAACATCGCTCGTGTAATAGCCAAAACCGCGCTCGGCGTACATCACCTGGTTGCTGTGCGGGACGTAGCCGGCGTTGGTGGGTCCGGTGTTGTTGATGGAGCCGGCGGGTGAGGTTTGATTGTAGGCAATGTTGACACTGCCGGTGTTGTAATTTCCAAGAGTGTAGTAGGGGGGATAGGGACTCGGAGGGTTCGGCCCGCCGTAGTCGAGCATGACGCTCGGATAGCCGCTCGGAGCGTAGAGGACATCGTTGACGGAGGGGTTGTCGGAGGTGATGGCGACTTCGATGTAGGGATCGCTGTAGCTGCCCGTGACCCCCATGCCCTGAAACGTCGAGCGGATCTGGGTGCAGGAGTTGGAGTTGTTCTGGTAGCACGGATTCGGTTTCCAGTCGCCCGTCGCGCCCGGTGAAGACGCGAAGCTGAAGCCGTTCGGGAGGCTCATGGCGTACACCCAGGTTGTGTAGAGGCTCACGTTCTGGGTGTCGTAGTCCATGATCCCCATATCGAAATCGGCGGCGTAATTCTGAACGACGTCGCTCAGGGCTTGCTTGAGAACGTTGAGCCGGCTCGCCGAATTGTCGTAGAGGGTGTTCGGTTGCCCGCAGACGGCGGAAGATCCTCCGCTTCCCTGGACGGTGTAGGGTGCCGTTCCGGTCGTGGAGGGGCCCGTGCAGGGTGGTGTGAACCCGCTCGGTACGTCGTAATCGACGGGCGAACTCGATCCGCTCAGGGCTGAGACGGTGCCCGAGCCGGTCATGATCGCTCCGCTGAGATCGCCGTCCATCGACTGCGAGTTCGTGATGGCGAAGAGCACCTCGGGATGGGTGGGGACGACGAGTGTGAGGGGGAGTTGAGAGATCGACACCTCGGGCACCGCCCAGGCCGGAAGGGGAATCTGGGCGCCCACGAGGATCCCCGCGAGGGACAGGACCAGGAGGCGTCGCGGAAAAGAGGGGGAGCGGCTCATGACGATGATCCTCCGGGGGGCCTCACGGCCGGTACGTTTCCTGGATGACGGCGACGGCGTGCGGGGAGCCCCCCGTCGCCCAGGCCGTGATGAGGTAAGTCGGCGGCACGGGGGTGACGCCGTAGCTGGCTCCAATCGCCGCGAGGTTGTCGCCCGTGAGCGGTGTGGTCGGAAGCTGCTGGACGATGAGCTGCGGAGCCTCGGCGTATTCGATCGTCGTTCCGCCGACACTCACGCCCGTCCCGTAGACGTTGGGATCGTCGAAGGGCCAAGTGGCGTAGGGAGCCCCGGCGGTGTCCTCGATCGAGTAGCCGCCTGTGGGGCGCCAACTCGCGTTGGCCGCGAGATCGAGGGAGGAGACGGCCGCTGGGGTGTAGACCGCCAGGGCGGTGGGGCTTGCCGGCGGGTTCGCTCCGGGGATGGGGAGCACGGGCACCTGCGCGAGGTAGTTCTCGACCCCGCGGGCGGCGGCGCTCGCCGCCGCGATCGCGCGCTGCTTTTCTCTCATGTTGTGCGCCATGGTTTCTTCCAGCGTGACTCCGGTGAGAAGGGCCACCCCGAGAAGAGTGAGAACGAGCAGGAACACCAGCGAGGTGATCAGAATGTAGCCTCGGGGGAGAAGACGCGCGCTCACGAATCACTGCCCTCCGGGGTTGTGCCGGTAGTAGGAGACGATGTTCCGTAGCGCCACGTCACGGACGACCGCGACGCGGAGATAACGGTCCGGCACCTGAGGCCAGGGCGAAAAGATGTAGCCGAAGAGATCGTAGCTCGCGCTGGCCGGGATGGTGAGCACGTCCCCAATCGTCCCGTCGGGTTGGGCGGCATCGCCGCTCGCCAGGATGAGGCCGATCTGGATCGCGCGGATCTGGTTCCATTGGACAACGGCTCCCGGATCCGCGTAGACGTCGACCGAATCCGTGTTCTGGGTGTCGAGCCCAAAACGCACGACCATCATCTCGACGTTGTTCACGAGAGGCTCGTAGCTCTGCCAGCTGCCGATGCCGCTCGCGCCGACGTAGCTGCGGCACATGAGCTGTTCTGTGCTCGTGTCGAGTTTCCACTCGTCGGTGTCGACGATCCCGTAAGGAACGGTTTGTCCGAGACAGTTTTCCATCTGACCGTTCGATTGGAAGCTCACCGCGAAGCCGTAGGGTGGGGACGGGTTTCCGTGCCAGGTTGCGAGCATGATGGGGTGGCTTCCGGTCGCGAGGAAAGCGGTGGGGTCGGCTTCGTTGTCGGGGATCTGGGTAAAAATCTGCGACGGATCTTCGGTCAGGACGGCCCGGTAACCGGCCTGCCGAGCATCGGTCGTGAGGAGCGTGACGGCTGTGCGGATGTTGTCGTCGAGTGCGGCCTCGGCCTGTTGCGCGACGCTCCCGAGGACGTTGCTGTAGTAGATCTCGAAGAGCCCCCAAAGCAGGAAGGCGGCAATCGCGAGCGCGATGAGGAGTTCGACCAGGCCGAGTCCGCGGATTGTGGTAGAGGGGCGGCGGCGGGAGGTCATGGCTGGTAGAGAGTGGAGTAAGTCACGGTCTCGAGCCCCGTGTGGGCCCCGTTGGCCACAGACCAGCTGACCGTGATGAGATACGGGGTGGTTGCTGAACAGGTGCCCTCGCATTGAACGGTCGCCTGGGGGTTCGGGAGATTGTTCCGGAGCGTGCGGGCGAAATTCCAAAGATCGGCCTGTGCCTCTTCGGCCGATGTGCAAGGGTTGCCCACCGTGCGGCAAAGGTTGGCCGGTGCGGCGGTGGGCAGGCTCCCAATCACATAGTCGCCGTCGAGGACACCCGTCATGTTGGCGCGCATGAACTCGGTCAAATTCTCGGTGTCGATCGACGCGAGGGTCTGAAGCTCGGCGGTGTGGTTGTCGCTGAGCCCCGCCTGCATCATCGCGGCAAGTCCAAGGAGGCCTACCGAGACGATCACGAGGGCCACCAGGACTTCGATCAGGCTGAAGCCACGCGGGCGCCGCCGTGAGGTCGAAGGATCATTGGAAGAGTGGATCACGGGCATTGCGACCCCTCCTCCTGGGCGAGGGTCCCCGAGACGCCGATCGTCACACAGCGGCGGAATGACACATTGTTCGCGGCGTCATGGAGCGTGATGATCCCGCCGCCAGCGCCGACAAGGATGCCGAGCGGAGAGAAACTGATCGCGTTCGCCACGCCGCCGCTTCCGGTGAGCGTATCGGTTCCGGTCCATGGGGGGGCGGTGTGGATGATGGTGGTCGTCGGTCCGATGCTCTGGCTGTCGTCCGGGTCGACGAACACGATCCAGCCTTGATTCCAGGATGCGCCGTCGGAGCAGCTGGAGGACGAGCCGCCGCTCGTGCAGACCGTGACCGTCTCGCCGCGCTTGATGGCCTCGCTGCGGGCGAGCATCAGGGTTTCGGTGAAATCGGACATTTCGGCCGCCATCCGGTTGTAGGTGACGAAACTCGAATAGGCCGGGATCGCGATCGTGAGAAGGATGCCGACCAGAGCCAGGACCACGAGGATTTCGAGGAGAGTCAGGCCGTCGACGCTTGATGTGTTCATGGGCGGATTGTGCTCCAGGTGAAGGGCTTCCGGCCGGCCGGTGGGGGAGGCGAGGGGACGAACGGTGTTGCTCGCCTGACGAACGGTTGCCGGGGTTCAACCGTAACGGCCGGTGATGTAATCATCCGTCCGACGGCGTTTCGGGTTGGTGAACAGGGTGTCGGTGTCGCTGAACTCAACGAGCTCGCCCCGATCGAGGAACGCAGTGAAATCCGACACACGCGCCGCCTGTTGCATGTTGTGCGTGACCAAAACGACGGTGTATTCGTCGCGAAGTTCGGTGATCAACTCCTCGATCCGGAGCGTCGAATACGGATCGAGGGCGGAGGCCGGTTCGTCCAGCAGGAGGACCTCGGGTCGGACCGCGATCGCCCGGGCAATGCAAAGACGTTGCTGCTGTCCACCGGAGAGCCGGAGGGCGCTTTCGTGGAGTTTGTCCCGCACTTCGTCCCAGAGGGCGGCTTTCCGTAGCGCCCAGGCAATCCGTTCGTCGAGATCGGGCCGACTGAGCCGCTCGTAGAGACGAACACCGAACGCCAGGTTGTCGCGGACCGACATCGGGAAGGGCGTGGGTTTCTGGAAGACCATGCCCACTTTGGCGCGGAGCAGCATGCGGTCGTAGTTGCGCGCGAGGATGTCCTCGCCGTCGAGCTCAATCCGCCCCGAGGCACGATGGCCGGGATGGAGATCGTAAATTCGGTTGAGACAACGCAGAAGGGTGGTCTTTCCGCAGCCGGAAGGGCCGATGAATGTTGTCACCCGATTGGCGGGGATGTCCAGGCTTACGGCGCGCAGGGCCTGGAATCGGCCGTAGAAGAAATCGAGATCGCGGATACGGATTTTCCCCGGCGCGGGGGCCGCAGGGTCGGGAGCGGCGGGGTTCACGACGTGCGGGCCTTTCCCGGCCGACGCGATGGCGCAGGGGAGGTCAAAAAGCGGGATGCGCGCTCGCTCACGTCGCAGAATCGGGGCGGAACTGTCGCGGGCATTATAGGTTGAGGGCCTGCGGGCAGGATGACACTCACCGCGGCGTCGGGCGGCTCACGCAAGGGTGTCCGCGGACGCAAAATCGCAGATGCCGCTCGGCGTCCTGACGGACACCCACTCGGGGAGTCCGCACGATGCGGCTGAGGGGATAGGGCACACCCCGTGCCAGCCAGAGGGGGGAACGGACGTCACAGAGGTCACGGCCGTCCCATTCGGGACCAATTCCGAGCGCTCGTGTGAGACAGCCGGGACCCCGCGCGAGATCACGGTCGTGGACGCCGGGTCGGCGGCGGCGCATGAGTTCGAGTCCGAGGACCGGTTCGAGCGCGCGCAGAAGAACCCCTGTTCCCACCCCTTGCGGGCCGGCGGAGATATTGATCAGGAGATGAAGACCGTAGCACCAGTGGACATAGGCGTGACCGCGTGCCAGGAAGAGTGAGCCGTTGCGGTTCGTGCGTCCGTGGAAAGCGTGGCAGGCCCGGTCGTGGGGGAGATAGGCCTCCACTTCGACGATCCGGCCCGCGCATCGTCCTTGAGGAGTCTCGTGCACGAGAAAGCCCCCCAGGAGGAAGAGGGCCTGCGCCACCGTCTCCTGCGGGAGGTCCCGGCGGCGCAAGCGGGATCCGAGGGCGTTGGGGATGTCTTGGATCCGCTTCGGCACCATCAGCAGGAAGGGGTGGTACGCCCGCAGTCTTGGGGGCGGCACGGGATGCTGATCCGTTTGGGGGCGTCGCCGTCGAGACGAAGGGCCGTGAGGCTTCGCCCCCAGTAGCAGCCGGTGTCGAGGGCATGGATGTGGCGTGCCGTGGGATCCCCCACCGTCGACCAATGCCCGAACAAAATGTGATGTTCGGTCCCGCTTCGGACGGGGACGTCATACCAGGGGAGGAGGGGCGGCGGTTGGCTGCCCGGAGGGCCTTTCTCGCGGAGGTCCAGTCCTTCGTCGGGATGCCAGTAGCGCATGCGCGTGAGCGCGTTGATGGTGAAGATCATCTCTTCGCGCCGATCGTGTGCGCGTTCGGGCCGTCGCGGTTCGTCGCTCGGCATGGTCCTGAGAAAGGCTTGGGCATCAGGGCCGGCGAGCGTTGCCTCGACCGCACGGGCTGCGTCCTGGGCCTCCTCGAGAGTCCAGCAGGGAGGAAGCCCGGCATGAACGAGCGTGTAACCAAGCTCGGGGTCGTGGTGAAGGAGAGGTCGTCTGCGTAGCCAGTCGAGAAGCCGCGCGCCGTCCGGGGCTTCGAGGATGCGTGCGGCGAGATTGTCTTCGGGCCGGTGGGGAGGCATCCCGGCGGCGAGAGCGAGGATGTAGAGATCGTGGTTGCCGAGCACGACCGTCGCGGCCTCTCCGAGTTTGGCCACGAAGCGCAGGGTTTCGAGCGATTTCGGTCCGCGGTTCACGAGGTCACCGGTGAACCACAGACGATCCTCACCGGCGTCGAATCGAACACGTTTGAGAAGCCGCTCAAGCGCGTCGTAGCAGCCGTGGACGTCCCCGATTGCGTAGATGGCCATGAGCGTAATTTTGTCTCAGCGGGAGGAGGTGAGGAGAGCGAGATCCGGCGCATCTCATTGCCAATTTTGCCCGAGACGCGGGTCGGTCTGCAGCAACGCCCTCCGGGTCCGGGGCCGGGGCCTTATAATGCGAACGGTCAAGATCCGCGCATCAACCCATCCGGGGCGGCACGGGTAAAGAGGGGGAAACGCATGCCATCCTGGCCTCTCGATCTTCTGTTTGCGGGTGTCTTGCTCGTCGCCGAACTGTTTACGCAGACGTTTTACTTTTTGGCCGTGGCGATCGCCTTCGCGCTTCTCGCACTGGCGGATGCGCTCATCCGTCCGGGCAGAATCTTCTCGGCGGTGCTTTTCGTCGTGTTCGCAGCCTGTCTCCTTGCGGGTGCACACGTCCTTCGCAAAAAACTTCGCAACGAATCGTCCCGCCAGACCACCGCACTTGACAGCGGAGGGGTGGTCACTGTCATCGCGCACCAGGACGACCGCCTGCGCGTCCGCTACCGCGGGACCCTCTGGACGGGACGCCTTGCGGAACTGGGTCCCCTCCCTTCTGTCGGCACCCTCCTCACGATCGTGGGGCGCGAAGGCAATCTGCTTGTGCTGGCCCCCCTTCCCCCCGAAGGTACCGCCCCGCCGTCGTCCGCCCCGTCCTCACCGACGCCGGCGTCTTAGCGGCAGATTATCGTTTCACTCCCGGAGATCACGCCCGTGTTCATTGTCATCGTCGTCCTCATTGTTCTTGCGCTGCTCATTCTTTCTCGCGGCGTCCGTATCGTTCCGCAGCAACGGGCCTGGGTCGTGGAGCGCCTCGGCCGCTATTTGAGAACGTTGGAACCGGGGCTCAACATCATCCTCCCGGGAATCGATCAGGTGGCTTATCGGTTCGATCTTCGTGAGACACCGATCGACGTTCCGCCGCAGGTCTGCATCACCAAAGACAACACTCAGGTTTCGGTCGATGGTGTGATGTACGTTCAGATCACCGACGCGCGATTGGCCGCCTACGGCTCCTCCAACCCTTACTCCGCCGTGATCCAGTTGGCCCAGACCGCCATGCGTTCCGAGATCGGCAAGCTGCATCTCGACGAGTCCTTGAGTTCGCGCCAGATACTCAACGCGGCCGTCGTCTCTGTCCTCGATGAGGCGGGGGTCACCTGGGGGATCAAAATCCTGCGCTACGAGATCAAAGACATCACCCCACCACAGGAAATCCTTCGGGCCATGGAACTCCAGATCACGGCCGATCGCGAGCGGCGCGCGGTCATCGCCCGCTCCGAAGGAGAACGCCAGCAGCAGATCAACGTCTCCGAGGGCAAGCGCCAACAGTTCATCAATATCGCCGAAGGTGACAAGCAGTCGCAGATTCTGCGTGCCGAGGGTGAGGCTCAAGCGATCCAGCTCGTAGCGCAGGCGACCGCGCAGGCGATCAGCGCCGTGGCCCAGACACTCTCGCAGGCGGGTGGGCTTGAGGCCCTGCAGCTTCAGGTCGCACGCGATTACATCACCCAGTGGGGGAACATCGCCAAGGCGTCGACGACGATGCTCATCCCCGCCGACATGGGCAACGTGGGGGGTCTCGTCGCGACCGCCATGGAAATCGTACGCCGCTCGAGTTCCGGCCTGTCCGTTCCTCAGGGCGGCGGGTCCGCTTCCGCTCCGGCAGCCCCGGCGGCGAGCTCCAAACCCACCGGCGAGGCTATGAAGGCTCCGAACCCCTCATCTTATGTTCCGGGTGCGTCCGCAAAAAGCTGATTGCCCGGGCAAGCTTCCCGTAGTCAGGCGGGGTCAGATTTTCGGCACGGAGTTGGGGGTCGAGGCCCACGGCCTGAATCTCCTCCTTCAAGAGAAGGGGGCGCAGGGCGTTCGCGAGTGTTTTGCGTCGCTTCTGGAATGCGGCGGCCACGACGTCGGCAAACGCTTGATCCCAGGCTCCGGGGAACGGTTCGGAACGGTACGGCACGAGACGAACCCAGCGGGAGCGAACCTCCGGAGGCGGTCGGAATGCCCCCGGACCGACCTCGAACAGCGATTCCGCCTTGGCGCAGCTGGCGACGGTGACCGTCAGCCGCCCATATTCGGGTGTGGATGGTCGTGCGATCATGCGAAGCACGACCTCGCGCTGGAGGAGGACATGCAGATCTTGGATGGCCGCGGCGTGACCGAGACAGTGGAAAAGAAGCGGAGTGGAGATGTTGTAGGGAAGGTTCCCGACCACACGGACCCGTTGCCCGAGATGGTTCGCCAGGGCCGTGATATCGACATCACGGGCGTCACACTCGAGAAGGGCCAGACGATTCGTTCCGTAGAGGGAGCGGAGATGGGCGACAAGGCGACGGTCGATTTCGACAGCGTGGAGACGAGGAACGCGTTCGAGCAAGGTTTGGGTGAGCGCGCCGGTCCCGGGCCCGATTTCGAGCAGGCGGTCGTCCGGAGCCGGTTCCACGCTGGCCACCATCCGCGCGAGGACCGCGGGATCGTGGAGGAAATGCTGTCCGTAGCGCTTACGCGCCGCGGGTTCGTGCTTGTCCATGAGCGCCGACGAGCTCAAGCGCGTGGTGGAGCGCGGCGTGCAGGTTGGACGATTCCGCGGTGCCACGCCCGGCGTGCTCCAAAGCGGTTCCGTGATCGACCGAGGTTCGCGGGAACGGAAGCCCCAGTGTGACGTTGACGGCCGTGGCGAACCCGCGGTGCTTGATCACGGGGAGGACTTGGTCGTGGTACATGCCGAGGACGGCGTCGTAGCCCTCGATCACCCGCGGGAGAAACGCTGTGTCTGCCGGAAGCGGATCGCTCAGTACCCAGCCGTGCTTTTGGCGCAAGCTCGTCAGGGTGGGGGAGAGGATGGTGCGCTCCTCGTTTCCGAGGTGCCCGCCTTCCCCGGCGTGGGGATTGAGAGCAAGAACCGCGATGCGTGGGTGATCGATCCTGTAATAGCGTTCGAGGGCCGCGACCAGGACAGCGAGGGTCTCTTCGAGACTTTCGGCCGTGATCGACCGTGGCACATCGGCGAGAGGAAGGTGTGTCGTCAGAAGAGCGACGCGCCAGCGACGGTCCGTGAAGAGCATTACAGTTCGGGAAACCCCAAAACGGTCCGCGAGATATTCCGTGTGCCCCCGAAAGGGGATACCCGCGTCGTTCAAGATGCCCTTGTGGACAGGTGCGGTGACCAGCGCATCGAAGCGACCGCTTTCGAGCCCGCGGCTGGCGGCTTCGAGAAGTTCAAGAACGTAGGCGGCGTTGCGCCGATCGAGCCGACCGGGATCGGATTCGGTACGCAGCGGCACGTGCAGTATCCAGCGTCCAGGTGCGGCCTCGTCCGCCAACGAAGTTGGGTCGTACGGCTTGAGATGACGGGGCAGAGGAATTCTCAAAAGAGACGCCCGCCGCGCCAAAAGTTCCTGATCGGCCAGCACCACGAGGTGATGCCCTTGCGGTGGGCGCCGGAGGACGTCGATGCAGATGTCCGGACCCACGCCGGCCGGTTCACCTGAACTCAGCGCGATTCTGGGGATCACGACGCCCAGGGCACAAGATCGTGCACGATTGACTCATCAAAAAGACGATTCTCGTAGGCGCGTGATGCGGCGTCAAATTTGCGGGTGAAGATCTTCTCGTACGCCTCCTGTACAAGTGTTTGATGGGTCACGTTATGGCGGCGTTTGCCGAGGAGGCGGATGATGGCCCATCCGCTCCGGGTCGCAAAGGGTGCGCTCACTTGGCCGACGCGGAGGTGCTTCAGCACCGTCCGGTAAGGGGGAGAAAGTTGCCCGGCGCGGACCCAGCCCATGTGCCCGCCATTGATCGCGACGGCCGGATCGACGGAAAGTGCGCGCGCCAGAGCCGACCAATGGGCTCCGTGAAGAACCTGAAGGCGAAGACGCTTCAAGGTGGCGAGAATCTTTTTCGTCCCGCGGATGGGTGTCGGGGTCAGGACTATGCGCTCGAGTTTCCACTCGGTGGCATAGACGTGCCCGAGCTCTTGCCGGCGTCGACCGTGCAGCTTGTAAATGATGTAGCCCTCGCCCGTGGCCACGGGGTTGCTGATCTCGTGCGGGCGAAGTGCGGCGACCACGGGCCGTGCGGGGCGAGGAAGATCTCTCAGTGGGATCCACCCCATCGCCCCTCCTCTTAGGGAGTTGCTGGCGATGGAATGGGCCACCGCCATGGCCGAAAAAGAGGCCCCGTGGCGAAGAGCGGCCACGAGGCTCTTGGCTTCTTTTTGAGTCTTTATGAGAGCGCTCGGGCGATCGGCAGCGACCGGAAGAACGATTTCAGACAGGTTGTCTTCTTCGACACCGCGAAGCTTGTGGCGCCGAAGATAGGCCGCGATCTCGCTTTTTGAAACCGTCACGGTTGGTCCCACCGCCGCCTCGAGCAGGCGGTGCACAGTGAGCGCGTGCGCGATTTGGCGACGGTAGGCTTGATAGCTGATCCCTTGACGTTCGAGCCACGCGGGAAATTGGGCAAACGGGATGTGGTTGCGCGTGGCAATGCTGGCCATGATGGCGCTGACCTGGTTCGGCGGCGCTTCGATCCCGTGATGCTTGGCCTCATCGATCTCGATGCGCTCGCGGATCAGGCGGGTCAGCACCTGTCGGCGGAACGCCTTACGGGGAGGCCGTTGAAAGCCTCGCGCCTTGATTTCGGCGAAGAGAAGGTTTTCCTCGTCGAACACCTGGCTCAAAAGGATGGGCGAGCCGTTGACGACGGCGACGACTTTGTCGAGGAGCATCCCTTGGGGCAGCGGGGGGGTAGGCCGCGCAGGAGCCGCGAGGGTTTTGTTTGCCGCGCTGGCTACGGTCGGATGCTCCACCGGGAGCGGCGCGAGAGGGGGGAGGCTCGGCGTGCAGGCGGCGAGCGTGAGCGCGGCGGCGAGAACCGCAAGAGGGCCCGTGCGCCAACGGGATTTAAGGATTTGTGGGCTCTTCATAACCTTGAATATCCTGCCTGAGAAAACTGAGAAGGGTGTGACCGAGACTTCCGAGCCCCTTCAGGGTCAGCTCGAAATAAACGGCCGAGTTCGTTTGGGCTCCGCTCGTGAGACTGCCACTGGCGGACGGAACGACAAACCGGCGGTCGAGAATACGAAAGATCCAGCAGCACGTATCGTACTGTACTCCGGCAAAGGTCTCGAGCGTCGTGTGTCCAAAGATCGAGTAATCCCAGAGGCCCACGAGGCTCCAGCGGCGCCCCAAGGGGAGGGCAAACGAGACGTTTGTTTGATCGAGACTGCCGTATTCGTAAGCGTACCCCACATTGAAGACCTCATCTCGCTTGGGATGGTATTCGAGACCGACGTTCGAGTTCTCGACGATGTCGTTGTAGGGATCCCACTCCCCGGCGGCGTAACCCGCCCACGAACGGCCGAGGTTGAGGCGGGCTTCGGCGGCGTAGGCTGACCGCGGGTTGTCGATGGCGGTTTGCCCGGGAAGCGTGACCAGACGGGGCTGAAAATAGAAAATCTGCCCGAGAGTGAACGAGGCGATCTCGTGGCCGTCGTTGGAACGGAAGAGTCGCGAGGTGAAGCCGGCGGCGAGCTGATCGGCGTTTTCGAGCCGGTCCTGGCCCAGAAAGCGGTTCGTGCTGAAGATCTGCAATGTGTCAAACGGGGCCGGACTTGTATCGAACACCGGAAAGTCGTTCTGGTTGCGGTAAGGCACATAGAGATAAAAGAGCCGCGGCTCGAACGTTTGCAGCCAGCGACCGTGATCAAAAAGCCTCTCGAAACGGAGCCGCGCGTCAACGTCGTAAACGGGGGCGGCCATGCGCGGGGTCGTCGTTTCGCCGGGCGCAACGGGTTGAGCGAGCCAGTAGTGAACCGCGTCGAGAGCGACCCTGGGGGTGAGGGAGGCGCCAAGATCACCGAATCGGTAGCCCACGCTGGGGAAAAGATGCAGACGATCCCCGCTGATCTCGTCGGGCGCCTCAAAGCGTCCGTAGCTGCCCTCCATGTTCGCGATCCAGCCGCGTCGTCCCCAGTGTCCAAGGTAGTTCAGGAGAGGGATTTCACGGTACGGGCGGAGCGAAAGAGGAATCGATGTGTCGACCGTTTGCACGTCTTGCGCCAGCGCCGTCAGGCTCCAGTGACGGCGGGCGTACGTCAGCGAGAGGTTCCGGAACTGATACGGCTGTGCCGCTTCGTTGAGTGAGGTTCCAAAATCAATGAGGTAATCGGGATCGGAAAGGTAGTTGTACGAGGCCAAAAGGGACGTGTGCGGGCCGAAGATGGTCGTGTCTTGGTAGCTCAGCTGCGAACGTTCCGTGCCCGTGACGTTGTCGTGAGGAAGATAGTGGCCTTCGAGCTCACCCTGGCTGGTGGGCGTGAGGTAGCGGAACTGAAGACCCGTCAACAATCCGCGTTTGCTCATCCAGCGCGGACTGATGGTGAGGTCGTAATTCGGCGCCAAGTTGAAATAGTACGGAATCTCGAGATCGGTGCCGTTCAAGCTATTTGTGCCGAAGCGGGGAGGGAGCAGGCCGCTTTTGCGCCGGTTGCTCAAGGGAAACGTGAGGAAAGGGGTGTAGAGAATGGGGACGTGGTAGAAGGTCAACCAGGCGTTGTAGGCGTATCCCGTATCGTGGGCCAGGTGCAGGCTGACGTTGGAGGCGTGAAGTTCCCAATCATGGCGGCCGGGCGGGCACGTCGTGTAGGTCATCCTTTCGAGGGAGGCGTGCTCCGAGCCGCGAACGGTAACCCTCTCCGCACGCCCGTGGCCGTGCCGCAGAGGAAGAAAGTACCGGGCTTGGGAAAAAGATCCTGTCCGTTGGGTGAAGTTGTACGTACCTTCTGGGCTCTCGAGATACAAGTCGGGTTCGGCGAAACGAACTCGACCTGTGCCGTGGATGATGTTGTGGGCTCGGTCGTAGCTCGCCCGGGACATCCAGAGACGCCGATCGAGTTGGCTCGCCATGATGTGCCCGTAGAGATGTGAGACACCATCGCGCAGAAAAACGCCACGGTCGTAGCGGATGCGAATGCGGGCGTCCTTGCGGTGAATGGGAAGAGGCGGAGGCGGGAGCGCAGGGCACGCGTAGTAGTGGTAAGTGCGGGCGTGGACGCAAGAACCGACGACACCCAAGACAAGGATCAAGAGTCGGGGCGGCCACGTCCCGCACGCGCTGCGCTTCCTGAGAATCACGGTCGGTCGCGGGGGCGGGTTCACCCAACATCCTAAAGGATTTTCAGCCCGCGCGGAAGAGGGGCCGCAGTTCCGCTCCGGGACGACGAAGGCCGAGATCGAACGACCGGGAGCCGGGCAGACGTGAGCCTGCAGAGAGATTCAATCCGGAGAACCGACGAACCTAGTTTCCGCCGTGCGCTCTCGTCGGGAAGCGGACGAAGACGATCCCGGGGATGCGTGCGAGAGAGGCGACGTGCCGGGCCGGGATCCAGGCCTCGATGCGGTGGCCTTCGGCCGGTTTGGCCACGATCTGTGCGCCGATCCCCCGAAGAGCGGTCAGGACGGGCTGTTTCCGCCCGCGGTACCCGATGGCAAGATCGAGTCGGCCGACGCGGTCGACCCGCGCGAGCGGGCTGGAAAGGTTGCTTGGGTTGTGCCGCTCCAGCTTCAGAATCTCGACCTGCTGGGCAAGAATCAGAATCGCCGGAGAGAGGTGAAGGTAGGTCTGGTTGGCCGGTGGCTGTGAAGAAAAGGACGTGCATCCGGCACAGACGAGCACGAGGGGCAAAACAAGCAGTACAAGTTTTGCGGGGCCGCAAGATGGGAAAAATACAAGGTGACGGCTCATGCGGGAAAGCTCGACGGTATTGGTGCAGGGATGACGTGATCAGGACGGCGGGAGAGTGCCCCTCAACGCGGGGGGTACAGGCGTGGGAGAAGAAGGCCCGTGAGGGCTCGGTAATCTTCGTAACGTGTTCCGAAGTTCACGAGCATGTAGGATTCTTCGATCCGTGCTTTGATCACGAAGCCCCACGTGACCGCGATCAGAACAAACACAAGAAGAAGGTTCTCTTCGACGATGGCCGACCCGAGCAAAGCCAGGATGAGCCCTGTGTAAATGGGGTGGCGCACAAACCTGTAGGGCCCGGTGGTGATCAGCTCGTGATCTTGCTTGAGCGTGATCCGGCCGCTCCAATTGCCTCCGAGCGTCACGCGTGCCCAGAAGGTCAGTGCGAAACCAAGGCACAGCAGCGCCATCCCCACAGCGGACCCCCAAAGAGGGCGCGGGGAACTGAGGGGTTCTGTCAAGTGACCAGGCCAGAAATGATGTGTCAGCGCGAGAGCCACGGCGAAGGCAATTATGGGCGGGAGCATGCGTCGGAAGAACGTGACAATGTTCTCCGCCTTGATGGTTTTTTTGTGGTTGAGACGTGCGGCGAGAAACCAGATCGCCTCCCACGCCACCCAACTGAACAAGATCAGGTTGTTCAGGTGGATCATGATATTCCCCTCGGACACACACGGGCAGACCTGCTAAATTTTAGCCTACCATGTTTTGGTCTTCGTGAGTGGCGCTCCATGCTCGCTTTGCTGGCCGTTGGCCTCTACCTGGTTTCGGCACTGGTCCTGGCCAAAACCTACCGTCCAGGGGCCCGAGGCGTACTCCTCCGGCGGCGCCGGATCGCCCTTTTTCTGGCGGCCTTGGCTCTGACTCTCCAAGCCATCGGATTGTTTCGGGTCATGGATACGCCCTCACCCGTCAACCTCGATCTTGGCAACGCCCTGGACCTCACGGGTGCAGCGGTCGTTTTCGTGGTGCTGGTGGGCTCGTTTTTCGAGCCGGTCGCTCCGGCCGGTGTCCTTGTCTTCCCTCTGGCGTCCGTGACGGTTCTCACGCCTTTTGTGCACGAAACCCCGTTTGTTGTCCATACCGGGCACACACTTCTCGATGTGCACATCGTACTGGCTGTCCTGGCGTACGCGATTCTCGCTTTGGCTGCCTCGGAAGCGGTCATGCTTTGGATTCAAGAGTCACGCCTCAAACGGGCACACGGGTCGGAGGGTTTTCAGGGGTTTCCTCCGCTTCTTCTCACCGAACGGATGCTCTTCCAGCTCATCACCGCCGGGTTTATTCTGCTCACGTTTGTGCTCGTGAGCGGGTTGGTTTACCTCCACGAGCTTGTGGTGCTGCATCTTATGCCGAAGGCCGCCATCTCGTTATTGGCGTGGCTCGTTTTTGGCGGACTTTTGTACGGACGTCGGCGCTATGGTTGGCGGGGACGTGTCGCGGCGGGATGGACGCTCGGGGCGTTTACCTTACTCGTGCTGGCCTATCTCGGGACCAAACTCCTTTGGGAGCTGGCCGCCGCCGCGCCCGTTCATCCTATCCTCAGCTGATTTCGACCTTTAAAGGTCGTCGAGGAGCCCCCCTCGCGCGTCGGATTCGAGCTCGGCGAGAACACGATGGGTCCCGACATCCCACCAACGGCCCTCGTGCACGGTGCCGGCCAGTCGGTTGGCTCTGGCGGCCTTGTCGAGAAGCGGGCGTAGGGGCGCGCTCTCGAGGGTCCACGGCTTAAAAAACGATTGACGGTAGAAGCCGATCCCCGCGTAGGTTAGGCGGTTTTCCTCATCTGGGTGAACCCGGCCTTCGCGACAAGCGAAATCCCCTCTCGGGTGTTCCGGAGGGTTGGGAACCAGAACGATGCGTGCGTCGTCACCGGGTGAAAGAATCGTCTCCGAGAGATCGACATCGGAGAGGACGTCGGCGTTGTGGACGAGAAAGGGATCGCTGTTGACGAGACCTCGGGCAAGGGCCAGGCGGATCCCTCCTGCGGTCTCGAGGGCGGGAGATTCGGGGCTGTAGACAATCTCGAGCCCGTAGCGGCTTCCGTCTCCTAAAGCGGCTTGGATTGCCGCACCGAGCCAGCAAATGTTGACGATCGCACGTCGGACTCCGAACCGTTGCAGGCGCCGGAGGACGTGGCCGACAAGCGGAGTATCCCCAATCTCGAGGAGAGCCTTGGGTTTGCGGTCTGTGAGTGGCCGCAAGCGTTCGCCCCGACCCGCCGCCAGGACTACCGCGTCCATGTCTCGTCTCCGAACACGCGGGCGCGTGCCTCCTCTAGGCGTGGGACAACGAAAGTTTGAAGGGCGTCCGCCAAGGGTGCGACGAGCGGTCGTTCCTGGGCCAGGCGCACAATGTAGCCGAGCGTTCGTGGAATGCTGTCGAGATAGTTCCTTTTCCCGTCGCGCCAAAAGAGACGGGCAAAGATGCCCGCCGCTTTGAGGTGGCGCTGAACGCCGATGAGATCAAACTGGAAAAGCAAGGCCTCTGCATCGGGCAGATCCCGGCAGTGGGGTGTCATGAGATCGTGGTACTTCACGAGCCACCGACGCTGTTCCCCACGAGACCAGTCGATGTAACAGTCCTTGAGCAACGAGACGAGATCGTAAGTGATGGGGCCCCAGACCGCGTCCTGGAAGTCGATGACCCCCGGTGATGGGGGGGCGACAAAGAGGTTGCGGCTGTGGTAATCCCGGTGGGTAAACCGTTGCGGTGTGCGGAGTGTTTCCGCAACGAGACGATCGGCCAGTGGGGTGAGAGCGGCCCGAATCTCTGACGCCGGCACCTCCAGGTGCCGCTCGAGGAGCCAGTGGGGGAAGAGCTCCATCTCCTCGCGCAACCGTTTCTCGTCGTAGGGTGGGAGCCCGTCGTTGGGAACGTGCTTTTGCATGAGCACAAGGGTTTCGAGAGCGGCCTCGATCGCCTGTTCCCACATCGGATCGTGCCGATCGTGGACGCGGGCGTAGGAATCGTCACCGAGGTCCTCCATGAGAACGAAACCCTGTTGTGGATCGGCGGCCTCGATTTTGGGGACGTGGACACCGGCTTGAGAGAGAAGGTGGGAAACATGCAACCACGGGAGGATGTTCTCGCGGTCGGGAGGTGCGTCCATGGCGATCAGGGGGGGGGTGTCTCTGAGATGCAGGCGGAAATAGCGGCGGAAAGAAGCGTCCGAGGCCGCGGGGGTGATCTCGGCGTGGGCGTAGTTCTGACGTCTCAGCCAGAGACCGAGTGTTTCGAGGCGTTCATCGCGGCGTGTTGCGTTCAACATCAGGGTCCTAAGGAGAGGCTCTAGGTGACGGTGGCACTGAGGGCGAGACCGAAAGAGGAGTCTCTGGGGTCCGAGAAAGCTTTCGTGTGCCTCATGTGAGGGGGGCTTGCATGAGAGACGCCCCCACGGGGAGGGTGGACCCTTGTCCCGACGCCTCCTGTGTTCGGGGCATCCCCCCGAAGATCGTTTCCACGGTCGACGACAGGCCTCGGGGGGATTGTTCTCTCAGTGCAGGGTTCGCTTCACGCGCTTGGCCGATATGCGCACAAGGACCATCAGGAGAAGAAGTTCGAGCACGACGAAATCGAGCCCTCCTCCTCCACCTCCGCTGCTGCTGCTGCCCGATGAGGTGGTTCCCGAACCGGTCCCGGGACCGATGACACTCGGTGCGTTCGCGAGATTGGGGATCCCGTAGCCGTAGATGTTGCTTTGGTTGTCTGTGAGAGGGCCGGGGTTCGGTTGTTGGGTGCTCAGCTTCTCGAGCGAAGTGATCGGGTTGGCGTTCGGCTGGTACTGCATGAGGAGTGCCAGGAGTGCCGCGATGTGGGGGGCCGCGGCCGAAGTTCCACAGAAGGGGTTCGGAAATCCTCCGATTCCGGCGTCCGAGACGCAATCCACACCGGTAAAGTTGGGCTTCGTGATTTCCTCGGCGGACGGAAATTCGAATTCGACAGGTCCCTGCGAACTGTAGGGCTCGATTGTGGCCGAGCTCGTTCCGACGAGTTGCCAGTCCATGGCACCCACGGTTGTCTCTTGGGGCAGTGCCGACTGGCCGTAGATACTCCCCGAGGGGGTGTCCGGGCTGGTCAAAACTTCGTTGGATTTGGTGGAAAAGACAAGAACCTTGAGCTTGGTCCCCGGTGCGGGGAGGCCGTTACAAAGAAAAATACGGAGATAGACTGTGGCCCCATTCGTCGACGAGGGGTTCTGCCAGACGTTTCCTTGCACCGGATTGGGGCCGGGGCCGTTTGAACACGCCGCCGAGGTTCCGCTGGGTGGGCTCGGGCACCCTGAGGCGGGAGCGTACTGTCCTTGGTTGCAGGCGACAGGGACTGTCCCCGCACTGGTTGACCAGTCCTGGCTCGTGTAGAGGCCCACGTCGTAATCACCGACGGGCGCGGTCCACGGGTCGTCCCACTCGACGATGTAGCCGATCTGGTCGCCGGGCTGAACCGTGATGACAAGAGATCCCCCCTTCCCACCGTAGTTCGCGCAGCCCGGGCTGCTCGTGCTGTTCGGGCAGAAATCTTCTTCGTCCGTATAAGTATTGCCGTTCCAGGTGTAGCCGCTCGCCCCGGTCTTGTTGGTGGGGATCGTCTTCGGGTCCCATGTCCCCTGCCAATAGGCCTGGGCGTCGTTCCCGGCGGCCGTCACGAGATGGACGCTGGAGTTTTGGCTCGCAAAGCCGGCCACAGCTGTTGCGAAGCTTCCGTTCCCAAACATGTCGACGCCGGGGAAGCCAAGATCATCGACAATGATGTTGGCGTGGAAATTGCTGCTTTCGAAATCGTCCAGGCACTGGACAAACTCGACGTCAGTCTGTGGGCCACAAAAACCGAGCTGAGCTCCCGGAGCCAAGGCGTAGACGATGGACATCATGGCGATCCCTTCTTCTCCGGACGAGCCGAATTTCGAATCGTTGGGATCAACCCAGACGTTACTGGGCAAATTCCCGGAGCTGATCGCCTCTTGAAGATCGGTGGCCCCGTCAGAGATGACCCCGACGCTGATTCCATGGCCGGTGACGCCGGTTTCCTGGCGAAATTGGGCGGCGCCCAAGACCTTATCACCTTGCGAGATCACTTGGGTTGCGGGCAACGCGTAGTGGGGCAGGTCGATCGAACGCACGCCTTCGATGTGGGACGCCCGCAGAATAGCCTCGGGGTTGAGCCAAACGTCGATCGCGTGCATCGACGCGACCGAGGCTATGACGTGACCACTGAGGGCCTTGAGCGCTGTCGCAATCGTGGTTCGGGTGCCGGGTTCGACATTGAGCTGGACCTCGATTCGTCCCTGTGCGTCACGTTTAGCCACAAGTGGGCGCGCGTATGGATGTGCGGGGATTGGCGCGCCCAGCGGCAAGGGGAGGGATGTGGCCAAGGCCGAACGAAGTCGGGGTCCGAGAGGAGCCCCGTGGGGGGGCGTCGCAAAGGCGCGGGACAGAATCACCAAGGCCGCAAAGATCAGCGCTGCGGAAACGGTGGAACGGCTGGGTCTCATGAATCTCGGGCTCCAGAAAAACCGTAAAGGCTTCCTTCACCTGCTCCCCGATTTCAGGGAGGGCCGTTGTGCCGCCTTTACACAACACAACCTCCTTAAGCTTAGCGGAAGTCGTGCCGCCCTTCATTTTTTGCGGGTTGCAGCGGGGCGGAAGTGTGAGAGGCAGGCCCATTGTGGCGAGGGTTCGTTGGTACCCTTTCGTCTCGAAGGCTCGGGATACCTACGACGTCGTGTGGGGAGCACTCCTGAGCGTTGTTGCTTCGACGGGCTCCCGCCTCACCGAGCCACCCTCCCTGCACCGAGGAGCAGGGAGAGTTAGACCGTGAGGGGATCCCGCACTCCGTGCCTTCCGAATCGTGCTTCTGCCCGGATAGAGATGGACCTGGCGTCGGCATCCGCGTGGCCCGAGAAGCGATCCTGCCCCCTCCTTCATGGCGGGGCCTGCCGCGCAGCGGGTCAGGCTGTTTGACCGGAAGGAAGTGCAGTGTGGGTGCGGTCGTGCCCAATGTAGGTGTAGAGAACCGGAACGACGTAGAGCGAGAAAAGCGCTCCGATCGAAAGGCCGGTGGCGATCACGAGTCCCATGTTATAGCGGCTGACAGCGCCGGCCCCCGAGGCGAAAACCAGCGGCAGAACGCCGATCACCATAGCGCCGGTGGTCATCAGAATCGGGCGCAAGCGGATGCTCGACGCCTTACGGACTGCGGCGAAGCGGTCGAGACCATCCGATTCCTGGATGGAGTTTGCGAACTGGACGATGAGGATGCCCTGTTTGGTAATCAGCCCGATGAGTGTCACCAGGCCGACCTCGGTGTAGATGTTCAGGGTGGCGGCCCCGAGATAAAGGAACGCCAAGGCGCCCGAGACAGCCATGGGGACGGTGATCAGCACGATCCAGGGGTCGCGGAAACTTTCGAATTGCGCTGCAAGAAGAAGATAGACGAGCACGATCGAGAGAAGAAAGATCCACACGATGGTGTTGCCTTGCTGGATGTATTGGCGCGAACTCGATGCGTAATTGATCGTGAAGCCTGCGGGCAGAATCCTTGCGGCGAGACGACGCAGTTCCGAAAGAGCCTGACCCAGGGTGACTCCGGGCATCATGACTCCCTCGACGGTGGCGGAGTTGAGTTGTTGAAACTGAGGCAGGAATTCCGGTTCGACCGTGGTGTGCGTGTCGACCAGTGTGGCGAGCGGTACAAGCTGTCCCCCCGACGTCGGGACGTAGTAGCGACGAAGTGCGTTCGCCTGGAGCCGGAAGCGGTCGGGTACTTGCGGGATGACCTTGTAGCTGCGGCCTTTGAGATTGAAGCGATTGACGTAGTTCCCGCCGAGCAGTGGGGCGAGAGCGGCCCCGATGTCCTGCATGGTGATGCCGAGACTCGCGGCGAGACGGCGGTGGATGCGCAGAGTGATCTCAGGGTTGTCGTAGCGGAGATCCTTGGTGAGGAAGGTAAATTTTCCCGTGCCCATGGCGGCCCCGATGAGAGCGTTGGCTGCGTGATCGATCGTGCGGTAGCTTCGTGTGCTCGTCAGAACGAACTGAATGGGGAATCCTCCCGCCGTGCCGGGGAGAGAGGGTTTGGGGAAGGCCGCGGCTTGAAGACCGGCCAGGCGGTTGAGTTTCGCCTGGACGAGCGGCATCAGAGCCATTTGTGAGACGGAACGCTGGCTCCAAGGGACGAGCTTCATACCGCTTAAAAGCGAGTTGTCCCCGGCCCCACCCGTCAGAGAAATGCCGTCGATCTGGAAGGCCTGCTTGGTCTCGGGGAAACTGCGGAAAATCTTGTAGATCGTTCGGCTACTCTGTTCCAGATACTGCAGAGTCGCCGTGGGCGGCGCGGTGCCCGAGACCAGGATCAGACCTTGGTCTTCCGTTGGGGCCAGTTCTTTGGGCGTGCCGAGAAAGAAAATCGGGATGGCGATGAGCACGGCCAAAGCGATGACGAGGATCACCCCGCGCATGTCGAGGGCGAATTCCAGAGAGCGATCGTACAGCGTGCGAAGTTTTTCAAAGGCCGCATCGAGAGCGTGGCCGAAGCCTTTGGGCGGGGTCTGTTTGAGGATGCGCCCCGAGAGCATGGGTGAGAGTGTGAGTGCGACGATGGCCGAAACGATGACGGTGAAGACCAGCGTGAATGCGAACTCGGCGAAGAGGGCGCCCGTGAGACCGCCCGTGAGTCCGACCGGGATGAAGACGGCCACGAGAGTGGTGGCCATGACGATGATGGGGGCGGCCAATTCCCGGATGCCGAGCCGAGCCGCTTCCATAGGGGGGTGTCCTTCCTCCATGTGGCGGTGGACGTTTTCCACCACGATGATGGCGTCGTCGACCACGAGACCGATCGCCAGGATGACCGCGAGCAGCGTCAAAAGATTGATCGTGTAGTGAGCAAGCTCCATGAAGATGCCGGCGCCCACGATGGACAACGGAATGGCGATCGCCGGAATGAAAAGCGACCGCAAAGATCCCAGAAAGAGGTAAATGACCAGAACCACGATGGCCAGGGTGATGGCGATCGTGACCATCACCTCGTGGATGGAGCTCAAGATGAAAGCCGATCCGTCGTAGGGGATGGCGGCGTGGATGCCCGGAGGGAGATTGGACTCAAGCTGATGAAAAATGCGGTGGACTCCCGAGGCCACGCTCAGGCTGTTGGCGTTGGGTGTGGCGAACACACCGACAAAGACCGCGGGAATGCCGTCGTAGAAGACCGCTTGGTTGTAATTTTGTGCGCCCAAAACGACGTGTGCGATGTCTTTCAGTCGGATCAGTGTGTTGCCGACGTGTTCGACGACGAGGTTGCGGAAGGCTTGGACGGTGTGCAGCGAAGTGGTGGCGCGGATCGTGCGTGCGATCAGTTCCGATCGGGTGCGTCCAATGGCGCTGACGAAGTTGTTGGCGGCCAGAGCGGCCTCAACTTGCTGCGGGCTGATGTTGAGAGACGCCATCCGGTTGGGGTTGAGCCACACCCGAACGGCAAAACTGTTGCCGCTCGGACCCGTGCCTGCCGGAACGATCTGTGCCTGGCCCACACCCGGGACACTCTGAATGTCGGGCTGCGCAACCCGCAGGACGTAGTCGTTGACCTGCTGTTGATTCAAGCGTTTGCTGTAGAACGCGAGATACATAAGCGCGGTCTGGTTGCCAACCGTTTCGTTGACGACCGGTGTTTGCGTTCCGTTCGGGAGCTGACTCTCCACCTGCTGCACTTTGGAAAGAATCTGCGCGAGCGCGGCGTTTGGGTTGTAGTTGAGCTTGACGTAAACGGTGATTGTGGACAGGCTTTGCGCGCTCGATCCGGTCATGTAGTCGATGCCCGGTGCGGAGGCGATGGACTGTTCGAGACGGGTGGTCACAAATCCCTGAACGGTGCTCGGGCTGGCACCGGGGTACGCCGTGGTGACCGTGATCAGGGTGCTGACGACCTTGGGGTATTGCCGCACGGTCATCGTGCTCCACGCGCTTAGCCCAAGGAGCAGGATGACAAGGTTGAGCGAGGTGGCAAGAACCGGCCGCCGGATGAAGGTGTCTGTGAAACTCATGTTCGTGGATTCAGGACGGACGGCGGGACCCCCGGGGGGACGGGGGGTGCGCGTGTTTCAACGAAGAGACGATCGTCACCGGAACGCCGTTGTGCAATTTGACCTGTCCCGCGGTCACCACCGTCTCGCCGGGTTCGAGGCCGCGACGCACGGCCGTGAGTCCGTCGCGACTCGGACCGGTGGTGATCGGGTGTGCCACCGCAAGATGCAAAAGACCCAGAGGCGTTTTGTGCGGAACCACCAGATAGACGTAATCTCCAAAGGTGCTGTAGGTGAGCGCCGAGGTCGGAACGGCGGTCCAGGTTCGCGGCTGACCGACCGAGAGACGCACCGTCGCGAACATCCCAGGCCTCAGAAGGTTCTGAGGGTTCGTGAACGTGGCGTCGACGGTGATGTTCCGTGTGTTGGGGTTGACCCGTGAGCTGAGCGCCACGATCCGGGCGGTGAATGTCCGGTGGGGGAAAGCGTTGACATGAACGTCAACGGGCGCTCCGGCGCGTACGAGTGGAAGATCCTGCTGAGGCAGCGTGAAGAGGATTCGCAGCGGGTTCCAGGACTGGAGCGTGGTGATGATCGAGGCAGGACTGAGGTATTGCCCGAGGTCAACCTCGCGCACTCCCGTCCACCCTGAGAACGGAGCGCTTACCCGGAGTTTGGCGAGTGTGGCGCGGTCGTTGGCGACCTGAGCACGTGCCGCCAGGTACGACGCTTGAGCCGACTGGAGGGTGGCAAGACTGACGGCCTTGATACGGTAGAGTTTATGCGTGCGCGCCAGATCGAGCCGATCGAGAATTTCCGCGGCTCGGTCGTGCGCCAAAATCGCCTCTTCGTTGCTGGGATCAAGCTGGACGAGAGGCTGACCGGCGCGAACGTAGAGGCCGGAGTGGAAATAGATTCGGGTCACCCAGCCGCTGATCTGCGGGCTCAGTTCAACGCCTTGAGCGGCTTCAATGTTTGCAACAGCGTGAAGCCGGAGCCGCCAACGAACGGTTGTGACGCGGGCGGCCTTGACAGTGACGCTGTAGGGGGGCCTATGGGCCATGGCTTGGGCAAACTCGTAGCCCATGAACATTTTGAGGCCAAACACGACGGCCAGGATCCCCAAGCCCAGAAGAAGAACGATCCATTTCACGCGTTTGCGCTGTTGGGTCATGGCGGTATCACTCGTGCCGGATGGCGTGGAAGGAGGGTAGAGAAGGAGGAGACTGGGGCGGGAAGGGGCGGCCGCCAAGAGCGACCTCAAGAGTGGCCGCGTCGCCTAACCGCTGGGCGCGGGCGCGAACGTCGGCCAAAACCGCCCGACGGTACGCCACCTCGGTTTCGAGCAACGAGATGTAACTGGTGGCTCCCAGCCGGTACTTGGTGCGGGCGAGATGGTACGAGACTCGAGCCGCGCGCAGCGCTCGGGTTTCGGCCCGGACGTATTCGTCGTCGTGGACGATTGCCCTCAATGCGTTCGAGACCTGACTGAGTGCTCCGAGGACGGTACCGCGGTATTGGAAGAACGCTGCTTTGTAGGCCTCCTTGCTTTCATGAACCTGGGCGCGTAGTGTGCCGCCCGAGAAGATGGTGTAACTCAACGAGCCAACCAGACTCCAACTGCGGCTTGCTGTTTTGAGGAAATCGGAAATGATGTTGCTTTCGTGGCCCCACGAACCGGTAATCTCGACGAGGGGATATTCGCTGGCGATGGCCTCTCCAACCTGGGCATTGACCGCCTTCAGGGTTTCCAGCGCGGCCTGGATATCGGGACGGTTTTCAATGACGGTCGACGGGTACGCCAGGGAAAAATGTGCGGGCATGTGAAACGCGCTTAAGGTCAAGCGCGGGACCACCCGACTTGGGCTGTTTCCGGTCAGGGTGTCGAGGGCGTGGGCGGCAACCGTCCGGCTTTGCAAGAGGGGATAAAGCGTGGCCTCGTCGCTCGCCAGTTGGGTCTCCTGCTGAAGAACATCAAGACGTGATGCGGCCCCAACGCGGTATTCTGCGCGAACGAGGGCCAACACCTGCCGGTCTGCGGTCACAATCGATCGGGTTGCACGTATTTCATCCACACTTTCCGCAAGATCGACGGCAGTCGTGAACACATCTCCTTCAATCGTCAAGGCCGCAGCTTCGGCTTCCTCGCGGGCGGATTCTTCTTGAGCCTTTTTCTCGCGATAGACGAGTCGGTTTACGCCAAAGACGTCGGGGTAATATCCCACGGAGACATTGCCGCCGTAAATCGTAAAGATACGCCCCGGAACGGTGCCTCCGAACCCCGCGCCTGAAGACTGTTCCCGCGTGGCGCTCAGCCCAAGGCCGAACTGGGGATAGAAGATCCCTTCGGCGGCAACGAGCGCGTAGTGTGCTTCACGCAAGGTCGCCAAGGAACTTTTGAGTGTGGGGTTCTGCCCAAGAGCTTCCGTCATCAAGCGATCAACGCTCGTGTTGCCGTAGGCCCTCCACCAGTGTCGTCCGGGCAGGGCATGCCCACGGAAGATTTGCTGTGCTTGCCCAGCCAGAACTCGGGCGGTGTACCGCATTGAGGCGGGAGGACGTGGTGTCCTGAAACTGGGTCCCGGGGCGCATCCGTACAGCCCCAGTGCAAGAAATGCAAAGCACAAGAGGAGACCCCCCTTCGCGCGAGATTGCAACGAAGAGCGGACTTTTTCTCCGTTAAGGCGCCGGGGGCGGGCCATGTCGGGCGTCACGGGGGACTCGGGACCTAATAGTTAACTTTATTGATTATTACAGGCTCAAGCTGTTTTGTCAACATGTCAATGGTGAAACAAAGCAGATTAGGGCTGGGTGGTCAGAATTTTGCGTCTGGGGACATCCGCGCGAGACGATGTGAGACCGCACGCGCTCCATACGCTATAGAAATAGAGCCAGAAGACTTTAAATTCTAAGAGCTCGGCGATCATTACGTGTGCGGCTAGCGGTGGCTGGCGTTCATCTCAATAACAGGCAGCCTCGGGGGCTCAACACCTAGATGGACCTCATCGGATTCGGAAATGGTCGTGTCGGGGACCGCGGCCCGGGAAGAGCGGGGTTTGGTTATAAGCGGTCAGCAAGAACATGACCCAGCGACCAAGAACAGCGCCTCCTCAAGCACCACTCCCGTTGGGGACGAGAGGTGATAGCATGACTCCATACGTCCTCAGAAAAGCAACGGATGGATGTGCCTATGATCGGTCGTGCGGCTGTTCCGGATTGGCTTGCCGGGTGCGGGCATGGATCCCTCGGATCACTTCAACGCGTGGCCTGATCCGGTCCTCATTGTCGATGCCGTGACAGGAGCGGTGTTGGGTCATAACGACGCCGCCTACCGCCTTCTGAATTTTGCATCAAAGACGCGAGCCACGGGCTGGGAAGGTACGTCCCCACCCGCCTTTGTCGTTGATCTCGACCACTGGAACGACTTTTGCCACGGCCTGCTCTTGGGAGGAGAGCACAGACAATCGGCTCAACTGGCTTTGCGCGATTCTCAAGGCAATATCTTCGAGGGATGGCTCGAGGGAATTGTTCTTGGGGGCAAAGACCGTCCCGAAGCGTTGGTCGTCGTTCGTCTTGATGCGGACATGGCCTCACGGGATGTCCCGGCCGGGATCGCGAGTCCAATGAGCGAGGATGAGGACGATCCTCATTACGGCATTATCCGTGTGCGTTCCGACGGACGCCTCGTTTTTGTCAACCGACGCGCTCTGCGCATGCTCGGGTACGACCGGCCGCAGGATCTCCAGGATCGGAACTCGTTCCTCGTCTCACTCTACAAGCACGAGGGCGACGGACTTGGGATGAGTGGGCTGGCCGCAAGTTTTGGCCGTGGTGTCGAGCGGGACCTTGCGCGCCGCGATGGAAGCCCTCTCCGTGTGTTTGAAACCGCGCGCAGACTCACCCGCTTCCGATCAGAGGAAGTGTGGGAGCTCCGCTGGCTTGATATCGAAACCTATCGAGCGACGGCCGAAGAGCTGGCTCTTTGCCAGGAGAAATACCGCGTTCTTGTTGAACACAGCCAAGACGGGGTCTTCATTACCCACCAAGGACTCTATGTGTATGTCAACAATACCTACGCCCAGATGCTCGGGCGTCGTCCCGAGGATATGATTGGGCGCCCGTTCATGGAATTCATCGCACCCGAAGACCGCCAACGCATGGCGGCGATGTGGCGCGATCGTGAGGCAGGACGTTGGGAGCGCACATCCTACGAGATCCGTCTTCTTCACCAGGTCGCGGAACGACGTGTTGTGGCCTCCGTGCGATCGGGACCGATCTACTACAAAGGCAAACTGTCCAGCACGGGCACGATCCGCGACATCACCGAGGAGCGTCGGGCGCAAGCGGCGCTTGAGGAGGTGCGTCGCAATTATCAGGAGATCTTCGAGAACCTGCAGATCGGCATCTTTCAGACGACTCTGGAAGGGAGGCTTCTTTCGGCCAACCGTGCGTATGCGCACTTCCTGGGTTACGACACCGTCGATCTGCTGCTGGGCGAGCTCAAAAACGTCGACATTCTTTACCAGCACATCGAGGATCGAGAGCATATCGTGGAAGAATTGCAAACGAAAGGCCGCATTGCGGAGCTGGAGGTGGAGCTCCGCCGACGCGATGGGCGTAGTGTATGGGGGGCGCTTTATAGCCGTCTGGTCATGTCGCCCGAAGGGAATCAGCCGTACATCGAAGGAGGTTTGGTCGATGTGACGGAACGGAGGCGCGTCGAGGAGGCTCTGGCTCGCTCGGAAGAGTTTTATCGCAGTCTTGTGGAACACGGGCACGTGGGCGTGTTTATGGTCGAGCAAGGCCGCTTGACTTATGTCAACGAGGCTTTTGCCGGAGCGTTAGGCTTCGGGCGGAACGAACTTCAAGATCGCCCGCTGATCGATTTCGTGGTTCCCGTGCAGCGGGAGGACGCTGATCGAGAGTTTCGTGCGTCGCGGGTGGCCCCGCAGTCATTCGAATGTGATTTTGTGCATCGCGAGAGACGGGCACCGGTGGCCATGCTCGTCAGTGTGGAAACCCTGACTTTGAAAGGGCGTGCGATCATGGTCGCAACGGCTCAGGACATCAGCAAGCAACGCGAAGCTCTCGATCAGCTTCGTTACCAGTCCCGCCACGACCCTTTGACTGGACTGCCCAATCGGACCGTCTTCCACGAACGCCTGTCAAAAGCCGTTCGTCAATCCCAAAATGGTCCGCCAGGTTATGCCGTCGTCTTTGTTGTCCTGGATGCTTTCAAGCTGGTCAACGATACTCTCGGACACCTGGCAGGAGATGAGCTTCTGGTACAGGCCGCGCGAAGATTCGAAGAAAGGCTCCCACCGGGGAGCCTCATCAGTCAGCACGGAGGGGAAGAATTTGCCATCTTTCTCAGCGGTACCGCAGATCCTGTGGATGTCGAGTCGGTGCTGACGCGAATCGATGAGTCCCTTGAGGCACCCTTTCTTCTCAGAGGGCAGGATATCTATACGAATGCGAGTTATGGAATAGCGATGGGGGGGGCGGACTACACCAACCCGGAAGATGTGTTGCGCGACGCCGACACCGCTCTTCACGAAGCCAAGAGTGGTGATTTGAAAGAGCGTCGCGTATTCTTTGACAGGGCGATGCGCCTCCGTGTTGCGGCACGATTACAGGCCGAAACCAGCCTGCGCAACGCTCTGTCCCATCAGGAATTTGAGGTCGTCTATCAACCGATCGTGTCTCTGACTCAGGGTGGGGTCGTCGGTCTCGAGTCGCTTCTGCGTTGGCGTCGATCCGACGGGACACGCGAATCCCCTGATGGGTTCTGGGATGTGGCCGAAGACATTGGCCTCACCGTTCCCCTGAACCGCTGGTTTCTTGAGGAGGTGGCTCAGCATCTGGCGAGGTGGATCGCCAATCGCCTCGTCGAGAAAACGTTTTACGTGAGCTTCAACCTGTCGCAACGTCAGCTGTATGATCCTGGTCTTGTTTCCTCCGTGCGGGATATCTTGGCCCGCCACGCCATCAACCCCTCCCGCATGCGCGTGGAAGTGACGGAAACCGTCATTCTCGATCGGTACGGCGAAGCCCTGAAGATCTTAGAGACCCTTCGCAATGCGGGACTCAGTGTGGCTCTGGACGACTTCGGAACGGGCTATTCCTCGCTCGGGTATCTGCGCGACTTGCTCGTGGACGCTCTCAAAATCGACCGTTCTTTTCTCGCCGGCGTGGAAGCCAGTGAACGAAACAAAAAAATCATATCTTCTCTTATTGATCTGAGCCGTGCGCTCGGAATGGACGTTGTCGCCGAGGGCGTGGAAACGGAAGATCAACTCAACCTTCTGCGTCGGTATCGTTGCCCCTGCGCGCAAGGTTTTTATTTCTCCGCCCCTGTAGGCTTCGAGGAAACCACACACGTCCTGAACGCGCATTGGCGGTTCAAGCCCTCGCCCAAGACCTAGATTCTCGCTGCCCCCTTGGCCGTGAATCCAGCCCAACGACTCCTCCTTGCTTTTTTCTCGAGGTTGTGGTACAAGTACAAATAAACGCTGTGGGGCCGGAGAAATGTATAACAAGGGCCAGAGTACAAGTCGTGGGATAGGGCACAGAATCCCCTTTCACAAGCGGTTGCCGTGAAATGGCTTTTCTTCTCTGGCGGCGGCGAACACAAGAGAAGAGGCCCAGCGAATCCAACGTCGGTGGAACGGGCGGGAGGGCGAGTCTCGACGAGTACCGTGCCCTCTTCGAACACAATCCGGAACCCATGCTCATCTACGACCCGGTCGATCTCAAGATCTTGGACGTCAACGATGCCGCTCTCTCTTGTTACGGCTACGACAAGAAAGAGTTTCTGAGTTTGGGTATTGACGCCTTGAGACCGGCCGAGGAACGCGAGCGACTCAAAAACTTTGTGCGCACCCTGTCGCAGGAAACACCAAGTCGTAGTGGGCCTTGGAAACACCGTTGTAAGGGCGATCGCGTGTTCGATGCCGAGATCCTGTCAGTCGGCCTTTCTTACAGGCAAAGGCCTGCCCGTCTGGTGCTGGTTCGGGATGTCAGCGTGGAACTGAAGGAGCGACGGCAGCTCGACCACTTGAGTAAGGCCTATGAGCTTCTGGCGCATTTGCGCTTTCTTTCGTCATCGGTGACGGACGAAACGGCCTATCTGACCGAAATCTGCCGGGTCGCCGTCGAGGGTGGTCCGTACGTCCTGTGTTGGATCGGTTACGCGCGCGATGACTCTGCCCGCACCATCGAGCCTGTTGCGGTGGCGGGCACGTCTGCCGATTATTTGACAGGAATCACCGTCAGTTGGGATGAAAGTCGGCCCGAGGGCCGCGGTCCCGCCGGTCGAGCCGTCCGTGAAGGTCACGTGGTCCATGTGCCGGACATTGATCAATGCGTGGAATTTGTCCCCTGGCGTGATCGTGCCCGTTCGCACGAATTTCGCTCCTGCTCGTTCTTCCCTTTTTCTGCGCCGCGTCTTCGCGGGGTGCTGTGTCTCTACAGTACGGAGCGGCAACCTTACGACGAGTTCCGATTTTCGCTGCTCGAAAAAATTGTGCGTGAACTTGCGACTGGAATCGTTCATCTTCGTACAGACAGAAACCTCCAGGAACTTGATGCCGCGGTGAAACGTCTGGCGCTTTTGGCGTCTCAAAGCGACGTCCGCGTAACGGTCAAGAACGTCTTACGGGTTGCCGTAGAAACCTTGAGCGCAGACTTTGGTGTCGTTTTGCGACACGCGCCGAGCAGTCAACGGGCGACCTTGTTGGCGACGTGGGAGTCGCCGGGAACGAGATTGGGATATGCGTGCGTCCCGGATGAGGATCTGCTTGCCCGTCTTCTGAAGAACGTCCCACTTGTCTTATACGGCGCAAACGAATTGGACTCCCATTCCCCCACCAGGGATCAGGTCAAAGATCGCTTCTGGATTCATAAGCCACTTCTTAACCCAAGCGGCGACGCCCTCCTCGGATTTCTCGTGCTCTGTTATGCCGTACGACCAGAGTCTACGGAGACCCTGGTTTCGGGGCTTGAACTTTTTGCGTCTCGAATCTCGGCGGAAATCGTTCGCCACGATCTTGAGCGGAGAGAGACCCGAACGGCGTATCTTTTGGAACAGGTGGGCAGCGCCGTCATGGCCTGGGACCATGAGAAACGGATCGTCCTGTGGAACAATGGTGCCTCTATGATCTGTGGTTGGTCCAAAGATGAAGTCATGAACAAGAGTCTGGAACTCCTGCTTTCCGATTCCCCTGCGCTGCGTAGTCTCATGACGGAGATGGACAGCGAGGGGCGGTGGCACGGTCGCGTGCCCGTGCTGACGAAATCCGGCGACGAAAAAGTGATCGATCTAAGCGTTCATGTCGTCACATCTCTGGACGAGGAGTCGCCTCTGACCGTTGCGATCGGGACGGATGTCACAACGCAGGCTCGGTTGGAGGAACAGCTTCACCACGCCGAACGGCTGGAGGTGGTGGGTCAACTCACCGGAGGAATTGCTCACGATTTCAACAATTATCTCACCGTGATCCTCGGGAACACTGACCTTTTGATCAGTGAAAATCACAGCGCCGAGAGTGTGCATGAACTTGCGCTCGAGATCCGCCAGGCGGCACGACACGGAGCCGAACTCACCAAGCATCTCTTGGCGTTCGCGCGAAGGCAACCGTTGAATCCGAGTGTCCTCAACATCAACACTTTTCTTTCGTCATGCGAGAAACTAATTCGGCAAACCCTGAGCCCCGATATCGACCTCGAGATCATCCAGGGCGCAGGTCTGTGGGACGTCGTGATCGATCCCGTCCAACTTGAGGCCGCCCTCCTCAACCTCTGTCTCAACGCCCGTGACGCCATGCCCATGGGGGGGCAATTGACGATCGAATCGACCAACGTTTGGATCGATCGCAACTATGCCGACCAGTACATCGACGTCCAGCCCGGACAGTACGTCTTGCTCGCGGTGAGCGATACGGGCACCGGCGTGCGGCCTGAGCACCTTCCGAAAATATTCGAGCCATTTTTTACGACGAAAGGGCCTGGTAAGGGCACGGGGCTTGGTCTCAGCATGGTCTACGGGTTCATCAAACAGTCGCAAGGGCACATCAAGGTTTACTCAGAACCGAATCGGGGAACGACTTTCAAAATCTATCTCCCGCGAAGCGGGCCGGCCGAGCAGAGCCGCCCGCAACTCCATGCGTCAGCACGCCCTCTTCCCCTGCAAGCTACGATTCTTGTCGTGGAAGACAATCCGATGATACGCCGCTTTGTGTGCCTGCAACTCAACGAGTTGGGGTACCGTGTCCTGGAGGCTTCCGACGCCGAGGAAGCGCTCGAGCAGGCCCGCGATACGACATCGATCGATCTTCTTTTCGTCGACATCGTGATGCCGGGGGGCATGAACGGAAAACAGCTTGCCGAGGTCCTTCGCCGCCGAATTCCTGGCCTTCGTGTCCTTTACACCTCCGGATATACCGAAAACGCGATCGTTCATCAGGGCAAGCTCGATCCGGGCACCCACCTTTTGAACAAACCGTACACGCGTGCGGACCTTCTCCGGATGATTCGGGCGGTGTTGACGGAACCATCTGCCGATGAATGAGCCGGACGAACACGATCCCCACCGCCTTTTGATTTGCGACGACGACCCGCAGATCGGCCGGTTCATCGCTCGTGTGGCGCAGGACCTCGGCTACCAGGTGAGGATTGTCGCCGGCGTGGAGGCTCTTGAGATCGAGTTCGATGCCTGGCAGCCGGTGTGTGTCGTGCTTGATCTCATGATGCCGGGACTGGACGGAATCGAAGCGCTCAAAAGGCTTTCTACGCGGAAGACCAAGCCCCGTATCGTTCTCAGTTCGGGCGTGGGGGAAAGGATCCTCGATTCGGCCAGGAACACCGCGCTTGCCTACGGGATTCCGAGTATCGCCGTTCTCCCGAAGCCCTTTACCCTCGAGGATGTTCGGCACGCGCTCGCCCCCGACACGCTTCGCAAGACTCCCGATTCGCCCACATCCGTTCACGAGGCCGCCAGCGAACTGCGTGCGGACGATCTCAAAGCCGCGATTGACAATCATTGGATTCAGCCGGTCTACCAGCCGAAAATCGATTGTCGGACACAGGCCGTTGTAGGGTTCGAGGCCTTGGCCCGTTGGCGCTCCCCCGACGGGCGGACAATCATGCCCGTCGACTTCATTCCCCTGGCTATGTCTTCCGGGTTGATTGGCCCGCTGACTGAAGCCATGGCCCAAACGTCGTTGCGTTGGCTCTCCGAATCGTTTCCAAACGCACCGATGTCTCTGGCTCTCAACACGACCGTCCAGAGTTACGCCACGGGCACACTGCGCGAGCAGCTTGCGGCTTACTGCGAGCGCTGGTCGATTCCGCAGGGGCGTGTTGTTCTCGAGTTGACGGAAGGGGAGGGACTGACCGGAGCCCCGGAAATCATCTCCGAGTTGACGCGTGTCCGCATGCTGGGATTTCAACTTTCGATTGACGATTTTGGTACAGGCTACTCATCGATGCTCGAGCTGGCACGTCTCCCGTTTACAGAACTGAAGATCGACCAGGCCTTCGTCCGCAACATCACCACATCAAAAGAGTCGCAGGCCATCGTTAAGCTTTCGGTCGAACTGGCCGGCAAGTTGGGGCTGAGTGTCGTGGCGGAGGGGGTGGAGAATGCTCCAATTTTGGACTATGTGTCCGGCGTCGGCTGCCATTATGCTCAGGGCTACTATATCGCCCGCCCCATGGAGGGTCCTCAGGCGGCTTCTTGGGCCTGGGAAAGGTTGAGACGTTAAGCCCGCGAGAGCGCACGACGCGCATGGCGATCCTGGGTCTCTTGTCACAACGGCAACGCCATTCGACGAGATGCGGGCGGCAGATACGGAGACCGAAACGGTTCGGGTCTCTTGGGACCCGTCGCCTCCGAGGCGGCGGGGAGTGCGGGGAGACGGGACGAGACGGCCGAGGGTGACGTTATAATGACCATGCGCTACGCTGACGGGGAAGAGAAGTGTGGGACACACTGCTCCTCATCCCGGCAGGTGCGCGGATTCGTTCTTGTTCAGCATGGGTCGTTAGCTCAGCGGTAGAGCGCCGCTTTCACACGGCGGAGGTCAGTGGTTCGAGACCACTACGACCCACCATTCTGCGGCTGCAGATCGCCTGGCGACAGGAAGCCTTGTATCAAGCCATGCAACCGGACAGAACCACCGCTTGAGGCGGATGTTCCCATGCTGATACTCACGTTGTCTCCAGAATCATCCTCAACACACATGCGGCAAGACCTATGACGGTTCTTTTTTTCTGCGTACTTGTGGCGTTTCTCGGCTGGTGGGGGCTTCTTCTTTGGCCGGCCGAGGCGTGGCGATACAGGGAACATTTCGCGGTCTCTCTTCAAAACGAAGGCGGCACGGCGGATGTGAGCGACATCACCATCGTCGTTCCGGCGCGAAACGAAGAGGCTGTGATCGCGCGCACATTGGCCGCATTGCATGCTCAGGGCACCAATCTGCACGTCGTTGTGCTCGACGATCAATCTACCGACGCGACGCTTGAGCGGATCCACGCTTCGGGTGTTCCGGGGCTGAAGGTCCGGCAGGGGAAACCCCTGCCTCCCGGCTGGGTGGGCAAGCTCTGGGCGCTCGAACAAGGAGTCGCGGAGGCGTCCACGCCGTGGATTTTGCTTCTTGATGCGGACATCGAACTGGCCCCAGGGGTGGTTCCGGCCCTGCGGGCAAAGGCAGAGAACGAAGATTGGAGTGCGGTCTCCATCATGGCCGCGCCTCACCTTGAAACACGTGCCGAGCGTTGTTTCTTGACAGCGTTCGTTTATTTTTTCAAACTTCTCTATCCTTTTTCTCGAGTTCGCCGCCCCCATGTCTCCACTGCGGCCGCGGCCGGTGGTTGCATTCTTCTGCGTCGTGACGCCTTGGTTGCGCTGGGCGGGTTTGCCCCGATGCGTTCTGCGCTCATCGACGACTGTACGCTGGCGCGGCGACTCAAGGAGCACGGCTACCGTATCTGGCTCGGGACCAGTCGCGAGGTCCGCAGTCTGCGCGCTCAGGACACACACTCCGTCGCTCGCATGGTGATGCGCACCGCGTACACTCAACTTCACTGCTCGCCGCTCTTTCTTGCGGTGACCACCCTCATGATGGTCGTTTTTTTCGCTGTTCCTTGGGTTGGCCTCCTTGTGGGTGATGAGACCATCCGCATCATGTCCGCCTTGGCCCTGATCGCCATGATGGCGAGTTACCTTCCCACCCTGCACTACTACCGTCAGCCGCTGTGGCGCGTCATCCTTTTGACCCCTGTCTCGCTGATCTACCTCTTTTGGACATGGGGTTCCGCTCTTCGCGCTGTCCGCGGAGTGCGCTCGGAATGGAAAGGTCGGCGCTATCTTCAGGAAAATTTCGGAGAAAGCCTCGAACCGTCTGTCGCCGCCCCCGATCGGCCGGGAATGGGGTCGTATAATGACCGCTCGCACAAACAGAATGGTGGGCAATGAACGAACGTTGGCGCCGCATCCGACCCTTCGTTTTTTTAATTCTGTTCGCCGCCGCTTGGTTCGGTAATCTGAACTATCGGTCTCTTTTCCAGACGGACGAAGGCCGTTACGCGGAGATCCCTCGCGAAATGGTCGTCACAGGCCGCTGGCTGACCCCGCGTCTTGACGGCTTGCGCTATTTCGAGAAACCCCCCCTCCAGTACTGGGCGACCGCTGTGTCATTCACTTTGTTCGGCTTCCACAACTGGAGCGCCCGGCTTTGGTCCGCGCTGTGCGGATTTGCCTGCATTCTTCTTGTGTTTGTCACGGGTCGGCGGCTCTGGGGGGAGCGTGTCGGATGGCTCTCGGCGTTGGCAACCGCGAGCAGTCTTTACGTGGTCTTCATGGGCCATTTCAACACGCTCGACATGTCTCTCACGTTTTTTCTGGCGCTCAGTCTGTGTGCGTTCTTGATTGCCCAGACCCACGACGAGAAAACCCCGGCGCATCGCTACTGGACGTACGTGGCTTGGGGAGCCTCGGCCTGCGCTCTCATGACGAAAGGGCTCATCGGGATTGTTTTCCCCGCGGGAACTCTCTTTTTGTACATGTTGATGACGTGGGATTGGTCTTGGCTCAAACGGCTGCATTGGTGGGGTGGGATGGCCGTGTTCCTTCTCATCGGGGCGCCCTGGTTTGTTTGGATTTCGATTCGTAACCCTCAATTCCCCTACTATTTTTTCATTTACCAGCATTTCGTTCGTTATCTGACGCCCGCGGCCCATCGCACGGGACCTGTTTATTATTTCGTTCTCCTCCTCGCCGCTGCGGTTTTGCCGTGGTTGGTCGAATCTGCCAAGGTCTTGAGTTCGGGTTGGCGCCGCTCTAACCCGGAGAAGGATGGGCTCGATGCCGTTCGCGTTCTTTGGATCTACGTTGGCTTCATTGTTCTCTTTTTCTCGTTCTCTCAGTCAAAACTTCCCAGCTACATACTCCCGGTCATGCCTGCCATGGGTCTTTTGCTGGGGCGTGAGTTGGCCCGGGAAGGACGACGTGAGCTTCGCTGGCCGATCGTCATCAGCCTTCTGGTGGGGTTGGGTCTTGTCGTTATGTCTCTGGCGCTTCCCTACTATCCCGTCCGCCCCGATTTGACGCGTTACTACAGGACGGTAGCGGTCTGGCTTGCCGCCGGCGGAATGACGATCATTGTGGCTGCAGTGCTGGCCTTGCGTGAGCGCCAAAAAGAGCGATGGACCACGACGGTAGCGGTGCTCGCCGTCGGATGGCTTCTCTTCGGGCAGGTCATCATCACCGGCGCCCAGGCGTTGGCACCCATTTATTCCACCCAATCCTTTGCCCGTCGCCTCCAGCCTTGGAACAAACCGGACGTACCCTTCTACACAGTGGAAACGTATCAGCAGTCGCTGCCGTTCTATCTTCGACGGAGCCTGACCTTGGTGGCATATCAGGGCGAGCTCCACTTTGGCCTCGTTTTGGCGCGTGAACATGGGCGGCTCGGCCCCTCTCGTTACATTCCCAGTCTCAAGGCGTTTCGCCCGGTCTGGGATCGAGACCGCCAGGCGGTCATGATTCTTAAGCCTTTTCTCTACCGGAAACTCAAAAGAGAAGGCTGGCCGATGCATCTCGTGGACATCTCGCCGCGGCGCTACGCGGTGGCTCGCAGGGCGGAAGCAGGGGCATGAAGCCCATTGCCTGGGCTTGTATCCTGAGCGGCGTCACACTCAACGCCGTAGCCCAGATCCTTCTCAAAATGGCTGTCTCGCAACGCGGAGCGATCGCCCTCCGCCCGCGCGCACTCCTCCAAACCGGCTACCATCTCGTCCAAAATCCTTGGTTGTTGGCCGGCCTCGCTTGCTACGTTGTCAGCTTGGCCGTTTGGTTGATCGCGCTCTCACGAGTCAGCGTCAACGTGGCCTATCCCATGCTTTCTCTGGGTTACGTCATGACCGCTGTTTTGGCCTGGATTTTTTTTGGTGAGCGCCTGAGTCTTGTCCAGATCCTTGGGATCGGTGTGATCATTCTCGGGGTCTACCTCCTCACGAGAACATCGGCATGAGTCAGCCCCCCTTTCTGCCGTTCACCCGCCCCAGCATCGACGACGCCACCATCGAAGCCGTCGCTTCCGTCCTCCGGAGCGGTTGGGTGACGAGTGGCCCCGAAGTGCGACGTTTTGAAGAGGAACTCGAAGCCTATCTCGGCGGCGAGCGCCGCGTCCGTGTGTTTGCTCACGCCACGGGGGCCCTTGAAGAGGTGTTGCGTGCGCTTGGGATCGGCCCGGGCGACGAAGTGATCGTCCCGGCCATGACTTTTGCCGCGACCGCCAATGTGGTTCGCCGTGTCGGGGCCCGGGTGGTCTTTGCCGATGTCGGTCTCTCCACCCGCAACATGGATCTCGATCATGTTGCACGCCTCCTGGGCCCGCGGACGCGAGCCATCATGCCGGTTCACTTTGCCGGTCTCCCCGTCGATATGGATCGCCTTTACGCGCTGGCGCGATCCGCCGGCGTACGGGTTGTGGAAGATGCCGCTCACGCGATCGGGGCACGCTGGCACGGACAGCGGATCGGCAGTTTTGGCGATGTCGTGGTGTTTAGTTTCCACGCCAACAAGAACCTCACATCGATCGAGGGGGGGGCGGTCTCGGTCTCGTCCGCGGACACGGCTCTTGTCGAACGTCTTGAGCGGCTGCGTTTCCATGGGTTGTGCAAGGAACCGGACGGGAGCTACGACATCGAGTGTGTGGCCAGCAAACACAACATGAGTGATGTTTGCGCTTCCATCGGACGCCAGCAGTTGCGTCATCTTGATCGCTGGAACACTCTGCGCCGAAATCTTGCCGCGCATTATTTCACGCACCTCGAATCAAGTCCGTTGGCGCCTGGCCTTCCCGAACGTGGGGATGAAGGGCACGCCTGGCATCTTTTCAGCCTGCTCGTTCCGTTTGCTCAATACGGGACGGATCGGGCACGATTCCATGCGGCGATGCACGCTCAAGGGATTGGAGTGGGAACGCATTATCCTGCGTTGCCCGATACCACCCTTTACGGGGTGGAGATCCCCGCCGGGGATTGTCCGAACGCCCGGACGATCGGTCGTCAGACCGTGACACTTCCTCTTTTTCCCGCCATGACGGTGCAGGATGTGAAGCGCGTTTGTTCCACACTGCATTCGGTCCTGCGGGTTCGGACGACGGCCACGGCATGAGCGCAACGGATTCCCAAACGGCCGCGGTCGACGTTTCGGTCGTCGTCCCCATTTACAACGAGGAGGAGGGCCTCGCGGCGCTCTTTGCTCGACTGTACGCCGCACTCGATGCTCTTGGACGTCCGTACGAGGTGGTGTTGGTGGACGACGGAAGCCGTGACCGATCGCCTGCGCTTTTGCGCGAGCAGTTCGAGCGGCGCCCGGGCGTGACCCGGGTGGTTTTCCTACAGTCCAACTTCGGCCAGCACGCGGCCATTCTGGCCGGCTTTGCCCAAGCCCGGGGCCGCAAGATCATTACGCTCGACGCCGATCTTCAAAATCCCCCGGAAGAAATCGCCCGCGTTGTGGCCGCCATGGACGAAGGGTACGATTACGTCGGCACGATCCGTGTCCGCAGACGTGATCGGGTTTGGCGGCGCCTGGCCTCACGTCTGATGAACGCTCTTCGAGAGCGCATCACCCGCGTCCACATGACCGATCAAGGATGCATGTTGCGCGGGTACAGCCACGCCGTCGTCTCCGCCATCAACAAGAGTCAAGAAATCAACACGTTTTTGCCTGCGTTAGGGTACCTTTATGCGGCGCGACCGACCGAGATTCGAGTGACGCACGAGGAGAGACACCACGGACGTTCGAAGTATTCGTTCTACCGTCTGCTCCGTCTCAATTTCGATCTCATCACCGGTTTTTCGGTCGTCCCCCTTCAAATTCTTGGGCTTCTTGGAATCCTTCTGTCGTTGAGTTCCGGTGTTCTGGTTCTCTATCTTGCGGTGCAGCGGATTTTCTTCGGCCCGCAAGTCCAGGGTGTCTTTACCCTCTTTGGAATCGTGTTTTTTCTCATCGGGGTCCTGTTGTTCGGGATCGGCCTTCTGGGTGAATATATTGGCCGAATCTACCAGCAGGTGCAGCGCCGCCCGCGCTACCTCGTCGCCGCCGTGCTTGAAACGACGCCCTCCCAGGAGGGTTCAGAGAACGCTTCGGTGTCCTTGGTGCGTGAGCGGACGACGGCTTCCGGGTCATGACGGGCGCGGTTGTCTTCGCCTACCACGATGTCGGTGTGCGGGGACTTTCGGTCCTGCTCGATCAGGGAGTGGATATCCGTCTGGTGGTGACGCACGAGGACGATCCCGCGGAAACTCTCTGGTTTGCGAGTGTCGCGGAACTGGCCCGTGTGCACCGATGGCCTTGCGTCACGCCGTCGCGGCGCGATTTGCCCTCGCTGGCCGAACGTATCCGAAGCTTGGCGCCCGATCTGATCTTTTCGTTCTATTACCGCTATCTTTTGCCTCCCGACATCTTGACGATCCCGCACTACGGGGCGTACAACATGCACGGTTCGCTGCTTCCCCATTACAGGGGACGGGCGCCGGTGAACTGGGCCATTCTCAACGGAGCACAGGAGACGGGAGCGAGCCTCCACGTGATGACCGCGGAGCCCGATGCCGGTGACCTGGTGGACCAGGCGGCGGTCCCCATTCTCGTGAACGATACGGCTGTTGACGTCATGCGCAAAGTCACCTGCGCTGCCGAGATCGTTCTTGCTCGAAGCCTTCCCGCCCTACGCAAGGGGTGTGCTCCGCGTCACCCCCTCGATCTTACGCGCGGAAGTTATTTCGGCCGAAGGCGCCCGGAAGACGGACGCATCGACTGGCGTTGGCCCGCCCGGAAGGTCCATGATCTCGTGCGCGCGGTGGCACCGCCGTACCCGGGGGCCTTTACCGATCTGCCCACCGGACGGCTGTTTGTCCATTGCACGCGTCTCGACGCTGTTCCCGCGCGTCATTCCGCTCCTGCGCTTTATGAGGAAGAGGATCACCTCTACGCCGACTGCGCCGATGGGGTTCGTCTCGAAGTGTTAGAATGCGTGCTCGCAGGAGAGCGTTACGATGCACGTTGCCACCGTCAACGGTGGCCGCGGAGGGGGCTGCCTTTGGAGGATTCGCACGCGTGAAAAAAATCCTGATCCTCGGCGTCAACGGCTTTATCGGACACCACCTTTCGTCCCGCATCCTCACCACGACGCCGTGGGAGGTCTACGGCATGGATATGGAGAGTGACCGCGTCTCCTCTCTCCTCGGGCACGAACGCTTTCATTTCTTCGAGGGCGACATCACGATCAATCGTGAGTGGGTGGAATACCACATCAAGAAGTGCGACACCGTGATTCCCCTAGTGGCGATCGCCACACCTGCCACGTACGTCCGTGATCCGCTTCGTGTTTTTGAGCTGGATTTCGAAGCCAATCTTCCGATTGTGCGTCAGTGCGTGCGTTACAAGAAGCGCATGGTCTTCCCGTCGACGTCCGAGGTCTACGGCATGTGCCCCGACCCCGCATTCGACCCCTACCGCTCACCTTTCGTCCTCGGCCCCATCCCCAAGCAGCGCTGGATCTACAGCGCCTCCAAACAGCTTCTCGACCGGATTATCTGGGCCTACGGCGTTCGCGACGAATTCGACTTCACGCTCCTCCGACCTTTCAATTGGATCGGGCCCGGTCTCGACAACATTCACACGGCCAAAGAGGGAAGCTCGCGGGTGGTCACCCAATTCCTAGGCAATATCGTTCGCGGAGAACCGATTCGCCTTGTCGATGGTGGTCACCAGAAGCGTTGCTACACGTACATCGACGACGGAATCGATGCCTTGATGCGTATCCTTGACAACAAGGACGGCACGGCCACACGACGCATCTACAACATCGGCAATCCCGGCAACGAATATTCCGTCCGGGAACTGGCGGCTCTCATGCTTGAGGTGGCGCAAGAGTTTCCTCGCCTGCAAGAGCATTTGTCTCGTGTGCGTGTTGTCGAGACCCGCTCGGCGGACTATTACGGTGAGGGTTATCAGGACATCGAGCGCCGTGTTCCATCCATCGAGAACGCCGAAAAAGAGCTTGGCTGGCACCCTTCCACCGATCTCCGTACGGCCCTCCGCAAAATCTTTGCCGCTTACGAAGGGGACGCCACGGCGGCACAGGCTCTCGTCGGCGAGAATACTCTCTAGGTCAGCCATGCGCGTGGCCCTCAAGGTGGACGTCGACACGTACCGCGGGACGCGTGAAGGGCTTCCGCGTCTCCGGCGGCTCTTTGCGCGCTTGGGCATTCGGGCCAGTTTCTTTTTTACACTGGGACCCGACCACACCGGTCGCCGCCTCGTCCGGGCGTTCCGACCGGAATTTCTGCGCAAAGTCCGCCGAACCTCCGTCGTGGCCAACTACGGGGTGCGGACCCTGCTCTACGGGATTTTGCTTCCCGGTCCGGTGATCGGGCGCGCTTGCCGCGATGAGCTCCGCACACTTGAAGAAGAAGGACACGAGGTGGGACTACACGTCTACGATCACAGCCTCTGGCAGGATCACGTTCGCTACCGCGACGCGGATTGGACCCGTCGGCAGATCGAAAAGGGCTTGATCGCCTTCCGCGACATTTGGGCCCGTAACCCTGCGGGTCACGCGGCGGCCGGCTGGCAGATCAACGAGGCCACACTCGAACTGGAAGAGGCTTTGGGGTTCCGCTACGCCAGCGATTGTCGCGGCAGGGGTGGCCCCTTCCACCCGTCTTGGAACGGCCGGGTCTTTCGTTGTCCCCAGCTCCCCACCAGTCTCCCGACGCTCGACGAAGTCCTCGGACGCGACGGCGTGAACGGCGATAACTTCCCCCAATATTTTGAACGGCTCCTGCTGGATGCCCCCGAAGATCACGTCCACACTCTTCACGCCGAACTCGAAGGGGGACGTTATCTCGAGGGTTTCGAGCGGTTGCTTCATCTCTGGCGGGCGGCCGGTGCCGAATTCGAGACACTCGAAGAGCGCCTTGCACGCCAGCCCTCGGGAAATCTCTCCGTTCGCCCTCTGGTCTGGGCGACAATTCCCGGTCGCGCGGGGCAACTCGCCAGCGTCGCCTAAAATTCCGACCCCTTCGTCCACCCACCTTAGAGAATCGCCCCATGCCTGCCTCTCGAACCACCGCCCCAACTTACATCTATCCCGCCCAAGGGCAAAAGATCCATTACGAGCAAGGCCGTCTGATCGTCCCCGACGAGCCCTTGATCGGCTACGTCGAGGGTGACGGCATCGGTGTCGATATCACGCCCGTGTGCCTCAAAATCTGCGATCGTGCGGTTGAGCAGACCTACGGGGGGCAGCGGCGTATTCGCTGGGTCGAGCTTTTGATGGGCGAAAAAGCCGCTTCCCGGTTCGGCGGGGACTACTTCCCCGCCGCCACGTTGGACGCCATGCGCGATCTTCTGGTGTCGATCAAAGGACCCCTGACCACCCCCGTCGGCGGGGGGTTCCGTTCCCTCAACGTCGCTTTGAGGCAGGAGTTGGACCTGTTTGCCTGCGTACGGCCCGTCCGCTACTACCCCGGTGTTCCGTCGCCGCTGCGCGAACCCGAAAAGATTGATGTCGTCATTTTTCGTGAAAACACCGAGGACGTCTATACCGGCATCGAATACCCGCCGGGCACACCCGAAAACGAAAAACTGACGCGTCTTCTCCGTGACGAGTTTCACGCCCGCTTTTTCGACGCCAGCGCGCTCGGGGTCAAACCCATGTCCGCCTTCGGCAGCAAGCGGCTGATCCGCAAAGCGATTCGTTATGCGCTTGACCACGGCCGCCGCAGCGTGACGCTCGTGCACAAGGGCAACATCATGAAATACACCGAAGGGGCGTTCCGTCAGTGGGGCTACGATCTCGCGCGTGAGGAATTTCCAGACTCTGTGGTGACCGAAGACGACGTCCAGAATCGCCACGGTGGACGGATTCCCGAAGGCAAAATCGTTCTCAAGGATCGCATCGCCGACATCATGTTCCAGATGATGCTGCTTCGTCCCGACGAATTCGATGTCATTGCGACGCCGAACCTCAACGGCGATTATCTCTCCGACGCCGTGGCGGCCGAGGTCGGGGGGGTCGGCATCGCTCCGGGAGCCAACATCAGCGATCGTGTGGCCATTTTCGAAGCGACGCACGGAACCGCGCCCAAGCACGCGGGCAAAAACGTTGTCAACCCCGGATCCCTTCTTTTCTCGATGGTCATGCTGCTCGAGCACATCGGTTGGACCGAGGCGGCCGAAGTGATCCGCCGGGCGTACGTGCGCACCATCGCCGAGGGGATCGTCACGTACGATTTCGCGCGTCTCAAGCCCGGCTCGAAGGAAGTCTCGACCAGCGCCTTTGGGGACGCCCTCTGCGATCGCCTCGAGCGTAAGAGCTAATTCCGTGTCCTCTCCTCGGGAGAATGGTACGGCCGGCGAAGTCCACGCACAGGCCATGCTCTTTCGCACGCCTCCGCCCCTGGAACGTGAGGAACTCCATCGACTCACGCTGGCGAACGAGGACGACCTCGTGGGCGCGCTTCTTACTGAGCCACCGCTCGATGAACGCGCACGTGAACAGGCCAGTCTCCGTGCCCAACGCTACGTGCTCGAGGTTCGCCGTCGGCATGGCACCGGTCGCGGCTTCGAAGCGTTGCTGCACGAGTACGACCTTTCCTCTGATGAGGGCGTCGTCCTCATGTGCCTCGCCGAGGCGCTCCTGCGGATTCCGGACGGGGCGACGCAGGATCTCTTGATTCGCGACAAGTTGGGTCAGGCCCGGTTCGCGGACCACGTGGGTCGCGGAGGCTCTCTTTGGGTCAACGCCAGCGCGTGGGGCCTGGCTTTGACAGGGAAGATCGTGGCGGGTGGTGGGGGCTGGGGCGAGCAAGGGGAGGGCGTTCTCAAGCGCTGGATTGCTCGTGCGGGCGAGCCGGTGGTTCGTTCGGCGCTCGTCCGTGCGATGAAGATGATGGGCGAGCATTTCGTCATGGCCCCCTCCATGGTCGAAGCGAAGCGACGGCTGCGCCGAGGTTGGTTGTACTCGTTCGACATGCTCGGTGAAGCCGCCCTCACTCGTGAGGACGCGGAACGATACTTCGTGTCGTACCGCGAGGCCATTCGCGCCGCGGCCGGGTTTGCCGGAGAGGGGGACGACCCCTTGAGCCGTCACGGTGTCTCGGTCAAGCTCTCGGCGCTCTATCCACGTTACGAATTTGCCCGGCGTGAGGATGTTCTACGCGAACTCGGCCCTGTTCTTGCCGAACTCCTCGCAGAGGCGCGCCGCGGGGGAGTCCCCTTGACCGTGGACGCGGAGGAAGCCGCCCGTCTCGAGATCTCTCTTGAACTCATTCTCGGGCTTCACGCCTCCGAGGGAGAAGACGACGGGATCCTGGGTCTTGCCGTCCAGGCGTACAGCAAACGCACCCTCGCTCTCGTTCGCCTGCTTGCGGGTGTGGCCCGTGATCGTCGTCGGCGGCTGAGTGTGCGTCTCGTCAAAGGGGCTTACTGGGACAGCGAAGTCAAGGCGGCTCAGTACGAGGGCTTGAGCGATTACCCCGTCTTTACCCGCAAAGCCGCGACCGACGTTTCCTATCTTCACTGTGCACACGCCCTCCTCGAAGCCTCCCCGTGGCTCTACCCCCAGTTTGCTACGCACAACGCGCACAGCGTGGCGTCGGTACTTGAAATGGCCCGAAACCGTCGCGTCCACTTCGAGTTTCAGAAGCTCTACGGCATGGGTGATGCACTCTACGAGGTGGCTCGCGAAGACGACGATATGCGCGAGGTTCCCGTTCGCGTTTACGCTCCGGTTGGCGCGTACCACGACCTTTTGCCTTATCTCGTTCGTCGTCTTCTGGAGAACGGCGCCAACAGCTCCTTCGTCAATGGTCTCCAGGATCCCGAGACGCCGGTCGAGCAGTTGGCCCGCGATCCGTTCGAGGCTCTTTCGGCGTCCCGTGTGAAGCGTCATCCGCGGATTCCTCCGCCGCCTCGGCTTTACGGAGATTCGCGTCGAAATTCCCGGGGGATCAACCGGCACGATACGGCCACTCTTCTTGATCTGGCCCGCCGATTGGAAGTCGCTCTCGAGACTCCCCACGAAGCCTATCCCGTGGTTGCCGGCGAACGCCGTCTCGGCCGTGCGCGACCGTGCCGCTCCCCGGCGGACGTGCGCGCCCCTCTCGGCACTGTGCACGAGGTGAGTGGGCGTGAAACGGTCGAGGAGGCGGTGGGTGTCGCCCGCGACGCTCAACCCGCCTGGAACGCCCGCGGCGGGGAAGAGCGTGCGCGCCTTCTCGAAGCCGCCGCCGATCGTTTCGAGGAGGCCTACCCGGAACTCTTGGCTCTGGTGATGCGGGAAGCCGGCAAAACCTTGCGCGACGGTATCGCCGAAGTCCGTGAGGCGATTGATTATCTCCGCTACTACGCCGCTTGCGCGCGCCGCGATTTCTCGTCCCCCCTTGTGCTACCGGGACCCACCGGAGAACGCAACGAGCTCTGGTGGGAGGGGCGCGGCGTTTTTGCTTGCATCAGCCCGTGGAATTTTCCGCTCGCCATCTTCACCGGCCAAGTGGCCGCAGCCCTCGCTGCGGGCAACAGTGTCGTGGCCAAACCCGCCGAGCAGACACCGCTCGTGGCGGCGCGTGCCGTGGCACTGCTTCACGCTTCAGGAATTCCGGCGGAGGTCCTGGCGTTTCTCCCCGGTGGTGGGCCCGCGGTCGGCGGACCGTTGTGCGCAGACCCGCGCCTTGCCGGCGTGGCCTTTACGGGCTCCACGGCCACCGCCCGCCTCATCGCCCGGGCTCTCGCCGCTCGGGAGGGACCTCTGGCCACGTTGATCGCGGAAACCGGGGGGCTCAACGCTATGATCGTCGACAGCTCGGCCTTGCCCGAACAGGTCGTCCTCGATGTCGTCGAATCCGCCTTTCAGTCCGCCGGCCAGCGTTGCTCGGCCCTTCGCCTGCTCTGTCTCCAGGAAGAGGTGGCCTCCCGGATCCTCGATATGCTCGTGGGCCACATGGGCCTCCTTCGCCTCGGAGATCCCCGCTGGCTTGATGTCGATGTGGGCCCGGTGATCGATGAGGAGGCCCGCGACCGCCTGAGCTCGTACGTCGAGGAGCGTCGTCGGGACGGCCGCGTTCTTCACGAACTCGCCTTGAACGACGAGTGCGCCCACGGGACGTTTGTTCCCCCCGTTTTGGTCAGAGTCGAGCGTGTGTCGGACATTCCGGGAGAAGTGTTCGGTCCGGTTCTTCACGTGCTCCGTTATCGTCGCGAGGATCTCCGTGATCTCATGGCCGATCTCCGCGCGACCGGTTACGGCCTCACTTTCGGCGTCCACTCGCGTGTCGATGCGCGGGCCCGAGCTCTCTGGAGGGAGAGTCTGGCGGGCAACACCTACGTGAACCGCAACATGATCGGCGCGGTGGTAGGGGTCCAGCCCTTTGGCGGCCAAGGTTTGTCCGGAACCGGACCCAAGGCCGGAGGACCGCACTACCTCCACCGCTTTGCCGTGGAACGGACCCTGACCATCAACACCGCGGCGGCAGGTGGGAACGCGAGTCTTCTCAATCAAGAAGAAGACGCATGAAGCGACGGGATTCCTTCGTCATCCGGTGGTTGGCACCGTCCGGCCGGCTGCTACACTAGCGTCCATGTACAGCGTCTTTGAGATCTTCAAGATCGGCATTGGGCCGTCGAGTTCCCACACGGTCGGCCCGATGCGTGCCGGTCGTGCTTTTGTCGGGGGCTTGAAAGAGACGGGTCTTCTGGCCCGTGTCACGCGACTTCGCGTCGAACTCTTCGGTTCGCTTGCACTGACGGGGCGGGGCCACGGCACCGACCGGGCCGTCCTCCTCGGGCTCATGGGCGAAGATCCGGAAACAGTGGATCCCGATTCGGTACTCACGCGTTTTGCCGCCGTCACCGAGACACGACGGCTCGCGCTCGCGTCGCAACACCCGATCGAGTTTGACCTCGGCAATGATCTTCTTTGGCATCG
>JAKCBQ010000040.1 GCA_021839245.1 Pseudomonadota bacterium
CCGTGCGGTCCGCACCTGGGGTGGGCGGGCTGAGCGCGGATCGGTGGGATTCCGTCTCGTCCGCGATTTCCGGCGCCGTGTCTTTCGTCTCGTGCTGGCCCCCTTCACGGCGATCGTTCGCCGCCGCGATCCCCACTTCCGTTGGCCCGATCCCCCGATGCTCGAGGGGCCGGTCTGGGCGCTCGTGACCCAACGACCCTCCTGGCTCCTCGCCCCCGGTGTGTCGAGTTGGGGGGCGCTTCTCCGTGCGGCCGCACGCGACGTCGTCCTTCGGGCTTGGCGTGGGGGAGCACGGGGGTTCCGCCGTTTCACCTGGGGGGACTGGAATGTCCTTCGTCTCGGAGGTCCTCTCGGGCGGGCGGGGGGAATTCTCGCCTGGCTCTATGATCTTCCGCCGAGAGGAGTCTCCGGGGACGAGAACATGCCGCGGGTGGTGCTGCGCAACTTTGGTGCCAGCATGCGCTTCGGCCTCGCGGTGGGCGAGGACGACTCGGGGTACCTCGAGCTTCCCGGGGGGGAAAGTGAGGACCCCCTGAGCCGATACTACGCCGACGAGTTGCCGGCCTGGCTCGACGGCTTGCGCGCACCGCTCCTCCCTCCAGCCAACGGCCGCCATCTCGTCCTGTTACCTTTCCGCCGCGGGCAGGATGTGGAGCGAGAACGATGAGACGCGCGGAACTCTCGGCCGCACTCGGGGCGGGCGCCATCATGGCCACCCGCATGCTCGGGCTCTTCATGGTCTACCCCCTTCTCGTGCCGTACGCCCGCTCCCTTCCCGGGTCGGGTGCCTTTCTGGCCGGTGCGAGTCTTGGGGTCTACGGGCTCACCCAGGGCCTTCTGCAGATCCCCTTGGGGGCCCTTTCCGATCGCTGGGGGCGGCGCCGGGTTCTCGCCCTCGGTCTCGTTCTCCTCCTTGTCGGGAGCCTGATCGCCGCCCTTGCGCACGGCATCGTGGGGCTTCTCGTCGGCCGCGCGCTCCAGGGCGCGGGGGCCATCGGTTCGGTGGCGCTCGCCTCGATCAGCGACCGGGTTCATGAGGATCAGAGGGTCAAGGCCATGGCGGTCGTCGGCGCCGCGATCGGTGGCGCCTTTGTTCTGGCGCTCCTTCTCGGCCCGCTCGTAGCCGACGGGTTCGGGGTGTCCGCGGTCTTTGCGTTGACGGCGGTCCTCGCCCTCGTCGCTCTTGTCGCTTTTGTCCCCAGCATGCCCGCGCAACCCCTTCCGGGCAGGGTCGTGCCGTTGATCCCGAGCCTGCGCGGACTTCTGGCCCGACCCGCAGTCCGGCGCGCGGATTACGGGATCTTCGCCCAACACGCCGCCTTTACGCTTGTCTTCGTTTTTCTTCCGGCCCTCCTCGTCCATCGCTGGGGGCTCGCGCCCGCGGCCTCCTGGCGTTTCTATGTCCCTGTCCTTCTCGTGGCCCTCCTTGTCGTGGGACCGCTCATCCCCCGACTCGAGCGGGGGCGGTTGGCCGAGGGCGTCCTCCGGCCGGCGTTTCTCGTTTCCGCCGTGGCCCTTCTCGTGCTGGTCTTCCTTCCGGGTCGGATCGCTCTTGCGGCTGCGGCCGTCGCTTATTTTGCCGCCTTCACCCTTCTTGAGGCCATCCTTCCTGCCGTCCTCTCGCGTCGTCTGCCGCCCGAGACGCGCGGCAGCGGCATGGGGCTCTATTCGAGCGCCCAGTTTCTGGGGATCTTCGTGGGTGGCCTCGCCGGGGGGCTTCTTCTGGCTTGGGGCGATCGGCCCGGCCTCGTCGTGGCCGCCCTCCTCCTCGTCTCCTCGGGCGTCGTGACGGGCCGTCTCGTCGAGCCGCCCTCGGCGTCGCCCCGGGCTTCCGGCTAGAATAAACGGGCACGGAAGGATGGTATCCACAACCGGGGGCGTCCCTTTCACGACGGCTGCGGTCGCGATCACTCCGTGTTGTCGGGACTCTTTGTCTCGTCACGCTTTCTTATCGTCGTTTGGAGTGAGCCGTCATGGCCAGTCGCGGAGTCAACAAGGTCATTCTCGTCGGGCACGTTGGTGCCGATCCCGAAGTCAAATACACACAGTCGCACGTCGCCATCGCCAATGTGCGCATCGCCACGAGCTCGTCCTGGAAGGACAAACAGAGCGGAGAGCGTGAAGAGCGTACGGAGTGGCACCGGGTCGTGTTCTTCAACCGTCTCGCCGAGATCGCCGGCGAGTATCTGAAGAAGGGGGTGCAGGTCTACATTGAAGGAAGCCTGCGCACCCGCAGCTACGAGAAAAACGGCCAGACCCACTACTCGACCGAGATCGTGGCGAGTGAAATGCAGATGCTCGGGGGACGTGGAGGCCGCGAGGGGGGGGGAGGTCCGCCGGGCCGTGAGCACGGCGCCTCTCCGCGTGCGGGCTCGGCCTCCGAGGAGACGGCTCCCGAAGAGGACGACATCCCGTTCTGAGGTGCCCGGCGATGCGCGTCGTGGGAGCCTTCACGCGCGGTGGTCTTCCTCATGAGCTGTCTTGGCGGGGCCGATCCTGACGGTGCCTCAAGCGGATCCTCCCGCTGACGCGCGGGGCTTCTTGAGCTTTTGGGCGAAAGCAAAAGGGGATCCGGGATCGCTATCGAAAGCCTGAGCGTACGCGGGATACGGAAGACTCGTCACCCGGTCCGTTCCGTTGCCGATGGGAGTTTTTTCGAGCTCCGGCGTCCACAGGACGAGGAAGGCGCGGGCCGACATGGCCGAACGGTGGTGGAGCCGGCTCCGTGAAGCGGAAAATCAGCTCTCAACCGGTTTAGGCAGGTTCGGGGAGGTCTGAACGGCGGCCAACCGCTCGGAGCTCCTCGGGATCCGCTCAGGCCAGCGTGCCCCCGCAGGAGCTTCCGCGTCCGGCGGTGCATCCGAAACAATGGCGCCGCAGCGCGATCGGGCGGGGACCGATCATGCCGAAATCGTCGATGCTCCAGAGATCCTCGCCTCCCGGGAGAGGGGTTTCGGTCATCTGATGGAAGTCGCAGTCGTAGAGCTTCCCGTCCCAAGAGACGGAGAGGGTTGTTCGGCACATCAGGTGGGCGACCGTCGCCGGGTTGAAATGGCTTTCGAGAAGGGCCTCGTAGGTTTCGAGACGCCCTTCGCGGACGAGTGCGTGACGGAAGCGGTGGATCGGCAGGTTCGTCATGACGAGCAGATGATCGAAACGCACGCCCAAGCGGCCGAGCTCCTCACGGTAGCGCGGTTCGAGTGTCTCGGGAGCCGGCGGCAGTGAGGGACCAAGAGGGTTGTAGACGAGATCGAGGACAAGTCCGTCGCCCGCTCCGTAGCCGAGGCTGTTGAGCCGGCGCAGAGCCTCGAGGCTGCGGGTGAAGACCCCCTCCCCGCGCTGCCGCTCGACGTTTTCGGCTGTGTAGCAGGGGAGAGAGGCGACGATGCGAACACCGTGACGGGCAAGAAACTCGGCGGTGTCCTCCTGACCGGGTTCGCAGAGCACCGTCAGATTCGAGCGGTCGATGACCTCGCGTCCGAGGGCACGGGCGGTCTTTGTGAGAAGGCGGAAGGAGGCGTTGAGCTCGGGTGCGCCGCCGGTGATGTCCACCGTGTGGATGAACGGGGAGCGTTCGAGGAGGACCAGGATCCTTTCCGCTGTGGCGGGCGCCATCCGTTCCGGTCTCTTCGGTCCCGCGTCCACATGACAGTGCCGGCAGGCCTGATTGCAGTATTTGCCGAGGTTGATCTGGAGAATCTCGGGAGGGGCGGTGCGCTCGAGGCGCAACCCGTGGCGCATCAGGGCGTCGTGGAAACGGGAGCCGTCGGGCTCGGGGGACAGGGCGGGCCGTGCGTTCATGGGGGGTCTCGCGGTCGGAGCGTGGGCAATCCGGGAAGAGGGAGGCGGCCGAGGGCGACGAGGCTCTGGGCCACGCGGGCGAGGAGGCTCCCATCCCAACGCTCGTCGAAGAGACGGCTGGCCCCGCGGGTGAGGATCTCCCCGTAGCTCGGGTAGGCGCGGAAGGTGGTGAGGAGGCGTTTGGCTCCGCCCCCATCGTCGATCGTGCGGACGAGTTCGGCGGCGAGTTCGCCCGCGTGCGGGCAGACGAGGACCGCCCCGCAAATCCGCCCGCGGCGGTCGAGGTTGAGGCGGAGAAATCCCCGCGTCCGCTCCTCGACGAGCGCCCGGTCCACCTCGCCGAGATCGATCTTCAGGGAACGGAACGATCCCACGGGCGTGGAACCACCGACCAGGGCAACCTCCGGGTCCGTGTAAACGACGCGCGACTGCGTCCCCTTCGCCCAGCGGAACCGCAGCCACGGACCGAGAAGGGCGTTCGCCGCGGCGCACCATCCCTGACGTCCGGCCACGGCGGTGGAGAAAGGGGGGCCCGTCGCGTCCCCGCAGGCGTAGAGAGCCCGTCGGTTCGTGCGCAAATAAGGGTCGACCCGCAGGTAGCCGTGCGCGTCACGGGCGACGCCGAGTGCGTCGAGGCCCGTCGGCCCGGGGGCGGGGCGTCGTCCCAAGGCGAGGATGAGGAAGTCCGTCGTCCAGGTCCTGGGTCCCCCGTCCGCCGAAGTGGCCACGACGCGCACCTCTGCGCCGCTCCTTTCGAGCCGTTCCACACGCACGCCGGTTTCCACCGCGACGCCTTCCTCCGCAAGGATCTCCGCAAGAAGGTGGCCGGCTTCCGCATCCTCGCCCGGGAGGAGCCCCTCCCGCGCCTCGAGAAGTCGAACCTCGTGACCGAGGCGGACGAAGGCCTGCGCGAGCTCGCACCCGCTCGGTCCCCCGCCCACGACCGTGAGGCGATGGGGCAGAGCTTCCCGGGACCAGAGCGTGTCGGTGTCCGCCCACGGAACGTCGGCGAGACCCGGCCACTCGGGATGATGAGGCCGGGAGCCTGTGGCGAGGATGATCCGGCGGGCCCGGAGGATATCGCCGCCGACTTTGACCGTGTCCGGAGCCGCAAAGCGGGCCTCACCGAAACGGACATCCACGCCGAGCGCGCGGTAGCGTGCGGGGTCGTCGTGGGGGGCGACGGCACGGACGGCGCGGCGCGCCGCATCGAGACCACGGGCCGATCCGGAGGCGTTTGTCCGCAGTGTTCGTGCTCTCTCGCGTTCTGCGGCATGCAGAAGGGCCTTGCTGGGCACGCAACCGGTATGCAGACACTCGCCGCCGAGTGACCGGGCCTCGACGAGGACGACGCGGGCTCCGAGGCGTCGTGCGGTCTGGGCGGCGACGAGCCCCGCCGCCCCGCCGCCGACGACGAGGAGATCCCAGACGGTGCGGGTGCGGGGCAACGAGCGGGTGGGGACAGGAACTTCCACGATCCTACAATAACAGCGTTGCCGCCCTGGCGGCCCCACGGGAGGAGCGTCCCCAAGGTCCCATGAGAGCCTCCTCTTCCGCCGGGGTTCCCGCCGCGTCGCCACCGCTCAGACTTCTCGCCTGGGCGTTCCTTGCTGCAGCGCTGGCGTTGTCCCTCTCCGTCGATTACGCCGACAGCGTCGGTCTTTTTGGTCTCACACTGCTCGGGATTTTCTGGGGCTTTCGCGATGGCTTTGTGCGCGGCTGCGGACGGGGTGAGCGTCTTCTTCTCGCCGTCTTTGCCCTCGTCCCTGCCGCCGCGCTCCTGAGCGACGAGCTCGGACGTTTCACGCGCCAGGAATTCCGTTTCGCCGGCCGTGACTTGCGTTTCCTTCTGGTCGTCGCCGCCTACGGGGCGCTCCGCCGCCTGCGCCCGAACGCCCGCGGGCTGAGTCTCGTCTTGGCCGGTGGGGCTGTCCTCGCCCTCGTGATCGGTCTCTTCGAGCACTTCGGGATGGGGGCGGCGCGCGCGTCGGGGGCGACGGGCGTGGCCATTGTGTTTGGCGATCTCGCGGTTCTTTCCGGCGTGGCTGGGGCCACGGGCCTACTCCTCGGTGGGCGTCGGCCCGGGAAAGGGATCCAGGCGTTGGCCGTTTTGGCTCTCGCCGCCGGCCTCGGGGCGGCGGTGCTCTCCGATTCGCGTGGTTCGTGGCTCGGCTTCATAGTCCTCGCGGCGGTTTTCTACGTCGCCCTGGGTGCGCGTGGTCACTACGGCCGTCGTTTCCTCCTGGTTGTCGTCGCTTTCGTCTGTGTGAGTGGGGCTTTCCTCGCCGCAACGGGGTTCTCCCGATCTCTCTCACCCCTGAGAAGGTTTGAGCACGTTGGGCGGGATCTCTCTCTCGAGGCCACTTACCTCCGTGTGCCCCCGTCGCTTCGGCGACGCTGGGCCTTCACCCGCTGTCTGGCCTCGCCGAGAGCACTGGCGTTCTACCAAAAGGCCGTCCGCATCCTCCCCCCCCAGAAGGGGGACCGCGGCTGGATCCTCGTTGTGCCTCCCCGCGGGCTTCCGGCGATCTGCCGGCGCGCGGGCGGAGCGACTTTCGTGCTTGCGGTCCCGTGGAGCCGTGACGTGACGACCTTTGTCTTTCCGACCGCGCTCCTCGATGCCGGTCCGATGACATTGGCCTTCTGGGCGAGGGGTCGCTTTCGCGTGCGCACGTGCAACACCTGTCGGTGGCACGATCTCGCCTCGACCCGGTTTCGCCGCTTCCTCGTCCGTGGCCGTGTGCTCCGCTCGAGCTCGCTTTTCGTGACACTTCGCCCGGGCCGGCAGGTGTGGTTCGTGCCGGCACAGCTCCGTTCCGGTGAGTACAGCGCGGCCCCGCTTCGCAATTCCGTGGACGAGCGCTTCGAAATGTGGCACGCGGCACTCCTCATGGCCCGCCGTCACCCCTGGTGGGGGGTGGGCTTTGGGGGGTTCGATGACGCCGCCCACCGCCTCGTCCGCGCCGGTTTCACCCCGCCCTTCGTCGCCGCCTACGAACACCCCCACAACGACCTTCTGGATGCCCTTGCGAGCGGGGGGGTGGTCGGGCTTGCGGTCCAGCTCCTTCTTTACCTCATCCCGCTCTTGATCTTCGTGCCCGCCGTCCGTGATCCCGACCCCGAGCGCCGCGCCCTCGGCTGGATCGGGGTCCTCGGAGTGACGGGTTTTGTCGTCTTCGGGACGACGGAGGCGATGTTCGTCCACTCGCTCGTCATCGGTTGGTACGCGCTCTACGTCGGGGCGGTGGCGGCCGCGCTGTCTCCTTCGGTGGTTCACCGCCCACCGGGGCGCGAGTTGCTACAATCGCGCAGTGACTGAGGACGACTTCCCCCGAACCTACTGTGTGACCGGCGCCTGCGGGAGTGTGGGCGCGGCTCTGGTACGCGCGCTTCTCGCCCGGAGCGACGATCCGCACCGGCGGGTGATCGGCCTCGACCACGATGAAAATGGGGTCTTCCGCCTGGAGGAAGAGTGGAGCGGCGATCCACGGGCCTCGTTTTTCGTCGCCGACGTGCGCGACCGGGATACGCTGCGCGCACGGTTCCGCGGCGTCCACACCGTCTTTCACACCGCCGCGCTCAAGCATGTCTACCAGTGTGAAAAGGCGCCGTTCGAAGCCGTGCAGACCAACATCCTCGGAACCGTCCACGTGCTCGAAGCCGCCCGCGCCGCCGGGGTCGGGAGGCTGGTGGCGACCAGCACCGACAAGGCGGTGAATCCCTCGAGCGTCATGGGCACGAGCAAGCTGATGGCCGAACGGCTCGTCACCGCCGCCAGCGCTCATGCGGGGCTGGACGTGGGGGGGCCGATCTTTGTCTCGACCCGCTTCGGCAACGTGCTCGGGTCGAACGGTTCGGTGCTCGAGATCTTCCGTCGCCAAATTTTCGCGGGGGGGGATCTCACGCTCACCGACGAGCGCATGACGCGCTTCGTCATGCGTCCCTCGGAGGCGATCCGTCTTCTGGTCGAGACGGCGGATCTCGCCCGCGGCGGCGAAGTGTTCATCACCAAGATGGCCGCCGTGCGTGTCGTCGATCTCGCCCGCGCCGCTGTCCGTCGTTGGGCTCCCCGTGCCGGACGCCGCGCGGAGGACGTCCCCATCCGTATCGTCGGTGCCCGCCCGGGGGAGAAATTCCACGAGGAACTCGTGAGCGAGGAAGAAGGTCGGCGGGTCGTCGAGCTCGATCGCTACTACGTGGTTCTTCCGGCGTTCCGGCCCGTCTACCGCGGGATCGACTACCGTTACCCGGGGGCGCGCCCCGGGGCGCTCGAGCGCGGCTACAGTTCCGCGCGGGTCGACCATCTTGGGGACGAGGCCATCGACGCTCTTCTCGAGGACCTGGCCCAGGAGGGGATCCTATGCGCGTGATGATCTGGGGGGGGGACGGTTATCTCGGTTGGCCGACGGCGATGTACCTGGCCCGCGCCGGCCACGAGGTGGTGGCCGTTGACAGCTACCTCAAACGCGATCTCGTGTGCGCCACGGGCGCCGAACCCCTTGTCCCTGTCCCCCCACTCGCGGAACGCGCGCGGCTTTTCCGCGCCGCGGGTGATGCGGAGATCCGCGTCGAGATCACCGATCTTCGCGAACCCGAGGCGGCCCATCGGCTTCTCCGTGAGTATCAGCCGGAGGCGGTCGTGCATTATGCCGAGCAGCCCTCGGCCCCGTACTCGATGCGCGGCGAGGACGAGGCGCGTCTCACGCTTCTCAACAATCTCGGCGTGACCTTCAATCTCATCCAGGCCGTGCTCCACCACGCGCCCGACTGCGCCATCGTCAAGCTCGGGACGATGGGCGAGTACGGAACCCCGAACATCGCGATCGAGGAGGGGTGGCTCACCGTGACCCACGAGGGCCGGAGCGAGACCTTCCTCTATCCCCGCCAGGCTTCGAGTCTCTACCACACGACGAAAATCCTCGACACGGATCTCCTTTGGTTCTACGTGCGCAGCGCCGGACTGCGCGTGACCGATCTCATGCAGGGTCCCGTCTACGGGTTCGACGCGGGGGTGTCTGACGATGCGCGGCTCCTGACCGCCTTTCACTACGACGAGCTCTTCGGGACGGTTCTCAACCGCTTCCTCGTTCAAGCCCTGGCGGGACATCCCCTCACGGTCTACGGCCGCGGTGAGCAGCGGCGTGGGTATCTTGATCTGCGCGACACGTTGGCTTGTGTGAGTCTGGCTCTCGCACATCCCCCGCCGCGTGGCGAGATGCGGATCTACAACCAGTTCACCGAGATTTTTTCCGTCAATGAACTGGCCGCGCGCGTCATCTCGGCCGCGCGCACTCTCCGGATGGAGGCCACGGTGGCCCACGAACCCAACCCGCGCTTCGAGGCCGAAGAGCATTTTTACGAAGTGCGCCACCGGGCTCTTCTCGAACTTGGGCTCCAACCCCATATCTTGACGGAGGAAGTGTTGGTGGGCATGCTCGAACGCCTGCGTCCCCACGCCGCCCGCGTCCGCCCGGAGCTCTTCCGCCCGCGGGTGCGTTGGGGGAGACCACGGTCATGACGGGAAGGGTGATCGACCGGATTCGTCCACGGATCTACGCGGGGCTTTGGACCCTCGTTTTGGTGGCCCTGTGTCTTCCGAGCAATCTCCCCGCCCTCGATCTCTGGCACGGCCACACATTCTTCCTGCCGCTCGCGGTGGGCGTGCTCGTCCTCGCCCTCCTCGTGCTCGAAGGCCGGCGCCTGGGGATTCTCCCCCGCACTTTGTTGATCACGTACGTGGCGGTGGGGGTGGCCCTCGTGTGGGTCGTCCTCGGCGTTCTGATCCACAGGGGGCTCACCCCTCCTCCCTCGTGGTCGCTCGCGGCGGCCGACGCCGTACGGGCGGTCTTCGTCGTTGCCGGGATCGAGGTTCTGCGTCGTCTCGACAAGCCGCTTCAACGCACCTTCGCTGTCCTCGTCCCGCTTCTGACGCTGATTGCCTTCGCGGTGGTGTTCCGGGTCGCGGCCCTGGGGATCAGCGTGCATGCGTACGATAGCTACGCGAGCGGTCGACGCGTCGTGCTTCAGCGTGTCTTCAGCGGTCTCGGGGATCCCAATTTCACCTCGCTGGTCCTCGTCCTCGGGGTGGGCGGAGCCCTGGGGCTCGCTCTCACCCTGCGCCGCAGGAGTCTGCGTTGGCTGGCGTTTCTGGCCGCCATTCTTCTCGCGGTGGGCGTCGTCCGGACCGTCTCGCTCGGCGGGGCGATCGGTCTTCTTGCTCTCCTCGTCCTCCTCGTGTTGGGCGCGCACGGTCTCGGCCGGCGGGTGCCCAAACAGCTCGTCCCCATCGTCACAGGGCTGTGTCTCGTGCTCGTGATCTTGGGCGGCGGAGTGTATTGGATCCGTCTTCGTTCCGAGATCCACCGCAGCCTTGCGGTGCCCACCGAGCTTGGGGACTATCGGCTCGCGCTTCTCATCGGCGGCGCGCGCATGGCGGCCGCCCATCCGCTCTTCGGTGTGGGCCCAGGACGGGTGGCGAGCCAGATGAAACGCTACGAACCGGCCCGGGGAAGCCCCTCCGTCCCGGAGACCTGCCACAACTTCCTCCTCGGACTGGGCGACGAGTCGGGTCTCGTTCCGGCGGCGGTCGTGACCGCGCTTCTGGGCGCATTGATCACGGGGTTGCTGCGCCGGTGGCGCGCGCGGTTGCGCGCCGGCACGCCGGACCCGTGGGGTGTGGTGATCACCGCCACACTCCTCGCGACACTCCTTCAGGCGATGGCGTTGCCGGCGCAACGCAGTCCCTTCCTGTGGCTTGCGATGGTTCTTGCGGCGGCGCATCTCGTCTCGGATCCGAAGCCTGAGGAGGCTGCGGCTTCGCCGGCCGCTTGAGCGTTTGCGGGTCCTCGTCCTCAGCGAGTCTTATCCGACGCCGGAGCACCCGGGGCGGGCGGTCTTCCTCGAGGAGCAGCTCCGGGCGCTTGCTGCGGCAGGGGTCTCCCCGGTGGTGCTCTTCCCCCGCCCCTCCTGGCCCGGGGTCGATTCCCGACGCCTCGAACCCCGGGCGCGCCGCTTCGAGGGTCGGGCCTGGGCCCCGCGGGCGGACGATCCCCCGGTTCAGCGTCCGGACTACTTCTATGTGCCCCGCCTGCGTTCCGTGCGTGCCTGGAGCCTCGGGCGCCTCTGCGAACGTGAGATCGAGCGCGTCGGGCCCGATCTCCTGCACGTCCATTGGTTTGGTCCCGCCGCCACCGCCGGCGCCGCCGTGGCAAGGCGGACCGGCCTCCCCCTGGTGATTACGGCCCACGCGGGAGACGTCTACCGCGAGCTCGACGTGTCTCGGCTGCGCCGGTCCGCGCTCCGGGCGGGGACGGCCGCGTCACGGATCATTGCTGTGGCTCCGCACCTTGCCGCCCGGCTCGGGTCGCTCCCGGGGCTCGCATCCAAGATCCGTGTCGTCCCGAACGGCGTCGAGGAGAGCCGTTTTCGGCCCGTTGCGCGTGAGGAGGCCCGCGGGCGGCTGGGTTGGCCAACGGCCGGGTGCGTCGTTCTCTACGCCGGGCAACTCGTGGCCGCCAAGGGTGTCCTCGATCTCGTGGAGGCGTTTCTGGCGCTGACGGCCGACGGAATGGACCGCGGCCGTCTGCGCCTCGTCGTCGCCGGGACGGGGCCGCTTGCGGAACGGATCG
>JAKCBQ010000041.1 GCA_021839245.1 Pseudomonadota bacterium
CGATCTGGTCATATATCCCAATGTCGAGTGACGACGCTTGCGATTGTAAAACACTTCGATGTATTCGAAAATAGCTTGTCTTGCCTCCTCACGGGTGGCGTAGGTGTCGTGGTAGGTGAGCTCCTGCTTCAAGGTGCCGAAGAACGATTCGGCAACGGCATTGTCCCAGCACTCGGCCTTGCGGCTCATGCTGCAGATGAGGCCATGGTCGGCGAGGCGCTTTTGGTAGTCGTGGCTTGCGTATTGGGACCCGCGATCGGAATGCACTAAAAGGCCGGCAGAGGGCTCACGGCTTGCGATCGCCTGGTCGAGGGCCTTCACCACCAAGTGACGGTCGATGCGCTTCGAGAGCGCCCAGCCGACGACCTTGCGCGAAAAGAGATCGAGTAGCACGGCCAGGTACAACCACCCTTCCTTCATCCATACGTAGGTGATGTCACCAGACTAGGCGGTATCAGGCCGGCTGACGGACAAACCGCGGTTCAAGATATTCTCGGCCACCGGCAGGCCGTGGTTCGATTGGGTCGTCGCCTTGAACTTGCGACGGGTCTTGGCGTAGATGCTGTGGGCGCGCATCAGTCGCGCGATGCGATGGCGTCCCGCCGCCACCCCTTCGGCCCTCAATGTGGCGTGGATCCGCGGGCTGCCGTAGGTCTTACGGCTTTGCGCATGGGCCGCCGTTATCAGTGTCGTTAGCCGTTCATTGGCCTTGGCGCGGGCACACGCAGGCCTGCCGCGCCACGCATAGAAACCCGCCTTTGAGACCTTCAAGGCCCGGCACATGAGGCTCACAGGAAAGCGGGAGACGTTCTCGGAAATGGCCCGGTATCTCATGACCGGACCGAACGAAAGAACGCCCCCGCTTCGAGCAAAAAATCCCGCTCCTGCTTCAATCTGGCATTCTCACGACGGAGCCTCGTAAGTTCACTGGCAACGGCCTTGTTGGCCTCCACCGTGGTGCCGGCCGCACCGGCTTTCTTCTCGGCGCTCACCCAGCCATAAAGCGTCTTCTCCGAGATGCCGAGGTTGCGGGCAGCCTCGGCTATGGATGCGCCCTCAATGGCGAGCTTCACCGCCTCCGCCTTATATTCCGGCGTATAAACGGCTTTCATGTGATTCTGGGATTTGTGTTTCTGACTCATGTAAACCTCCGATAGGGAAATTATCCCTGAACCGAAGGTGTCTGTGAAACCGGGGCAGGGTCACGCGAAACTCGGCGAGATCTGTGCCGGGGGCACCCGGCGCGAGGCGCGGCCACTGACACACGTCGCATGCCGCGACCTCCGGTGCCCGCTGCCAGTGCCCGCATGCCTGGCACATTCTCCACGGCGTAGGCGGTGCGGCGGCCGTCATGACTTCCTCGGCATCGTGGGTGTCTCGTGGCCCTCGAGCGCGCCGCCCCCACGCACCCATGGGTCGATCTCGGAGAGCTTGAACTTCCAGAGCTTGCCGATCTTGTGGGCGGGCAGCCCCTTCACGTCGATCCACCGGTACACGGAGTCCTTCGCGACTCCGAGATGGGCGGCGACGTTTTCTACGGATACCCAGGGCTCTGCCAGCGGATGGTTCCTCGCGGATCTCTGATGGTACGCCGCTTGCCGGACATGCCACAAGGAGCGCGTACGAGGGCTGGCCAGAGTCGACGAAAGTCGGTTACGGGCTCGGGGCGCGGGCCCCGAGATGACATCGGCCGCGGGGCGCGAGGGTGCCAAGGAGCGAATAGCCGTTTCCCCGTCAATGCGGCTATTCGGCCCGAGGTGGCCGAAACGACGGCGCTGCCGCCAAGAGTTCGGCGCGGCGCTCCTTCGGGACCCGATCCCATGCTTCGATCGGAAGCAAGGAGCCGAAGAGGCTGGCGTCGAAGACGTGCTGCCTCCGCATCACCCGGTCCCACTGGAACGCGTCGTACGTGCCCTCGAAGACGAGCTGCCGCACCTCGACGAATGGAGGCTCACCCTGGCGCTCTCCGTCGAGCCAGTTCTGCGCGAGCCGCTCCCAGAGGGAGCCCTTCCGATCCACACGTCCGATCTGCTGCTCGAGGACGGCAGGGTTCCACTCGGCGTGGAACTGCACGACCACGCGGCAGGACTCGTGAAGGTTAAGCCCCTCGCGCCCGACCTGGCTCTGGGCGATGAGGACCCACGGCGAGGCGCCGGGACGGTTGAACGCGGCCTGGAGGTAGCGCCGGGTCTCCCACTGCGTCGCCCCCTGAAGGAGCCGGGCGTGCAGACTCTGGCGCCCATCGTCGTCTTCGAGGAGCGCATGTAGCGCCTGCTGGCGCAGCACCGCTTGCTTTTCATCGACGTCGCCGCGGCCCAGTTCGCCGAGCAGCGGGCGCAGGCGCTCCTCGACGAACTCGGTGGTGAGCGCGCCGAAACGCTCGTCGGTCACCTCGTCGGACTTCGAAGTCGTGGCGAGGAAGTCATCGAGGACGAACGACACGAGGTGGTCTTCGAGCGCGCCCTCCAGCTTGCGGTCGATCGGCGCGCCGCCGAGCAGCGATGGGTCGGCTCGCCATGCGACGACCGGCTTCTTCGCACGCCGACGCACCTTGTTCCTCAGCCCCTTGTATGCCTTGTGGCTGTCGGCGAGCGCGCGACAGATCTTGGCGCCATTTCCGCTCGCGAGCCTTCCCTTGAGAATAGGCTCCCCGTTGTCATCCCGCTCGGCCCTCATTCGATCGAGCTGCTGGGCGGCGATGCCGAGGAGCACCTTGGAACGGCGGCTCTGCTCAGCGTCTGTCGAACCTCGACGCTCCGGGAAGAAGTTTAGCGCTGATGGACGCTCCTGGTCTGCGTCTCGAAGCGCACGCCGAACGTTGAGAACATCCGTGAGAATGTGAAGTGGCCGGAGGAAGACCCCAAACACCAGCACCTTCTCGCGCTTCAGGGTCCAGCCCTCGATCTCCTTCACGGCAGCGAGAACGCGCGGATGCTCGGCGTCTGCATCGAGCTCGACGCCGTTCATGGGTGGGAGTGCTTCGAGCACACGCCTGCGCCCATCGCGGAGCCGCCGATACCAGTAGGCAACGCGGGCGATCTTGCCTCGCGTGTGGTCGTCGACGACGCCGGGCTCAGGGACGCGAAGCGGCTCGCTCGTCTCAGACAGGTCGATGCTGACGTGCCCCGCCGACAGCTTCGTGTAAGCGTCGCGCACCGCGCGAGGCCACTCTGCGGTGTCCTTCAGCGTCAGCCCCCGAGCGCTCTGGCTCATGCACTCGGCCGCGAAAAGCACATCGAGCCAGGGCGAGCTCTGACCGACCGTCTCCGTCCACCCGATCTGCACTCGCCGAAGACGACGATGCGGATGCGGCAGCCCCTCCGGCAGCACCGCGCCCTCGCGGAAGCTCGTAACGAGCGGGTCCTCGTCGCGCCGACGCCGCGTCACGTGTGGAGACAGCGTCTTGGTGAAGTCCCGCGCGGCTGCGCAGAGCTCGTCGAGACGGTTTCCTTCATCGGGGGCAACGGCAGCGCGAGATGCCGCGTCATGCAGGCGCTTCACCACCTGTCGCCCTCGCTCCTGGTCGAGGCCGCTGCGCGCGCGGCCGAGAAGATCGAGCCACTGCGACAGCTCGAGCTCCATCGGCGTCGCCGTGAGGCACAGCCGCCGGCCGTTCTCGGGCTGCTTCAAGAGCGCGTCGACCAGGCGCGCGAGTACCGTGCCCGACGCCGCACCCAATGCCATGTCCTCGAGGTCCACCTCGCCACGGCTCTTGTGAGCCTCGTCGATGACGAGGAGGTCGAACTCGCCAAGCCAGAGGCCCAGCAGCTCCTCGGTCAGCGGACACCCGTCGCCGCCGTTGCCGAACTGTGCGAGGAGCGCGTCGTTGTTCCAGCTCGACACGTTGAGCGGAGGCAGCGCCTCGATGCGCTCCCGCAGGTCTTTACGCCCGCACACGCGCGGGGCGACCTCGCTCGCGATCCGAGCCATCCCGTTCCAGCCCCACCACGACGTCGGCGCCTCCTCGATCTCCCGCTGCAGCCTGCCGATCCGCGTACGCCCGTCTCCGCGCTCGTAGGGCGAGGCGAGATGCAGCTCGACAAACGCCGGCAGCGCCGCACGCCAGACGTAGGAGTTACTACGGACCAGCGGTGCGCGGAACCCGTGAGATATCAGCCACCACTCGGACTCGTCGGGCCGCGGGCTGAAGTCCTTCCACGACGCGTCGTTGGCTGAGACCTCGCGCAGGAACTCCGTGAAGGTGGTGAGTTCCTTCGGCGCTTGGCTGTCCGCGCGAAGCTTCCGTGTCTCGGCGATCCACTGGTGCATGAGGCCGTGCGGCACGACGACGGCCGCGCGCCCGCCTGCTTCGAGAACGGCGTGAACCACGGCGCACGCGATGCGTGTCTTGCCGGTGCCGACCTCGTCGGCGAGCACGACACCGCTCTGCGGCAGCCGCTCGGCCATCCACGTGAGCGACGCCCGTTGGCCGTCGTCGAGGTGCTGCTCCTCACGCTGTTTGGCCGCATCCTCCGCGACCAACTTCCGAAGCGCGCTGGCGGCGCAGGCCCAGGAGAAGGTCACCGCAGCCCCCACGCGCGCGCCGCGCCGTCGAGCACCTCGAAGTACCGGATTCGCTGCTTGTCGGTGAGGTGCGGAGAGCGCAACTCAGGCTCTCGGAGGTGTGCGAACACGTCGAGTCGGTGCGTTCCCCACGTAGCGATGAGGGGCTCGGGGAACGACGCGCGGAACATCCGATCGAGATGATCGAGCCAGTCGTCGAGCATCGACTCCGGCAGCGCCGCCTGAAGCGCGGCGACCTTCTCGACGAGCTCGGCGGCGGCATGCAGCGCGTAGCTCTTCTCCTGCTCGATCGCTGTCTGTGTGGGCGCGCCCTTGGTTCCGTCGCCGTCATCGCCATCGCCGTCGTCGGTGGCTTCCGCCGGGCGGATCGGGAAGTCGAGGAGCGCGGCGAGCGCGTCCGCGTAGGTGTCGAAGCGCGGCGGCTGCCATCCGACTCGACCGGCCGCGTCGACGACGGGAACGACCCACTTGCGGTCGCTCTCGTCACGCACGTGGAGCGCAGTCGGGTTCTCCTCGTCCTTAAGCGGGATCTCATCGGCTCGCTGCACCTCGAACAAGTCGCGCCCGATCCACGAGATACTTGCACGCTCTGACGCAGCGTCTTCGCGCCAGAGCAGACGGAGATGGCGGGTCGGCGTCGTCTCAATGGTCGCAGAGAGGATCGGCGGCGCCAGCAAGATTGGCTGCGCGTCCGGTGCGTCGCCGACCTGACCAACGGCCCACTCGTCTTCACCGACAACCTCGGCGTGTTCCTGCGTCCAGAACAGCCAGCGCTCCAGGTCTTTTGGGCCGAAACGCTCAGCGACCTCGAAGACGATGCCGGTCTCCACGTTCCCCTCGGCCATCTCGCCGTGCGTGAGGATGCCGCGGCGCGAGAGGTTGCCGGACCCGAGATAGAGCCAGCCGTTACTTACGTGGCCGTCGCGGAGATAGCCCGCGTACACGAACTTCGCGTGGAGCCGCCGGTTCTGGTCGAGCGCGTCGTAGGGGCGGACGACCTCCCAGCCTTCCGTATCACCCCCCTTAGCCCACGCCGCCACCGCGCCCGCTTCGCCGGGCTCGACGAGCGCCACGCGCCGCACGTTCGTGGTGAAGACGCCCAGGTTCTCGAGCTTGCCGAAGACGGCGGGCTTGCGCGACTTGGTGGACGGCTCCTCGTAGAACCCCGAGCCACACAGCAGCAGGTTCCTCGGGTTGTCGATCGAGCTGCGGAAGCGCTCGCGGATCTGTTCGTACAGAGGCTTGTCGAGCGAGTGGATGAAGCGCGGCTTGCGGTTCGCAGGAGCAAGCGAAGATGCCGCCGCGAGGAGCACGTCGAGCCGTGCGGTCAGCTTGTGCTCCTTCACCGGGAGCGCCTGCTCATCCCGATGGAAGCGCCGCGCGAGGAGTGTCTCGACGAACGCACCCGCCGCTGCGACGTCGGCGCGGTCCTCGACACGGGCGCTGCCGACGAGCGGGAGATCGACGACCCACACGAGCTCTAGCTGCTGCCGCGCCGAGGTGTACGTGTAGTTGGCCGTGAGCACCGCGAGCCGAAGATGGACGGGCGCGCCCGTCCGGCTCGGGGCGAACGCCAGCAGCGCGACCTTTGCGTGCAGGAGCGAGCCGGGCTCGACCTCGCGCGGCGGGAACTCATGGAGACCGGGGATGCGCCCAGGAGGAAAGACCTCCTGCCGCGACGACGACGCATGCCCGTCCAGCATCAAATACACGAGCACGTTGCCGAGCTCCGCGCGCTGCCGTGGCCGCAGCCCCGTGAATCGCTGCACGGCGTCCTCGAGGAAGTCCTCCGCGCCAGTCATCGCGACGAGAGCGGCGCTGTGCCCGACCATGCCCTCCGGCGGCACGAAGATGTCGAGCAGCGTTTCGGCGCTCATCGCGCACCTCGCTGGTCGACGTCGCGCAGGAGCGAGTGGAGGTTCGCGATGCGGAACGTTCGGCCCGTCCGATCGGGCTCGATGCTCGCCGCGCCGTCTTCGAGGTCGCTCGCTTCATCGGTGCCGTCGACGACGCGGAACAGCGGGCCGCGGGTGACGGAGCCATCGGCGAGTCCGAGCACCTCCCCGGAACGTCGGGCGAGGATTCGGATGGCTTCCGTGTCGTCGCCCGAGACGACTGCGTCTGCGAATGACCGGCTCGTCGCCTCCCTGACGCCCGCTGTGTTCGCCTTCTCGACGTAGTTCTTCGAGGCGGTCCGGAGGTCCTTGAGCGACCTCTTGAGCGCCGAGTCACTGGCCAGAGTCGCGAGCTTCACACCGCCACGCCCGGGCTCGACCGCACGGGTCAGGCTCGCGACCGCGTCGCGCGCTCGGTCGAGCACTGCGCCGAACGCGCGCGCCACGACTACTTCGTTGGCCTGCTCGCGATGACCGGCCTCGCGGAGACGAGGGACGACGCCATCCTCAATGCTCGGCAGGTCCCCTGCGCCTCCGATCGCGCGGGCCATCCGCTGCCGCTTCTCGCTCGCAGACGTCGACGTTCCGAGCAGCCGTGAACGGACCAGGGCGCGCTCGTCGTCGGTGGCGTGTTCGGGAGACAGCGCTTGCAGGAGAGTCTTGGGCGAGCCCGAGATCTCGCGGTCGCCTTCGAGCCACCCGAGCAGCCACTTGCGAAGGCTGGTGCCGCCTTTCCCGACGCATTGCTCAAGGAATGCGTTAGCCAGCGCGCGCCCGACCGGCTCCAGCTCGAGCAGATCGAACCGCGAGCCGCTCGCGAAACCCAGCCCCCCGTCGACTCGCAGTGCGCGCGTCGCGGCTTGGCGGTGCGTGTTGCGGACGTAGTTCGTCGCTTGGCGCAGCCGGTGGAAGGACCACACCTCACGCTCGGCGTCGCGACCAAACGCGCGTCGCCCGAGGATGCGGCGTGAGGGGTCCTGCGGATCGACGAGGTACTCGAGCTTGCACGCGAGCGCCTCGATGCCGTGACAGATGGCCGTGGGCTTCGGCGGGTTTGATCCGTGGCTCGACAGGTCCTCGTGGAGCGAAAGTGCGGCCAGGGGCCACGAGAGCTGCCGCGCGAACCAGATGCGACCAAGCTCGGGCACCACGAGCTCGCGGAAGAACAGGTCGGCCGCACGCAGGTCGAAGTCGAGCGAGATCCGCGAGGACGTGACCTCGCTCGGCGCGGGAGAGAACCAGTAGGTTGCGGCGTCGCTCATGGGGTAGGGCCCCGCGGCTCACTCGCAAGGCGGATCATCATAAATGCCGTATACGGTTTTGATTTCTCTACAGCCACTTGGGCTGCGTGGTGCATAAGTCCAGGATGCACCTGAATCGTGAGCTTGAGTCTACGCAAATCAATCTCCAGGCACCGTTGGGCATTTGAAATCTTGTTGGACCTGGCGGATCGCCCAGCATAGGATCGTGAGCCATCGGGCGTCGCGGTGTCGGTTTGTTATGCCTGGCGCGAGTAGATTTGCGTAGAACTCCGCAACAACGGAAAACCCAAAGGGATCACGTCGTCGGCTTGACCGGATTTCGGAGGGTTCGGTCAGGAAGAATACCGATTTAGGCTGACTCATCGACGAAGCGCCTTAGTTATTTTCTGGTGTTCCGTTGGTTCCGATGTGGGTGGTAGTCCTACAGGAGTCGTGCGAGCCGAATCATGGCCTCTGTATCTCTCCCGCAATACCGCCGCAACGCCGCCATGATCTCCGCCTTCCGGGACCGCTCGGTCTCCGGCGCGACCGCCTCGAGGTAAGCCTCCTGTGCCTGCCCGCCGTCCTGCACGTCCTCGAGCTCCGCGTAATCGAGCTCCGGCGCGATTGTCGGCAGCACGGCCTTGATGGACCACGAGCCCCGCATCGCCGGGTGATAGTAGCTCTCCCGGGCGATTGGCAGGAGATCCACCAGTCTCGACTTGATCGCTTGGAGTCCTGGCGCGAGCTTTCTGTGCCGCTGCGCGAGGTCCTCGAGCACCCGCCCCTCGAACCCCTGATTATAGACAAAGATCGGGCCGCGATCCCCGAGCGTTTTGATCAGATTCTCGGCAAACGCCCGCGTCGGGTCGTCCCCCGACAGATCGAGGAACTCGGTGTGGTCGAGGGCGCCGTCTCTTCTCTCGATGTGGCAGGACCACTGGAAGGGAATCGGCTGGTAGGGGCGGGTGCTCTTCCAGATCGGCACCGGGAAGGCGATCGTCTCGAAGTCGAGGTAGTAGCGGGGGTAGGCGAGCCCCCGCAGGGCCTTACCTGCCTGCGGGTCGAGCTCGGGGCGCCCGGAGACCGTCACGCGCCGGATGCGCTCGTGGGTCGCGTTGGCGAGCCTTCCGGCCGGGATGTCGCGGACGTCCTCGATGCCCTCGGCGAGGAGCGCCTCCACGACCTTCCCGCCCCGGGGCAGGCAGGTGACCGGGTACTCCGGGCCCTCGGGTACGCAGTACGACGTAAACGGGCAGGGGTCACTTCACCTGGCGCCTCTGGCCGCGACGCAATATCTCCGCGGACGGTCTCTGGCGTCGATGCCATACCTACGCGGACGACAGTCCTCCAGCGGCGTGCCCAGCCGGCGCGGACGGCAACGCCACTATGTGGCGCCTTCGCGCGCCGTCTGAAACCGCCCGTGGGGCGGGTTCTCCAATAGGCCCCTCGAAAATTCGCGGGCGCGCACAGTGAATGCGAAAAGAAATCCCCGCGGGGAACTCACTGGCACGCAAAGCGCACACGAAAAGAAATCCCCGCCGCAGCAGCGGCGGGGATAGTTTGTCAGTTGAGAGGGTGCTGGCTGATGGCGGGCCGGCTGGAGTTCGCCCCAAGCATTGTCCGCAAGCCTCCCTCGAACAGAGTGGCCAGGGTCCAGACGAGGTCTTCCTCGCGCGGTCCACGGGGCACACCTTCCCGCTCGCCCGTGACCGACAATACAACGGCCTTGCTGCGCCGCGCGGGGGAAGACCGTAGCCTTCTGGCCAACCGTCATGCGGTCTACGTCACTGCCCGTGAAGCCAACCCGCGTCGATGGTCAGGACCGACCAGAAACTGGACGCCGATAGGCGTCGTAACCCTGAACCCGGAGCGCGACTCGGTCATCAATGGCGCGCTCGTCGAGGGACAGGATAAACCCAAACGCGCTGCATGACTTAGGGTCGAGTGGCCCAAGGGAGCTTCCCCCTTAGGCTCTCACGGAACCGTACGTGACACTCTCGCGTCATACGGCTCTTCCTGCTCGTGGTTCTTTGAGATACAGAAACTCCCAGTGCACAAAGAGCCGCGGTGAGCCCGCGCGCACGTGCTTGAGCCAGGCCCAAGATCGCCGCTTGTGTCCCCGCATCCGTTTGTACTTTCGACAGGCCCAACGTCCCAGCCGCAGATCAAGGCGCACCAAGAATCGCTCCAACGGCAAAGGATGGAAGCGGCCATAATAGGCCGCCCACCCCCGCACAATCGGATTGAGACAGGCGGCCACCTCCGGAAGGGTCCACTGAGTTTGGCGATGGAGACGCAATGTCCGCAGAACGAGGTTCATACGCTTCAACGCCTTCGGACTGACCGCTGGGTTGAAGCCCACAAACAACTGTCCCTTGCGATCCTGCACGCTTCGTCTTCGAAAGCAAAAGCCCAAGAAGTCGAACTGCGTACACGCATGATCGCCGCGCCTCCGGCCGTCCTTGCAGTACACCACCCGTGTTTTCTCGGGATGCAGTGTCAACTGACACTGCGCGAATCGTTCACGGATGGCTTCCAGGAGCCGTTGCGTCTCTTCTTCCGTGCGGCAATGACAGATCACATCATCGGCGTACCGTTCAAACGGTACGTGGGGATAATGCGTCTGCATCCACGCGTCAAAAGTGTAATGGAGATAGAGATTGGCCAAGAGGGGGCTAATGACGCCGCCCTGAGGGGTTCCCTGCGGGCGCGAGATGCGCTTACCTTCCGGCGTCTCCATATCACACTGCAACCATCGCTCGATATAGAGCCGAATCCATGTCTCGGGGACGTGCTTGCGCACGGCCTTCATAAGGAGATCATGGTCTATGGTGTCAAAGAAACCCTTGATATCGAGATCTACTACCCAGTCATAACGCCAACAGTGCGAACGCGCTTGCGCGATCGCCTGATGGGCGCTTTTTCCTGGTCGATACCCGAACGAGGAGGAATGGAAAATAGCTTCCAGTCGCGGCTCGATCCATGCCTTTGCCACCATCTGCGCCACCCGATCCGTCACCGTGGGAATACCAAGCGTACGGGTACGTCCGTCCGCTTTCGGGATATCCACTTGACGGACAGGTTTGGGGAAGTAACTCCCCGCGCTCATCCGGTTCCATAACGTGTAGAGGTTTCTGCCCAATTGACTCTCGAAGGCTTGAAGACTTTCCTTCGCTGCGCGCCAGGGAGAGCGAAGCGAGGGCGCGTAGTCCGCGGGAGGCGGTGGTCCGGGCGGGTGGCCGCAGGCCACCTGCAAGGACATCGATACGCCGTCCAGTTATTGTGGGCGAGATTCTTGTGCGCTAGGAAAGCGCACATCTCGCCCGCAGGACGGCCGCGGCATCTCGTAGCGGAGCGGAGAGATCATGAGTTGCGCCGAGCTTGAGGGCGTGAGGGCGACCTGGACGTCCCGGTCGCGCATACCGAAAGCCGGCGCACAATCGAAGTCCTTGATTCTATTGGCTCCCCGGGAAGGACTTGAACCTCCGACCCGGTGATTAACAGTCACCTGCTCTACCGACTGAGCTACCGGGG
>JAKCBQ010000042.1 GCA_021839245.1 Pseudomonadota bacterium
CTACGCGTTCCACGGCGGACGGAGGCTGGCGTTGGATGCGGTCCTGGCGGAGGTCGCCTCGTTCGGCACGCGCCGCGTATGCGTGACGGGCGGCGAGCCTCTCGCGCAACCCGCGGTCCACGACCTCCTGCGCCGACTCGCCGACGAAGGCTACGCCGTCCTTCTCGAGACGAGCGGGGCCCTCCCCGTGCGGGACGTCGATCCGCGTGTGGTCCGCGTCGTCGATTTCAAGACCCCGGGTTCAGGCGAAGAGGGGCGCAACGACTACACGAACGTCGCGGCACTTCGGCCCGCCGATCAGGTGAAGATCGTCGTCACGGATCGGACGGACTACCTCTGGGCGCTGGACCTCGTGCGCCGTCACCGGCTCGATACGCGGGCGACCGTCTGGTTCTCGCCCGCCTGGGGCGAGCTCGAACCGCGTGTCCTCGCCGAGTGGATTCTCGAGGATCATGCGCCCGTGCGTCTGCAGATCCAACTCCACAAGATCCTCTGGGGGACGGAGCCGGGGCGATGAACGGGGGCTCCCGGCGGGCGGCGGTCGTCCTTCTTTCGGGCGGGTTGGACTCGGCGACGGTGCTGGCGTACGCCCGGCGCGAGGGCGTGGCCGTCCACGCCCTCAGCATCGACTACGGTCAGCGGCACCGCAGTGAACTCGAGGCCGCACGTCGGATCGTGGAACATCTGGGGGCCGAAGAGCATCGCGTGGTGCGTGTCGATCTCCGTGCGATCGGCGGCTCGGCCCTCACCGACGAGGCGATGGCGGTTCCCACCGCGCCCACGGCCGGGATCCCTCCCACCTATGTTCCGGCGCGAAACACCGTCTTTCTCGCGCTGGCCCTCGGCTGGGCGGAGGTCCTCGATCTCCGTGACCTCTACATCGGGGCGAACGTCCTCGACTATTCGGGCTATCCCGACTGCCGACCGGAGTATCTTCGTGCGTTTGAGGCCCTCGCCCAACTCGCCACCCGTGCCGGTGTGGAGGAGGGAGCGCGTTTCCGCATCCACGCCCCGCTCCTCACGCTCAGCAAGGCGGAGATCGTGCGCCTCGGGTTTTCGCTCGGAGTCGACTACGGGCTCACGGTCTCGTGTTACCGTGCGGACGAGGAAGGACGCGCCTGCGGGCTCTGCGACAGCTGCCGACTCCGGCGCAAGGGATTTCTCGAGGCCGGTCTTCCCGACCCCACCCGTTATCTCTTGGCTCCCTCCTGAGGAGTGGTGGGACGACGATCGGAAGCGCCGCGGGGACGGCCGTTTCTATTTGTTCCAGGGATATCCATCGAGCGAGGGTGGCCGCCGCACGGGCGTGAGCGGCGCTCCGTTGGTGTTCAACCACCCGTCTTGCCGCTGAGCGCTTCGAGGCGGCGGTCGATCTCGTTGTGCGGCAACCATGTTCTCGGGCTGGCCCGCATGCACTCCAGCGCCTCGCTGAGTGCGCGTTTGCTCACAGCGCGGTGTTCGGCAAACTGATCGATGACCCACAGGACACCATGCGCTTCGAGATGCGCTTCGTCAGCGAGGGTACGCATGCGTTTGTCGCCCGTCAGCAACGGCCAGCCGTTCGTCACGGCCAGAGTGAGAGCAAGGCAGTCGTGGAAAGTGAGCTTGGGTTGGGCTGTCTGATAGTCGATGGCCCGGGCCATGCCCTCCCGGTCCAGGGATTCGATCCGCAGACCCAGTCCCTTGAGCCGCTTCCGATCGATCCCACCGAGCTCGAGGAGCTCGTTCTCGTAGAGGGCGTCGGGTACCGCGAACTCGAACGGCAGCTTGAAGAGCGACTCGAGGAGTAACCATCGAGCCAGTTCAATCAGAATCGAGGTATCGCTCACCAAGACCCGCACGATCGTTTACCTGTGGGGCCTAACATGATCCGGTTCACCTCACCCGTGCTTTTGCGCAGAAGTTCTGAGGCTTTGGAAAGCGAGATGACGTCTTCGGCTAGGGCGCGGAGCACCAGGCGCTGAAAGCGACGGGGTTCCTCGCTCTCCGGGAGTGGCTCGGGCTCGGTCTTGCGCCAAGTGCGGCCGATACCGCGAAACACAGTCTGCAGCCTGGCCTCGGAGATGACGCCAAGGTCGCGCAACCGGACGATCAGGGCGGCGGCGCTGACACCGTACATGCGTTTGATCTCGATGATCTCGGCGTAGCCGAAGGCCTTGCGGCGTTGCCCAACTTCGAAAAGCAGATTTTCTCGCGGCATCAGCAGGGCACTGGCGAACCGCTGACACGCTTTCTCCTCGTCCAGGTTGCCGTCGATCCCCATCACCATGTGGCCAAGTTCATGGGCGAGAGTCAAGCGGCGGCGCTCCAGCGATTTCGACACCGAGCCAACGATGACCGGCACTTTCTCATGATCTGCTCGTGCCACTTGACAGCTCAGCCCATCGACGGAGAGCGGGAAGTCGAGCTTGAGCACTTTGATGCCACGCTCTTCGAGGAGATCGGTCAGGTTCGGGATGGCATCACCGCCGAGATTCCATGATTCACGTATCCGCTCCGCGACGGTCTCGGCATCATCCCAACGGGTGACCGTGAAAGGAACGCCCTCCGGCTTGTCCCACACGTGACTGCCGATCTCGAGCAGATCCTCGATGAGAAGGTAACGGTCTAGACTGTCCAGGACGGCCGCCTTTACCATGGCGCGCTCCTTGGCGCGGACCGTGGAGGTTTTGCGAAACTCCACCTCCTCAAGGAGGATTTTCGAGGGACTGAACAGGTAGCTCAGCGGGACGTTGAGCGCCTTGGCGAGTTTCAGGGCTATGGCCGACCCTGGCAGCATCTCGCCGCGCTCGTAGCGGCCGATCGCCTGGGCGGTGACGGCGTGGTCGATGGCATCGGCCAGACCTCGAAGAGAGAGGCCGCAGCGCTTGCGGGCCAGTTTCAATCTTTCGCCGAACATGGGGGCATCCTCCAAGTGTTTACATTATACTTATAAATCATTATTTTGTAAACAACGCGGATTTTGGTAGGGGACAGCCAGCCCCACGGCAAAGCCAGGCTCCCCGCCGCCCGATTACACAGGAAAGCTAGAGTTTTCCGGCATAGCCCTTGAGCCTGCGTGCCCTTGATCGTCAAGCGATCAGGCAAGTTACTGTTTCTCGGCATGCTTCGGCCGCGGGGACGTGATGGGGACGATCACGAACACAAAGGTCGCAGACCAAAATGCCGGTGGCACGTGGTCGCTTCAGCCCCTATCTCTGGGTGCTTCTTCCTGCGGGGAGACGAAGACAACATCCGTCTTATAAGACCGGACATGCCGCTTTTTCAGGGATCTGGACTGGCACCCGAAAGGGTTTCCCTGGAAGGGCCCTTTAACAGCCATGATACGGACGGTCCGACGTAAGCCACCATGACGGTTGGTGCCGTGCGGTTGCTGCGGGGCCGATTCGTGCCATCCCCAAGGCGGGGGACCATCCCGGCTCCCGGGCTGGGCTGGAGTTGCGAGAAATCTCCCGCGAACACACGATCCCCGAGCCTCATGTCTTCTCCCATACAGGGGGCCTGGATCTGGGTCACGGGGCTTCGGCTCTTCGCCTCCCAGAATCTGTAAGATCATGATTCGACCGCCCTTGCGGAACGGTGAGGGGATTCGTGATCCAGCGTCAGTTTTTCGATGCCGCATCGAGCACCTACACCTATCTTCTCGCCTCGGGTCCGGGGCGCGAGGCTCTGCTCATCGACCCCGTTCGTGAAAAAGTGGACGACTACCTCAAAGCCGTCGAGGAACTCTCTCTTCGGCTCGTTCGGGCGGTCGACACGCACATCCACGCCGATCACGTGACCGGACTCGGCGCCCTTCGCGACGCGACGGGCTGCGTCACCCTCATGGGGGAACGATCGCGCGCCGAATGCGTCTCCGAGCGTCTCCGTGAGGGCGAGGTGATCCACCTCGACGGCGTGCGTCTGCGGGTGCTCGACACACCCGGGCACACCGACGATTCGTTGAGTTTGGTCCTCGATCCCGAGCGCCCGCGGGCGGTCTTCACCGGCGATGTCCTCCTCATCCGCGGGACCGGGCGCACGGACTTCCAGAACGGAGACCCCGAGGCCAGCTGGGACTCGATTGTGGGGAAACTCTTTCGGTTGCCCGACGAAACCGCGGTCTATCCGGCGCACGACTACAAGGGCTGGACCTCCTCGACGATCGGGGAGGAAAAGAGATACAACCCCCGACTCGCCGGAAAGACGCGTGCTGAGTATGTCGCTCTCATGCGTGCGCTCAACCTCCCCGATCCCAAGCTCATGGACGTCGCGGTCTCAGCGAATCTCCGCTGCGGGCAATCCGCGTCCTGATCACGGGCGACGCGGGTGGCTCCGCCCGCGCACGGCCCGGGATCGGCGCGGAGGGAGCCGTCGGCCCACGCCGCGGTCGACGCGGGTCCAGGATCCGCTCGGGGCGCGGACCTCGATCGTCACCCGGACGCGGTGGTCTGGAAGATAGTGGTAGACGATCCGTTCCGCCCCGCGGCCTGCGCGGCCGGGACTCTCCTCGACCCAAAGATCCGGCTGAATGATCAGACGTGAGACGAAGGGCCGCGCGCCTCCGGCTCCGGCCGCAAACATCTCGTAGTGCCAAAAGGCGTGGTCGTGGGTGTTGTAGGTGTCGACGACCAGCGAGCGGACCCGCCGACCGTTCCAGTCGTTGTCGAACGTGCACTCGAGAAACAGTCGATCCGGTCTCGACCAGCGGCAGTCGGCGTGCCAGGTCCACACGCCGGGCCGTGGAGAAAGACTGCGGCCGTGAAAAACCCAGCGGCCGACCGCGGGATCGAGTCCGCGCAGCGCCGTGGGTCGCCCACGTTCTCCCGCGTGGGCGGCGGCGAAGAGGCCCAGGGAAGCGGCCAATAACACGATGGGGCGCACGGTTGAGTCCCGCAGGGAAGAAGGTCCCGTCCAGTCTAGTGCGGTGGGTCGCGAAAAGCGAAGAGGCGGCCCGAGCTCAGAAGCTTCACAGTCCGAATATCCCGAGACCCAGGACGGGATGGGCGCCGGAGCGACTCCTTGTTCAGAGCCCGTGCGGGTGGGTGGCGAGGACGGCGGCGAGCCCTTTCGTGTCGTAGAGGGCCAGGCGGGGATCGGCCAACGTCACGAAGATCGCAAAGGCCATGTAGGCGACGAGCGAGGTGAGACCGAGGACGAGGCGCGCGCGTGGCCGCGTGAGCGCGGGGACCCACCCGGGGGCGAAGTAGGAGATCCCGAGACCGAGGCCGGAGAGAATCGAGAGAGTGAGGGAAACGGCGATCAAGACCTGCATCATGGCGGAACGACCCTCGGGGCGGATGGAGAAGGGGGGGTAAGCGAGTCCGTGAGCGCAGCGAGACCTCGGCTCGTGCGGACCGGATAGGGGCGGGGGGACGGGGTGTCGTCGATCTCCCGGAGCTCGTCGGGGAGGGCCGCAAGGCCGGTGCGGACCCGTTCCCGGATGTGTTCGAGAGGTTCTTCGGGCGTCAACCGTTCCCCTCGACGGACGACGGGAACGAGAAGAGGTTCTCCGGGAATGTCCTCGCCCTCGAGCCCGATCACGTCCTCTTTCATCCGCCCGCGGGCGTCGTGGGTGCGGAAGACCTGCTTCGCGCCGGGCCGCGTGGTCTTGCCGGTCGAGAACTTCCGCCGGGGTTGGTTGTCGTAGGCGACGAGCTTGTAGGCACAGTTGAGATAAGGGACGTCGCTCGAGTTGGCGAGGAGTGTGCCGATTCCGTAACCGTCGATGGGGGCCTTCCGCCGGACGTGATCGGCGATCGTGTGCTCGTCGATGCCTCCGCTCGCGAAGATGCGCACGCTCTTCGCCCCGTGCGCGTCGAGGATCGTGCGCACGTCCCGGGCCCGGGCGGCGAGGTCGCCGCTGTCGAGGCGGACCGCTTGCAGGGGAATCCCCTCGTGCGCGAGGCGGGCGTAGAGCCGCCCGACGGTGTGCGCCGCATCCCGCTCCTCGTACGTGTCGATGAGGAGCGTGACATCTTCGCGGTGGGTGCGTGCGTAGGCGAGAAAGGCTTCCTCTTCGTTCGGGTAGGCGAGGACGAAACTGTGCGCCATCGTGCCGTAGAGAGGAATCCCGTAACGCCGTCCGGCGGGGACCGTGGCGGTGCCGTCGAAACCGGCGATGTAAGACGCCCGCGCCAGCATGAGACCGGCTTCGGTCCCGGGCGCGCGGCGGAGCCCGAAATCGACGAGCGTGGTTCCGGCTCGGGCGGCGAGGACCATGCGGGCGGCCTTCGAGGCGATGAGTGTCGGGTAGTGAAGACTGTTGATGAGCCTCGCTTCGACGAGCTGGGCGAGCGGCAGCGGAGCCCGGACACGAAGAAGGGGTTCGTCGGGGAAGACCACCGTTCCTTCGGGCACGGCGTCGATGTCCCCGGTGAAACGAAGCTCTTCGATGTAATCGCGGACCGGTTTGCTGGCGAGCAGTCCCTCTCCGGCCAGCCAGGCGCGTTCGTCCCCCCGGGTCTCGAGCGCGAGGAGATCATCGACCGCCTCGCCGAGGCCGGCCGCCACGAAAAACCGCCGTGACGCGGGCAGTGGAGGGCGGACGAAGAATTCGAAGACCGCCGTCCCGGTCCGCCCCGTCTCGAGGTAGGTGATGAGCATCGTGAAGGCGTAGTAGTCGGTAACGAGCGGCGAGGCGCGGTCGGCGGGATCGCGGTTCACACGCCGGAGACCTCCGCCGGGCGTGGGTTCGGGCGCACGGGGCGCCGGGCGACGGCGGCCGGACGCCCGGCGTCGAGGGTCCACGCCCGGCGTGGTTCGGGCGGGCGGAACAGGTGCGTCGATCCCCTCACCGGTGATTCCTTCCTGCGTTGTGGAACTCTATGATAGGCGCTCACCTTCTTCGGTTGCTCGCGTGCGCCTGCGTCTTCAGTCTCCCGCCGTCCTCGAGGCCTTCAGCCCGCGTGTGCCGCCGAGCAAATACGTGGCCAACCGTGTCCTCCTCCTGGCCGCCCTCGCCGCGGGACCGACGGTTCTCCACGGTGTGCCCGAGAGCGAGGACATGCGGGCCGCTCTTGACTTCGTGCGTGCCTTCGGGGCCGCCGTCGAACCCCTCGCTTCGGGCGCGCTCCTCGTCACCGGGGTTTCCGCTCGCCCCCGTTTCGCGCCGGGTGCGCTTGTCGATCTCGGCGAGAGCGGGACGCTGGCCCGCTTTGCTCTCGCCATTGCGGCTCTGCAGGGCGAGGAGGTCGTCCTCGACGGACGGGGACGCCTGCGCGAGCGGCCGATGGGTGAGCTCCTCCGGGTCCTCGAGGCGCTCGGAGCGCGGGTGAGCGCGACGCGGGAGGGGTTGCCCGTTCGCCTTCGCGGTCCCCTGCGCGGTGGGCGTGTGCGGCTGAGCGGGCGGGTGACGAGCCAGTTCGCGAGCGCTCTTCTGATCGTGGGCCCTCTCCTCGAGGGGGGGCTCGTCCTGGGTTTCGAAGACGAACCCGTCTCGGCGTCTTATCTTGGGCTCACGGTGGAGACGATGACGGCCTTTGGGGCCCGTGTTCACGGGGATCCCCGGCGCGGGTACGAGGTCTCCGGGGCCCAGGGATACCGGGGGGGAGAGCAGCGCATTCCTCCCGATCCCACGGCACTCGGCTACTTTGCCGCTCTTGCCGCCCTCTTTCCGACCACCCTTCGCCACGAGTTTCCTCCGCCGCCCTGGACGGGGGAGGCCCGCGCCCTCGAGGTGATCGCCTCGATGGGGGCACGGATCAGCGTCCACGACGGGCTTGAGGTGACGGGCACCGAGGAGACCTTGAGGAGCCCCGGCCGGGTCGACGCCCGCGATTTCCCCGATTCGATCCCCGCGCTGGCCGCCCTCGCCGCGGTGGCCCAAGGCGAGACGGTGTTCACGGGTGTCGGTCACCTTCGCCACAAGGAATCGGACCGGATCGCGGCCCTCGTGGGCGAGCTCTCACGTCTCGGCGTCGAGGCGCGGGCCGAGGCGGACGCTCTTTGGCTGAGAGGACGCCCGCTTGATCCGGGCGCGGAGCCGGTCTTCTCGGCGCACGGCGATCACCGTCTGGCGATGAGTCTTGCGCTCCTGTCGACCCGGCTCGGTCGGGTGACGATCGATGGGGCCGAATCGGTGAGGAAATCCTTTCCGGGCTATTGGACGGAACTCGGGCGGCTCGGGTTTCGCGTCGAGACTCTCCAGGAGACGATGCGCGGGGCTCGTCACTCCGGAGAATCACGGCCGACATAAAAAAACCGCGCCGTGGTGATGGAGGACCACGGCGCGGTGGGTTCAGAGCGCTCTCAGATGTCTTTCTGGATCGGGGCCACCCGCACGGGCGGGCCGGCCATGAGGCTCGGCGCCCCGGCGGCCGAGGCGATCCGGTTGTAACGCGCGACGGCTGTGGCGACGAAGCGGTTGTAACGCGCGAGCGCCCGATCGAGTTCCCTCCGGCGTTCGGCCATGAGCCGACGGATGGGCCCGTTGATCCGTTGCGCGTAGTTGAAGACCACGAGATCGTAGGCGTTGATGATCTGCTGATGCAGACGGACGAGGCGCCGGAGGCTGTCCTCGGACACGCCGTGCTGACGTGCCGGTTGGTAGACGGCGTCGATGAGTTTCGTGATTCGCCCGACGAGCGGCTTGGCGGCCGCGAGAGGTGCGGCGTAGCGGCGGCCGAGGGCCGGATTACGCCCGGCGTCGATCTCGAAAGCTTGCAGTTCCGCATGCATGCGGTGCAGGCGGTCGAGCATCTCGTCCATCGCCGTCACCTCGTTTCTCAATTGAAGGGCGGCGTTGCGCTGGGCGATGAAGCGCGTGGGCGGAATGGCCAGCCGCGGGTCGGGGCGGACGATGAGCGTCTCGCTCGCGCTGTGTCCGTCGTAGGTCACACGCGCGACGTAACGGCCGGGGGCGACGGCGGGTCCGGGGAAGCCCCGAGGCCCGTGCGACGCCCAGTAATGCCCGAAGGTCATCTTGCGCGGTCCCTGGTACCTCATGTTCCAGTAGGCGAGATCGACGCCCGTGTGGCTCGGCCCGTAGAAGGTGTCGATCACGTGACCGCGAGCGTTCAGGATCGCGATCCGCACCGGGGTCTGGCCGGCTTTCTTTTCCGCCGCGGTGGGCTTGGCCCCGTGCTGCAGGCTGTAGCTCAGGGTCACGGCGATCGGGGCGTTCGGCGCCACGTAGACGGGCGGGGCCGGAAAGCCGATGTTGTTCGTGTCGAAGAGTGTTCCGGGGGCGGCCGGGAAGAGATGGAAGGCTTCGCGGGCGATCCGCCGGTTGTAGTCGACGAGGGGCCTGAGATCGTCGAGCACCCAGAGCCCGCGGCCGTGGCTGGCGAGCACCAGACTGTCGGGATGCCCGACGAACTTGAGATCCCAGACCGACATCGTGGGCAGGTTGGCTCCGAGGCGGTGCCAGCGTCGGCCGTTGTCGCGGGAATAGTAGACGCCGATCATGGTGCCGGCGGCGAGGAAGCCCGGATGATCGGGATCCTCACGGACGACGAGGGTCGAGGCGTCCTCGGGCAGTCCGTGATCGATGCGGTGCCAGTTCCGGCCGTAGTCGTCCGTGCGGTAGACGTAGGGTCGGTTGTTCCCGAGCTCGTGGGCGTCGAAGGAGAGGTAGGCCGTCCCGGCGTGGAAGGGCGAAACCCCGATCTGGTAGACGCGGGCGAGCTTGGGCGCCCCGGAGGGGGTGACCTTCGTCCAGTGCTGTCCGCCGTCGCGGGTGACCCAGACGAGCCCGTCGTCGGTCCCCACCCAGAGGACCTTGGGGTTGGTGCGGGCGATGGAAATCGACTCGATCGTGTCGTAGTTTTCGGCTCCGCTGATGTCGTAGTTGATCGGCCCTCCGGTGAGCCCCTCGTGGGCCCGGCTCTTGAGCGTGAGGCTCGGGCTGATCACCGTCCAGTGCCGACCTCCGTCGGTGCTTTTGAAGACGACATTGGCGCCGAGGTAGACGACCTCCGGGTTCGTGTAGGACACGGCGATGGGGGCGGTCCAGTTGAAGCGGTACTTGAGTTGCCAGATCTTGTGCCCCGCCTGAGAGTGGAGGTAGGGCTCGATGAAGGGCGCGTAAGCCGCTCCGTGCTTCACGTGGTAGCGGACGATGTAGCCGTTTTCGGAGTCCGCGTAGATGATGTGCGGGTTGGAGGGCGCCGGCACGGCGTACTCGCCGTCGCCACCGACCGGGATGAACCACCCCTTGCCGTCGACGCCCGTGTGGTTGTATTCGCTCGAGCGGCCGCAGACGGCGTTGTTGTCCTGAATGCCGCCGCAGACGAGGAACGGCACGGTCTTGTTCGCCACCGCCACCTGGTAGAACTCCTCGATCGGGAGATCGTTGAGGTAGCGCCACGTCTTGCCGCCGTCGTGCGTGACGGCGACGCCGCCGTCGTTGCCCTGAATGATCCGTTCGGGGTTACGCGGATCGATCCAGATCGCGTGGTGGTCGACGTGGATCATCGGGTCGTCGTAGAAGAAACTCTTCCCGCCGTTCTTGGTTTCCATGAGATCCATCGAGAGAAGAAGGAGTCGGTTGGGATCGGTCGGCCAGACGGCGAGCTGGGTGAAATAGAAGGGGCGGACGTCGATGGCGTGGTCGTTGCTGACCATCGTCCAGTGCCGACCGAGGTCGTGCGAGACCCAAAGCGTCCCGCCTTTGGCCTGGAGGACCGCGTAGAGCCGGTTCGGGCGGCTCGGGGCGAAGGCGACGGCGCTCCGACCGATCATCTTGGGCAGACCGTGCGTGAGCTTCGTCCAGGTCTTGCCGCCGTTCGTCGAGCGGTAAAGCCCGCCTCCGGGGCCTCCGCTCACGAGTTTCCAGGGGAAGCGGTGCACGTACCAGAGACCGGCGACCATGACTTCGGGGTTGCCGGGCTCATAGGCGAGGGTCGAGCAGCCCGCGTGGTCGTTG
>JAKCBQ010000043.1 GCA_021839245.1 Pseudomonadota bacterium
GGAATCTCACGGCGGCGTTCCTCCCGGGGGGCTCAGAGGTGGCTCAGGTAGGCCGCGACCTCGCGGATCTCGCGGTCGCTCAAGTGGGCGGTCACCATGTGCATGATCGCGGCGTTCTTGTCGTGTCGGACGCCGCTTCGGAAGAAGCGGAGCTGTTCCTTGATGTAGGCCGCGTTCTGCCCCGCAAGGCGCGGGTAGATCCCGTCGCCGAGCGCCTGGGGGCCGTGGCAGCTCATGCAGGCCGGAACGTCTTTCTTCAGGATGCCGTGAAGAAAGATCTTGTGGCCCGCGGCGACGAGGAGCGCGTTGGCCCGCTGCGGACGGGGAGGTTTCTGGCTCGAGTACCAGAGCGCGATGGTCTTGATCTCGCGGTTCGTGAGGACCTCGCTCACCGGCCACATGTACATGATGGCGGGGGGGTCGGAGCGGCTTCCGTCGCGGAACGCGCGGAGCTGCTCGATGAGGTAGACGCGGCTTTGCGCGGCGAGACGGGGGATGTAGGGCATTCTCGTGTTGACGCCGTGCGTGCCGTGGCACATCGTGCAGCTCGCCTGCACGCGGGCGGGCGGCGTGGTGGGCGCCGCCGCAAGAACGACGCCCGGAAGGGCGAGAGCCAAAGCGGCGAGAAGCGGCCGGGAGCGAGCGGTCCTGAGACGCATGCCTGAACCCTCCAGATCGCCTCGCAGGAACACGGCGCCCATTATCGATCTCCGCGCTGGGCGGAGCAAACGCACTGAACGGGGTTTCAATCTTGATGTCGCCCAAACCTGGAACTCGTCCAGAGCGACCCTTCCCGTCGCACATCCCGACCTCGGCGGTCGGGCGCCCCTGGGTCCGCGGGCGGGTTCAGGCTGCGGGCGGGTCCAGGGCTCCGTAGCGTCGCCGGTAGTCTTCGAGCGCCCGGCGTTCTTCGCGACGCGAGAGGTCGCGGGCGAGGACGCGCAGAACGTCGCTCAGGCGGGCCAGGGCGCGGGTCGCGAGATTCTCGCGCCGTTCGAGGAGACGAAGCGCCGAGAGCGGATTTTCCTCCGTCGCCCGCTCTTCGCGGTCGAGGGCCACGATGAAGCCGACGGGTTGGGCGCCGTGCGCGCGGAGGAGAGTGAGCGCCTGGGCGGCGGCCGTGCCGGCGGTGAGCACATCGTCGATGACGACGACGCGCTTGCCGCGCGGGTCGGCGCCGACGAGCACGCCGCCCTCGCCGTGGTCCTTGGCCTCCTTGCGGTTGAAGCACCAGGGAACGTCGCGGTCGTGGCGGCGGGCGAGGGCCACGGCCGCGGCGCTCACGAGGGGGATGCCCTTGTAGGCCGCGCCGAAGAGGAGATCGAAGTCGAGCCCTGCGGCGAGAAGGCTTTCCGCGTAGAGCTCGCCGAGTGTGGCGAGATCCGAGCCGCGGTCGAGTGTGGCGAGATTGAAGAAGTAGGGGCTCTCGCGTCCCGATTTGAGCGTGAAGCGGCCGAAGCGGAGCGCCCCGCGCTCGAGAATCAGACGGACGAAACGTTCGGCGGTGTCCATGCCGGGGATTGTAACGGTCGCCCGGCCGTCCCGTCGGCCGTCGTCCCGAGCCGCTAAGATGAAGGGACGTCGCCCGTCGGGTGGAATCTCACCGCCATGCTGCGTGTCACGACTTTCAACGCCAACGGGCTGCGGGCCGCCGTGCGCAAAGGGTTCTACGACTGGCTGGACGAAAAGCGTCCCGACCTCGTCGCGCTCCAGGAAGTCCGCGCCCGTGCGGACGAGATCCCGCCGCCCCCGCCGGGCTACCGCATCGAGGTGGCCCCGGCCGAGCGGGCGGGCTACGCCGGCGTCGCCTTTCTCACGCGTCGTCCGCTCCGCATCCTCGAGACCGGCTTCGGTGTCGAGGAATTCGACCGCGAGGGGCGACTCCTGCTCGGCGAACTCGGATCGCTCCGGGTGGCGGCCCTCTATCTTCCCTCGGGCTCCCAGGGTCCGGAGCGGCAGGCCTCCAAGGACCGTTTCCTCGAGGTCTTCCCGCCGGTCCTCGACCGCTGGCGGGCGCGGGGACGCACGATCGTGGCCGGCGATTTCAACATCGCGCACCGCGCGATCGATCTCCGCAACGCCAAAGCCAACGAGAAACACTCGGGGTTTCTCCCGCACGAGCGCGCCTGGATGGACCGCCGGCTCGCTCCCGGCGCCTGGGTCGACACGCTGCGTCTTCTTCATCCGGACACCCCCGGACTCTACACGTGGTGGACCTACCGGGCGCGGGCCTGGGAGAACGACGTGGGTTGGCGGATCGATTACCAGATCGTCACGCCGGATCTCACGCCGCACGTGCGCGCCGTGCGCATCGACAGGAGCCCGCGCTTTTCCGATCACGCCCCGTACACCGTCACCTACGACCTCGATCCATGAGCGCCGAAGCCGATCCGGCGACGGCGCGCAGGCGAGGCGGGAGAGGGATTCTCCACCGCCTCACGCGCAAGCGGATGTTCGTCGCCCTCCTCATGGGCTTCTCCTCGGGCCTCCCGCTCCTCCTCACGAGCACACTTCTTCAGGCCTGGCTCACCCGGCGCGGCTACAACCTCGGTCTCATCGGCCTCGTCGCCCTCTTTGGGCTTCCCTACTCGTTCGAGTTCGCCTGGGCGCCGCTCTTCGATCGCTACACGCTCGGGCGGCTCGGCCGCCGCCGCGGCTGGCTGCTCGCGACCCAGATCCTGCTCGTGGCTGCGATCGCCGGCCTCGGCCTCGTCGGTCCCGCGCACGGGTTTCTTCCGATCGCCGCGGCCGCGGTGCTGGTCTGTTTTTTCTCGGCCTCGCAGGACACGGTCATCAACGCCTACCGGCGGGAATCGCTCGCCGAGGACGAGCAGCCGTTTGGCGCCTCGCTCTATGTCAACGGCTACCGCATCGCGATGCTCGTCGCCTCGGGCGGCGGCCTCATCCTCTCGCACTACGTGGGCTTTCGCGACACCTACCTCCTCATGGCCGCGGGGATGAGCGTGGGACTCCTCACCTCCCTCTGGGCCGACGAGCCTCCGGGCCGTGACCCCGGCCGGGGCTGGCGCGCCCTCGTCCTCGAGCCGCTCAAGAGCTTCTTCGCCCAGGAGGACGCGCTTCTCGTCCTGGTCTTCGTCGTCCTTTACAAGGTGGGGGACCTCACGGCCTCGAACATGACGATTCCCTTCTACCTCCGGATCGGCTATTCCCGCGTGACGATCGGGCTCGTCGTCAAACTCTTCGGCTACTGGGCGATCGTGGCGGGGGGAATCCTCGGCGGGATCGCGAGCCTCCGGATCGGTCTCTACCGCTCGCTCTTCTGGTTCGGGCTTCTTCAGGCCGCCGCCACGGCGAGCTACGCCGCCCTCACCCTGAGCGGCCCGAACACCGCGGCGCTCGCCGCCGTCGTCAGTCTCGAGAACCTGAGCCTCGGGATGAGCACCGCGGCGTTCGTGGGGTTTCTCGCGGTCATGACCGACCGCCGCTATACCGCGACGCAGTTCGCTCTCCTCACGAGTCTCATGGCCGTCCCGCGGGTGATCCTCTCCGCCCCCGCGGGCTATCTCGCCCAGGCGATCGGGTGGGCCCCCTTCTTCCTCGTCTGCGGTCTTCTGGCCGCCCCGGGGCTCGTCCTCCTGCGCCGTTTCCGGGCGTGGCTCGAGGCGCGCACGGAGGCGGCGTCCCCGCTCGAGGCGGCTGTGGCGCCCGACGCCTGAGAACACGCGCGCGCCGCCCCGGTTCGACGGGGCCCTCGGGGATCCGTTTCCGCGCCGGTTCGGCCCTTCCTGCGCAAGGTCTTGGGCGCCCTTCCTCGCTCTCGACCGATCGCACCGTCACGGATCGGTCGTCGTGGACGGGCTAGACTAATCCGGTTCTCCCAAACCCCCAGGATCGTTATGGACGTCCCGCCATCCTCTCCCGTTCCCGATCCCTTCGACGCCGTCTCCGATCTTCAGGTCTTCGGCGAGTTCGGCGAGGTCAACCCCTCGATCTCCGACGGATCGACGTTCACGTTTCTCTCCCCCGAGCGCATGGAACAGATGTTTCAGGGCGGGGCCGAGGGCTGTTATCTCTACGCGCGCCAGGAAAACCCCTCCGGGCACGCTCTCGGCGAGGCGCTCGCGCGGCTCGAGGGGACCGAGGCCGCCCACGTGACGTCCTCCGGCATGGCGGCGATCGCCGCCACCCTCCTCGGTCTCTGCCGGTCGGGAAGCGTGATTCTCGCCGAACGCACGGTGTACGGCGGCACCTACGCCCTCCTTCGGAATTTCCTGCCGCGCTTCGGCATCACGACCCGCTTTCTCGATCTCGCCGATCTCGCCGCCGTGCGTGAGGCCTTCCGTCCCGAGGTGGCCCTCGTCTACGCCGAGAGCCTCACGAACCCGCTCCTCCGGACCCCGCCCCTGGGCGCGCTGGCCGAGCTCGCCCATGCGCACCGGGTCCCGCTCGTCGTCGACAACACCTTCACGCCTCTCATCATGACGCCCGCCCGCGAAGGGGCCGACGTCGTGATCCACAGCCTCACCAAGTTCATCAACGGCATGAGCGACTGCGTGGGCGGGGTGATCTGTGGCTCGCGGGCGTTTCTCGAGAAGCTCACCGACGTGCACGAGGGACCCCTCATGCTCCTCGGCCCCACGATGGATAGTCTTCGGGCGGCCCAGATCTACAAGAACCTCCACACGCTCCCCGTGCGCATGCGCGCGCACTCGGCGAACGCCCTCGTTTACGCCTCGCGGCTCGAGGCCCTGGGCTGCCGTGTCACCTACCCGGGCCTCGCGGGCTACGCGGATCGGGAGATCTTCGAACGCCAGCGGCACGCCCGCTACGGCTACGGGGGGCTCCTCACGCTCGATGCGGGGGATCTCCCCTCGGCGCGCACGCTCGTTCTCCGGCTCCAGGACGCCGGTGTCGGCTGGCTCGCCGTGAGCCTCGGGTTCCACCGCACGCTCTTCAGCCCCTCGGGGGTGAGCACCTCTTCGGAGATCCCGCCGGAAGAGCGCGACGCCATGGGTCTCGGTGAGGGTCTCGTGCGCATTTCGGTGGGGCTCGACCACGACATCGAGCGCAGCTGGCAGCGCCTTCACCGCTGTCTCGAGGGCCTACCTCTTCCGCGGAGCGAGCCTCGACGCGAGACGACCGTGCGTCTCTGACGCCCGGTCCCGCCCGGGACGCCTCCGTGCTCCCTTCCGTTCACGCCTTCGTCGTCTTTCTCGTCGTCGTCGATCCGCTCGGCCTCACGGCGATTTATCTTGCGCTCACCGAAGGTTCGGGGGCCGCCTACCGGCGACGCATGGCAACCCGGGGGGTTCTCCTCGCGGGCGTCATTCTCGTGCTCTTCGCCCTCGGCGGGCCGTGGCTCCTTCACGCCCTCGGGATCACGCTCCCCGCCTTCCGCATCGCCGGGGGGTTGCTCCTCTTTCTCCTCGCGATCGACATGGTCTTCGCCCGTCACTCCGGACTGCGCTCGCCCACCGGGGGAGAAACCGACGAGGCGCGGGCGCGGGCCGACATCTCCGTCTTTCCCCTGGCCTTTCCCCTGATCGCGGGGCCGGGGGCGCTCACGAGCGTCCTCCTGCTCGCCGATACCGACGCCGGTCATCCGTGGGCGTTTGCCGCCGCCCTCGGTCTTCTCATCCTCGTCCTTGTCCTCTGCTACGTCCTCCTCCGCACGGCCGACGCTGTCATGCGCACGCTCGGCCTCACCGGTGTCAACGTCGTCGATCGTCTCTTCGGCGTGCTTCTTGCGGCGCTCGCCGTCCAGTACGTCGTCGACGGCGTGACGGCGCTCCGCCTCTTCGCGGGCTAGGCTTCGCGGCGTCGGAAGGCGAGTGCAGTGAGACTCTGCACGCGCCGCTGAGCCTTGAGGGCAAAGGGGGTGCTCCGCGCGTCCGCGAGGAGATCCTCCTCGAAGGTCGTGGGTTCCCAGACGGGGGCGGGGAGGAGCGTCCGCGCCTCCGCCGCGTAATCGGCCGCGTCGGTCAGGACGAAGAGGCGCCCTCCGGGGACGAGCACGCGGGCGAGGGCTTCGGGGAACCCCGGGCGGCGGAAGAGTCGCCGTTTGTGGTGCCGCTTTTTGGGCCAGGGGTCAGGAAAGAGGACGACGAGCCGCTCGACGCAGGCGGGGGGCAGGAGGGTTTCGACCACGAGGGCGGCGTCTTCGGCGAGGAGACGGACGTTCTCGAGCCCGTGGCGCGCGATTTCCAGGAGGCTGTGGCCGAGCCCCGGCGGATAGATCTCGACGCCGAGATGCGGTCGCTCGGGGTGCGCCCGCGCCTGGGCGATGAGAAAGCCTCCGTTGCCGCTTCCGATCTCGACGAGAAGCGGTCCCGGATGCCCAAAGACGGAGGCGGGATCGAGGGGCGCTCCGGACGGGGGTGCGAGAAGGTAGCGCGGCCCGAGGGTCTCGAGCGCCCGCTTCTGGGCCGGGGTGAGGCGCCCGTGACGGGCGACGTAGCACCGCGGGGCGGGGCGCCCTGCGCTCACGTCACCCGGCCCGCCGCGGGCGAGGAGGGCGACGCGTGCGGGCGGGCGGGCATGCGGCCGGCCAGGTAGGCAAGACGCCCGGCCTCGACGGCGTGACGGAGAGCGCGGGCCATCCGAACCGGCTCACGGGCGTGGGCCACCGCCGTGTTGACGAGCACGGCGGTGCAGCCGAGCTCGAGGGCGACCGTGGCATGGGACGCCGTCCCGATGCCGGCGTCCACGAGGACGGGGACCCGGCAGCGGTTCACGATCTCGGCGATGTTGTAGAGGTTCTGGATCCCGAGTCCCGAGCCGATCGGGGCCCCGAGGGGCATGACGGCGGCCGCCCCCGCCTCCTCGGCCCTCCGGGCGGCGAGGGGATCGTCGTTGAGGTAGGCCATGACGACGAAGCCCTCCCCGACGAGGGTTTCGATCGCCGCGAGGGTCGCGAAAACGTCCGGGTAGAGGGTGGTCGGATCGCCGATGACCTCGAGCTTGACGAGAGGAGAACCGTCGAGGAGCTCGCGGCCGAGGCGGGCGGTGCGCACGGCCTCCTCGGCGGTGTGGCAGCCGGCGGTGTTCGGAAGGATCGTGAGTCCCTCCCGGGGGAGATGGTCGAGGAGGTTCGGGGCCTGGGGATCCTGGCCTATGTTGGTCCGGCGGACGGCCACGGTGACGATTTCGGCTCCGCTGGCCGCGACGGCTTGGGCCGTTTCCTCGAAAGAGCGGTACTTCCCGGTCCCGAGGAGAAGCCGCGAGCGGTAGCGACGCCCCGCGAGCTCCCAGGAATCGTCGGAGGATGCGGAGGGGTTGTTCATCCGCCCCCCACGGCGTGGACGATCTCGATGCGGTCCCCATCGCAGATCCGGGTCTCTGAGTGGAGGCTTCGGGGGACCACCTCACCGTTGTGCTCGACGGCGACACGCCGATCCTTGAGCCCGAGCGAGCGCATGAGATCGGCGAGGGTCTCGGGCGGCGGCACGACCTCGCGTGACTCTCCGTTGACGATGATGTGCATGCCTTATTATAAGAGGCGCCTGAGACAGCTCGATGCTCGGGTCACGACGCCTTCGAGCGGGTGTAGCTCAATGGTAGAGCTCCAGGTTCCCAACCTGGTGACGTGGGTTCGATTCCCATCACCCGCTCCAGCACGCTTCCGCAAGAAGCTTCAGATGGCTTGGATAAGCCGAGCTGACCGGCAAAACTGTTAGGCGGCCACAGTACACACAATGAACCGGCTGGGTATGCATTCGCGATCGACCGCGATCTTCAGCACTCTGAAGAGGTGCGGCACGTGCTGCACTTCGTCCAGGATCACGCGCGGCGGAAGGTCGGCCACGAATCCCATCGGGTCGGCTACGGCCACACTGTGTGTCACTTCATCGTCGAAGGTGAAGTAGGTATACCCCGCCGCGCACCGACGGATTGGGCGAGCGTGGTTTTCCCGCTCTGCCGGGGGCCGTGGATCAGCACCGCCGGGAAATCGGGCAGCGCCTCAGCCAGGCGAGGTTCGGCACCACGGGGATACAGCGGTTCGTCCGACATCGGCTGATCGTAAGCCGGGTGCCCGGCTAATTGCAACTTTCTTGTCCGGCTATGTGAAAGGTTTGATGCCGGTCAAGAGACATCGGATCCTGCTCCCGGGTTCAAGTGCCCCCACTGCCGCCATCGCCTCGGAATTGTGCACTGTTCGGATGGGGCTTGAGATCCGCGTTTTCCGGACGGATAAACTTGCAAAAGGTGTTCTTGAGCGCCTCAGTGTGCAGCCCCCGGGCTGAGATAGGTACGTGTATCGCGGAGATGCTGGGCCGTAACTATTTCGCCATTGTCTCGTCGCTCGGTGGAGGAGCATGTTCGACGCAGTCTTCGGACTGTGCACGATCTGCTAGCTGATGGCTTTCAGCCAGTCATGGGGCGTCTTCGACCAAAGCTTTGACAAGCTGGAGGTTATGGCGCCGCAGGCTCTTGGATCTCCTTGATAGAGGATGTCGTTTCATGTCTTCCCGACTCCAAAAGTCGACTTCTTTCTCGTGGAATTCTTCGGTATCGCTCGGCCAAAAGCCGGGCGTGGATTAGAAGCATGACAGGAAGGAGGTGATCGTTGAGATCATGGAGCTGATCAATGATGATGAGCTGGGGAGATGAGGGGGCTTGTTTGGATGCCGGCATCTCGCAATCGAAATACGGAGCGGGCGATAACTGAAGGCAAGGGATAGAGATAGTTCATGAGCGCAAGGCGATCATGGACCTATGGTGTCATGATTTTCGGAACGAAGCATCACTTACAAAAATTTTTGGGCATGCTTAGTACGTGATGGCATTTGCACATCCATTCATATTTCTTGACGCCGACACAATCCGGCCCGGTTTTCAAGCTGAGGAATAGTGCGTGTTCATATTTTTGTGTTTCTATTAGTTCACACAATTTTTTCCGGTCATCTTTTCCGTTATCGCATCTTTTTGTTTTTTACTTCGATGGCAAGTAGATTATTAGCGTTCGTGCCTCGTTTGTGCAAGATGATATCAGGAAAAATTCTCATCTTACTCCTCTCGTTATTCGGTATCTTTTTTGTGCGGGCGCGGTCTTCACTCTCGCAATCCCTGTTGTACTCACAGTCAACGTCGCATTTGTGAAATTCCTCTTTAAGGTAACAAGCTAAACAATGAGTAATGGGTCTTTCATGAACGTCGTGTTGCAACAAGTATTTGTTGTTTTCAAGAAGACGACATATCGCCTTTGACACCCGGTAATCGAGCTCATCTATCTTTTCGTACACGAGTTTCTCGTCTGTGAGATTGAGATCGTGTCCAGACCTCGTGGAAATTAGCGGTTACCTCCAGCTTGGGTGATTATTGCTCAGTAGATATTGCAATGTCAAGCGAGTTCGGCTGGAAGGGGGTTTGAGTGTGCATCCAAACCAAATCAATGAGTCTTCTTATTTATTGCTTATAAGTCAGTAAATTAGGAAACAGAGGCCCACAATGTGTGCGACGGCATGATCGGAAGGCCTTGGTGGCCTGTTTCGTCGGTCGGGGGCCGGTGCTGTTGCCACTTCTGGAACGGTTCCAGTCTGCCTAGGTGAGTATCGATGAGCGGATGGCCTATACGGCCCCGTTTGTTTGTTAACGAGCTGCTGATGCGTCGGCCCTGGAGGTAACCGCGGTCCGGCATCCGGGCCGACGGGAGGCCCCATCGACTGGCACGGAAACCAGCCCGGGTGCATCACGCTGGCCGAGTGCCCGTGCCCGGATGCCGCCGCAAGCCTCGGGGAGGGGATTGAGGAACTATGCGGTCAATCGCCTCGGGCTCACCACAGCCTTAATCCACAGTCTGTCCACCAGCAACCTCATCGGGAATCCCAAAGGTCCGTATGCTGGGTCACGCGCCGGATCTGCCGTGATTGTCATGTAGACATGGCACTGCGCTGGACCGCCACTGGCATCCTGGAAGCGGAAAAATCCTTCCGCAAGATTCAGGGCGTGAAAGATCTCTGGATCCTGGCCCAAGTCTTGGGACGACTGTCTGACCCTGTTGACACCTCCGCACAGACCGCCTAATCTATGATCGGCTGCCGCCTTGATCTGCAACTACGAAAGGGACCCTGCCCTCAAATCATCCCTAACCGGCGCCGGATGGGCTGAGAAACCCGCGGCGAGAGAGATGAAACAGGTAGGGCATGGCCAGACCAAGTCGAACCCCGGTTCTGGGGCAAATTGCCATGATACATATGCCAGAGCGACAGAACCAGGGCCATAAACCAGGAAATGCCGGCCCAGCCAAAGGCGATCAGAATCAGGATGACGAGCCAAGTGAACCGGCTAGAGGATCACGAGACCAATAAAGAAAGGTTTTTCACCCATTTCCGGGGATTCCGGGGAACGCGGCACGGATTTTGAGGAAGAAGTACTCGTCATCACGGAAGCCGTAGGCCATCCGTTTGATGACCTTGATTTTGTTGTTGATACCCTCGAGCACGCTGGTGTGTAGCGGATAGCGACAGTGCGCCAGCAGCCCTGGCAGGTAGCCGCGTAGTTTTCGCGCAAAGGCCTTCAGCGGTTCGACACGGCTGCGCATCGCGCGACGGTACCAGCCGAGCCAAAAGCGCCGGGCATAGCCCTCGTGGCGGTAGCTCCACAGCGCCTTCAGATCATCCTTGAGCACGTAGGTGATCATCAGGGCACGATTGGCGGTCAGTAGCTCCCTCAGTCGCACCTGGTCGGTTTCGCG